>NZ_JBXAWH010000009.1:0-279042 GCF_057291635.1 Pseudomonas sp. 1L-C-7-B-C1 | reverse complement strand
TCCCGGCTAAAGCCAGTCCTACAAGTGCACGCGATCCCAGGATTGGGGTCCAGACACTCCCATTGGATAAACGCGATACTTTTAGTGGGACCGGCTTCAGCCGGGAAGAGGCCAGTTTGCCCACCATCAACTCTGCGGTGTGACGACTGAAGCCTTCCCGGCTAAAGCCAGTCCTACAAGTGCACGCGATCCCAGGATTGGGGTCCAGACACTCCCATTGGATAAACGCGATACTTTTAGTGGGACCGGCCTCAGCCGGGAAGAGGCCCGGTTGCTCACCATCACTCTGCGGTGTGACCACCGACGCATTCCCAGCTAAAGCCAGTCCTACAAGTGCACGCGATCCCACGATTGGGGTCTAGCCAGCCCCACTGGGTACACGCGATGTTCGTAGGACCGGCTTCAGCCGGGAAGAGGCCCGTACGCTCACCATCACATCTGCGGCGTGACCACCGACCGGCTAAAGCCTGTCCCACAATTGGAGTTCAGGCCAGTCCCTACAGTTGGAGTTCCAGCCGTTCCAACGGAATGCACATGGTCAGTCGCTGAAACATTTCTGCCCCTCTTCCACGACGACTGGCATTATGTCGGCCATCGTCAATAACAAACCGGACGTACCGCCACAGCGCTACCGCAAGGTTGTATGCGACACCCAATTGAATCCCGGGCCGCACCTTGGCGGCCGCTGCTGGCTGGAGCGACACAATGAGTGAGAGCGCTTTCGCGGACCGCATCGTGCAGAACCTGCTCGATACCGACCTCTATAAGCTGAGCATGATGCAGGCCGTGCTGCACAACTACCCCAACGTGGAAGTGGAGTGGGAGTTTCGCTGCCGCAACGGTGAAGATCTCCGGCCGTACCTGACCGAAATCCGCCATCAGATCGAGCAGCTCTGCGAACTGTCGCTGAGCGTCGAGGAGACCGGTTTCCTCGAACGCATCAACTTCATGAAGCCCGACTTCCTGCGTTTCCTCGGGCTGTTCCGCTTCAACCTGCGCTACGTCCAGACCACCATCGAAAACGACGAACTGTGCATCCGCCTTTCAGGCCCTTGGCTGCACGTGATCCTCTTCGAAGTGCCTGTCCTGGCCATCGTCAGCGAAGTCCGCAATCGCCATCGCAACCCCGAAACCCTGCTCAGCCAGGCCCGCGACCAGCTGTATCGCAAATTCGACTGGCTGAATGCAACCGCCACTGCCGACGAACTGGCGGAATTGAAAGTGGCTGACTTCGGCACGCGCCGGCGCTTCTCCTACGCGGTGCAGGAGGACGTCGTTTCGGTGTTGAAAAAGGATTTCCCCGGCCAGTTCGTCGGCACCAGCAACGTGCACCTGGCGCGCAAATTCGACCTTAAACCCCTCGGCACGATGGCCCACGAATGGATCATGGCCCATCAGCAACTTGGCCCGCGCCTGATTGACAGCCAGATTGCCGCGCTCGATTGCTGGGTGCGCGAATACCGCGGCCTGCTGGGTATCGCGCTGACAGACTGCATCACCACCGATGCCTTCCTCGGCGACTTCGACCTGTTCTTCGCCAAGCTCTTCGACGGCCTGCGCCACGACTCGGGCGATCCTGTGCAGTGGGCCGAAAAATGCATCCGGCACTATCAGAAGCTGGGCATTGAGCCGATGAGCAAGACGCTGGTGTTCTCCGATGGCCTGAATCTGCCCAAGGCGCTGGAAATATTCCGCGCGCTGCGTGGTCGCATCAACGTCAGTTTCGGGATCGGCACCAACCTGACCGCCGACATCCCGGGGATCCAGCCGATGAGCATCGTGCTGAAAATGACCGCCTGCGCCGGCCAGCCCGTCGCCAAGATTTCCGACGAGCCCGGCAAAACCCAGTGCAAGGACCCGGAGTTCGTGTCCTACCTGCTCCACGTATTCAAGGTGCCATCCTGAGTCGAGCACCGACCGCCGCCCCTTTTCCATGCCATTCCTTTTTTGCTCAAGGAGTCAACCATGCAAGACGTACAGCGCGAGATCGCCCGGCAGCTCAACGTCCAACCGCCTTTCGCCAATGACGAAGCGCTGCAGGCGGAAGTCAGCCGCCGCGTGCAATTCATCAAGGACTGCCTGAATAACGCCCGCCTGAAAGTGCTTGTACTGGGCATCAGTGGCGGCGTGGATTCGCTGACAGCGGGTTTGATGGCCCAGCGCGCCATCCGCGAGCTGCGTGAAAGTACAGGCGACGATGCTTACACCTTCATCGCCGTGCGCCTGCCGTATCACATCCAGCACGACGAACATGAAGCCACGGCATCGGTGGATTTCATCAACCCGGACGAGCGCCACACGGTGGACATCGCGCCCTCGGTGAAAGGGCTGGTTGATCAGATCAAAGCCTTCGAAGGCCAGGCCGCCAGTGCCGTGGATTTCGTCAAGGGCAACATCAAGGCCCGTGCGCGGATGGTCGCGCAGTACGCCATTGCCGGCGTAAGAGGCGGTCTGGTCATCGGCACCGACCATGCGGCTGAAGCGGTCATGGGGTTCTACACCAAGTTCGGCGACGGCGCGTGCGACCTGGCGCCGTTGAGCGGTCTGGTGAAGAACCAGGTCCGCGCCATCGCGCGCAGCTTCGGCGCGCCGCACAACCTGGTCGAGAAAGTCCCAACCGCCGACCTCGAAGAACTGGTCCCCGGCAAACCCGACGAAGCGGCCCACGGCATCAGCTACGCCGAGATCGACGCCTTCCTCCACGGCGAGCCGGTAAAGCAGGAAACCGCCGAGATTATTGTCAGCACCTACCGCAAGACCCAGCACAAACGGGATCTGCCGTACGCGCCATAACGAGTAGCAATGAATGCGCCCGATGGGTTTTGCATAAAAAATTCATCGGGCGGCAAACGCGCTGCATTCAAAAACGGAATGAACCCGTTATTTCTTTTCGCTTGATGGCGCTCGTCATCACGGCTTACATAGCGCTTTGACTTCCCCGCCCAGAGCCGCTATCCATGACTCCTTTCCAAGGCCTCTTCACCCTCGTAGCGTCCACCGTTGGCCAGCCCGCTGCGGCGTGGCTCGAACATCGCGTCGAGGTGCCACAAGCATTGGGTGGTTTCTCCTGGTCTGACGAGGCGGTCCATCGGGCCTGGCTGGCCGAAGCGTTAAACCTCTGCCTGTTCCACAAGCTGGTAGAGGCCGTGCCCGCTGGCCTTCGCTATGTGGACGAGCAATTCGAGGGCGGCCGCAAGGTGGTGTTCGACCATGGCGCCATTCGCACCGTCGATTGGGCAGACAACGGTGAATTACCGCGCGGGCGTCAGGCCTTCTCGCGCCTGCTGGAGCCGCTGGGCTTCACCGATGTGCGCACTTACCCGCTGACCAAACTGAATATGACCGGCTGGGGCTATCGCCAGATGGACCTGCCGGAAGACATCGCGCAGTTCTTCGTTTCCGAATTGCACCCCGGCCGACTCAGTCAGTCGTTTCAAGAGGCGGTCAGCCGTGTCGTCGGTTCGAGCCGCGACCCGTTGAGTCCTGAAAACTTGAGCGTTCTGAGTCGCCTCCGCACGACCCGGCATTGCAGCCTCATGGAAGCCATGCAGCTGCTACCGGCGCTGTATCGCGCGTTTGGCCGCCAGCATGGCGTTGTTCGGGAAGATGACTATCGCCAGTTGCTCAGCGAAAGCGCGGAAATGGCGTGGATCGCCACCGAAGGCAATAGCTTCAATCACCTGACCGATCGGGTGGTGGATCTGGAAGCGACGGTCGCTGAACAGAATCGGCGCGAGCGGCCGATGAAGGACAGCATCGAGGTGTCAGGTTCGGGAAGGGTCATGCAGACCGCGTACAAGGCGTGCACGGTGAGCCGAGGGCTGCTGAATGCCGAGGGTGTCGTCGTGGCGCACAAGGTGCCGGGCTCATTCGTCGAATTCATTCAGCGCAAGATCGACCCTGACAACGGCAAGATCGATCTCAACTTCGACAGCAGCAACGCCCAGGGCATCTTCAAGATGACAGACTCGAAGCAGGCCCAGTGATCACTTCAGCGTGACAGTGCCTTTCATCATGCCGATGTGGCCGGGGAAGGAGCAGAAGAAGCCGTATTTCTCCGCCGGGTCCAGTTTGGAGACGTCGAAGGTGACCGAATCCGACTCGCCTCCGCCGATGACTTTGGTGTGGGCAATGACGCGCGTGTCACCGTCCTTCAGATAATCCTTATCGATGCCAACGCTCATGCCGTCAGTGGCGATCTGCGACATGTCATCGTATTTGCTGATGACCACGTTGTGGCCCATGACGGCCTTCGGCAGGCTGCCGGAGTGTTTCAGGTTGACGGTGAACTGCTTGCAGCTCTTATCGATTTCAATGGCCTTGGTGGTGAACGTCATCTGATCGGTGGAATCGACCTCGACCGAGCATTCGGCCGCCAGCAGGTGCCCACTGGCCAAAGTCAGAACGGATGCAGCGACAAGCTTGCGAATCATGGTGCGTCTCCTGGTGGGGTGGCCTTTGATTTCGTATACAAAGACAGCCCTGAATTAGAACAATTCAACAACCGTTATTGCCGGTCATCTCTGCGAGGCCTCTATCAGGGCCATCGAGACAATCAAACAGTCAGCGCTAAGATGGCTGCATAAGATCGCCCTGTCACCCACCTTCAGGACGATCCCATGCAACTTTCCAGCATTTTCCGCAGCCTGCTTGCCGCTTACGCCTGTGGCGCATCGGGTAGTTACGACCGCGTCAGCCAGGCTTACGGCGTCTATCAACGCGCTGTTTCCAACGGCTGAGACCTGTAATGCCGGGGGACTGACCGGCATCGATGACCGGGTGAGGAAAAATACCACGCCGGTTTTGCACCATTCTCAGGCAGAATGTGCTGACTTATCGTCTGCCTCGAGGACTGCCCATGGCCAAACCCAACTATTCCTTCGCCAAACGCCAACGTGATCTGGCAAAAGAGCAAAAGAAAGAGGAAAAAGCACAGCGCAAGCAGGCCGAGAAGGCTGAAGCAGAGGCTGGAGAAGGTACAGCCGTAGACGGCGAAAACGCCGAAGGCTCTTCCGAAGCCGAACACTCTACCGATGCTGAAGGCTCCGCCGAAGCAAAGCCCGCTGAGTGATCGTCTGATTCAGCGCAATGGGATGGATGAACGCGAAACCTGTAGGAGTGAGCTTGCTCGCGATGGGATTTTCGCCATGATCCATCCATTGGCTGACACCCCCTGATCGCCAGTACGCTCACAGCCCCGTCGACAGCAACGCCCACCTACCCCACAATCGGCATTACCGTCACGCGCACTTCCGGGTCGTGGCTCCCGCCTCCCAGAATCACCCCACGCAACGGCGACACGTCCGAAAAATCCCTCCCCCACGCCAGACTGATGTGCTCAAGCGCAGGCTGAACGTTGTTGGTCGGATCGAAATCCACCCAACCCAGCACCGGACAGAACACCGACACCCATGCGTGTGAGGCATCGGCGCCAATCAGCCGCGGCTGCCCTGGCGGCGGCTGGGTGAGCAGATAGCCGCTGACATACCGCGCCGCCAGACCGCGCGAGCGTACGCACGCCAGCATCAGATGAGCGAAGTCCTGACAGACGCCACGGCGGGTTTCCAGCACTTCCAGCAGCGGCGTGGCCACTTGAGTCGCCTCGCCATCAAAGGTGAATTCTTCGAATATCTTCTCCATCAGCGCCTGCGCGCACAGCAGCAGCGGCCGCCCGGCGGGAAAGCAGCTGGCGGAAAACTCGACGAACGTCTGCTTCAAGTGAACGTACGGGGATTCGAAGCGATAGCGACAGGCCTCAAGGATGTCCGGCGCCATTCTGGACGCGCTGTAGGTCAGCCGATGCTGCGCCTCATCCCAGGAAGCGGAAACATTGAAATCCAGCCGCGGCCGTTCCAGCACCTCAACACGCAGGCGCGCGTTGACCTGCAGCTCATCGTGCGGGCGCTCGAATGCCAGGCGCGTCAGCGGATTGCCAAACACGTCCAGCTCATCGCGACGCGTGGTGGGCGTCGGGATGATGATCAGGTGCTGCTCCAGGCAACGCTGCCAGGGACTGCGCCGCGGCCATAAATGCGCAAGCTGCTGGGCGAGGGAAACCGGGCTGTCGTACTTGTAGTGCGTGTCGTGGAGGATCTGATAATGGGCACTGTTCATCAGACAGACACCGTGCGCTGACTGACATCGTCGACGTGGGCAAAATGACGCAGCGCAAGCCGGTCAGAAACATGGCCGCTGGTGTCACCGATGGTCTGCAGCAGATCCGCCAAGCCGTCCAGCGCTGCCTTGACGCTGCTCTCACCGAACAGCCCTTCTTCCAGGCAACCCAGATCGAACACCGCCAGCCGCTGAATGAGCGCCGTGAAGCCGTTGTCCTGAGGCACGCCGAAATCCTCATTCATGCGTTTCACGGAGCGGGCCACCAGCTTGAGCTGAAACAACACCGCGTGGGGGTTCTGATCGTCCAGCACCAACAGGTCGAGCACCGGGATCAGCTGCGGCAGGGCCAGATAACGCGAGCGGTAAGTGATGCCGCTGTTGCCCAGTTCCAGGAGCCCGTCCAGGGCGTCCTGATGAAACACTGCCTCGCTGCGCAGGAATGCTGCCAGCGTCGTACAGAGAAACTGCAAGCGCTCGATGCGCCGCCCGATCATCAAGAAGCGCCAGCCCTCGTCGCGAGTCATGTCGTCCAGTGCGAAACCGGACAGCGCCGCCAGTGACATCACCAGGCGGTTGAGAAAGTCCAGCAGCTCGCCGAAATCAGGGCTCTCGGTTTCTAGATTCATGGCTTCGCGCTGCAATTCCACCAGCGCCTGCCAGTTCTCGCGGGACAACTTGCCGCGCACCTGGGACGCCGCCCATTGCAAGCGCTGCAAGTTGGAGCGCAGGCTGAACGGCCAGTCGTCACCCAGCAAAGCTTCAAGCAAACGTTCATGTAGCTCGCGCGGCTCCTCTTCGTCCTGGAGCGGCAGAAGATTAAGTCGCTCGGCCAGCTCGACCGCTGCTTGCAGGGCGACGGGGTCATCGCCGTCGACATAGCGCGTGAGCATGATCCGCAGCAGGCGCGCGCTGTTGTCGCAGCGCTCGCAGTAGCGGCCGAACCAGAACAGGTTTTCCACCACACGCGACGGCAGATACGGGTCGCGCCGAATCAGGTCGTGCACCCCCAGCGAGTGGCGGTTTTTCCACGGTTCGCTGCCCAGTGGGCGTTCACCGAGAATCCAGGTGTCTTTACTTGCGCCGCCCCGTTGCATCGACACCACGTCGGCGTCGGCGTCGGCGGCCACACGGGTCAATCCGCCCGGCAGGACGCGGTAGCCATCGGCCGTAGCCACTGCGTACACGCGCATACCGATGGCGCGGGGCTGCAGCTGACGCTCCTCGCCGTGCCAGACCGGCGCGTGGGACAACTGCGCCAGTTCCTGCGCGACGTAGGCATAGGGCCGGGCCTGCATGCGCGCGGCCAGGGCCTTGCGCTCTTCGTCGCTGAGGTCACGGCCGAATACCGGGGCGAAACTCTGGGACGGGAACGCAGGCTTGATCAGCAGCTCCGGCATCTTCTCCAAGGCTTGGGCCAGCACCGGCGGCTCGCCGCACCACCACGTGGCGATCGACGGCAGCAGCAGCTCTTCGCCAAACAGGTGTTCATTGATCTTTGGCAGAAACCCGAGCAGCCCCGGCGATTCCAGCACGCCGCTGCCAAGGGCATTGGCGACCAGCACCCGGCCCTGACGCACGGCTTGCAGCAGGCCCGGCACGCCCAGCGCCGAATCGGTGCGCAGCTCCAGCGGATCGCAGAAGTCGTCGTCCAGACGGCGCATGATCGCGTGTACACGACGCAGGCCGCTGAGGGTTTTCAGGTACACCGTGGCGTCGCGCACCGTCAGGTCGCTGCCTTCCACCAGTGGGTAGCCCAACTGACCGGCCAGATAAAGATGCTCGAAATAGCTCTCGTTGAAACGCCCGGGCGTCAGCAACACCACCAACGGGGCTTCGTGGCTGGTCGGTGCCTGACGCGCGAGGGTTTCCTGCAGCGACCGAAAGAAATTCGAGAGGTGCTGGACCTGCAGATCCCGGTACAGCTCGGGGAATGCCCGCGACACGATCAGACGGCTTTCCAGCGCATAACCGGCACCCGACGGCGCCTGAGTCCGGTCGGCGGTCACCCACCAGCGGCCATCGGGCGTGCGCGCCAGGTCAACCGCGTACACATGCAGAAAAGTGCCTTCAGGCGGTTTTACGCCCTGGCATGGCCAGAGAAAATTGTTGTGGCCGAACACCAGTTCCGATGGCAGCAGACCTTCGGCGATCAGTTCCTGCGGGCCGTAGAGATCGGCCAGCACGGCATTGAGCAGACGCGCGCGCTGGGCGATGCCGGCCGCCAATGGCTGCCATTCTTCCATTGGAATCACATGGGGCAGCATGTCCAGTTCCCAGGGCCGATCGGCACCCTTGGGGTCGGCGTAGACGTTGTAGGTGACGCCGTTTTCCTGAATCTGCCGGGCGAGCAGCGCCTGACGCTGGATCAGCTGCGCAGGTGTGCTGCGCTGGAGATGCTCGTACAAACGCTGCCAATGGGGCCGAACGGCGCCGCTGGCATCCAGCATCTCGTGGTAGGTACCCGGGGTGAGCGGATAGTGGTCAAGCAGGTCAGGCATGGAAGGCTCGGCAGACAACAAAGGGACTCGAATCAACTGCGCTCAGACTAGCGCAGACAACATGACACGCAGGCGCCGCTTTCCACGTTTTATACGTGCGGCACGGCGACCTGATCTCACGTCAGGTCGCCGGCGCGGCTACCGATGCAGGCGTAAATCCAGGGTCATCGGCAGTTCATCGTTGAGGGTCAGTGCAGGAACCTGCAGTTTGCCGGGGCTGTGGCCGACCCGGAAGAACCGCGCCAGACGTCGGCTTTCCGCCTCATTGGCGTTCACCGGCAGGGTTTCGTAATTGCGCCCCCCAGGGTGGGCGACATGGTACTCGCAGCCCCCCAGCGAGCGCTGCATCCAGGTGTCGAGGATGTCGAAGACCAGCGGCGCATGGACCGGGATCGTCGGCTGCAAGGCATTGGTCGGCTGCCAGGCGCGGAAACGTACCCCTGCGACGAATTCCCCTACGCGCCCGGTCGGTCGCAGGGGTACCGGCACGCCGTTGCAGGTGAGCATGTAACGCTGCGGCGGCAGGCCGGTGACCTTCAGCTGCAAGCGCTCAAGCGACGAGTCCACATACCGAACCGCGCCACCCGCTGCACCCTCCTCACCCAGCACGTGCCACGGCTCCAGCGCTTGACGCAGTTCCAGCTCGATGCCGCTGACGGCGTAGTCGCCAACCTTCGGGAAGCGAAACTCCAGATGCGCCGCGAACCACTCGGCGCGTACGGGATAACCGGCGCTGTTGAGCTCGGCGATGACGTCATCGAAATCCTGCTGGATGAAATGCGGCAGCATGAAGCGGTCGTGCAGCTCGGTGCCCCAGCGCGCCAGTTTCGCCGGTGCATAAGGCTCGCGCCAGAAACGCGCGACCAGTGCCCGCAGCAACAGCTGTTGCGCCAGGCTCATCCGGGCGTGCGGCGGCATCTCGAACGCGCGCAGCTCCAGCAGGCCCAACCGGCCAGTAGCACCGTCAGGCGAATACAGTTTGTCGATGCAGAATTCTGCGCGGTGGGTGTTGCCGGTCACGTCGATCAGCAGGTTGCGCAGCAGCCGGTCCACCAGCCACGGCGCGCATTCTTCGCCCGGCTTGGGCATTTGTGAAAAGGCGATTTCCAGCTCGTACAACGAGTCGTTACGCGCTTCGTCGACCCGCGGCGCCTGCGAAGTCGGCCCGATGAACAATCCGGAGAACAGGTAGGACAGCGACGGGTGGTTATGCCAGTAGCTCAACAGGCTGCGCAGCAGATCCGGCCGGCGCAGGAAGGGCGAATCGCCCGGCGTCGCGCCACCGAGGACAAAATGGTTGCCACCGCCGGTGCCGGTGTGGCGCCCGTCGATCATGAATTTCTCGGTGGTCAGTCGGGTCAGGCGCGCTTGCTCGTAGAGAAACTCGGTGCGTTCCACCAGTTCATCCCAGGTGGACGAGGGCTGTACGTTCACTTCGATCACACCCGGATCCGGGGTGATGCGGAAGTTCGCCAGACGCGGATCGCTCGGCGGTTCGTATCCTTCCAGTAACACCGGGCAGCGCATGTCTTCAGCCGTCGCTTCGATGGCGGCGACCAGTTCCAGGTAGGCCTCAAGGGATTGCAGCGGCGGCATGAACAGATACAACCGTCCGCCCCGCGCTTCGGCGCTCAATGCGGTGCGGGTCAGCCAATCGGCGGACTCGTCGATCTCGGGTTCGCGGTCGACGCTGGGGTCGCCCTGCTCTGCCAGGCTGTCCAGTCGCGACTCAACCTCGTCTCGGTCGGGCAACTCGGCAAATGCCTGGTTGTGGTCGGTCGGATGGATGTAGGGGTACTCGGCCGCTTTGACCCACGGCTGCGAGGCCAGCGGCAAGCGATAGCCGAGGGCAGAATCTCCGGGCACCAGGCGGCAATGCTCGTCGCGCAGGTACCAGCGACCACTCTGCCATTGATCGTCGGCAGCGGTTCGCGCCAGTGGCAGAACGTGGCCAATGATGGTGTCCAGCCCTTGGGAAAACACGTTGCGCAGGCGCGCACGTTCGAGGGGGTCCTCAAGGCGCGAAGCGTCGGCGCTGACGTTTTTGGGCAGCGCGCCCTCACGCCACAGGTAATAGAAACGGTCTTCGTAGGCCGGGAAAACGTAACGCGCCGGCAGCTTCAGCCGCTCGGCGACGCTGCGCAGGAAACTGCCCGCCATCTCGCTGTCGGCGCCGTAGTCCCGGGTCTCGTCAGCGACCAGCGCATTGTTGCGCCACACGGGCTGCCCATCTCGGCGCCAGAAGCAGTTCAGTGACCAGCGCGGCAGTTGCTCGCCGGGGTACCACTTGCCCTGACCGAAATGAACGATGCCCTGGGGCGCGTAATGGTTGCGCATGCGCTGGTACAACTCGGCGGAGAGCAGACGCTTCTTCGGGCCCAGCGCGGCGGTGTTCCATTCATCGCCGTCACGGTCGTCGATGGAGACAAACGTGGGCTCGCCGCCCATGGTCAGGCGTACGTCGTGGGCGACCAGATCGTTATCGATCTGACGTCCCAGCGCCTGAATATCCTGCCACTGCTCTTCGGTATACGGCTTGGTGACGCGCGGCGCCTCCCAGATGCGCTGCACCGACATCTCGTGGGTGAACTCGGTGTTGCAGGGCTCGACCATGCCACTGATGGGCGCCGCTGAAGATGGTTCGGGACTGCAGGCCAGCGGAATGTGACCCTCACCGGCAAACAGGCCGGACGTCGCGTCAAGGCCCACCCAGCCGGCACCGGGCAGATACACCTCACACCAGGCGTGCAAGTCAGTGAAATCGACGTCGGTGCCGGAGGGTCCATCCAGCGCTTTGACATCAGCCTTGAGCTGAATCAAATACCCGGACACAAACCGCGCAGCCAGCCCCAGATGACGCAGCAACTGCACGAGCAGCCACGCCGAATCACGGCAGGAACCAGAAGCGTTTTCGAGGGTGTATTCAGGCGTCTGAATGCCCGGTTCCATGCGGATCAGGTAACCGATATCGTTGGCCAGACGCTGATTAAGGCCGACCAAAAAGTCGATCGCCGGAATCGGCGTGCGGTCGATGCTGTCCAGGTACGCCTGAAACCTTGGGGTCAGCGGCAGCTTTTCCAGATAGGGCTGCAGCTCGTGATGCTCTTCGCGGGCATAGGTGAACGGGATCTTCTCGGCGTAGGGCTCAAGGAAGAAGTCGAAGGGATTGAACACTGCCATTTCGGCGACCAGGTCCACTTCGATGCGCAGCTCGCTGGTCTTTTCCGGGAACACCAACCGCGCCAGATAATTACCCTGCGGGTCCTGCTGCCAGTTGATGAAGTGGTTTTCAGGAAGGACTTTCAGCGAATACGACAATACCCGCGTACGGCTATGAGCCGCCGGGCGCAAGCGGACGATTTGCGGCCCCAGCTCTACCGCGCGTTCGTAGCGGTAATGCGTGACGTGGTGCAAGGCAATGTGAATCGACACGGCGTGCCTCCTGCGAGCCTGGACGGTAACGGAGCTGCGCAAGACTTATGCCACCCCGGCAAATCAGGCGCCTCCGGCCTGGAGGTAGCATGTTCAGCCAAGCACAGCACCAAAATCGCGCCCGCTTCAACGAATGGTGCAAGGGTCGCACGGAAATGAGGCGGGTGGGGTTATTTGCACTAGAATGCAAAACGCCAGCTCGAAAGCTGGCGTTTTGTTGTTCGGTATCGCCTAGCGCGGGACCTTACCGTGGGAAAACCGGCTGGCGCGAAGGCTTCTTGCCTTTGCCGGGTTTGGCGGCATCCGAACGATCCTTGGCTGCCTGCTTGTTACGAGCAGCCGCCGCAGCCTTAGCCTCTTCGCGCTTGTCCCAAGGCTTGCTGCCGTCGCTTGCGCGCTGAGGCAAGCCGGTGTGCTGCGTCAGGATCTTGGTGGTCCTGGCAACCTTGTGGCTACCAGCCGGCGTCGAGTTCTTGCGGCGCGCGCTCTGATAGGTGTCGGTTTCCGGCTGATGCAGCGGGATCAGCTGATGCTTGCCCGGCCCGATCAGATCGGCACGGCCCATACGCTCCAGTGCCTCACGCAGCATCGGCCAGCCCTTCGGATCGTGATAGCGCAGGAACGCCTTGTGCAGACGGCGTTGCTCTTCGCTCTTGACGATGGTGACCGAATCGCTCTTGTACGTGACCTTGCGCAGCGGGTTCTTGCCAGAGTGATACATGGCCGTCGCACTGGCCATCGGTGACGGGTAGAACGCCTGTACCTGATCCGCGCGGAAGCCGTTGCCCTTGAGCCACAGCGCGAGGTTCATCATGTCTTCGTCGGTCGTGCCCGGGTGAGCCGCGATGAAGTAAGGAATCAGGTACTGCTCTTTGCCCGCTTCCTTGGAGTACTTCTCGAACATGCGCTTGAACTTGTCGTAGCTGCCAATGCCCGGTTTCATCATCTGGTTGAGCGGACCTTCTTCGGTGTGCTCAGGCGCAATCTTCAGGTAACCGCCGACGTGGTGGGTCACCAGTTCCTTGACGTACTCGGGCGATTCCACCGCCAGGTCGTAACGCAGACCGGACGCGATCAGAATCTTCTTCACGCCGGGCAGTTCACGGGCGCTGCGGTACAGCTGAATCAATGCCGAGTGATCGGTGTTCAGGTTCGGGCAGATTCCCGGGAACACGCAGGACGGCTTACGGCACGCGGACTCGATTTCCGGGCTCTTGCAGGCGATGCGATACATGTTCGCCGTCGGACCGCCAAGGTCGGAGATCACGCCGGTGAAGCCGGGGACCTTGTCACGGATTTCTTCGATCTCGCGGATGATCGAATCATGGGAACGGTTCTGAATGATCCGGCCTTCATGCTCGGTGATGGAGCAGAACGTGCAGCCGCCGAAGCAGCCGCGCATGATGTTCACCGAGAAACGGATCATGTCGTAGGCCGGAATCTTCTCCTTGCCGTACACCGGGTGCGGAATGCGCGCGTATGGCATGCCGAACACGTAGTCCATTTCTTCGGTGGTCATCGGAATGGGCGGCGGATTGAACCAGACGTCCACCTCGCCATGCTTCTGGACCAGCGCGCGGGCGTTGCCCGGGTTGGTTTCCAGGTGCAATACGCGGTTGGCGTGGGCATAGAGCACCGCGTCGCCGCGCACTTTCTCCATCGACGGCAGACGTATGACCGTCTTGTCGCGGGTCATGCGAGGGCTCGCCAGGATCTGCACGACCTTCGCTTCGTTCGGATCCTCGACGTCACCCTTTTCCTGCTCAATGGCACAGGCCTGGGTGTCTTGAGTGTTCACGTACGGGTTGATGATCTTGTCGATCTTGCCTGGACGGTCAATGCGCGTTGAGTCGACTTCGTACCAGCCCTCCGGCGTATCACGACGAATGAATGCCGTGCCGCGCACGTCGGTGATGCTTTCGATCGTTTCGCCATAGGACAGGCGAGTCGCCACTTCGACGATAGCCCGCTCGGCGTTGCCGTACAGCAGGATGTCAGCGCAGGCGTCGATCAGGATCGAGTTGCGAACCTTGTCCTGCCAGTAGTCATAGTGAGCGATGCGGCGCAGCGATGCTTCGATGCCACCCAGAACGATCGGCACGTTCTTGTAGGCTTCCTTGCAGCGCTGGCTGTAGACCAGACTCGCACGGTCTGGACGCTTGCCCGCCATGCCGCCTGGGGTGTAGGCGTCATCGGAGCGGATCTTTTTGTCGGCGGTGTAGCGGTTGATCATCGAATCCATGTTGCCGGCCGCGACGCCGAAGAACAGGTTCGGCTCGCCGAGCTTCATGAAGTCGTCTTTTGACTTCCAGTCGGGCTGCGCAATGATCCCGACGCGGAAGCCTTGGGACTCCAGCAGCCGGCCGATGATCGCCATGCCAAAAGAAGGGTGATCGACGTAGGCATCACCCGTGACAATAATGATGTCGCAGGAATCCCAGCCAAGCTGATCCATTTCTTCCCGGCTCATTGGCAGGAAAGGCGCTGGGCCGAAACATTCGGCCCAGTACTTCGGATAGTCAAATAACGGCTTGGCTGCTTGCATATCGATGACCAGTGTTCGTGTCTGGGGGCGATT
This sequence comes from Pseudomonas sp. 1L-C-7-B-C1, assembly GCF_057291635.1. NCBI lineage: Bacteria > Pseudomonadati > Pseudomonadota > Gammaproteobacteria > Pseudomonadales > Pseudomonadaceae > Pseudomonas > Pseudomonas sp. 1L-C-7-B-C1. The sequence goes on along the minus strand of NZ_JBXAWH010000009.1, from coordinate 264,417 downwards.
TTCGCTTGGAAATTCGCGGGCGCGGAGAATAGCACAAATTTTGATCAAGTCCGACGACAGTAGTCGGATAAGTGATCGGCATGACTCTGGACTCTGGTGCCCTTCCGGCATCAAAGTCCCGGTCCAGAGCCCTACTTATTCATCATCATCAAAGTTGTAACTGCCCGGCGCGAGGTTCTCGAAGCGGGTGTATTTGCCGATAAACGCCAGCCGGATAAACCCGATCGGGCCGTTACGCTGCTTGCCGATGATGATTTCAGCGATGCCCTTGTGTTCGGTCTCGGGGTGATACACCTCATCCCGGTACACGAACATGATGACGTCGGCGTCCTGCTCGATCGCTCCGGATTCCCGCAAGTCGGAGTTCACCGGGCGCTTATTGGGACGTTGCTCGAGGGAGCGGTTGAGCTGAGAAAGCGCAACCACCGGGCAATTGAATTCCTTGGCGAGCGCTTTCAGGGAACGGGAGATTTCGGAAATCTCGTTCGTCCGGTTATCGCCACTGGAGCCAGGAATCTGCATCAATTGCAGGTAGTCGATCATGATCAGGCCGATATCGCCGTGCTCGCGGACCAGGCGCCGCGTACGCGCTCGCATCTCCGACGGGCTGATGCCGGCCGTGTCGTCGATGAACAGCTTGCGATCGTTGAGCAGATTGACCGCCGATGTGAGGCGCGGCCAGTCATCGTCATCGAGCTGACCGGAACGCACCTTGGTCTGGTCGATACGGCCCAGCGACGACAGCATACGCATGATCAGCGATTCGCCTGGCATCTCCAGCGAGTAGACCAGCACCACTTTGTCGCTGCGCAGCACCGCGTTTTCCACGAGATTCATCGCGAAGGTGGTCTTACCCATCGACGGACGGCCGGCGACAATGATCAGGTCTGACTGCTGCAGACCACTGGTTTTTTCATCAAGATCAGCGTAGCCCGTGGAAAGACCGGTGATGCCGTCGCCGATGTTGAACAGCGTATCGATGCGGTCAATCGCCCGGGTAAGCAGGTCGTTGACGCTAACCGGCCCGCCTGTCTTGGGCCGCGCCTCGGCGATCTGGAAGATCTGCCGTTCGGCCTCGTCGAGAATCTCTTCGGCGGTACGCCCTTCCGGGTTGAACGCACTGTCAGCGATCTCGGTACTGATGCCGATCAATTGGCGCAGCGTCGCGCGCTGACGAACGATCTGGGCATAGGCCTTGATGTTCGCGACAGACGGAATGTTCTTCGCGAGTTCCGACAGGTAACCCAGGCCACCGACTTGCGAGGTCTGGCCCTCCTTGTCGAGCTGCTCTGCCAGGGTCACGACGTCGATCGGCTGGTTCTGATCCGCCAGCTTGGCAATGGCGCGGAATATCAGACGGTGGTCATGACGATAGAAATCGCCATCCGACACCTGATCAAGCACGCGCTCCCAGGCGTTGTTGTCCAGCATCAGACCACCGAGCACGGCCTGTTCGGCCTCGATGGAATGCGGCGGCACCTTCAGGGCAGCGGTTTGCAGGTCATATTGCTCGGGAGCGGAGATGTCGTTCATGGCCACACGGAAATCAGGGGGTTGAATCAGGATACTCAGAAATGACAAAGGGCACGACCTGCGAACAGGAACGTGCCCAATGCTAACCGACCGAGGAGCGAGTCATCAGCCAATCAGACTTCCGCACCGAAGCGCAGAAACCATACTGCTTAAGCAGCTACAACAACAACGCGAACGGTAGCTTCAACGTCGCTGTGCAGGTGCACGGCTACGTCGTATTCGCCAACGTTACGGATGGTGCCGTTCGGCAGACGAACTTCAGACTTGGCCACTTCAACGCCAGAGGCGGTCAGTGCGTCAGCGATGTCGTGAGTACCGATCGAACCGAACAGCTTGCCTTCGTCACCAGCGGTGGCAGTGATAGTCACTTCCAGCTCTGCCAGTTGAGCAGCACGAGTTTCAGCAGAAGCTTTCTTCTCGGCGGCAGCTTTTTCCAGCTCTGCACGACGCTCTTCAAACGCGGCCACGTTGGCAGCGGTTGCAGCGGTTGCTTTGCCGAAAGGCAGCAGGAAGTTACGACCGTAGCCAGCCTTAACGTTTACTTTATCGCCCAGGTTGCCCAGGTTGGCGACTTTTTCCAGCAGGATGAGTTCCATTTGGTAAAACCTCTTAACTTTAACCTTCACCGTTCGCAGAACCGTTATCGGCGTCTTTCGACGCCAGACGGCCGCGAAAATCAATCAGGCTGTCGACAATGGCAAACACCACCAGCAACGGATAGATCAGCTGCATGAACAGCAATAGCGTGACGTACAACCCTACCAGCCAGAACCGTGTCAGGCGCTTTGCAGCCACCAGACCGTGAATCAGGGCCAGCCCCGCGAACATGAGCGGCACGCTGCACAACGGTGTCAGCATCGCCAGTTGAGGACCGAAATTCGGCCCCACCAACATGCACACCAGCAGCACCAGCATCGGTGCCCGCGGGAGTTTCAGGCTGCGAAATTCGCGTCCGAAACCGCCCGGGTTATACAACAACGCCTGCCAGTACCGCCCAAGGAGCAGGCATACCACGCTGACGATCTGCAACAACGCTGCAATCAGGCCATTGAGGACTGGCGTAATCAGTGCCCCCAAACGCGCTCGCTCTTCTACCGACATCTGCTGGTAGACATCACCGAAGACGTGGGGCAGGAGCTTTTGCAGCTCCCCCGCCATGGCTTCGATGGGCTCGCGAAACACCGCGCCCAGAACCACTGCATACAACAATCCAACCGCCACGCTGACCAGCAGCACGCGGACCCAAGACTCGCTGGCACGCAACACGGCGGCCAGCCCCCAGGAACCCAGCAACACCATCAGGGTGCGAGGTTCACCGAAATACCACCAGACCAAAGCCGGCAGCAGAGCCCAGGCAAGGACGCCTAACGCGTCACTGATCCCGCGTCGCAGGAGCACAAGGCAACCTGCAGCAGCACTCAACCAGAACAACAGCGGCAATGCCGCACATCCAACCACTACGAGAGTGGCCTGCATGCGGCCGCGCATGATGAATTCAGCCATGGCGCGCATGCGATCTATCCCTTACTGCGTTTGTCGACTACCTGGTCTCAGCGGCCGTGGCTGTCGGTGTAGGCCAACAGGGCCAGGAAGCGGGCGCGCTTGATAGCGGTAGCCAGCTGACGCTGATAACGAGCTTTGGTACCAGTAATGCGGCTAGGAACGATCTTGCCGGTTTCAGATACGTAGGCTTTCAGGGTGTTGAGATCTTTGTAATCGATCTCCTTCACATTTTCAGCTGTGAAGCGGCAGAATTTACGACGACGGAAGAAACGTGCCATGTAATGGGCTCCTCAAAAGGTCCGTGGATTACTCGTCAGCGTTATCGCTGTTGTCGCTGTCATCACCATCAACGCCTTCGGCGTCGGAGTGCTCAGGACGGTCGCGACGCTCACGGCGCTCACTGCGGTTTTCTTCAGCCTTGAGCATTTCGGACTGGCCAGTAACAGCTTCGTCGCGACGGATGACAAGGTTACGGATCACGGCATCGTTGTAACGGAAGTTGTCTTCCAGCTCGGCCAGAGCCTTGCCAGTGCACTCAACGTTCAGCATCACGTAGTGAGCCTTGTGAACATTGTTGATTGCATAGGCCAGTTGACGACGGCCCCAATCTTCCAGACGGTGGATCTTGCCGCCGTCTTCTTCGATCAGCTTGGTGTAACGCTCTACCATGCCGCCGACTTGCTCGCTCTGGTCCGGGTGAACCAGAAAGATGATTTCGTAATGACGCATGAATGCTCCTTACGGGTTGTAGCCTGCCGCCAAAGCGGTCAGACAAGGAGTGAATAACACTGGTTTATCTTGCACAGGGACAGGCACATGAGCGCCTGCCATGACAGCAAGGGGCGCAATTGTAGAGAAGGGGTCGGAGGGGCGCAAGGAGATTGGTGAATATTTGAACAATGGCTACAAGCTACAAGCTACAAGCTACAAGCTACAAGCTACAAGCTACAAGCCTGAGCGTGACCGGCTTGCAGCTTGAAGCTTGGAGCTTGCCGCTTTTGACTGACTACTTCTTGGCAGCGGCGCGCTGACGCAGGGCTTCAAACAGGCAGACGCCTGTCGCGACCGAAACGTTGAGGCTGCTGACGCTGCCAGCCATTGGCAGGCGCACCAGGTAGTCGCAATGCTCGCGGGTCAGGCGGCGCATGCCTTTGCCTTCGGCGCCCATGATCAGGATGGTCGGGCCCGTCAGATCCTGCTGATACAACTCCTGCTCGGCCTCGCCCGCAGTGCCGACGACCCACAGCCCACGTTGCTGGAGTTTTTCCAGCGTGCGAGCCAGGTTGGTCACGGCGACGAGAGGAATGACCTCCGCTGCACCGCATGCCACTTTCCGAACGGTCGGCGTCAACGTCGCAGACTTGTCCTTGGGCACGATCACCGCCAGAGCACCGGCTGCATCGGCCGTCCGTAGACATGCGCCGAGGTTATGGGGGTCGGTGACGCCATCCAGAACCAGGATCAGTGGCGGACCTTCAGTGCGGTCGAGCAGCTCGTCGAGCATCGCCTCGCCCCAGACCTGGCTCGGGCTGACATCCGCTACCACGCCCTGGTGTACACCTTCTACCCAGGCATCCATTTCGCGGCGCTCGGCTTGCCCCACCGACACGCGGTTTTGCGCAGCGAGTTCGATGAGCACTTGAACCCGCGGGTCGCTGCGGCCTTCAGCCAGCCAGATCTGCTTGACCCGCTTGGGGTGATGACGCAACAGCGCCTCCACAGCATGAACGCCGTAGATTTTTTCCAGCTGACTCATGACTTGGCCTTAGGTTTGCGCACGCTGCCACCGCCTGAAGCAGAGGCCGAACCCGACTTGGACGAGCCTTTGCGATGCTTGCTGGTTTTACCGGAAGCCCCAGCAGAATCACTCGTCGACTTTCCCGACGATGCCTTGCTACCACCCTTGGCTTCAGTCAGCAGGGCTTTTTTCATTTCACGGCTTTTGCGCACTTCTGCATTCTTGGCAGCCGCATCACTTGGCCGATAGGCCTCGGCAACAGGCTCTTTCGCAGTGCGGCGACCGGACTTGGAGGCAGACGACGATTCCTTGGAATCCTTGACCTTCTCTGCCGCGGCAGGCTCGGACGTCCGACGCTTCCGGCCGATCGGCGCGCTGGTGGTTTTCTCGGACATTTCGAAATCGATCTTGCGCTCGTCCAGATCAACACGCATGACGCGCACTTCAACGGTGTCGCCCAGGCGGAAACTACGGCCTGTACGCTCGCCGGCCAGGCGATGATGGACCGGATCGAAGTGGTAGTAGTCACCCGGCAATGCGGTGACGTGCACCAGGCCTTCGACGTAGATATCGGTCAGCTCGACGAACAGACCAAAGCCGGTGACAGCCGTGATCACGCCCGGGAACGACTCGCCAACGCGGTCTTTCATGAACTCGCATTTCAGCCAGTTCGTCACGTCGCGGGTTGCCTCATCGGCACGGCGCTCGCTCATCGAGCACTGTTCGCCCAGTTGCTCGAGCATCGCTTCGTCGTACGGGTAAATACGGGCCTTCGGAATGACCGGAGCACCGGCACGGCGAACGTGCGGCGTTTCCTGCTTGGAGCGGATCACACTGCGGATCGCGCGGTGAGTCAGCAAGTCCGGGTAGCGACGAATCGGCGAGGTAAAGTGGGTGTACGCCTCGTAATTCAAACCAAAGTGGCCATGGTTATCCGAGCTGTACACCGCCTGGCTCAACGAACGCAGCATAACGGTCTGGATAAGGTGGTAATCCGGACGGTCCTTGATGGTTTCGAGCAGCGCCTGATAGTCCTTCGGCGTCGGGCCGTCTTTGCCCTTGTGCAGGGAAAGACCCAACTCGCCGAGGAAGGCACGCAGCTTTTCCAGGCGCTCAGGCGGCGGACCGTCGTGCACGCGATACAGGGCAGGGATCTCATGCTTCTTGAGAAACGCAGCAGTCGCCACGTTCGCAGCGAGCATGCATTCTTCAATCAGCTTGTGCGCATCGTTTCGAGTGGTCGGACGGATCTCGGCGATTTTGCGCTCAGTGCCGAAAATGATCCGGGTTTCCTGAGTTTCAAAATCGATGGCACCGCGGACATGCCGAGCGCCCAACAGCACTTTGTACAGCGCATAAAGCTGCTTCAGGTGCGGCACGACGTCGCCATACTGCTCGCGCAGCTGCTTGGCTTCGGCGGCTTTGGGATGCTCCAGCATCGAGCTGACCTTGTTGTAGGTCAGGCGTGCATGGGAGTGGATCACGGCTTCGTAGAAAACGTAGTCGGTCATCTCGCCGGCTTTGGAGATAGTCATCTCGCAAACCATTGCCAGACGATCAACCAGCGGATTCAGCGAGCACAGCCCGTTGGACAGCTGCTCAGGAAGCATCGGGATCACGCGCTCAGGGAAATACACGGAGTTGCCGCGCACCTGAGACTCAGCGTCGAGCGCCGAGCCGAGCTTCACGTAGCTTGATACGTCGGCGATCGCCACATAGAGCTTCCAGCCGCCGGAGAACAGGCGCAGCTTGCCGGGCTTGGCTTCGCAAAAAACGGCGTCGTCGAAGTCGCGGGCGTCTTCACCGTCGATGGTGACGAATGGAAGGTGACGCAGATCGACGCGGTTTTCCTTGTCCTTCTCCTCTACTTCCGGCTTCAGCTTCGCGGCCTCCTTGAGCACCGCCTCGGGCCAGACGTGAGGGATGTCGTAGGTACGCAGCGCGACATCGATCTCCATGCCGGGCGCCATGTAATTGCCCACCACCTCAACCACGTCGCCCTGCGGCTGGAAACGCGGAGTCGGCCAGTGGGTGATTTTCACCTCGACGAACTGACCGACCTTGGCGCCGTTGTTACGGCCAGGGGTGATCAGCACTTCTTGCTGGATTTTTGGGTTGTCCGGCTGAACGAAACCGATGCCGCTTTCTTCGAAATAGCGACCCACTACGGTTTCGTGCGCGCGGGAAATGACTTCGACAATCACGCCTTCGCGTCGACCGCGACGGTCCAGACCCGAGACGCGCGCCAGTGCGCGGTCACCGTCGAACACCAGACGCATCTGCGCAGGGCTCATGAACAGGTCGTCGGAGCCATCATCCGGGACCAGGAAACCGAAGCCGTCACGGTGACCGCTGATGCGACCCAGGATGAGGTCCAGCTTGTCGACCGGTGCGTACGTGCCACGGCGGGTGTAAATCAATTGGGCATCGCGCTCCATGGCACGGAGCCGACGCCGCAAGGCTTCGATCTGATCTTCAGTCGTCAGGCCAAACTCTTCCACCAACTGCTCCCGGGCAGCAGGCGAACCGCGCTCGGAGAGGTGCGCCAGAATCAGCTCACGGCTAGGGATGGGGTTTTCGTATTTTTCCGCTTCACGAGCGGCCTCGGGATCGAGGGACTGCCAATCGGCCATTAGAATGAATTCACCTTATCTGTATGTAATTAGTTTGGCATATACCAGATTGAAACGCGAAGACAGCATTTGCTGGGGCTTTTCGCTATTTCAAATTATTTTCGCACGGGGGCTTTACAGCCCTCAATCTCCTCCGTAAGATGCGCCCCACAACGACGGCACTGCCAAGTTGTAGTTGAAATCAAACGAAATATCGAATGAAATCAACGAACTGCCCAGATGGTGAAATTGGTAGACACGCCAGCTTCAGGTGCTGGTGACCGCAAGGTCGTGGAAGTTCGAGTCTTCTTCTGGGCACCAATTCAACGAAACCGAGCTTAGGCTCGGTTTTGTGCATTTTGCGGTTTGAAAAGTCAAGCGTAGTAAAAATATCCGTTAGCGTAGATCACGTCTTGCGCCCTGCCCCTCGCTGCAAGTGCATCCCCCGCCGTGCCTCCAACAAATTCAAAAATTCAGTTGCACTCTCGCGAAAAATCTAATTAAATCAGCGCCATGCCCAGATGGTGAAATTGGTAGACACGCCAGCTTCAGGTGCTGGTGACCGCAAGGTCGTGGAAGTTCGAGTCTTCTTCTGGGCACCAAACAAACAAAACCGAGCCAAGTGCTCGGTTTTTTGTTTTCTTGGGGGCTGCAATAACCCCCATCCGTGCAGGTGACTAGGCGCGGAACTGCCCCAGACTGGCCTTGAGCTGGGCGGCGAGCCTGTCCAGCGTCTTGCCGCTGGCGGTCGTCTCGACCACGGCCTGGGCAGCCTTCTCGGCTTGAGCGTGAATGACTTCTACACGCCCCCGCACCGCTTGCGCGCCCTGAGCCTGATGTTCTGCGGCCCGAGTGGCCAGACCAATCGCCGCATGAACCTGCTCGACAGACACCTGCACAGACTGCTGCAGTCGCGCGCTGTCTTTCAGCACCGCAAGCCCTTCTTTGGCCTGACGCCCTGCGAGACCAATCGTCGCCACGGCTTCGCGCGCCCCGGACTGCAGCTTGGCGATGTGTTCCTGGATGTCCCCCGTTGAACTTTGCGTCTTGCTCGCCAACGCCCGCACCTCATCGGCGACAACCGCGAAACCCCGACCGGTTTCGCCGGCGCGCGCTGCTTCAATGGCAGCGTTGAGGGCAAGCAGGTTGGTTTGCTCGGCGATGCCATGGATCACTTCCAGCACCACTTCGATCTGCTGGCTTTGCTGCGCCAGCCGCTCGATGACCTGGGCACCCGTCTCCACCTGCCCGGCCAGTGCCTCGATCAAACTGCCCACCTGATTGGAGGTGCGCGTGTTTTCATCCGTTGCCTGGCGAATGTCCACGACCTGCCGCAATGCTGCCTGCATCGCCTGGCTCTCGGCCTGGGCCTCGTCTGCCATCTGTGCCAGCGCTTGAAGGCTGGCAGCCACCTCATCGCGCTGCAATTCGGCCGCAGCGCCGGCGCCCGCGTTGCGCTTGCTCATGGCGCCAATCTCGACGCCAGTCTGCTGCGCCACATCCCCCGCCTCTCGAACGATCGGCTGCAACTTGTCGACGAAGCGGTTTACGGCCGCGGCCATGTCGCCTATCTCATCGTTGCTGTTGAGTTTGACGCGCTTGGTCAAATCGCCTTCGCCTGCTGCCAGATCATCCAGCGCACGATTGAGCAGCTGCAAGCGCAACACGACGCGGCGCCCCAGCACGATGGCCAACACCACCAGCACACCGAGCCCCACCAGAGACAGCCCGACACCGATTCTCCAGCGCAGCGTGGTCGCGGCCTCCTGGACAGCGGAGCTGGTATTGGTCGCCATCGCAGTGGCCGACGATTGAGCCGTCTGCAGACGCGAGCGCAACGCGGCAGAACTCTCGGCCGCAGCGCCGCCCAGGCTTTCCGAAACCAGCTGATCACCGCTGCCGATCAACGCAATAAAGCGCTTGTCCAGCGCTGCCAGATTCTCTTCCACAGAGGTGGTCGACACACCCATGCGGACTTTGCCGATCTCGACGCCATTGGGGCTGATCGATGCTTCTACGTAATACACCGATGGGTCTTTCTGCGCCGCATTCAGGACCTTGTCCATGGCGCGCTCACCCTCGCCTTTCGCCAGCAGAGCTTTGATGGATTCGTTCTCGCGATTCAGATAACGCGTCAAGTGCTCGCCTTGAGCGTCGTCGTAGACCACGAACAGCACATTCGGATTGCGTTGCGCACGGCGCGCGAACTCCGACAGCGTCGGCGTATCGCCATCCCACATCGCCCGTGGCGCGACCGCAGCCAGCAGCTCGGCCATGTCGGTCGCTGAATCCTGAAGGTCCTTCTCCAGCGTCGCACGCAGTTGCTTCTGCTCATCTTTCAGACGCGTCGACAGGCCGGCGCTCAGGCGCTGACGTGTATTTTGCGAAAGACTGTCCAGGCTGGACGTTACGTCGCGGCTCGCCTGCTCCAGCTCGCCTGTCAAGTGTTGCGAATCTACACTCAGCCGCGCCGCCAGCTCAGCCTCAAGCGCAGTGACGGTGCTCCGAGTGAGGGCGACGGCAACCAGCACCTGCACCAGAAGGGCGATACCAAGAGCAATGAATACGGGTCGCAGCAAGCGACTGCGTAGAAGAGAAGTAACAGCCGACACAGGAATTCCCCCACAACACACGCCATTAAAATGATGGCATCGTTTTATACGTGGAATCACAGCAAGGGTCGTGCCGCAGTGCTCGGCAGCTTTCAGGGGGCAAAACAAAGGGCCGCCGAGGCGACCCTTTGTTTGTGTTTCAACGACTTATCAATCGAACGGATGACGCAGAACGATCGTCTCGTTGCGGTCAGGGCCCGTCGAAATAATGTCGATCGGTGCGCCGACCAGTTCTTCAAGGCGCTTGATGTAAGCCCGAGCGTTGGCAGGCAGCTCTTCCAGGGTCTTGGCACCCAGGGTCGACTCGGACCAGCCCGGCACTTCTTCGTACACCGGCTCCAGGCCGATGTAGCTGTCGGCGTCGGTCGGGGCGTCGATCACTGCACCGTTCTCGTTCTTGTAGCCCACACAGATGTTGATGGTCTCGAGACCGTCAAGCACGTCCAGCTTGGTCAGGCAGATGCCCGAGATGCTGTTGACGTCGATGGCGCGACGCAGGATAACGGCGTCGAACCAGCCACAGCGACGCGCACGCCCGGTAGTTGCACCGAACTCGTGACCACGCTTGGCCAGGAACGCGCCGACGTCGTCGAACAGCTCAGTCGGAAACGGACCCGAACCTACGCGAGTGGTGTAGGCCTTGGTGATGCCGAGGATGTAATCCAGGTACATCGGACCCATGCCCGAACCCGTGGCGATGCCGCCCGCAGTAGTGTTCGAACTGGTGACGTACGGGTAGGTACCGTGGTCGATGTCCAGCAGCGAACCCTGGGCACCTTCGAACATGATGTCTTTGCCGGCGCGACGCATTTCGTGCAGCGTGGCGGTCACGTCGAGCATCATCGGCTTGAGCAGCTCGGCGTATTCCATGCACTCGTCGAGTGTCTTCTGGAAGTCGATCGCTGGCTCTTTGTAGTAATTGACCAGGACGAAGTTGTGGTAATCCAGCAGTTCGCCCAGCTTGGCGGCGAAGCGCTCGCGGTGGAGCAGATCACCAATGCGCAGGCCACGACGCGCAACCTTGTCTTCGTAAGCCGGGCCGATGCCGCGACCGGTCGTGCCGATCTTGTGCTCGCCACGGGCTTTTTCGCGGGCCTGATCAAGGGCCACGTGATAGGACAGGATCAGTGGGCAGGACGGGCTGATGCGCAGACGCTCGCGCACCGGAATGCCCTTCTCTTCCAGCTTGGTGATTTCGCGCATCAGTGCATCAGGCGCGACGACCACACCGTTGCCAATCAGGCACTGCACGCCTTCGCGCAGGACACCGGACGGAATCAGGTGCAGGACGGTTTTTTCGCCGTCGATCACCAGTGTGTGGCCAGCGTTGTGGCCACCTTGATAGCGCACTACCGCGGTTGCATGTTCGGTCAGCAGATCAACGATCTTGCCTTTGCCCTCATCACCCCATTGGGTGCCCAGGACTACGACATTCTTACCCATAACACTTGTCCTCATTCGCGCAAACTTGGTGCCGGCAGCGGCCGGCGGGGAAACTCAAGAGGCCAGCGGCATTACCTGCCAACGCTCGCCCTGCTGAATCAATTGCCGATCGCAGTCAGCGTCTTGCGCCGCTGAAACCGGTTGGCCTGGCAAGGCCTGAACAACACGCTGACCTTCTGCGCGCAGCTGACAGACCTTTTGCCACAGCGCTGCATCAGTGCTGTCCGGCATCCAGATACCGCCAGACGGTAGCTCGATCTGCGCCTGACCGCGTGTCACCAGGGTTTTCAAATCGGTGGAAAACCCCGTCGCCGGGCGCGCGCGACCGAAGTCGGCACCAATGTCATCGTACCGACCGCCCTGGGCAATCGACTGACCAACACCCGGAACGAAAACCGCAAACACCACACCCGTGTGGTAGTGGTAGCCGCGCAATTCACCGAGGTCAAAATACAACGGTAGCTCAGGAAACCGGGCCGACAGACGTTCGGCGATTTCCAGCAGATCGTCCAGCGCTTCGATGACCGGCGCCGGCGCATTCGCCAGGCGGTCGCGCGCCTGCGCCAACACGGTACGGTCGCCACACAGATCCACCAGCGCGCGCAGCATGCTGGCCAGATCGGCCGGCAGACCTTCGGTCAAGGCTATGACCTCGTCGATGGCTTTGCGCTGCAGTGCATCAAACAGCTGTTGCTCGACTTCACCGGACAACCCGGCAGCGCGGGCAAGACCGCGGTAAATCCCGACGTGGCCAAGGTCCATATGGACGTCCGGCACATCAGCCAGTTGCAGCATTGCCAGCATGAGGCTGATGACTTCGACGTCGCTGCTTGGGCTTGCGTCGCCGTACAGCTCGGCGCCCAGCTGGATCGGGCTGCGCGAGGACGAAAGCGCACGCGGCTGGGCATGCAGCACGCTGCCAGCGTAGCAGAGACGGCTTGGGCCTTCGCGACGCAGGGTGTGGGCGTCGATGCGGGCGACCTGCGGCGTGATGTCCGCACGGAAACCCATCTGCCGCCCCGATTGCGGGTCGACCACTTTAAAGGTGCGCAGATCCAGATCCTGGCCCGCACCGGTGAGCAGTGATTCGAGGTATTCGATGTGCGGGGTCACGACAAACTCGTAGCCCCAGCTCTGAAACAGATCCAGCACCTGACGACGCGCGACTTCAATGCGCGCAGCTTCCGGCGGCAGTACTTCTTCGATGCCATCCGGCAGCAGCCAGCGGTCAACCGTTGCCATTACGCCTTTCCCCTATGATCCGGGCGGCCGGCCCTTGGGCAAGCCTTGAGTGAAGCAGACAGCATTCTGCGGACGCAGTGCAAGGGAATGCCCCCTGCCCGATGCGCCGCACCATCGTGAACACCGTCCTCGAAAAAACTGCCGCGCACGGAACACGCCACGGCCAATCAATCGTGCAGACGCAAAAAAGCCGGGAATTTCCCGGCTGCCGCATCATACACACGTTTTGTCGCGCGATCACCCCGACGGGCTGTTTTGCCGCCCGGCGGAGTGATCAGGTGCCGATGCGATTACGGCTTGGATTTTTGCAGGTAGCGGAAGAACTCGCTGCCTGGGTCCAGCACCATCACGTCGCTTTTGTTTGCGAAGCTTTCACGGTAGGCGCGCAGGCTACGGTAGAACGCGTAGAACTCCTGATCCTGACCGTAGGCCTTGGAGTAGATCGCAGACGCTTGAGCATCCCCGTCACCGCGCGCCTCTTCAGACTCGCGATAGGCTTCAGCCAACAGAACGCGACGCTGACGATCGGCGTCGGCACGGATGCCCTCCGCCAACTCGTTACCCTTGGCGCGGTGCTCACGGGCTTCACGCTCACGTTCGGTGCTCATGCGCTCGAACACGCTGCGGTTCACTTCCTTCGGCAGGTCGATGGCCTTGACCCGAACATCGACAACTTCGATGCCCAGCTCCTTGCCAGCCATGGTGTTCAGCGACGCAGTGATGTCAGCCATCAACGCGTCACGCTCACCCGAAACCACCTCGTGCAGCGTGCGCTTACCGAACTGGTCACGCAGACCGGACTCGAGACGACGGGAGAGACGCTCATCGGCGATCTGCTTCAGGCCTGATGTCGCGGTGTAGAAACGCTCAGCGTCCTTCACGCGCCACTTGGCATAGGCATCAACCATCACGGCTTTCTTTTCCAGCGTCAGGAAACGCTGAGTCGGCGCATCCAGGGTCATCAACCGACCATCGAACTTGCGCACCTGATTCACGTAAGGAATCTTCACGTGCAGGCCCGGCGAAACATCCGCTTGAACCACGCGACCGAATTGCAGCAGCACCGCGCGCTCGGTCTGAGCGACGATGTAAAAGCTGTTCCATGCGACCACGGCCAACACGACGCAGACAATCAGGGCAACCAGAGATTTATTGCTCATCAGCGAGTCTCCCTAGTGCGCGTGTCGCGTTGTTGTTGCATGTCCGCTGCCCGCGAGCCCGGATCTGCCGGTGCAGCGGCAGCGCCGCCAGTGGCAGACGAGCTGGAACCGTTACGGCTGCTATCGATCATTTTGTCCAACGGCAAGTAAAGAAGGTTGTTCTGACCTTTCTCGCCAGTCACGAGCACCTTGCTGGTGTTGCTGAAGACTTCCTGCATGGTGTCCAGATACAGACGCTCACGCGTGACTTCCGGTGCTTTGCGGTACTCGGCAACCAGCTTGGTAAAGCGATCCGCCTCACCCTTGGCCCGAGAGACCACTTCGTCACGATAACCGTTGGCGTCTTCGACGATACGCTGAGCCTGACCGCGTGCTTCCGGGATCACACCGTTGGCATAGGTTTCAGCCTGGTTGCGTGAGCGCTGCTCGTCTTCACGGGCGCGGATCACGTCATCGAACGCTTCCTGGACTTCGCGCGGCGCCGCAGCACTCTGCACGTTGACCTGAGTAACGGTGATACCGGTGCGATAGGTATCGAGGAAGCGCTGCAACCGCTCCTTGATTTCGCTGGCCATCAACTCACGACCTTCAGTCAGCACCTGATCCATGGCGGTCGAACCGACCACATGGCGCAAGGCACTTTCGGTTGCGTGCTGGAGGCTGACTTCGGGCTGATCAACGTTCAGCACGAAATCCTGCAGATTGGTGATCTTGTACTGCACAGTCAGTGGCACTTCGACGATGTTCTCGTCTTCGGTGAGCATCTGGCCCTGCTTGCTGTACGCACGTTCACGGGTCACGTTTTCGAGGTACTTGCGATCGAACGGCGGGAAGTAGATGTTCAGACCCGGCCCGACGGTTTCGTAGTACTTGCCGAAGCGCAGCACAACGGCCTGCTCCTGCTCGTCGACCACATAAATTGCGTTGTACAGCCAGATGGCGAGCAGTACGACCAGACCGATGCCGAGCAGGCCGAGGCCACCGCCCTTGCTCGATCCACCGCCGCTGCCGCCACCATCGCCACTGCGTTTTTTACCACCACCGAACAACCCATTCAGGCTTTCCTGCAGCTTACGGAAGGCCTCGTCGAGATCCGGTGGCCCCTTGCGGTCGCCGCCCTTGCGCTTACCACCCCAAGGATCCTGATTATTCGAGTTGCCACCCGGCTCATTCCAAGCCATAGCGCTCTCCATCTGATAAAGCAAAGACGCGCCCACGGCGCGCCGACCAATGCTACAGAATGCCCGTCGAAGCGGTACAACCGCTTTGTCAGGCTTTTATTGCAAAGTGTGTTGCTCGATGAATTCCAGCGGCTGCAGTCCTTCGCGACTCACCAGGCGATTGAATTCAACTCGGGGTAACCGTACAGCCAGAAGACTCTGGCCTTCTTCGTCATGCTCTTCGCTCTGCACCGCACCCAGATTGAAAAACTGGGCACGCAACCGGGCGAACTCCTGCGTGAGGCGCAGCGTCCCCACAAAGAGGTCATTGCCCAACACTTCGGCGATGGCTTGCTTGAGCAAATCCAGACCGCGCCCGTCACGGGCAGAGACCCAGACCCGCTGCGGCTTGCCATCGGCATCGCGTTGAATCTGCGGCTCAACCCCTTCGAGCAGATCGAGTTTGTTATACACCTCGAGCATCGGCAAGTCCTGGGCCCCAATCTCGCCCAGCACCACCATGACCTGCTCGATCTGCTCGAGGCGATCGGGCTCATGAGCGTCGATCACATGCAAGAGCAGATCGGAGTTGCTCGACTCTTCGAGCGTAGCCCGAAAGGCCTCGACCAGCTTGTGCGGCAAATGGCGGATGAAACCCACCGTGTCAGCCAGCACAATCGGCCCAAGGTCTTTGAGTTCAAGGCGGCGCAGGGTCGGGTCGAGGGTCGCGAAGAGCTGATCGGCCGCATAGACGTCGGAGTCGGTCACCGCATTGAACAGCGTTGACTTGCCGGCGTTGGTGTAGCCAACGATCGAAACCGTAGGGATGTCGGCGCGGGAGCGGCCACGACGGGCCTGGTCACGCTGACTGCGGACTTTTTCAAGCCGGCCCTTGATCTGACGCAAGCGTACCCGCAATAGGCGTCGGTCCGTTTCGAGCTGGGTTTCACCCGGACCGCGCAGACCAATACCGCCGCCCTGACGCTCAAGGTGAGTCCAGCCGCGTACCAGCCGCGTACTCATGTGCTCAAGCTGGGCCAATTCGACCTGCAGCTTGCCTTCATGGGTGCGTGCCCGTTGGGCGAAGATGTCGAGAATCAGGCCCGTACGGTCAAGCACGCGACACTCGAAAACACGTTCGAGGTTACGTTCCTGACTGGGTGTAAGGACATGATTGAAGATGACGATATCTGACTTTTCGGTTTTGACCAGGTCGCGTAATTCCTCGACCTTGCCGCTGCCTACCAGATACTTGGCCGTTGGCCGATGCCTTGGCACGTTGACGAACGAGACAATGTCGGCGCCAGCCGACAGCGCCAGCTCCCTGAACTCCTGCGGATCTTCGCGCGCCTCAGGGTCCTGACCATCCAAGTGAACGAGGATCGCCCGCTCACCACCACTGTGGCGCTCAAAGAACAAAGCAGACTCCTATCAGGCGTTACCTGGCTCGGCGTCAGCCTGCTCGGATTCGGTAGCGCTAGGCAGACGAATCGGGCGGACGGGAACGACAGTCGAGATGGCGTGTTTGTAGACCATTTGGCTGACAGTGTTCTTCAGCAAAATAACAAACTGGTCAAAGGATTCGATAGTGCCTTGCAGCTTGATACCGTTTACCAGGTAGATCGAAACCCCAACCTTTTCTTTACGCAAAGTGTTCAGGTAAGGGTCTTGTAGCGAATGCCCTTTTGACATGTGCCGCACTCCTTTAAGGATCAATAGAATAAATTCGAAAACATTGGCTTGGGCCGCTACCCCCCGAAGGCTATCCCCCAAGGATAGACGGCTATTGCAAGGACTCAGCTCAATATGGAGACCGACCCCAGGTATTTCAAGGCGCGTGGCAGATTGTCGCAAGCCAGGCTGTCCAACCAGTGCAAATCCTGCCAGCTGCGCAACCAGGTGAACTGCCTCTTGGCCAGCTGGCGCGTGGCAATGATGCCGCGCTCCTGCATTTCATCCCGAGTCAGCCTGCCGTCCAGATGATCCCAGACCTGGCGATACCCTACAGCTCTTATAGACGGTAAATTCGAGTGCAGATCACCCCTCGAACGTAGCGCTACGACTTCTTCAACGAATCCTTCATCAAGCATTTGCCTGAAACGCACAGCAATTCGGTCATGGAGCACCTTGCGATCCGTCGGTGCGATCGCGAGATTTGCGACAGTATAGGGCAATTGATGACGCCCCGAAGCGCTCGCTTGAGCACTTTGCGCACTTTGTTGTTCACGGTGCGCGGTCATGCTCATTCCGCTCACCCGAAAGACTTCCAGCGCGCGAACCAGCCGCTGAGGATCGTTGGGGTGAATTCTCGCTGCCGACACCGGATCGATGCTCGCCAGCTCATCATGCAATGCCTGCCAACCCTGACTGGCTGCCTGTGCTTCAATTTGCGCCCGAACCTCAGCATCGGCCGCAGGCATATCGGCCAGGCCTTCCAGTAGAGCCTTGAAATACAACATCGTGCCGCCCACCAGCAGGGGAATTTTTCCCCGGGCGGTGATTTCCGCCATGGCCTGCAGGGCATCCGTTCGAAAATCGGCCGCAGAGTAGCTCTGGCTCGGGTCGAGGATATCGATGAGACGGTGCGGATACGCGTCCAGCAGCGCCTTTGATGGCTTGGCGGTGCCGATGTCCATGCCCCGATAAACCAACGCGGAATCCACACTGATCAGCTCACACGGCAGCATTTTGGTCAGCTCGATGGCGAGATCGGTTTTCCCGGCGGCGGTGGGCCCCATCAGAAAGATGGCCGGAGGAAGCGCACTCATCAGCGACCGCGCAGGAACAGTTTGTCCAGATCATCCAGACCCAGTTGGGTCCAAGTGGGACGTCCGTGGTTGCATTGACCGCTGCGCTCAGTGTTTTCCATGTCACGCAGCAGGCCGTTCATTTCCGGAATGGCGAGCCGGCGATTGGCGCGAATCGCGCCGTGGCACGCCATGGTACCGAGCAGTTCATTCATGTGCGCCTGAACGCGATCGCTGGTGCCGTACTCCATCAGATCGCCCAGCACGTCGTGCACCAGTCGATTCGCCTCAGCCTGCTTGAGCAGCGCGGGGATCTGACGGATCGCGAGAATTTCGGGCCCAAGGCGCTGCAATTCGAAGCCCAGTTGCTGGAAGGTCACCATGTGTTCCTCTGCGCAGTCGGCCTCGCGCTGGCTGACCGCAATGGACTCCGGCACCAGCAGCGGCTGACCGCTCAGGCCTTCGCTGGCCATGGCTATTTTCAAGCGCTCATACATGATTCGCTCATGGGCCGCGTGCATGTCCACCAGCACCAGGCCGTGGGCGTTTTCCGCGAGGATATAAATGCCCTTGAGCTGAGCGAGGGCATAACCCAGCGGCGGAACGTCGCCCTGAGATTCGGGCAACGAAACCATGCCTGCGCCCGACGGAGACTGCGCGCCGGGCAGCGGGGCAAAGAATTCGGTGTAAGCGGCACGCGCTTCTTCAGCCGGAAGCACCGACGACGGCCGCGGCGTGTATTGATATTGGTAACCCGCACCACTGCCAGAGCCGGGCGCAGATCCTGCGGGCGGACTCCAGGCCTGACCTTGTGGCGTTTCCAGCACGTTATTGGCCAGACGCATCTCGCCCTGCGGCCCGAACTCGCCGGCATCCGGGCCAGTTGGGCGCACCAGCGCGGTGACCAATGTGGTGCCAGCGAGCTGATCTTCAGGTCGCACATCACCGAGGGCCCGATGCAGGGTGCCGTAGAGGAAATCGTGGACCATGCGTCCGTCGCGGAACCGCACTTCGTGCTTGGTCGGATGGACGTTAACGTCGACAACCGCCGGATCGACTTCGAAAAACAGCACGAAGGTCGGATGCCGGCCATTGAACAGCACGTCGCGGTAAGCCTGACGCACGGCGTGGGCCACCAGCTTGTCGCGCACTGCACGGCCATTGACGAAGAAATACTGCAGATCGGCCTGACTGCGGGAGAACGTCGGCAGACCGACCCAGCCCCACAACCTCAGCCCGTTGCGCTCGACCTCGATCGGCAGCGCCTGCTCCAGAAACCCGGGGCCGCAGATAGCCGAAACCCGACGCGCGCGCGCGACGTCATCGCGGGCTTCATGCAGGCTCAGGACGGTCTTGCCGTTGTGGCGCAAATGAAAGGCCACGTCGAAACGCGCCAGCGCCATGCGCTTGATCACTTCCTGGAGATGATCGAACTCGGTTTTCTCGGCTTTGAGAAACTTGCGTCGCGCCGGGGTGTTGAAGAACAGGTCGCGGACTTCCACGGAGGTGCCGACCGGGTGCGCAGCGGGCTGAACACGAGAAGCCATGTCGCGGCCTTCGGTCTCGACCTGCCACGCCTGATCAGCGTCGCGGGTGCGCGATGTCAGGGTCAAACGGGCCACCGAGCTGATCGACGCCAGCGCCTCGCCCCGAAAGCCAAGGCTCATGACTCGCTCAAGGTCTTCCAGATCGCGGATCTTGCTGGTGGCATGTCGAGCCAGCGCCAGGGGCAGGTCATCCGAAGAAATGCCGCCGCCGTCGTCGCGAACACGTAGCAGCTTGATGCCGGCCTGTTCGACGTCGACATCGATGCGACGCGCGCCGGAATCGAGGCTGTTCTCGAGCAGCTCCTTGATCACCGACGCCGGCCGTTCGACGACCTCGCCCGCCGCAATCTGGTTGGCAAGCCGCGGGCTCAGCAGCTGGATACGCGCGGCTTCTGCCGCAGGTAAATCGGAGATTACGCTGACATCCAGTTCCTGATCACCGAGCAACAGGTCAGTCACGGCTCACCTGCCAGTTCTGCGCTGGGGATTCTCAATTGCTGGCCGACTTTCAATTCGTCGGAACTTAGATGATTGGCTGTACGGAGCATCGGCATGGTCATGTCGTAGCGCGCCGCGATCATGCTGAGCGATTCGCCGGGGCGGACCGTGTGCTCGCGGGCACCCATGGCCAGCTTGCCGTTGTCCCGCAACCAGGCGATATAGGTGCCTTGGGGGGGATTCTGCTGGAAGAACTGCTTCACGCCCGCGGTGATGGAGCGCGCCAACGCCTGCTGGTGACTTGCGCCTTCCAGCTTGTTCGCTTCCGCCGCGTTGGAGATAAAACCGGTCTCAACCAGAATCGACGGAATATCCGGCGACTTCAGCACCATAAAGCCCGCTTGCTCGACGCGAGACTTGTGCAGCGAGGTCACGCGGCCGATGTTGGTCAGCACCTTCTGGCCGACGTTCAGGCTTGAGGTCAGCGACGCAGTCATCGACAGATCAAGCAGTACGCCAGCGAGCATGCGGTCTTTGTCATCAAGGCTCACGGCCCCGGCGCCACCGATCAAGTCGGAACGGTTTTCACTGTCCGCCAGCCAGCGTGCAGTCTCCGAGGTTGCGCCGCGCTCGGACAAGGCAAACACAGAAGCCCCGAAGGCCGCCGATGAAGGCGCGGCGTCGGCATGGATGGACACGAACAGGTCAGCACCCTTGGCGCGCGCGATTTCCGTGCGCTTACGCAGCGGAATGAAGTAATCGCCGGTACGGGTCAATTCAGCGCGATAGCCCTTCTCGCCGTTGATCTGGCGCTGCAGCTCTTTGGCAATCGCGAGCACCACGTTCTTTTCTTTCTCACCACGGCCGCCGGACGCACCCGGGTCTTCACCGCCGTGACCGGCATCAATAACGACGACGATGTCGCGCTTGCCGTTTGGCACAGGGGTGAGTTTGATCTCAGGCTTGGACGGGCTGATCGGCACCACCGCGGGCGTCGCAGGCGCGGCGGTGGCCGGGGTATCGGCAACAGACGGCGGCGGGTTGGCATCGGCAGCGTTGTCGTACAGGTCGACCACCAGGCGGTTGCCGTATTGCTGGTTCGGCGCGAGGGTGAAGCTCTTGGGCGTCACCGCCTTTTTCAGGTCGATGACCACGCGCAGGTCGTCAGGCGTGCGTTGCGCCGAGCGCATGCTGGTGATCGGCGTGTTGGCCGTCGGAACATTCAATGCGCCGCCCAGGGTGGCGCCGTTGATGTCGATGACCAGACGATCAGGGGACTGCAGCGTGAAGACACTGTGCTGAACGGGGCCAGACAGGTCGAAAACCAGTCGAGTGTTATCCGGAGCACGCCATAAGCGGACACTTCGTACCTGTGAAGCGGCCAACGCGTCGACAGCCAGTGTCGCCAGCAGCAGTCCAATCACAGTAACCAGCGCGCGCATGCGCATACCAAACCCCATATCTATTGAATGTCTATTTAAACGAAGGCGCCAACGCTGCACACCACATCTCGCCACGCGAGCTTTTTGGGCTCAGCGTCAACGCTCGACCTTCATCGAGCGGCCTTATGGTAATGATCAGGTCAGGCTTTGGCAAAAAGCCTGCACCCAGATTGGGCCATTCGATGAGACAAAGGGCATCGCCTTCGAAATAGTCCCGGATGCCGAGGAATTCTAGCTCTTCTGGGTCAACAAGTCGGTAGAGATCAAAGTGATACGCGCGGTTTCTCCCAATTTCGTAAGGTTCTACCAGCGTAAACGTCGGACTTTTTACCGCGCCGGTATGCCCAAGGCCGCGAATGATCCCTCGGGACAGCGTGGTCTTACCTGCCCCCAAATCGCCCTCCAGAAAAATAATTCCATTGCTTTCAGTTACTTGGGCTATGCGTGCGCCGAAGTGGGTCATGGCCTCTTCACCCATGAGCTCCAGGGTTAGCTCAGACACGGTTGGTGTTCCTCCAGAAGCTGGCGAATAACAGGAATCAGATCAGCGGCAGCGAGCCCTCGCCCGCTGGCGCCGCATTGCTCACCGGCGAGGGCGTGCAGCCAGACACCCAGACAGGCGGCGTCGTAGGCACTCATCTTTTGCGCCATCAGCGCGCCGATGACACCGGACAGCACATCGCCCAGCCCACCGGTTGCCATCGCCGGATGGCCGTGATCGGCCAGTGCGAGGTCACCGGCAGGGTTGGCGATCAGGCTGCCGCTGCCTTTTAAAACGCACACGGCATTGAATTTTGTAGCCAGCGCCCGCGCTGCGGCCGGACGATCGGCCTGAATGTGCTTGGTGTCGGAGCCCAGCAGCCGCGCGGCCTCGCCAGGATGCGGGGTGATCACGCAGCCCTCGGGCAATTGCACCGCGCCGGTCGCCAGCTCATTCAACGCGTCGGCATCCCATACCTGCGGCAACGGTGCGTTGGCAGCCGCGGACAACAGGCTTTTCCCCCAACTGTGCTGGCCGAGGCCCGGACCGACGACCAGTACCGACGCGGGCTCGATCAACGCGCGGAGCTGATTGGCCGAGCTGATGCCGGCGCTCATGACTTCAGGGAATCGCGTCAGCGCGGCGCTGACATGTTCCGGCCGCGTGGCCAGCGTGACCATACCGGCGCCGGTGCGCAGCGTGCTTTCGGTGGCAAGCAACGCAGCGCCGCCGAAGCCCCGATCGCCGCCCACCACCAGCACGCGGCCGAACATGCCCTTGTGCGCCGTGCGTGAGCGAGGAGCCAGAGTGGGCAGGTTGAAGATGTCCAGCCGTTTGACGCTGATGGGGGTCTGCCGAATGAGCTCGGCGTCCGCCTGCAAGTCATCGAACACCAACTCGCCCACCCGCTCGGGCGCATCGCCGGTGAACAGCCCGATCTTGAGGCCGATGAAGGTGACGGTCAGATCAGCGCGGACTGCACAGCCGAGGGTTCGCCCCGTATCTGCGCACAGTCCCGAAGGTAGATCGACGGCCACGACGGGCAATCCACTGTCGTTGATGGCGTCAATGGCCGCCGCGTAAGGCGCGCGCACGTCACCGGTCAGCCCTGTGCCCAGTAGCGCGTCGACAACGATGCCAACCAGCGCCTGCTGTTGCCAGGGCTGAATATCGACGTTGGCGGCAACCGCTTCTTCATAGGCGGATCGGGCATCGCCGGCCAGCGCGCCGCTATCACCCACGGCCAGCACGTTAGCCTGCCAACCGGCGCGCCGGGCCAGCGCAGCGATGAGATAGCCATCGCCGGCGTTGTTGCCGCGACCGGCCATCACCGTCAGTTGTTTACCCTCGGGCCAGCGGCGACGTATTGCCCGCCATGCCGCATGGGCGGCACGTTGCATCAGCTCGAAGCCGGGCGTGCCGGCGGCAATGAGGCGCGCGTCGAGGTCGCGCACTTGGGCAGCGCTGTACAGTGCGTCGGGAAATGAGGGTTTGCTGTGCAACATGCGTCTTTGGGCTCCGATGTCTGGCAGAATTATACGCACCTGCGCCCCGGTGTCCTCTTTGCATGTCCGCGATAACTGTAGATCCATCCACAGCCTCAGTGCCTTTAACGGCAGCCGGGCTGACAGACCTTGCCCAATCGATCAAGGCATGGGGGCGCGAGCTCGGCTTTCAGCAAGTCGGGATCTCGGGACTGGACCTGGCCGAGCACGAGCAGCACCTGGAGCGCTGGCTCGACGCCGGGTATCACGGTGAGATGGACTATATGGCAGCGCATGGCAGCAAACGTTCGCACCCGGACGAGCTGGTGCCAGGAACGCTGCGTGTGGTGTCGTTGCGCATGGACTATCTGCCCGGCGACACGCAGATGGCTCAGTTACTGGGGCAGCCCGAGAAAGCCTACGTGTCCCGATACGCGCTTGGCCGTGATTACCACAAGTTGATTCGCAAGCGCGTGCAGCAACTGGCGGAGCGCATTCAGCAGGCGATCGGGCCCTTCGGGTTTCGCGCGTTCGTCGACAGCGCACCGGTGTTGGAGAAAGCCATTGCCGAGCAGGCCGGGCTGGGCTGGATCGGCAAGAACACCCTGGTACTCAACCGCAAGGCCGGCAGTTATTTCTTCCTCAGCGAGCTGTTCGTCGACCTGCCGCTGCCGGTAGACGCGCCACACGCCACCGAGCATTGCGGGCGCTGCACGGCGTGCCTGGACGTATGCCCGACCAATGCGTTCGTCGGGCCCTACGTGCTGGATGCGCGCAAGTGCATTTCCTACCTGACCATCGAGCTGAAGACGTCGATCCCCGAAGACTTGCGTGCATTAATCGGCAATCGGGTGTTCGGCTGTGATGACTGTCAGATCGTCTGTCCGTGGAACCGCTTCGCCCGTCCGACCGATCAAACAGACTTCAAACCCCGCCACGGCCTTGATAACGCGGAACTGACCACGTTGTTTTTGTGGGATGAAACGACATTTCTCAGTAACACCGAAGGCTCACCGTTGCGGCGTGCCGGGTATGAGCGTTGGTTGAGAAATCTGGCTGTGGGACTGGGCAACGCGCCGTCTACCATTCCGGTGATCGAAGCGCTGAAGGCACGGCTGGAGCACCCGTCAGAGATGGTGCGTGAACATGTGGAATGGGCGTTGCGGCAACATGAAGCCAGGTCCGCAGCGCGTTTGCCGTCATAGCGCGCCGGCTCAATGCCCGTCCTTGTAAACAAACTTGGGCATTTCCCAGCGAAACCGAATCGCCAGCAACCGCAGCAACAACCCACCAAACAGCGTGATCAGCGTGCCCTGCTCCACCGGCAAGCCGGCGTACTGACACAGCAAAAAGCACCACGCGGCGGCAAACGACACGCTGGCGTACAGCTCACGGCGGAAGATGAGGGGGATGTCGTTGCAGAAGATATCCCGCAGGATCCCGCCAAACACGCCCGTAATCACCCCGCTGACGGCGGCGACGGTCATGCTCAAGCCCATGTCCAAGGCGGTCATGCAGCCGATTAGCGTAAAAGCGACCAAGCCCAATGCATCGAGCACCAGAAACAGTGAGCGCAGATGACGCATCAGCGGAGCGATGAAAATGGTCACCAGCGCCGCGACGCTGGTGAGGATCAGATACTCCGGGTGCTTGACCCACGTCAGCGGGTAATGCCCCAGCAGCACGTCGCGAACCGACCCGCCGCCCAACGCCGTGATGCACGCGATCAGCACCACGCCGAACCAGTCCATGCCGCGACGGCCGGCGGACAGCGCGCCGGTCATGGCTTCGGCCGTAATAGCGATCAAGTAGAGCATCAACAACATGGCGGCAGTCCCTGCGAGAAAGGGGCGCAGTCTAACCACTCGACCCGGGCACCAAAAGAGAGCGTTTAGCCCTGCGCCCTCTCCAGGCGACCGTGCTCGGCCGCCAACGGCCTGTCATCAGGACTTGATGAAATGCTCGCGGTAAAAGCGCAGTTCGGCAATCGACTCACGGATATCGTCCAGCGCCAGGTGCGTGCTGCCCTTCTTGAACTTGAGATCCGGCGACCAGCGTGCGGCCAGTTCCTTGAGGGTTGAGACGTCGAGGTTGCGGTAGTGAAAGTAGTTTTCCAGCGTCGGCATGCGCTTGTACAAGAAGCGACGGTCCTGACAGATGCTGTTGCCGCAGATGGGCGAACTGCGCTCGGGCACCCACTGTTTGATGAACTCAAGCGTCATGGCCTCGGCTTCGTCGTTGGAGATTTTGCTTTCGCGCACGCGCTGAGTCAGGCCGGAGCCACCGTGCTGACGGGTGTTCCACTCGTCCATGCCGTTCAGAAGCTCGTCGCTCTGGTGAACCGCGATGACCGGGCCTTCGGCCAGGGTGTTGAGCTCGCTGTCGGTGATGATCGTTGCCATCTCGATGATGACGTCGTTATCAGGGTCCAGACCGGTCATTTCCAGGTCGATCCAGATCAGATTCTGTTTGTTCTGCATATGTCGGCTCCTCAGCGTTGGCGCGCAGTTTAGCCCACCCGGGCGTGCTAGACTCGCCCGCGCTTTATCAAATCAGCACCTTTATGCGTCTTCAAACGGAACACTGAACACCCATGGCCAAACGCCAACTCAATCGCCGCCAGAACTGGCGCATCGAAAAGATTCAGGGCGAACGCGCAGCGCGTGCCGCCAAACGTGAATCAACCGCTCTCGAAACGCTGGAAGGCGGCGATCTCGGTCCCGAGCAAACGGGTCTGGTCATCGCGCATTTTGGCGTGCAGGTAGAAGTCGAAGCGCAGGACGGCGAGCTGCAGGGTCAGGTTTTCCGCTGCCACCTGCGCGCCAACCTGCCGGCGCTGGTCACCGGCGACCGCGTCGTCTGGCGCGCCGGCAATCAGGGCATCGGCGTCATCGTTGCGCAGTTGCCCCGCGATACCGAGCTGAGCCGCCCGGACAGCCGAGGCCAGTTGAAGCCGGTCGCCGCCAACGTTGATTTGATCGTCATCGTTTTCGCACCGATGCCCGAACCCCACGCCAACCTGATTGATCGTTATCTGGTTGCCGCTGAGCACGCGGGTATTCGGCCGTTGCTGCTGCTGAACAAGTTTGACCTTATCGACGATCAAAACGCGCCTGCGCTGAATGCGCTACTGGCCGTTTATCGCACGCTGGGTTATCCGGTGCTGGAAGTGTCGGCCCACCACGGCGACGGCATGCAGCAATTGCAGGACCAGTTGGATGGCCACATCAGCGTGTTCGTCGGTCAGTCTGGCGTCGGCAAATCCTCGCTGGTCAACAGCCTGCTGCCAGAAGTCGGCACCCGCGTCGGGCCGCTGTCGGAATATTCGGGCCAAGGCACGCACACCACCACCACTGCGCGGCTGTTCCACTTCCCGCGCGGCGGCGACCTGATCGACTCACCGGGGATTCGTGAATTCGGCCTCGGCCACGTCAGCCGTGCCGACGTCGAAGCGGGCTTTATCGAATTCAACAACCTGCTCGGCCGGTGCCGCTTCCGCGACTGCAAACATGACCGCGAACCCGGTTGTGCCTTGTTGCAGGGCCTTGCAGACGGCCGCGTGCAACAGCAGCGCATGAACAGCTATCGCTCGATCATCGCGAGCTTGCCGGAAAGCAGTTACTGATTCAGCGGTAGTGGCCAATCCGATTTAGGCCTTCCCGGCTGAAGCCGGTCCTACTGACTGCAGTCCCAGCGCTTGAACTGCGCAAACAAAAACGCCGCGATCATCGCGGCGTTTTCGTGTCTGCAACCCAGTATCAGTTCTTTGTTTCGTCGATCTTCAGCTGGCCCTGATCGAAGATGTTCAGCTTCTGCCGAATCTCGTGGGGCTGGGCGTAAGCCTGCGGATCAACGGCAGGTGTGGAGGTCGGTGCCCCCGGCTGGTTGGCCGGTCCGGCAGCGCCAGGCACAGGCGCTGGCGAAGCGGCTCCCGGTGCATCCGGCGTTTGCGGTGCTTCACCTGAATTCTGCGCACCCTCGATACGCTGCTGCGCTTTCTTGGTCATCACCACAATGTCGATGCGACGATTGACCGGATTTTGCGGGTGCTCCTTGTCATACAGTGCCGAAGACGCATAGCCCACTACGCGCGCCACCTGCTGATCCGGATACCCTCCCGCGAGCAACGCCCGGCGAGCGGCGTTCGCTCGACCCGACGACAGCTCCCAGTTGCCGAAGCCGTTGTTGCCGACAAAAGGCGTCGCGTCGGTGTGACCACTGATGCTGACTTTGTTAGGCACCGCTTTAATGGTGTCGGCCATGGCCAGCAAGATGTCTTCAAAATACGGTTTGAGCTTCGCACTGCCGATGTCGAACATCGGGCGGTTTTCGGCGTCCGTGATCTGGATACGCAAGCCGTCCTGAGTGATCTCGAACAGAATCTGGTCTTTGAATTTTGCCAGTTGCGGATTCTCGTTGATCTTGGTCTGCAACTCTTGCAACAGCATCTCCAGACGGTCCTGCTCAACCTGCTCGGCGGCGGCGTCCTGCTGATCAGCGTCGACCGGCACGCGATCCGGCGCAGGCGTGGATTTCACCTCCGGGTTCAGCGTCTGGTCAGGGGACATTTCCGGCGACCCCCCCAGATCAATCACATAGGGCGAGCCACTGTCGGAGAACCCCACAGGGTCCTTGAAATAGCCGGCGATGGCGATCAATTGTTCGGGCGTGGCCGACGACATCAGCCACAGCACCAGGAAGAACGCCATCATCGCCGTCGCGAAGTCGGCAAATGCGATTTTCCAGGCGCCGCCGTGATGCCCTCCGCCGTAGCGCTTTACGCGCTTGATGATGATTGGCTGATTATTTTCCATGGATCAACGACCGCGAACAGCTTGTTCCAGCTCGCTGAAGCTGGGGCGATGGGCCGGATAGAGAACCTTGCGACCGAACTCCACGGCCAGCGAAGGCGGCACGCCGGACGCCGACGCTACGAGCGACGCCTTGATCGATTCATAGACGTTCATTTCTTCCTTGGCGTCGTGGGCCAGGGAAGTGGCCAACGGGCCAAAGAAACCGTACGCCGCGAGAATACCGAAGAACGTACCCACCAGCGCCGCACCAACGTGCATGCCGATCGCTGCCTTGTCGCCGGAACCCAGGGAGGCCATGGTCACGACGATACCCAATACTGCAGCAACGATACCGAAGCCTGGCATGGCATCGGCTACACCGGTCACTGCGTGGGAAGGATGCTCGAGCTCTTCTTTCATGCTCAGCAATTCCATGTCGAACAAACCTTCCAGCTCGTGGGGCGCCATGTTGCCGGAGGACATGATGCGCAGGTAATCGCAGATGAAGGCGATCATGCGGGTATCTTTGAGCACGCCAGGGTATTTAGCGAAGATCGGGCTGTTCTCGGGCTCTTCGATGTCGCCCTCGATGGCCATCATGCCTTCGCGACGACTTTTGTTGAGGATCTCGTAGACCAGGCCCAGCACTTCGAGGTAGTAGCCATGGGTGAACCGGGTGCTGAACATCTTCAAAGACTTCTTGATGACCAGCATGGTCATATAGCCCGGGTTGGCTTGCAGGAATGCACCCAACGCCGCACCGCCGATGATCATGACCTCGAAAGGCTGGATCAACGCAGCGATCTGACCGTGGGACAGTACGTATCCGCCGAGAACGCTCGCGAAAACGACGATGATGCCGATAATTTTTGCCATAGGTAGAAAATACTTACTGAGTCGGGTTCATGGTCATTGTGCGAGAAGCGCTTGAAACTCTTGTCCTGCTTATCGGCATGAATGCGCCAGACTATAGTCAGATCACAGGAAAATGCTGATCGATGCATGGCCCAGGACGTTGCGCCCATGAGGGCCAGCATGATGCCAGTACCCTACATTGATCAAAACCTCCCAGCCGTACGGGTGTTGTGAATGCAATCAGATAAAGCTTCTTCGCTCCCTGTTCCGCGCACCCTCGATACCTGGATAAAGCAGCTCGACGGCATCGCCTTGCCGGTGCCCGCCGTGGCGTATAAACGCGTGCAGGCGGCCTTGACCGATAGCCGCCGCTCGCTGCGCGATATCGCCGACCTCATGCAGGACAGCCCGGCGCTGGTGCTCAATGTATTGCGCGAAGCCAACTTGAACAGCCCCGCCACCGCTCAGCCTGCGGAGAGTCTGGAAGTCGCCATCAACCGATTGGGTCTGGCGCGCACTGAAGCGCTGCTGGCGCGGCTACCCTGCGTCGATGCACGGGATATTCCGGTGGCGTTGCGTCAAATACAGCTGATCAGTCAACACGCCATGCAACAGGCTTACGGCCTGTTCGCAAACCAACTGGCCCGGCTGTGGCAGGACATCCATCTCGGCAGCCTGCTGTTTCTGTCGCCGCTCTGGCCGATGGCGCTGGCGCACCCCACATTGCTGGAAGCGTGGGAACTGCGGGTTATCCACAAGGGCGAGTGCGCGAAGACTGTGGAAAACACGCTGTTTGGCGTGCGGCTGGTGGATTTGTGCCTGGGGCTGGCACAGCATTGGCGCCTGCCGGTCTGGGTGACCCAGGGTTACGAACTGCTGACCTCACAGCAACGCAATCTGGTAAGCGTGCTGCGCATTGCCCACAGCAGCGACGATCCGCTCAAGCAGCAACAGCAACTCGACGCCGACCTCCCGCTGCGCCGCTGGCTGAACCAGCCCGCCAATACAATTCTGCTGGCCAACGGTCTCGCGCTATCAGCGCACCAGGCCTGGGACACGCCGCACAGCCTGCGCTGGCAGCTATTGACCAGCCTGTACCTGCAGCAGCCGCTCGATGAGCTTCAGCAGCAGGTTCATCAGAACGCGGCGGCCAGCGCTCGCCAGCATTCCGGCCCGGATATCTGGCACCCGGCCCAGGCGTTGCTCTGGCCGTGGAATAGCCGTCGGGTTCATAAAGGCCTGCTGCCCGCCCCGCCGCCATCGCCCGATGCCTTGCAGCTGTGGCGCAAACACTGCGCCGATCTGCTGAAAGAACCCGGCATTTTCATCAACGCGATGCACCTGACCACCTGCGCCCGGGATGCGCTGGTGGCAGCAGGCATGCAGCGGGTGGTGCTGTTGATGACCGATCGCAAGACCGACAGCCTGCGCGTGCATCAGATCGCGGGTGTAAACAAGTCGGCCGCTGCGCTGCTGGTCCCCTACAAGGACAGCACTGTGTTGCAACGTCTGTTAGCCCAGCCTACGCAGTTGCGTCTGACGCCGGCCAACAACGCCCAGTTTTCTGCGTTACTCCCGGCGCAACTGCGCAATTTGTTCAGCGGCGAAAACCTGTTGATCCGCTCGCTCGCCAGCAATGGCCGCGTGGTGATGATGGTGATGGCCGATCAGGGCGGCGGACCGTTTTCCGAAGTTTCCGTCCAGGCTTTCGGCAAAACCGGCCAGTGCATCGAGAAAGCACTCACCACCTTTAGCCATCGCAATGGCTGACGGCTGAGCTACAATTCGCAACCTTTTCGCGATCCGGAGACGCTAGATGTCTGCCTTTTCAAGCTTGCCGCTGGTCATCGAGCCCGCAGACCTGCAAGCACGCCTCAGCGCGCCAGAGCTTATCCTGGTCGACCTGACCAGCCCGGCCCGCTATGAGGCCGGCCACATTCCCGGCGCGCGATTCGTCGATCCGAAACGTACGCAACTGGGCCTGCCGCCTGCGCCGGGGCTGCTGCCCTCGCACACGCAGCTCGAAGCGCTGTTCGGCGAACTGGGGCACAATCCCGACGCTGTGTACGTGGTCTACGACGACGAAGGCGGTGGCTGGGCCGGCCGGTTCATCTGGCTGCTGGACGTCATCGGACACAAAAAGTATCACTATATCGACGGCGGCCTGCTCGCCTGGCAAGCCGAGGGCCTGCCACTGTCGACAGAGGTGCCAAAAGCCGTCGGCGGTCCGGTTTCGCTGACCTTGCACGACGAGCCCACCGCCACTCGCGAATACCTGCAAAGCCGCCTGGGCGCCGCTGACCTGGCGATCTGGGACGCGCGAGCGCCGACGGAGTACTCAGGCGAAAAAGTCGTCGCTGCGAAGGGAGGCCACATTCCCGGTGCCGTGAACTTCGAATGGACCGCCGGCATGGATCAGGCGCGCAACCTGCGCATCCGCAAGGACATGCCGCAGATCCTCGAAAACCTGGGCATTACCCCGGAGAAAGAAATCATCACCCACTGCCAGACCCATCATCGCTCGGGCTTCACCTATCTGGTGGCCAAGGCGCTGGGTTACCCGAGGGTAAAGGGCTATGCAGGCTCGTGGGGCGAGTGGGGCAACCATCCGGACACCCCGGTCGAAAAATAAAATCGGCGCCCATGTTGCGTCGATTCGTATTCCCTTTTTCAAACGTTTTAGGAATTTTGATGAAACAGCGTCTATTTATCCTTTTCCAGTATCTGCTTCCCCATCATTTGCTGTCGCAACTGGCGGGCTGCGTGGCCGAATGCCGCGTTCGCTGGTTCAAAAACGCGTTTACCCAATGGTTTGCGCGCCGCTATCAGGTCGACATGTCCCAGGCTCAGGTCGAGGACATCACCGGATATCAGCACTTCAATGACTTCTTCACCCGTGCCCTCAAGCCGGGCGCTCGCCCCCTGGACCCGACACCGGGGGCGATCCTCAGCCCTGCGGACGGTGCGGTCAGCCAGTTGGGCCCGATCGAACACGGCCGAATTTTCCAGGCCAAAGGCCACAGCTACAGCGTGCTGGAGCTGCTGGGCGGCGATGCGCGTCTGTCCGCGCCGTTCATGGGTGGCGAGTTCGCGACGGTTTACCTGTCGCCGAAGGATTATCACCGCGTTCACATGCCGCTCGCCGGCACCCTGCGCGAAATGGTCTACGTACCAGGCCGCTTGTTCTCGGTGAACCAGACCACGGCGGAAAACGTGCCGGAACTGTTCGCCCGTAACGAGCGCGTCGTGTGCCTGTTCGACACCGAGCGCGGTCCGATGGCCGTCGTGCTGGTCGGCGCCATGATCGTTGCCTCGATCGAAACCGTGTGGGCGGGCCTGGTCACGCCGTACAAGCGCGAGCTCAAGACTTTCCGCTACGACGAAGCAGCGCGCGCGCCCATTCACCTGGAAAAAGGCGCCGAGCTGGGTCGCTTCAAACTGGGCTCTACGGCCATCGTGCTGTTCGGGCCCAATCAGGTGAAATGGTCCGAGCTGCTGGCCGCCGGTTCGCCCGTTCAGATGGGTCAGGGCCTCGCGCTGCCATTGCAGGCCTGATTCTTGCCTTAACTCATACCTGAGGGGCGTGATGCTGTTTTTCTGGCGCGAACTGTCATCGACAGTCGTGTTTTCACGCCTTACTCAGGATGACGCGTCTGGCCGGGGTACACCGCCCCAGACTGCGACAGTTGCAGGATGCTGCTAGAGTCCCCTGTCAGTGCTGTAGGAAACTTCGCTTTCAGTGGACGTAAACGTGCTTTTTTCGCTCGGCGAGGGTCCTTGACCCAGAGTTCCACGCCGCCGTTCAGGCCTGTGTTTGTTGGAGTTTGCCTGTCACATGAGTTATTTAAGCCTCCCACTGTTGTTGCGCGCACCTGTGCCGACGCAGTCGAGCCTGTCGTTCTGTGACGCGACGCCAAAAGACATGAAGCGCTGGATCGCTACGCTGCCCAAGGCCAATCTCGGTGAAATGGCACGCCAGCTCTATCAAGGGCTCGGCGAGCTGAACCAGTTGCTCACCCCCAGCGACAACCGCATGCAGCTCCTTGAACTGCTTCGCCCGGAAGTCTTTTTCGTGTGCAGGCACCTGGAGCGTCACTTCCTGAACCAGTCGGTCGTTCTCGAAGAGCGTCCGCGCAAGGTCGCGAACCTGTGTCAGGCCCTGCAGAACCACCTTGCCATTGGCTACAAACAGATCATCGCCCGGGTCGCCGTAAAGCTCACCAAGGACCGCATCAGCTTGCTGACCACCGCCCTTCAGCGCGCACTCAGCTGCCTGAACGGCCCGCTGATCCGCGCCAACCAGCTTTACTGCCCGGTGCAGGACGGCCTGTGGCTGGAGATGCATCAGATTTACCAGATCGCCCGCCAGCATCAATTGCAGAACGTGCCGGTTGCCGACAGCCTCGCCCACAACACCCAGGCGATGAGCGTTGAACAGACGTACACCGTTGCGCTGCTGATGGGCTGTTCGCGCTGCAATCAGATGCGCCAGCACAACATCGGCAAGCTGGCCGAGGCGCTGGATGCGTGGAGTGCGATGGTCACGCTGCAGCAGCCGCTGACCAGCGACAGCCTGTACGCGGTGTCGCCCGGCACGGACACGGCGCCGCGCTACGCCGCACTGTACGACGACAATCAGCGCCCGAATTTGCTCGGCATCGACCCCCGCCCTCTGTCGGCTGCACTGGAGCGCTACACCGAAACGGCCGTCGGAGAGCGATCGAAGTCTGCGCTGAAAGTGCCGCCAGGGTTGTCCATCGACGTCTTGCAACACCTCGCGGCCGCTTGGGGCGATGTGTCGGAACGCGCGTTTCAGCGCACGCCAGGGCAAGGGACCCTGACCGTTTGCGTGGGCATGAGCGCTTTGCACTATTACGTCGGCGGCCAGCAGTCCTTCAGCGACCTGCTGCAAATGTCGACCCTGTCCCGAGTCGTCGATTACACCCTGCAGCCCTTGAAGCCGGTGAAGCACGATCCATGGGCGCAGACGGCAGACGCGCAGCGCCATGGCACGTCCGACAGCATGTTGCCGTTCGAGGAAATCGAATACAAACGTGACGATGCCGACGGCAGCGGGGCGTCCGACGGGCAAAAGAGTTTCCCGACGTACGCCCTGCATATCGTCAATCACAGCCCTGGCGGCTACTGTCTCGCCTGGCCGAAAGAAGTACCTGATCAACTTCAGGCCGGAGAGATGATCGGCATTCAGGACCATGGCCACGGCTGGAGCATCGCGGTGGTGCGCTGGGTGCGGCAGGTCCGTGGCGGTGGCATGCAGATGGGCGTCGAACTGATCGCGCCCTTCGCCCAGGCCTGCGGCATGCAGCTGACACGCGCCGAGCAGAGCAGCCAGTTTTTGCGCGCGCTGCTGTTGCCGGAAGTTCGCGCCATCGATGTACCCGCAACGGTAATCGCACCCAGGCTGCCGTTCGAGGATGGCTCAAAGGTGCTGATCAATACCAGTGGCGAACAGCGACGCGCGAGCCTGAGCAATCGCCGTGCGACGACGGGGAGCTACAACCAGTTTGAGTATCAGATTATTGAAGGGCCGAAAAAGGCCGCCGCGCCAGACGGCGGGGGCCCTGAGCAGGAATTCGACTCGCTGTGGACGGTGCTGTAAGCCATCGAGGCATCCCTTGCAGATGCCTCAACGTCCACGCCTTTAAGCGCTGCGCCCTTCCCGGTCGCGGAATCCCAGCAAATACAGCACGCCATCCAGACCCAGCGTCGAGATGGCCTGCTTCGCCGACTGCTTGACCAGCGGCTTGGCACGGAACGCCACACCCAGCCCGGCTATCGCGAGCATCGGCAGGTCATTGGCGCCATCGCCCACTGCGATAGTCTGCTCCAGACTCAACCCTTCCTTGCCGGCGAGCTCGCGTAACAGATCGGCCTTGCGCTGGGCGTCGACAATCGGCTCGATCGCGTTACCCGTGCATTTCCCATCCACCACTTCCAGCTCGTTGGCGAAGATGTAGTCGATGCCCAGTTTGGCCTGCAGCTGGCGAGCGAAGTACGTAAAACCGCCCGACAGGATCGCGGTTTTATAGCCCAGCCGTTTGAGTTCGGCGAACAGCGTTTCAGCGCCTTCGGTCAAACGCAACGAGGCGCCGATCTCGTCCAGCACCTTCACATCCAGGCCTTTGAGCAGCGCCAGCCGTTCTTTGAAACTGGCGCGGAAGTCCAGTTCGCCACGCATGGCGCGCTCGGTGATCTCGGAAACGCGCTCGCCGACGCCGTGGGCTTTGGCCAGTTCATCGATGACCTCGGCTTCGATCAGCGTCGAATCCATGTCGAACACCGCCAGACGACGGTTGCGACGGAACAGAGAGTCCTGCTGGAACGCGATATCGACGTTCAGCTCCTGGGCAACATGGAGGAATTCGGCCTGCATCTGCTGAGGATCGACCGGCTCGCCGCGCACGGAAAACTCGATGCAACCCTTGCTCTTCTCGGTGGGCATGTCGAGCGGCATACGCCCGGAAAGACGGTCGATGCGGTCGATGTTCAAACTATACTTGGCAGTGATCGCGCTGACCGTCTGCAGTTGCTCGGCAGTGACCTTGCGGGTCAGCAGCGTCACGATATGCCGCGCCTTGCCCTGGCCGTCGACCCAGTGCTGATAATCAGCTTCTGACACGCGGGTAAAGCGCACTTGCTGACCCAGTTGGTCGACTGTCGCTTGCACGTTCTGGCGCACTGCCGCGCCTGCTTCGGTGTCGGGAATATCGACCAAAAGGCCGAATGACAGCGCGTCGTGAATCACCGCCTGACCGATGTCGAGAATATTCACGCCGCCTTGGGCCAGCACACCAGTGATGGCCGCAGTGAGACCCGGACGGTCTTCACCGGTGATGTTTATCAGGACGATTTCGCGCAAGGCGCACCCCCGCAGTGGAAAAAAACCGCATTCTACGCACTTTCAGTGACCGCCGGGCACAGCCAGCGCTTTGCCGCCACAGGGTCGCTCGCTATACTGCGCCCCAACTTCACCACGAGAGCCGTGCTCAGTGAACCGGCCCACGCCAGTAAAAACCGATAATTTCTTCTTGCTGATCTTCCGGGCATTGCGTCATCGACGTGTACCGATTGCTTTGCGCATCGCCAGCCATAACGTGATCCTCGTCGCGCTGGCTCTGGTGATCTACGCCTGCGTCATGGGTTTGCAATTCAAGCAAGCCATGCACGAACAGGCCGACGCATTGGGGCAAGCCCTGACCACGCAGACCGCCACGTCCGCCACCGAATTGCTGGTGTCCAACGACATCCTCAGCCTCAATGTGCTGCTGGGCAATCTGGTGAAGAATCCGCTAGTGGCCCACGCGGCTATTTATAGCCCCGACAACCGCATTCTTGCCGAAGCCGGTCAGCGTCCGAAGAACGGCTTGCTGGGTGAGGCGGAAGGTCTTTACGAGATCAAAATCACCTTCCAGGATGTGGTCGCCGGCACGCTGCGTATCAGCCTGGACATGGCCCAGTTCCAACAGCCGCTGACCATCAGCTTGCAGAGCATGGCGATTTTGGCCGGTATCCTGCTGGCACTGGCACTGGCCTTGAGTCTGCGCCTTGGGCGGCATATTTCCACGCCGATGCTGCAACTGCGCATGTGGCTGCGCTACATCGATCCGTACACGCCGGCCACTGATCGTCAGGACGAGATCGGCGATCTGGCGCGTCAGTTGAAGACTTCCTACGCGCCGCCAGAACCGGAACCGGCACCCATTCCCGAGCCTGCACAGGTCGAGGACGAGGAAGACACTTCGCCGGAGTTCGACAGCAGTGACCTGAGCGACCCTGACTTCGATGACGTGCCAAAGCCGCGCGCCACGGTGATCCCGGCACGACGCATCTCCGCCGAGGAAGATGAAGAAGACGAAGAGGATCCGTTTGCGGACCTTCGCGACCACTCCCCTGCCGCACCAAAACCTGCACCGCGTCCAATCCTTCCGGTCGTTCCATCGCAGCCGCAGTACAGCGCCGTGCTGGCCGTGCAGCTGGGTTCGCAGGAGCAACTGCGCCGTCTGCCGCGTACACGCCTGACCGAGCTGCTCGAGCGCTACCGTGACTGTATTGATCAGGCCGCGTCTCTTTACGACAGCGAGCTGCACACCCTGAACGATGGCAGTTCACTGATGGTTTTCAGCACTCAGGACAGCGGCGACGACTATCTGACCAATGCGATCTGCTGTGGCGAGTTGCTGCGTGCATTGAGCCACGCGTTGCAGATCGAAGTCGCCGACAGTGGCATTACCCTGCAATTGCAGCTGGGCCTGACGCTGGGCGAAGGCTTGCACGGCATGAACCAGATCGATCTGCTGCTTACTGAAACCGCGCAGGACGCCCTGGCCCTGTCGCAGCACAGCCGCAATCTGCTGCTGGTGGAGCGCAAGATCAGCGAAGACCCGACCATCCGCCAGCGCGCGCGCATCCGCCCGATTGCAAGCCCGGAAGGTGCAAGCTGTGTGGAGCGTCTGATGGAGCCGTACCCATCGATGCTGGAACGCCAACTGGCGCGCATGCACGAGGCGCGCAAGGCCTAAGCGTCACCCACAAAAAAGCCCGCATTGCTGCGGGCTTTTTTGTGGGCGCCAATCTTAGAAGCGGAACACTTCCAGATCGGTGCGGATCGGTGATGCCATCGGGATCTTCGGCTTGTCCTGATCGGTGCGGGTTTTCGCCGGCGCTGTGGCCTTTTTAGGCACATCCGCCACCCAGGGTTGATTGGCGATTGGCTTGACGGCCACGCTCAGCTTGTCCGCCAGGCGCTGCAGCAAAATCCCTTGAGCCCTGACCT
Source organism: Pseudomonas sp. 1L-C-7-B-C1 (assembly GCF_057291635.1). NCBI lineage: Bacteria > Pseudomonadati > Pseudomonadota > Gammaproteobacteria > Pseudomonadales > Pseudomonadaceae > Pseudomonas > Pseudomonas sp. 1L-C-7-B-C1. The sequence goes on along the minus strand of NZ_JBXAWH010000009.1, from coordinate 226,833 downwards.
GCGCAGCTGAAGAGCCTGCGTGCGGCTCCTCCAGATGGATCAGCTTGCTGTCGCGAACGTTTCCGCGCCGGTCGAGCAAACGCCACTGTGCATCCAGTACCGCTGGCTGTTTCTCGCCCGAATCCAGGCGGGTGATGGATAGCACCACCTGGGCATCCGGCGTGAAGCTGGCCGCTGCGGGGGCCATAACCACACGTTGACTGTCGAGTTTCCAGGCCAGTTGGCGCAGAAGCAGCTGATCAATGTCAGCAGAAAGACTGCCGGCCCAGCGACCATCGGTGGATGCCTTGAGGCTGCCATCGGGTTGGCGCTGCAATAATGTTTCACGTTGCAGATAGTCGGCAATTGTCACAGGGCCCAGCAAAACGGCGAGCCCGCCGCTGTGTTTCGGTTGCCCAGGATCGCCGCTGTCCAGTTGATAGAGCGACGTGGGCTGATGAACGCTGCACCCGGCCAAACCCAGAACGCCGGTCAACAACAGAACACAGGGAACACGTAGAAAATTCATCATCCCGTCCAAGTGGACGCCGTGTAACGCGTCCACGCTGTTAAATACTTTGAAAACATGAAGGCATTCCGCCATGGCGGCGCCGGAGGACGTCATATCATCCGTGAATATGCGCGTTGACTCCAGCGATTCTGCGTCGCTCTCGTGACGAAACGAAGAGCGACCGCCGAACCAACCGCTTTAGCCTGCGGTTTCCACCAACAATGCATCGACGCGCTGGAATCCACGCGGGAGTTTGTTGCCCCGTCGTCCGCGTTCGCCTTTGTAATGCTCCAGGTCGTCGGGTTTGAGCGACAGGTTGCGTTTGCCGGCCTGCAGCACCAGCGTGGCACCGTCAGGAACAACGGCAAGGTCGGTCACGTACTCTTCTCGACTGGCAACGCGCTCGCCCGGAATGCCAATGATCTTGTTGCCTTTGCCCTTGCCCAGTTGCGGGAGATCGCTGACTTTGAACACCAGCAAACGGCCTTCGGTGGTCACGGCGGCGAGCCAGTTGTGTTCACGATCCGGCACCGGACGCGGCAGGATCACCTTGGCCCCGGCCGGCAGGCTCAACAGCGCCTTGCCTGCTTTGTTCTTGGCCTGCAGGTCTTCACCCTTGACCACGAAACCGTAGCCGGCATCGGACGCCACCACGTACAGCGCGTCATCTTCTGGCAACAGTACGCATTCGAATGTCGCACCGGGCGGCGGGGTCAGACGACCGGTCAGCGGTTCGCCTTGGCCACGGGCCGATGGCAAGGTGTGCGACGGCACCGAATAACTGCGACCGGTGGAGTCGATAAACACCGCAAACTGGTTGGAACGCCCCGGCGCCAGCGCCTTGAAGCCATCCCCGGCCTTATAAGAGAGCCCGGTGGCATCGATTTCATGACCTTTGGCGGAACGAACCCAGCCTTTTTCCGATAGCACGACCGTCACTTTCTCGTTCGGCAGCAGATCGTGTTCGGTCAGGGCTTTGGCTTCGGCGCGCTCGACGATAGGCGAACGGCGGTCGTCGCCATAGGTTTCGGCATCCTTGATCAGCTCGGTGCGTACCAGTTTCTTCAGCTTGGCCTCGCTGCCCAGCAGGGCTTGCAGCTTGGCTTGTTCCTTGAGCAATTCATCCTGCTCGGCACGCAACTTCATTTCTTCCAGTCGCGCCAACTGACGCAAACGGGTGTCGAGAATGTAGTCCGCCTGGATTTCGCTCAGGGCGAAACGAGCGATCAGCGCGGCTTTCGGGTGCTCTTCGGTGCGGATGATGTGAATCACTTCATCCAGGTTGAGGTAAGCGATCAACAAACCGTCCAACAGGTGCAAGCGACGCTCAACCTTGTCGAGGCGGAATTGCAGGCGACGACGCACGGTCTGCACCCGGAACGCCAGCCACTCGACCAGCAATGCGCGCAGGTTTTTCAGCTGCGGCTTGCCGTCCAGGCCAATGATGTTGATGTTGACCCTGTAGCTTGACTCCAGATCAGTGCTGGCGAACAGGTGCTGCATCAGCGCATCGTGGTCGAAATGTTTGCGGGCCCCCGGAATGATCACGATCCGGCACGGGTTTTCGTGGTCCGATTCGTCACGCAGGTCAGCGATCTGCGGCGCTTTGGACGGCTTGGCCTGCATCATCGCCGCGATCTGCTCCAGCACCTTGGCACCGGACACCTGATGCGGCAGCGCGGTGACGATGATGTCGCCGTCTTCGATGTGGTACACGGCGCGCATACGCACCGAGCCCTTGCCGGTTTCGTACATTTTCAGCAGGTCGGCGCGGGGCGTGATGATTTCTGCTTCGGTCGGGTAGTCCGGGCCCTGAATGTGCTCACAGAGCTGTTCGACCGTAGCTTTGGGTTCATCGAGCAAGCGCACGCAGGCTGTAGCGACCTCCCGCAGGTTGTGCGGCGGTACGTCGGTGGCCATGCCGACAGCGATGCCGGTAGTGCCGTTGAGCAGGATGTTCGGCAGGCGCGCCGGCAAAACAGCAGGCTCGTCCAGGGTGCCGTCGAAGTTCGGCACCCAGTCCGCCGTGCCCTGTCCCAGCTCGGAAAGCAGCACTTCGGAGTAACGCGACAGTCGCGCCTCGGTGTAGCGCATGGCCGCGAATGACTTGGGATCGTCCGGCGCACCCCAGTTGCCCTGGCCGTCGACCAGTGTGTAGCGATAGCTGAAGGGTTGCGCCATCAGCACCATCGCTTCGTAGCAGGCCGAGTCGCCGTGGGGGTGGAACTTGCCGAGCACGTCACCGACGGTACGCGCCGATTTCTTGTGCTTGGCATCGGCGTCCAGGCCCAGCTCGCTCATCGCGTAGACAATGCGTCGCTGCACGGGCTTCAGGCCATCACCGATATGCGGCAATGCCCGGTCCATGATCACGTACATGGAATAGTTGAGATAGGCCTGTTCGGTGAAGTCAGCCAGCGATCGGCGTTCTACGCCATCCAGGCTGAGGTCAAGGGAGTCGCTCATGCGGGCCTCATCATTTTGTCGTCTGGCGCAGCAGCAATGTGCCGCCGCGCTGTGTGAATTCGAGTTGTTTCACGGCGCTCATGCCCAGCAGCACCTGTTCACCGTCCAGACCGGGCACCACCAGGGCGCGCACGTTGTTCAGAACGATGTCGCCAACCTGCAACCGCTGCAGGGTGGTCCGGAATGCATCGGTGCGTCCGTTGGCCGTGCTCACTTGAACGCGCTCGCCCCGCTCAAGGCGCAGCGTCTGCGCGACGCTCTCCGGCACGGCGACATTGGTTGCACCGGTGTCGAGCATGAACTGCACGGGGCGGGTATTGATCTGCCCGGTCATGACGAAATGTCCGTCACGATTGCTCGCCAGTTTCACCTCGACGTAACCGTCTCCGTGTTCGGAGGCGACGATGGTATTCGGATTTTCCTGACGCTGCTCCCACTCGCCAAAAAACCGCGTCGCCAGAAACAGCGCCGCCGCCCAGGCGATGATCAGCATCAGCCGCCCGGCGCGTTTGCCGGGGGGAGCCTGGGTCAAGGCTTGCCGCTCCAGCCACCCTCGGGCGCGGCAAAGCGCCAGACGACGGGACGTTTTTCGCCATCGGCGCGGACACCGAAGTTGTTGTCCGTGCCCACCCATGCGCCTTTTTCGTCGACGATCAGCGCTTCGGTCAGGCCGTATTTCTGGTCATACAGCCGGTTGGGCTGAAGTGCCTCTTTGGCAAACGACCAGCAGGCTTCCAGCTGACCGGTCGCCAGCGTGCGGCGGCAGATTCGGTAAGCCGCGCGCTCCAGGGTGAACAGCTTGCCCTTGTACAGCGAGATGTCGGCAAAGTCCTTGGAAACTGGTTTGCCACCCAACTCGGGCGGCAAAATATCATTGCCGGACTCGACTCGCAGAATGCAGCTGGCGTCACAGGCCCAGCCGTCCTTGCCGAGCCTGGCGGTCAACAGGCCACGCTTGTCACGCTCGGCGGCGAGCCATAGCTGATCGCCTGCCTGGTTGACTGCGATGCCTTCGAAGATGGCGTTGAAATGCTGCAGCATCCCGGCCGACTGCGCTTCCTGGATGACTTTTCTGGGCAGTTCCAGCCAGACCGGCGCGCCTTCAACCGGCACTTTCAGGACGGCGGCATAGGCTTCGCTGACGATGTAACGGTTGCCCGCCGCGTCGCAACTCACGCCTTCGAAATCCAGATCGCCGCCCCGGATCAGCGCCGAGGCCTTGGCCATGTTGCGCAGCGTCGCGGACAGACCGCTGTCCGGGATCGGCGGGATTTGCAGCGTCTGCGCCTTGGCTTTCCAGACCGTTGCCGAGGTGTCGAGGCTATAGAGCAGCGTGTCGTCGCGATCCGAAACGGTCCACAGCACGCCATTGCAGGACGCGAGCCCGGACAGGTTGCCGCCGATCATGTCGTCGACCGGGTGCTCTGACAGCAGCTTGAGCTCGGGCAACGGCGCAGCAAAAACAGGCGTGGCGATCAACAACAGCGCTGCAAACCAACCCCGCATCAGACCAGCACCTCGGCCAGATTGCCCTTGGATTCGAGCCAGCTCTTGCGGTCGCCCGCGCGTTTCTTGGCCAGCAGCATGTCCATCATTTCCGACGTGGCTGCGAAGTCATCCAGGGTCAACTGCACCAGGCGACGGGTATTCGGGTCCATGGTGGTTTCGCGCAACTGCGGCGGGTTCATCTCACCCAGACCTTTGAATCGGGTGACTTGGGGCTTGCCGCGTTTCTTCTCGGCCACGAGTCGGTCGAGAATGCCGTCGCGCTCGGCTTCGTCCAAGGCGTAGTAAATGTCTTTGCCCAGGTCGATGCGGTACAGCGGCGGCATGGCGACGTAGACGTGCCCCGCATCCACCAGCGGGCGGAAATGCTGGACGAACAAGGCGCACAGCAGCGTCGCGATGTGCAGGCCGTCGGAGTCAGCGTCGGCGAGGATGCAGATTTTGCCGTAGCGCAGCTGGCTCATGTCCGCAGCGCCCGGATCAACCCCGATCGCTACGGCGATGTTGTGCACTTCCTGGCTGGCGAGCACTTCGCCGCCGTCGACTTCCCAGGTGTTCAGGATCTTCCCGCGCAACGGGAGGATCGCTTGAAATTCCTTGTCCCGTGCCTGTTTGGCGGAGCCGCCCGCAGAGTCACCCTCGACCAGAAACAGTTCGGAGCGCATCGGGTCCTGACCCGCGCAATCCGCCAGTTTGCCCGGCAGTGCCGGACCTGACGTGATGCGTTTGCGCTCAACCTTCTTGCTGGCCTTAAGACGACGGCCGGCGTTGCTGATCGCCAGTTCGGCCAGTTGCATGCCCATTTCAGGGTGCGCGTTGAGCCACAGGCTGAAAGCATCCTTGACCACACCGGAGACGAACGCTGCCGCCTCACGGGACGACAGCCGCTCTTTGGTCTGGCCGGAGAACTGTGGCTCTTGCATCTTCATCGACAGCACGAAAGCGATGCGTTCCCAGACGTCTTCGGGCGCCAGCTTCACGCCGCGCGGCAGCAAGTTACGGAACTCGCAGAAGTCACGCATCGCGTCCAGCAGGCCCTGACGCAGCCCATTGACGTGGGTGCCGCCCTGGGCGGTCGGGATCAGGTTGACGTAGCTTTCCTGAACGCTGTCGCCGCCCTCGGGCAACCACAGCAGCGCCCAGTCGACGGCCTCTTTGTTGCCTGCGAATACGCCACAGAACGGCTCATCGGGCAGGCGCAGAAAGTCAGACACCGAATCCTGCAGGTACGAGCGCAGGCCGTCCTCGTAATGCCACTCGACTTTCTCGCCGGTGCCTTTGTCCTCGAAACTGACCAGCAGGCCCGGGCACAGAACGGCCTTGGCCTTGAGCACGTGCTTGAGGCGGCTGACCGAGAATTTCGGGGTGTCGAAGTATTTGGGGTCCGGCGCGAAGTACACGCTGGTGCCGGTGTTGCGCTTGCCGACGGTGCCAACCACGGCCAGTTCGCTGGCCTTGTAGCCGTCGGCAAAGGTCATTTCATATTCGTTGCCATCGCGTTTGACCCGTACCCGTACCTGGGTCGAGAGCGCGTTGACCACGGAAATCCCGACGCCGTGAAGGCCGCCGGAGAACTGGTAGTTCTTGTTGGAGAACTTGCCGCCGGCGTGGAGCTTGGTGAGGATCAGCTCGACGCCCGATACGCCCTCTTCCGGGTGGATGTCCACGGGCATGCCTCGGCCGTCGTCGGAGACTTCCAGCGAATTGTCGGCATGCAGAATGACCTGCACGGAGCGGGCGTGGCCTGCCAGCGCTTCGTCGACGCTGTTGTCGATGACTTCCTGCGCCAGGTGGTTGGGGCGTGAGGTGTCGGTGTACATGCCCGGCCGTTTGCGGACCGGGTCGAGGCCCGAGAGGACTTCGATGGCGTCTGCGTTATAAGAGCTAGCGCTGGGATTGGCCATGGGGTCTCGTCATCAAGTCGTTCATGAAATTTCGGAATAGCACTGGTTTTTAAAAGACTGTTCTACATATTTGTTGCAGCAATGGCTCGGGTCAAAGCCCGCTCAGATCAACGCCCTGGAGCAATGCGGGAGCGAACCCGGCGAAGCTCAACAGCGCTGGAATCTTTGCAGCGAAACCCTGAAACCCGTGATCGCCACCCGCTTCGATGCGCAATGCACAGGCCCGATAGAAGCTCTGGGCACGGCGGTAATCCAGCGTCTCATCGCCCGTTTGCAGCCACACCTGAATCCGCTGCGGATCCTGTGGAGCAGGCACTTCCAGCTCGGCCAGCGCCGTCACGTGGTCGTGCGTGAGCTCCCAGCTCTCGCCGGTATAGAGGTTTTGTTGGGTGCCGAGAAAACCATCGAAGAGCTGATGCGGATTGACCGCCGGGTTGATCAGCACAGCCTTGAGGCCGTGGCGCTCAGCCAGGTGAGTCGCATAGTAGCCGCCGAGCGAGCTGCCGACCAGCAGCGGCCGACCGAGTTCCTCGATCGCGGCCTCCAGTTGAACCAGCGCCTGACGCGGATGGTGATGAAGCTCGGGCACGCGCAAGTATTGGCTCAGACCCAGACGCGCCATCAGCGTCGTCAGCTGCGTGGCTTTCTGCGACTGGGCCGAGCTGTTCAGGCCGTGAATATAAAGAAGCGTCGATTGATCCTGGTTCACGCAGTTGCCTCCCAAACGGCAATCGATACATCCCTGACGGGCTGGCCTGCCGGCGCTCATCAGGGCAAAGCCACGCAGTTTACAGGGTCAACTGCGCGAAGACTCGCCTGTTGATGAATCGCTGCACATTAAGGAAATGTCGTTCAATAGCCCGCGCCATTGATGTCGACGTCAAATAGGTCAGGGGCGATGCGCGAAACACCGGTGTCGATCCGGCCGTCGTCGTGAAGACGCAACCAGCGGTAGCCCGGCGCGAGGTCATCCAGGCCGAAATCCACGCTGTTCGGCGCGAACTGAATGCAGGTTGAAGGCGAAGCCATTAGCCGCACGCCGTCGCGAAGCTGATCGAATTCCTGATGCACGTGCCCCCACAGCACCGCACGCACCTGGGGAAACCGCTCCAGCACAGCAAACAGCGCCTCGGGATTGCGCAAACCGATGGGCTCCATCCACGCCGCCCCGATGGGCACCGGGTGATGATGCAGACACACCAGATGATGCCGCTCCGGCGCTTCGCTCAAGGCCTGAGCGAGCAGCTGAAGCTGGCCGTCTTGCAGATAACCGGGAACAGACCCGGAAACAGCGGAATCCAGCATCGTGATCCGCCAGTGCCCGATGTCAACGACGGGCTCCAGAAGGTCGCTGTTCTGCGCGGCAATCGCCATTTCCCTCAGCTCATCGTGATTCCCAGGAATCCAGCGCGTGGGGGCACTCAGGCGATTACTCGCATCGCGGAACGCCTGATACGACTCAACCGTGCCGTCCTGAGACAAATCGCCGGTCGCCAGCACCAGATCGATCGCCGGCTGCTCGCCGAGCACACGTTCAACCACCGCATCGAGACTGGCGCGCGTGGGCATGCCCAGCAGCGCGCCGTCCGCTTCGGCGAACAGATGGCTGTCGGTCAGTTGCACGACCAACACAGATGAGGGATGAGAGGATGCGCTCGACAATGGCCATCTCCTTGGGCGGATGTGGCCGGATTATGGTGTGAGATCGGTGCGGCGGCAAACCTGGAAATGAGTCGTGTATACCATTTGGAACATTCGGCTGGTATGCGTCAGCGCTTGCGATGCAGTCTGAGCAGTTTGCCCACAGCAAAGCCTCCTGCAAACAGACCACCTACCGCGCTCAGTAGTAACCATGGGAGCGCTTGTTCGTAGCCGATTTCAAGGAATGCGACCATGAGCGACATAGGAAGGTAGAAGCCAAGAATTGCACCGGCACAACTACCTGTCAGCCGAACGCTCCAAAAAATCAGCTGCCGTAGTTTCATCGCCACCGGACCGGACAGTTGCTCAGAATCGACTCATCGGCTCCGCCTGCGGAAAAGAGTTCTTCGACAAAGCTGACGCAGTTGTTTGGGATACCAAACCAGTACCACGGATCCACACTCAGCTCATTCAACTTGCGCTCTGCTCCCTCTGGGTCGGGTAGGTAAACAGGGCGCCTGAATAATTCGGTTTTCCCTGATTCATCCAGGTAGCGCCTATAACCCTGCTCCGGCATGAAGTACGGTCTGGACGCTAGCCCTGCAATATGGAAATAGTAAAAGCCGACCTTGATCAAAGCGTGGCAGCATACATTTGGGCCATCGCCGCTTACCACAACCAAGGACGTATGATCCCAATTGAAGGGGATCACCCCACACACCTCGAGATGGATTCCTATAAAGCTCACGTTTTCTTCCTGAAAGTTAAGTCGGCAGAACCTAACCTCAGGAAAACATGATGAAAAGCGCAAAGCCGTGCAGAAGCGAATTTTCAGAAATGCCCTTCGGACGTTGCCTACAGCAACATAAGCGGTGAAGGGATCAGATCAGCGCACCGCCTCAAACTCATGCCCGCAGGCCAGGCAATGGCTCAGCCACTCACCGAGAAACACGTTGAGCTGGGCCTTCTCATCGGGCTGGTGCATGTCGGCGTTGGGATAGGGATAGATACCCTGAAAACGACGCGCATGTTCGGCGCCGATGACTTCGGCCATGCGCGCGTCGTGGTAGACCTGCACTTCGAGCACGGGCACCGGCAGCCAGGGCAGGCTGTGTTCCTGACGGACTTGCAGCGTGGTGGTGTAGGGGCAATCGAGGATGACCTCGACCGCCAGCACGCCCAGCATCTGGTCGCCTTGGGTGACGGCGACACGGCGTGAGCGTTGTTGATTGCGCATATCGGGCAGCAAACGCATCAAGCGCGCGTAGTTCGCCTCGCAGGCGGCTTGCAGCCCGGCGAGGTCGACACGATAGCGCTCGCGCAGAAGATTCACGACCATAGCCCCCTTACTTCGGCGCGATTGAGCGCCAGCCACTGCATTGCAATGATAGTTGCGGCGTTGACGATGCGCCCGTCCTTGACGGCTTGCATCGCATCGTCGAATGACCAGACCGAGACCCGGATGTCCTCGGCCTCTTCTACCAGACCGTGCAACCCACCTGCCCCCTCGCTGTCGCATTTTCCCAGGTACAGATGCACGAACTCGTTGCTGCCGCCCGGCGATGGAAAGTATTTGGTGATCGGCCAAAGGGCGTTGAACGTCAGCCCAGCTTCCTCTTGTGCCTCGCGGTGAGCAACCTCTTCGGGCTCCTCTTTCTTATCGATCAGGCCGGCGACCATTTCGATCAGCCACGGGTTGTCGTGCTTGCCAATAACGCCGACGCGGAACTGCTCGATGAGCACCACTTCATCGCGTTTGGCGTCGTAGGGCAGCACGCACACCGCATCATGGCGAACGAACAGCTCACGCTTGATTTCCGGGCCCATGCCGCCCGCGAACAACTCATGGCGCAGTTGAAGACGGTCGAGCTGGTAAAACCCCTTGAAGCAGGTCTCACGGTGTGTAATTTCGTGCTTCGTCGGTGTCGATCTGTTGCTATCCGTCATAGATTTCTCACTGCTTGAGCACTGTGTCCGGGCCCATCCTAACGCGCTGTGGTGCGGGATGCAGCCCTTTGAATTCGCAAAACCGGTCACCGGGGTAGACGACTGCCGGGGAAAGCACTCTAATCCGCCCGATGGCGAACTGATTGCGCCACCCACAGTCGAAGGACGTTGCCGTTACCTCCCACGTGACGCCCCCTTATGCCGATGCCAAGGATCAACATGTCTTTTCTGAAGATCATTTCACTGGCCTGCGTGGCCCTGATTTTGGGCGCCTGCCAAAGCCTGTTCCAACCCAATCTGCGCAGTCCGCTGACCGTTCAGCGTGACGCCTCCGAGCTGATCAAGCCCGGCTGCACCACCGATGATTGCCCGCTGGTGAACATCGACACCGTGCATTTCCCTGACGAGCCAAAGCTTGACGAGATCGTCCAGCGCACGCTGCTGCAACTGACCCGCAGCGACAGCGATGGTCCGGTGCCGCCGACACTGAAGGCGTATCAGGAGCAATACCTGAGCCGAGCGCCGGCGCGCAACAGCAGCTACCTGCAGGCCAAGGTACGTGAGCAGCATGACGGAATCGTGGTCGTCGAGCTGTCCAGCTACGTTGATTCCGGCAGCGGCCAGGGTAATCCGGGTCGCGCGTTCATCAACTACTCCCGCCAGCAGCAGCGCGTGCTGACACTGGCCGACATGCTGGTCCCGGGTCAGGAAGCTGCCTTCTGGGACAAGGCCCGCCTGGCGCATCAGGCCTGGCTGATCAGCAGCAAGCTGGACAAGGACACCGAGTTCCAGAACATGTGGGCTTTCAAGCAAACTTCCAACATCGCTCTGACGTACGGTGCGGTGATTCTCAAGTACCCGGTGACAACCATCGCTCCTTACGCCATGGGCCATATCGAGCTGAAGATCCCGTATCCGCAGCTGAACGGCATCATCAAGCCTGAGCTGTTTCCTGGCCGGAGCTGATTGGTTGAACCCAAGCCGGTTGCTGAGAAAGCGCCGGCTTTTTTATTAACACCCCTTCCTTAAACCCCTCTTTTCCATATCCAGCTCCTACATACACTTTCATACATAACTTCCAAGCATTAAACATCAACCCCCCTTAAACCCGCTCCATTATTAAACTCCTTGTTTATTGACGCTTCACTGACTTAATCATTAAGTTCCGCCCTGAACTTTTTAGAACAGTCAGGGAGACGGGATGCGCTTATGGAATGTCCTGCCGTCATGGTTTGAAATTGAAGATCGATTGAGGCTTGAAGTTCAAAGCAGCGGACTGGGCGACTTTCGAAGTTACCTAAATGAACAGGCGCCTTCCGTCGAACTTGTTCTGCGCCGTGTCGACAACATCAGAACTGCCTTTTACCGCGCCGAGTTTGAAGCCAGCGCATTACTGCGCCAGCGATTCGCAGACATCGACATAGCCGACGTGCTCTTTGATCTGATGGGCGTCGTCGGCGACATGGCCATGATCATTGCGGGGAGCGTCCTGGCCGGCGCCGCGATGGGTGCGGGGGTGGGCGCTCTGGCAGGTGGCGTAGGCGCGGGGCCCGGCGCGATTGCTGGCATGGCGGCGGGGTTGCAAGCCAGCAGCTGGATTCTCGGGGTGCTTGGGCTGGCGTCGGTCGCGGAGTTTTTCGTACAAGGTCTGCCTGCGCTGCTGGACCACTACGTGCGCGGTATCCAGGTCGCTTGGGACGGGACCCGAGGCAACGATGGGCTAAACCCGATTTCACAGGACGACCCGTGGGTTGTCGATCAAGCGGCACACCACATCGCCCGCGGGCACACGGAAGTGGTAATCCTGCTGCTCGGCGCCGTGGTTGAGTACCTGACCCGAGGCCGCGGCAACATGGCGCTACTGGCCGGTCAAATGCGTGCCAGCAGCAAAGGCACGCGGCTGGCGCAGTGGATGGTCAAGCATGAAGAGGGGCTGAAAAAGCACCCTGATCTACAGCCCGCCCAGCCTCGAACGGCGAACCCGATGACACCGGAAGCGCCGCCCGGCACGCATCGGGAAACCGATAAGCCAGGCGTGAAGAAACCGCTGGGCATGCCGGAATACAAGGTGCCATGCTTTAACGCCAGCAACCTGCACTACAGCAAGATCCCCGAGTTCGACAGGCAACTGGTGGGACAGGAGAAAGGGCTGAATGATTTGACGGTGGATGAGTATCTGCGGGGGCGGGAGGCGTTCAAGGCTGGGGAGAAGGTCAGGGATCCGAGGGTGGCGAAGAAAGCGCGCGAAAAACTTGCGGTCAACCTTACCCAGAAAATCAGCCGAAATCTGCGTAAGCAGGGGCTCTCTGAGCAACACGCTGACAAGTTGGCGGCGACATTGACTAGGGAAAAAATGAGCACGCTCGCGGCCCTTCACAATCCGGATCTCTTCGCTGGAGGCAAAGACTTCATATCTGACTTTGGAGACCGGTCAGTAAACGCCAGCATCGGAGCGCAATGGCGTCAGCGAATTGAGGGGCTTGATGCTTTGGCAAATAAAGTCAGCTTGAACAGTCGTGCTACGACCTTAGTCAATGCCAAACTGGAACGCTGTAAATAGAGGTAACTATGGAAGAGTACTACGAATATTTCCTTGAAAAACTGGGGCCTGCGCTGGAGAGAAGAGAGGTGCCTCTATCATCAGTGGAAAAATACGCTGAGAAACTCCCTCAGCAACTCCTGAATCAATGGAGGGAGCACGGATGGAGTGGCTATGCCGAGGGGATTTTCTGGACCGTTAATCCAGCGGAGTATCAGGAACTGATTCGAGCATGGCTGGATGATTCGGGAATACCCGATGCCGGCTTTTATCACACCATCGCCAGAAGTGCTTTCGGCGATCTGTATCTTTGGCATGAGAAGACTGGGAATTGGCTGGACGTAACGGCCCCTTACGCACGCTTTTATAAAACCCAAGAGGTGGTGCGAAGCGATGAGTTCGACGACGAAATCGCGCTATTTTTTGCAAGTCGAGATCGGGAGTCCAATGATCTTGACGACCTCTTCCAACAAGCTCTAAAAAAACTCGGACCGCTACACCCCGATGAAATGTACGGCTTCGTACCTGCCCTCGCACTCGGCGGTCCAGCCGATCTGAAACATCTGCAAAAGGTCAAAACCATCGAGCACCTGACCTTTCTGTCCCAGCTCGCACCGCTGACAGACTGGGGGTTCCCGGACCTCGATACGCTCTGACTAACATCAGGAAACATTGCTTGGTGAGATGGGACTCCGAGCATTTGGTGGACAAGTAACAAAGAAGAGATCGAATGGAAGAGTACTACGAATGTTTCATTGAGGAGCTGGGCCCTGCGCTGGACAGGAGAGAGGTGCCCTTATCAACACTGGACGAATACGCTGAGAAACTTCCTCAGCAACTCCTGAATCAGTGGCGCGCGCACGGTTGGAGTGGATATGCCGAGGGACTTTTCTGGACCGTTAATCCAGCGGAGTACCAGGAACTGATTCGGGCATGGCTGGATGATTCGGGAATACCCGATTCCGGCTTCTATCACACGATCGCCAGAAGTGCTTTCGGCGATCTTTATCTTTGGCATGAGAAAGCGGGGAATTGGCTGAACTTGACGATCCCATATGCACGCTTCCATAGGACCAAGCCAAACGTTGGGAAATATGACTTTGATAAGGTGATCGAGGTGTTTTTTGTGGCACAGAGTCGAGAAGCCAATGATTTTGACGACCTGTTTGAAAAAGCACTGAGAACACTCGGCCCACTACAACCCGACGAAATGTACGGCTTCGTCCCCGCTCTTGCACTGGGCGGCCCGGCCGATCTAAAGCATCTACAGAAGGTCAAGACAATCGAGCACCTCACTTTCTTGTCCCAGCTCGCGCCGCTGACAGACTGGGGATTCCCGGACCTCGATTCGCTTTGAGTCGCCCGCCGGAATTGAGCCTGGTTGTTCTGTTCCAGGCCCAGTCCGCTGAGTTAATGCCGCACGTCGGCCTCGAATACAGGCGCCTGTCCGCGGGCCAATACCCACTGCAATACACCCGCCACAACGAGCGCGGGCAGCGTCGCGCCGATGTCCGGATACAGGTTCGCCAGCAGATGGTAGGTGCAGATCCCACCGATCCACGCCAGTAGCGTCATCCAGCGCAAGCCCGCTGTTGCAATGCCGTGACGGCGGCGGCGCAGGATGAAGTGATCCACCAGCACCACGCCGAACAGCGGCGCGAATACCGAAGCGATCATCAGCAAGAAGTTCTGGTACTGCGCCAGCGGCGCGAAGCAGGCGATCAGTGTGCAGATGATGCCGATGGCCAGCGCCAGGTGTTCGACTTTGGCCTTCAGCAGGATCCCGCTCGACACTGCAGCGGAGTGGATATCAGCGAACGCGTTTTCCGATTCGTCCAGCAGGATCAGCAGCAACGGAATCCCCATCCCCGCGCCAGCCAGCGCCAGCAGCAGCGCATTGGCTTCACCGCTCGGCGCGAAGGCCAGGGTGTACGCCACGCCAAGGGACATCAGCCAGAAGTTGCCAACAAAGAAGCCCAGCGCCGTGCCGCCAAACACCCCGGTGGCGCGCTTGCCGAAGCGGGAATAGTCCGCAATCAGCGGCAGCCACGACAGCGGCATGGCGATGGCAATGTCGAAGCCGACGGCAAACGGCATCGAACCGTCGCCCGCGCGTGACCACAACGCAGTCAAATCAGCCTTGCTGAACAGATTGAACGTCAGCCAGGCGCATGCGGCCAGAAGCAACCAGATGCCCCATTTGCGCAGGATCTGCCGGACGAAGGCCAACGGACCACTCACGGCCAGCAAGGTCGCAAGGGCGCCGAACACGATTGTCCAGAGCATCGGGCTGGCCCAGAGGCTGCCTTCGGAAAAAGCGCCGGCGCCCAACAGGCTGGCGGCGTCGCGCATGACAATGATTTCGAACGAGCCCCAGCCCACCAGTTGCAGCAGATTGAGAATCGCCGGAACGCCTGCTCCCTTGCTGCCCAGGCTGAGCTTGAGCGCCGCCATCGACGACAGACCCGTGTCGCTGCCAATGACGCCAACAGCAGCGAGCAGCAAGACGCCGACCAGCGTGCCGAGAAGAATCGCCAGCATGGAGCCGGACATGCCCAGCCCCGGCGCCAGTAACGCGCCGGTCTGCAGGACCATGAGGCCGATGCCGAGGGAAAACCACAGAGAGAAAAGATCGCGCCCGCCAAAAACCCGCTTGGCAGCGGGCACGGGGGCGTCGGGTGAATAGGTGCCGGGTGTGTTCACGTTTGTGTCTCGCTGAAACTTATGGTTGATCGTACCCACGCTCTGCGTGAGCACGCATGCCTGGACGCTCTGCGTCCTAAGTGACGCAGAGCGTCAGGGGCGGCATTACCCCGCAGAGCGTGGGAACGATCGCCGCCTGCTTTTCCTTGCAGCTTGTGACTTGCCGCTTATCGCTCAGACCTTTTTATAAAGCTGACTGCCTTCCTGCCTGAACCGCTCGGCCTGCTCGCGCATGCCTTGGTCCACCGACACGTCCAGCGCGCTGATCTTCTGGTTGGCGGCGTATTCGCGCACTTCCTGGGTGATTTTCATCGAGCAGAATTTCGGCCCGCACATGGAGCAGAAATGCGCGACTTTGGCCGAGTCTTTCGGCAGCGTCTCGTCGTGATAGGCGCGCGCGGTGTCAGGGTCCAGCCCGAGGTTGAACTGGTCCTCCCAGCGAAATTCAAACCGCGCCTTGCTCAGGGCGTTGTCACGGATCTGGGCACCGGGATGCCCTTTCGCGAGGTCCGCTGCATGGGCGGCGATCTTGTAGGTAATGATCCCGGTCTTGACGTCGTCCTTGTTCGGCAACCCCAAGTGTTCCTTGGGCGTGACGTAGCAGAGCATCGCGCAGCCGAACCAGCCGATCATGGCCGCGCCAATGCCCGACGTGATGTGGTCGTAACCCGGCGCGATGTCGGTGGTCAGTGGGCCGAGGGTGTAGAACGGCGCCTCGTCGCAGCACTCCAGCTGCTTGTCCATGTTCTCTTTGATTAGCTGCATCGGCACGTGGCCCGGGCCTTCGATCATGCATTGCACGTCGTGTTTCCAGGCGATCTTGGTCAGCTCGCCGAGGGTTTCCAGCTCACCGAACTGCGCTTCGTCGTTGGCGTCGGCAATCGAGCCCGGACGCAGGCCGTCGCCCAGGGAGAAGCTGACGTCGTAGGCCTTCATGATTTCGCAAATATCGTCGAAGTGGGTGTAGAGGAAGTTTTCCTGGTGATGGGCCAGGCACCACTTGGCCATGATCGAACCGCCACGGCTGACGATCCCGGTCACGCGCTTGGCGGTCAGCGGCACGTAACGCAACAGCACGCCGGCGTGAATGGTGAAATAGTCGACGCCCTGCTCCGCCTGTTCGATCAGTGTGTCGCGGAACAGCTCCCAGGTCAGGTCTTCGGCGGCGCCACCGACCTTTTCCAGCGCCTGATAGATCGGCACGGTGCCGATGGGCACCGGCGAATTGCGAATGATCCACTCGCGGGTTTCATGAATATGCTTGCCGGTGGACAGGTCCATGACCGTGTCCGAACCCCAGCGAATGCCCCAGGTCAGTTTCGCCACTTCTTCTTCGATGGACGAGCCCAGCGCGCTGTTGCCGATGTTGCCGTTGATCTTCACCAGAAAGTTGCGCCCGATGATCATCGGTTCAAGCTCAACGTGGTTGATGTTGGCGGGGATGATTGCGCGGCCACGGGCGATTTCTTCGCGCACGAACTCGGGGGTGATCTCTTTGGGAATGCTCGCACCGAAGCTCTGGCCGGGATGCTGCTGGGTGAGCAGGCCGGCGGCGCGGGCTTCCTGCAGCTTCATGTTTTCGCGGATGGCGACGTATTCCATCTCGGCAGTGATGATGCCCTGACGCGCGTAGTGCATCTGGCTGACATTGGCGCCTGCCTTTGCCCGACGCGGATTGCGCACGTGGGCAAAACGCAGCTTGGTCAACTCGGCATCGGCCAAGCGCTGCTGGCCGAAGTTCGAGGTCAGTCCCGGCAGGCGTTCGGTGTCGGCGCGGGACTCGATCCATGCCGAACGCACGTCGGCCAGGCCTTTGCGCACGTCGATGATGACGTTCGGGTCGGTGTACGGGCCGGAGGTGTCGTACACGCAGACCGGCGCGTTGATCTCGCCGCCGCTGTTTGTTCCAGAGAACCCTGTAGGCGTAACGTCCAGGCTGATCTCACGCATGGGCACACGGATGTCCGGACGCGAGCCCTGAACATAGATTTTCTGCGAGCGGGTAAACGGCTGAACCGACCCTGAATCGACTTGGGCGGATTCACTCAGATTGGCGTTTTTTAGTGTTGTACTCATCACGGGCTCTCCAGACATCATCCAGCAGCGGAATGAATTGTCGGAGCTTGAGCCTGATGAATACGGACGGATGCACCCTGAGACGACATGGATGCTGAGAATCGAAGAGGCGCGGACTGTTCAGATTTTGAACAAAGACGACCCCGGACGACACTCAAGAGGACTCGCCGGGAGACGAGAAATCTTGTTCCCTACGCAGGCGTTAACCTGATCAGGTTCAACGGGATCCGGATTATCCGATCTCAGCCTCATATCAAGGCACCCCGACAAGAACGGCGTCAGTCTAGTCGCGGCGCAGGCCCTACGCCAAGCGCCAAATTCAAACGCGCGTTAAATGGCTGATTTGCCCGATTGTTGTCCCTACCCGCTGGAACTACACTCGCTACGCGTCGCCAAAGCCATCTGGATCGGACGCAACGTCACCGTCTTCATACCGTTTGAATTACTAGGGAATGTCTATGCTGCGCAAACTTTCACTGGCCATTGCCGTGTCGTGTGCTTCGAGTGCGATGGCCGGGGCAGCAGACATGCCGCTGCCCACCAGGACCGGTTTGGTCAGTGTGTATCAGGAAGCGGTCAACAATAACGCCGACTTGGCGGCAGCCCGCGCCAGCTACGACGCGCAGAAGGAAATCGTGCCTCAGGCACGCGCCGGCCTCCTGCCGAACATCTCCGGTGGCGCCGACATCAATGACACCCGCACATCCATCGATCAGCCCTCGGCCGTCATCAGCCGCAGCGGCACGGTCTATCGCGCGACGTTGAGTCAGCCGATCTTCCGCGCTGACCGCTGGTTCCAGCTCAAAGCCGCGAAGGATGTCAACGAGCAGGCCATCCTGCAGCTCTCGGCCACCGAGCAGAATCTGATTCTGCAAAGTGCCGAAGACTACTTCGCCGTGCTCCGCGCACAGGACAATCTGGCCTCGACCAAGGCAGAGGAAGCGGCCTTCAAGCGCCAGCTTGATCAGGCCAATGAACGCTTCGATGTCGGCCTGTCGGACAAGACCGATGTGCTTCAGGCGCAAGCCAGCTACGACACCGCCCGCGCTGCGCGGATCGTCGCCAAGCGCCAGGTCGATGACGCATTTCAGGCGCTGATCACCCTGACCAACCGCGATTACAATTCCATCGAAGGCATCGTGCACACCTTGCCGGTGCTTGCGCCTACGCCCAACGACGCGAAAGCCTGGGTCGACACCGCAACGCAGCAGAACCTGAATCTGCTGGCCAGCAACTACGCCGTCAGCGCTGCCGAAGAGACCCTGCGTCAGCGCAAGGCAGGCCACGCACCCACCGTCGATGCGGTGGCGCAGTACGAGAAAGGCGACAACGATCCGCTGGGTTTCACCAACCCCAACTACACCGGCCAGAGTTTCCACGGCAGCGTCGAGCAACGCACCATCGGCCTGCAGGTGAACATCCCGATTTACAGTGGCGGGCTGACCAGTTCTCAAGTCCGCGAGGCTTATGCCCGCCTCGGTCAGAGCGAACAACAACGTGAAGGCCTGCGCCGCCAGGTGGTGGAAAACACCCGCAACCTGCACCGCGCGGTGAACACTGATGTCGAGCAGGTGCAGGCGCGCAAACAGTCGATCATCTCCAACCAGAGCGCGTTGGAAGCGACGGAGATCGGTTATCAGGTGGGGACGCGCAACATCGTCGACGTGCTCGATGCACAGCGCCAGCTGTACGCGTCGGTGCGCGATTACAACAATACCCGCTACGACTACATCCTCGACAACCTGCGTCTGAAACAAGCCGCCGGCACGCTGAGCCCTGGGGATCTGCAGGATCTGTCGCGCTTCCTGAAAGCCGATTACAACCCGGACAAAGACTTCCTGCCGCCGGATCTGGCGAAAGAAGCGGCGAAGAACTTTGAGCGGCCAACGGAGCGGTGAGCGGATTCACTGAAAGGATGTAATGCATTGAAAGGGGAATTACTGCGCTTGATTCGTAGACAGTGAGCTGTGCCCTGAAACCGCGCAGTAGCGTGGTGAATGACGTACTTGTGGGAGTGAGCTTGCTCACGAAGACGATATTCCAGCCGCTGAAGATTTGGCGGATGTACCTGCCTCTTCCCGAGCAAGCTCGGTCCCACGGTCTAGTGTCCGGGAGACATATCTGCGGTGTTGGAAAGTTTGATGAGTCGGATTGGTGGCGTCCCGAGACTCCGCTGTCGCGCGGTAAATACCGTACTTGTGGGGAGTGAGCTTGCTCACGAAGACGGTATTTCAGGCGCAATCAGTGCAACAACCTTCCAATCCCATCCAGCAACCTCTGCAACGCCCCCTGATTGGCCTTTATCACGGCCAATCCGGCATCGGCCATCGCCTTTGCTTTCTCGGTATGGTCGATCAAACCACGCACTGCGGCAGCCAGTGCAGCCGCGTCACTGACTTCCTCCAGCGCGCCGGCATTGCGCAACATCGCGGCGATTTCGAGGAAGTTGAACAGGTGCGGACCGCTGAGAACGGGCTTATCCAGCGCCGCTGGCTCCAGCAGGTTATGGCCACCATTAGGCACCAGGCTGCCGCCGACAAAGGCGATGTCGGCCAGCGCATACAGAAACAGCAACTCCCCCATGGTGTCCCCGACCAGAACCGAGGTTTCCGGCGTTACTGCCTCGGTCGTAGACCGACGAACACTGGCAAATCCCCGCTGCTGACTCAGCTCGAACACGCTGTCGAATCGCTCGGGATGACGGGGCACGAGGATCAACAGCGCATCGGGATGGGTCTCCATCACAGTGCGATGGGCCGCCAATACCACTTCGTCTTCGCCCGCATGGGTACTGGCGGCAATCCAGACCGGACGCTGGAAGGTCTGCCATCGCTCACGCTGCTGAGCGGCGCGCTCCAGCAATTGCGGATCAATGGTCAGGTCAAACTTGATCGAGCCCGTCACAGTGACGCACTCGGGCCGAGCGCCTAGATCACGGAAGCGCTGGGCCTCGGTTTCGGTCTGCACGGCAATCAGGTTCATCTCCGCCAGCATCGGCCGAGTCAACCCGGCGAAGCGTCCGTAGCCGCGAGCCGAACGCTCTGACAACCGCGCATTCGCCAGCACCGTCGGAATGCCGCGTTTCGCACACTGGTGAATGTGATTGGGCCACAGCTCGGTTTCCATGATCACGCCGATCTTCGGCTGGATGTGATCGAGAAACCGCCCGGCTGCCCACGGAAAGTCGTAGGGCAGATAGCAGTGCTGGACGCGCGGCTCGTTGGCGAACAGCGACTGAATGCGCTCCGAGCCGGTCGGCGTCATGCAGGTAATGGTGACCGGCAGTTGCGGATAGCGGGCCAGCAACGCGCGAATCATCGGCGCGGCGGCGATGCTCTCGCCCACCGACACCGCATGTACCCAGATTCCGCCGCGCTGCATGGCAGGCAAGCCAATGGCGAAGCGCTCGCCGACCCGTTGCGCATAGGCCGGCGCCTTGCGCGAACGCAGCCACAGGCGCAGGGCGATCAAAGGGAGGCCGAGATGAAACAGGATGCTATAGAGGGTTCTATTCATGGGCGCGGAGTTTATCAGCCAATTGCTGTCAGATTTCCATCGAGCTTCGCACATATCTTGGCCGGCGCATTCCGCCAGCCACTACCCCTTGCCACTCAAGGGTTCGGTTGTTACACGCCGGGTAAGCCGCTTTAATGACGGCCATTGAAAAGGAGCGACACCATGTCTGCGTACTACCTGCTGGCCATCGCCATCTGTGCCGAGGTCATCGGCACCGTGTCCATGAAAGCCGTCAAAGGCCTGAGCACGCCGATCCCGCTGCTGCTGGTGATCGTTGGTTACGGCATTGCGTTCTGGATGCTCACGCTGGTGGTGCGCACCATCCCGGTTGGCGTGGCATACGCCGTGTGGGCGGGCATGGGCATCGTCATGGTCAGCATCGCTGCGCTGTTTATCTACGGCCAGAAACTGGATCTGCCTGCCATCGCCGGCATGGGTCTGATCGTCGCAGGTGTCGTGGTCATCCAGCTGTTCTCGAAGACGGCCGGTCATTAAGGGGGTTACTGAAAACAGCCTTCCCCTATAATGCCGGCATTCGTTTCGCCATTTGAGGTGCCCATGTCATCTGCTATTTCCACTGACGTCCTGATTGTCGGCGCGGGCGTTGCCGGTCTCTGGCTCAACGCGCGGCTGCGGCATCAGGGCTTTTCGACGGTGGTGGTGGAAAAGGCCAGCCTCGGTGGCGGCCAGACATTCAAATCCCAGGGGATCATTCACGGCGGCGCCAAGTACGCGTTGCACGGCGCGCTGTCCGGTGCGTCCGAAGCCATCGCCGACATGCCTCGTCGCTGGCGTGAAGCCCTGGCCGGCAAAGGCGAGCTGAACCTGTCGGGCGTACGCCTGCTGTCCGAAGCTCACTACCTGTGGTCGCCCGGCACCCTCGCCGGCAATCTCACCAGCTTCTTCGCCAGCAAGGCCGTGCGCGGGCGTGTTGATCAGGTCAAGGGCAGCGACCTGCCACCTGCGCTTCAGGATCCGCGCTTCAAAGGCAAGGTGTACCGTCTGGCCGAGCTGGTCATCGACATCCCCAGCCTGGTGAAAAAACTGGCGGAGCTGGCGGGCGACAGCCTGCTGGCGGGTCAGAACATTGAGCCGCTGCGCCATGACGGCGAACTGGTCGGCCTGCGCGTTGACGGCCGCGACATCCACGCCCAGCGAGTGGTGCTCAGTGCCGGCGAAGGCATGGCCGATCTGCTCAAGGCGCTGAACGTGAGCCAGCCGGCCATGCAACGCCGGCCGCTGCACATGGTGCTGGTGAAGGGCCCGACGCTCAAACCGCTGTACGCCCATTGCCTGGGTGGCGGACCGAAGCCGCGAATCACTGTCACGACTCACCCGGCGGCCGACGGCCAGTGGGTCTGGTACTTGGGCGGCGACATCGCCGAAGCCGAAGGTGTTGCCCGCAATCCCGCCGAACAGATCGCCGCCGCGAAAAAAGAACTCGCCAATCTGTTGCCCTGGGTCGATCTCAGTCAGGCGCAGTTTGCAACCTTGCGCGTGGACCGCGCCGAGCCGCAGCAAAGCGGTCTGGTTCGTCCGGACAATGCCTTTGTCGACGAGCAGGGCCGGTTACTGGTCGGCTGGCCCACCAAGCTGGCGCTGGCCCCCGACTTCGCCGATCGCGTGCTGGCGTCGTTGTCCCGGGATGACATCCACCCCACGCCGCAACCGCCACACACCGACTTCCCCAAGCCGCCACTGGCCATTCCTGTCTGGGATCAACTGCTGCCATGAAGACCCTGCACGATTTGCATCGGCCGCTTGGCACCCTCGGCATCAACGTTTCCCCCTTGGGCCTGGGCACGGTGAAGCTGGGCCGCGATCAGGGCGTGAAGTACCCCAATGGCTTCACCATTCCCGACGACGCCGAAGCGCAGATGCTGCTGAAGCTGGCGCGGGATCTGGGCATCAATTTGATCGACACCGCCCCGGCTTACGGTCGCAGCGAAGAGCGCCTCGGCCCGCTGCTGCGCGGGCAGCGCAAGGACTGGGTGATCGTCAGCAAAGTCGGCGAAGAATTCGAAGCGGGCCAGTCACGACACGACTTCAGCGCCGCCCACACGCGCCTGTCGGTGGAGCGCAGCCTTCAGCGCCTGGAAACCGACTTCATCGATCTGGTGCTGGTGCATTCCGACGGCAACGACCTGAACGTGCTCAATGACTGCGGCGTCTACCAGACGCTGGCAGCGCTTAAGCGCGAGGGCAAGATTCGCGGGTTTGGCTTCTCCGGCAAGACGGTCGAGGGCGGCCTGCTGGCGCTGCAGGACGGCGATTGTGCGATGGTCACGTACAACCTCAACGAACAGGGCGAAAAACCGGTCCTCGACTACGCTGCTGCACACGGCAAAGGGGTACTGGTCAAAAAAGCGCTGGCCAGCGGGCACGTTTGCCTGAGCCCCGGTGTCGACCCTGTGCGTGCCAGTTTCGAGTTGCTGTTTGACCATCCCGGCGTCACCGGTGCTATCGTCGGCACCATCAATCCGCTGCATCTGGCCCATAACGTGGCAACCGCCGCTGCCGTGATCCGTCGTCAGCCCTGAGACGTACGGCCGACCCCAACGCAAGAAGGAGCCGATATGCCGCGAACCCTGATTCGGAAAAACCCCAGCAACTTCAAGACCCTGCCGTTATTCGTCGAAGCCACCCCGGAAAGCCTGACCTACCAGAGCATCGGGATGCCGCTGAATTTCACCCAGACCCTGGCACGGCGTCGCAAGATCGACGTGGAGGACAGCGAGCGGTTCTCCACCGAACTGGCCAACCTCGGCGTCTCGGTGCGCCTGACCCTGCGCTGGCAGAACCGCGATTACTGGGTGCTGGTTCGCCAGCGCCGTCAGGACCGTGGCGACGTGGTGCTCAAGCTGATTTCCGGCTACGTGCCCGCCCACGAACTCAACCTGCCGTTGCACACGGCGGTGCAGGAAGTCGCCGAGGAATGCCTGATCGAGACACCCCAGGGCTGGCTTGGCGGGCGCTTCAATGAAACCTGGCTGCCAGCCCCCTACGCGGCAGCGCTGCATTACCGCGAAGCGATGCCCTTTCGCCTCACGCCGCTGTCCGGCGCGGCGCTCCCGGTACGCTGCGGCAGCCTGACCCTGATTGAAAGTCCCCGCGCCTACGTGCACTTACCGACCGCGTCATTGCAGTTGATCTACGACATGCGCCTGGAGGTGCCGAAAGAGGCTCGTCCGCTGAGCCTGTTCCACGTCGATGAGAGCCTGGAGAACAACGAGCTGGTGGCGCGCCTCAATCGCAGCAAGCCGGATCTGTACCTGATGCCGCTGGAAAACGGCTCGCCCCTGCCCGAGCTGTACACCCTGAAGAACGACAAGCTTTCGCCCGCCGGTACACGTGGGCTTTATCTGGCCGAAAGCTTCGCTCCGCAAGAAGGTTGGGTGGTGCGCGAGGAGCGAATTCGCTGGAAGGACTGGCTGGTGCAGCAGGGCCTGACGCCGAAGAAGAAGCCCAAGTCAGGTCTGACCAAGCTGCGAATCAAGGCACGGCGGCTGGTCAGACTGGTTCGCAGCGGCCTGCACAAATAGCCGCTGCTTAGCCCTTCTCGGTGAGGCGTTTGTCACGCCAGGTGCGCAGCCGGGCGAAGAAGTGGAAATAGCGGTTTTCGCGTTTGCCCATCCCGCGCTTCGGTGAGAACGACTCCTCGGCGAAGGCACCGGTGATGCGCACCCGCGAGGCAGTGGTCGGCAGCGTACAGACCCGGGCATCTGCCTTGAGCAGCGCGTATTTGAGCAATCGCTCCGAGTGCAGCTTGCGGCCTGTCGCCTCGCAGAATTCGAAGATGCGCTCAATCCGCTTGCCATAGGCCCGATAGACGTCGCGGCCGCAAATGGCGAAACGATCGTTCAGCCCTCCCCACCACTGCCAGTCCGGAATATAGGCGTTCAGCCGCCGTGCCTGTGGCGAATGAAAGACATAACCTGGCAGCGGCGAATGGAAGAAATTGTCCGGCCGCACGAACACCACGAAGTCTGGATCGAACGACTCCATCATGCCCGTCACGGTGTGCAGGGAATTGAGCTGATAGATCAGGTTGCGCAGGGAAACGTGCTCGTCCCCCCATGTGTCGCCCATCGCCTTGACCCGCTCGAAATCCCAGCGATCCAGCACGCCGTCAGTGGATTCGAGAACCCCTGTCATCGCCTGGAAAACGTCGTAATTCTGCGTTTTCAGCTCGCCCTTCTCCGCCGAACGCTGGTTGTGCACTTCGTCGATCTTGTAGAGGTGGTAAAAGCATTTGACGTTGCTGCCCTTCGGCAACCGGCCAAGGACATTTTCCTCGATGGAAGGAAAACAGATCTCCGAGTTTCGCGGGATACCAAAAAACGCGACCGCAATGTTCAGCACTGACAAACTCTCCGGGATCAATGGCGATGCGCCTGGACACGCGCGCTAACGGCGGACGGCTTCGTTCATTTGCTAAATAGCAGCTTGCGCCACCAACTGCGGGGCTTGAGGGCGATCACTTCGACGTCTGCGCCCAGCAACCAGTCGCGCTCATAGTCCCAGGCATGGCCGCCCCAGAGCTTTCCGGCTTCGTTTGAGAAACCGAGGGTCATGAGCCTGTAGCGGTAACCGGAATGGGCGCGCAGCCAGTCGAGCAGCACCAGCACGTTGAACCCCGTGGAGGGCCCGACGAAGCGTTTGCCGTTGGGGCGGTCGACCGGGTAATGCTCGGCCAGCGCCGGCAATGGAATGCGGTCCCAATACAGCGCAACCTCAGGCATCGGGCACAGCGGCACGGCACAGCCCACCAAGAGCGTGAAGCAGCGCGAGCCGGGCTGGGCAGCGAACCTTTGCACCTCAGCGGTTGCGGGCAGGCCGAAGAAGTAACGGTCCGGCGCATTGAAGCCGTGGACGAACAGGTTGACGCTTTCTGGCTTCAGCAGAGCGGCCTTGGTGCACAGATTGAAACTGACCACCACATCGTCAGCGCCTACGCCCAAGGCATCGAAATCGGCTGGGGTGATGGCTGGATTGTTGGCGATCAGGATGACCCGTGAAGCGTTCGCCAGGCACTGGCGCAGTGCGGCCGGAAGCGCGCCGAACACGTCCTGATCAGCGCCCGGCAATACAAAGGGCTCATTCGTCGCGATACGGTCGTGGTCCGCCGGCAACGTCATCAGGCCGGCACCTGCATGCCATGGCGTAACTTGACCCAGGCACGGATCAGCGCGGATGGACGTTGCCACGGGCGCATAGGCCGCTGAATTTCATCGGCCAGATCGCGACCCACGCGGGCAAAGGCATAGCGTTCTTCGGCGAATTTTTGGCCTTCGCCCGCGATGCGCGCAGCGAGGTCAGGGTCGCTCTGCAGCTGGCGGATCTTCTCGACGGCTTCGTCTTCGGAGCGGTAGAACATGACGTTGCGCCCCTCTTCGAAACCCAGCAGATCGTCCTCTTCGCCCTGACTCCACGCGAGCAGCACACAACCGCAGGCCATGGCTTCGAAATTCTTGATCATGAACTCGCCCATGCCGATGTCGGCACTGACGAAAATCCTGATGCGATTGAGGGTTTCGAGGTATTCGGCGCCAGAGGCGGTGCGCGTCACCAGCACGCCGGCGCGCTGCGCAAGGTTTTCCACCAGCTGTTTACGCTGTGAATATTCACGGCTTTTCAGGCTGCCCAGAAAGCCCACCGGAATGTCCCGGGGCTGGCCGAGGTTGCGCAGCATTTCCTGGTCGTAGCCCTTGGACACGAACACCGCATCAAGGCCTTCGCCGCGCATGCGCCGCGCGACAACCGCACCGGAAACCAGTGCGCGACTCCACGGCAGCTGCCGGTACAAGCGTGAATACATGCCGTGGTATTTGCTGGCGCTCATGTAGTTCTGATACGCATCGTGCTCAAGAAAGATCAGCCCCGGAATGCACTTGAGCACCGCGCGCTGGCGAGCAAGCCGTTTGACCCGGGAGAAGATCACCACCCGGTCGTAACGCTGATAATCGACCGAGGCGAGAAATGGCCCGAGATTCAGCTGCTGTTGCTTGCTCAGGCGAAAGATGACGCAGTCGTCGCAATGCTGCCGCACGGTTTCGTACAAACCGTCCAGTATGACGCGCTGTTCATCCATCACCAGTAACATGACTTTCATACGTTCATATACCGAACTGCGAATACAAAAATGGCAGCGGCAAGGGGTGCCACTTTGCGCTGCGGGCGTCGGATCAGTCTTGGCTGCGGATCTTGTCGACGATGGCTGTCGTCGAGCTGTTGGCAACCAGTCCCAGCACTTTCACGGTGCCACCATAAGAGGCGACGATGTCAGCGCCGACGACCTGGTCAACCGAGTAGTCCCCGCCTTTCACCAGCACGTCCGGACGCACATGGGCCAGAAGGTTTTCCGGGGTGCCTTCCGGGAAGCTGATGACCCAATCCACCGCGCCCAGACCGGCCAGCACGGCCATGCGCCGATCAACGCTGTTGATCGGGCGGCCCGGACCTTTCAGGCGACTCACCGACGCATCGTCATTGACCGCCACGATCAGACGATCGCCCTGCGCGCGGGCCTGCTCCAGGTAGGTGACATGGCCGGCGTGGAGGATGTCGAAGCAGCCGTTGGTGAAGACGATGGTTTCTTTGTGGGCACGGGCGTCGTCGATGGCCAGCAGCAACTGATCGAGCGTTAGCACGCCGCGCTCGGAACCCTCGGCACGCTGGATGGCGCGACGCAATTCGGGCGCGCTGATCGCGGCAGTACCAAGCTTGCCTACGACGATGCCCGCTGCAAGGTTCGCCAGGGCGACGGCGTGAGGCAATTCCTCACCCGCGGCTATGGCCGCGGCCAGGGTGGAAATAACCGTATCGCCGGCGCCGGTCACGTCAAAGACTTCCCGGGCGCGGGCCGGAAGGTGCAGCGTCGGCTGGTCGGGGCGCAGCAGCGTCATGCCGTGTTCGCCACGGGTGACCAGCAGCGCACCGAGATCAAGGTCTTCCATCAGCGCGGCGCCTTTGGCGACCAGTTCTGCCTCGTCGACGCAGTGGCCAACGATCGCTTCGAATTCACTGAGGTTGGGGGTGATCAGACTGGCGCCGCGATAGATCGCGAAGTCTTTGCCCTTGGGGTCGGCCAGCACGGGGATACCACGGTCCCGGGCTGCCTTGATCAGGACTTGATGGTTCTTCAGTGCACCTTTGCCGTAATCGGACAGGACCAGGACTTTGATGCCGTCGAGCAAGGCATCGACCTCCCGACTCAGGGCCTCGGGGTCGGTGGCGAAGGGTTCTTCGAAATCGATACGCAGGAGCTGCTGGTGCCGGCTCATGACGCGCAATTTGACGATGGTGGGCTGGTGGGCGATGCGTTGGAAACAGGCAGTGACACCAGCGGCCTTGAGGCTGTTGCTCAGGCTGTCGGCGGCTTCGTCGGTGCCGGTGACGCCGACCAGGGACGCCTTGGCCCCCAGCGCTGCAATGTTCAACGCCACGTTGGCAGCACCGCCCGGACGGTCTTCGATCTGGTCGACTTTGACCACCGGAACCGGCGCTTCAGGGGAGATTCTGGAAGTGCCACCGTGCCAGTAGCGGTCGAGCATGACGTCGCCGACAACTAACACTTGAGCCTGATCAAAACGCGGCATGGACAACTTCATCGAACAACCCGTGGCAGAAATGGACAAGGACGGAATCTTAGCACAGCGATCAGCGCTGGCTGGCCGGTTGGCCTCGAATCCCTTAGTGCTTAAAACAGCGCTTCAAATGGCGCTTTACATGGTGCGACGAATGGCGCATCGACTGGCGCAGTTACGGGCGCGGAAAGCGCCGAACCCAGAACACCTCATGCCGGCGCACGGCCTTGCGGAAGAATTCGTCGTCTCCCGTCAGCGGCCATTCGCGCCCGGCCAGCCAGCGTTGAATCTGCCGACGCAGGCGCTTCTTCAAAGGTGGCAGGCCCTGTAGGTCATGCTGCATCCCCAGGGCCATGGCCTTATCAAGCTGCACGTCCGAACTGAGCGACGTACTCCAGAGCTGATCAACCGACGGTGCTTCAACGAATGGCGGCAAGGCGACACCTTTACCGGCCAGCCCCATGGGCCAGCGATCGTTGTCGTGCAGGTGGTTGGCGTAGAACAGCGCCACCTCGGGCGTGTGCGCGCTTCTGCTCACCGCCTCATACAGGGCTTGAGTCGTGGCGATGTGGTCGGCGTGGGGGTCGAGCTCAGGGTGCGGCATGACGATCACGTCCGGCCGAAAAGCGTCGAGCAGCGCCGCGAGATCGTCCACAAGATTATTCCAGGTCGGCGCGCCGTCCTGATCCCCTGGCAACAGCAGAGGGTTGTGCTGCCGCGCGCTGCGCATATCGGCCTCTGCCGAATCGCGAGAACCAAACGGCTGGTCCGGCGACCGCGCCATGGCCGGCAGTTGCAGGCAGTAGTAACCCAGTTGCACGCATTGGCTCTGGGGCACACCGCCCCACAGCGGAATCGCCAGGCTGTCCCAGGTGCGCAGGCGCCCCTTGAGCCGCGCAGCATCGGCGCGGTTCAGCCCCAGTTGTTCGTAGCGTTCGGCTTCGATTTCGCCCTGAGTCAGGGTGACGATGCTGCAATCGGCGGCCTGGCTGTACAGGCCAAACGCTGCCAGCTCGGCGTCGTCGGCGTGGGGCGCAAGGATCATTAACCGTTGCTGGCGGTAATCCGGGTTGCTGAGCACGTACAAACGGGCTGCGCTAGAGATGCGGCAGAACCCGCCTTTCAGGCGCAGCGTGCTGTCTGCGACCACGTCTCGCTGACCGGTGAGGTTCACGTAGCGACGCCCGGCAAAACCCCGCTCGAAATCCTGGCGATCGTCACCTGCCAACACATACGGGTCCAACCAGCGACCCAGCCAGCTGCTGCGCAAATCGAGCTCCAGCAGCAAGGTTTCGCCCTCGCCCAACGGCTCGCTCAGTTGCAGCATGCCGTTGACGACAGAAACAGGCTGCGCCTGGGCCGCGTCAGGAAACTGGTAGTGGTAATCGCTCTTGGGCGAATAAAACAGATGATCGGAGAACCAGGCTTCGTGGGCGATCCAGGCGGCGACGATCAGCAACGGCACCAGCCACCACGCGACCCAGATGCCAATGCCGATCAGCAGCACCAGACCGATGATCAGCGCCAGACGCTTGTTGCGCCGATGTCGTTTCAGAAGCTGCTGCTTGCGCCCGGACATGTCATCCAACCTTGTAGACAGGCACCGTCTGGCACCAGCGGTCTTTGTATTCGCGATCGGAGCGGCCGAAGGAATAGCGCAATGGCTTGTTCACCGCCCTCGCGTCAGCCCAGGCGTTCTGGGTGTTGACGAAGCTGAGCACGCTGCCCGCACTCAGCGCCTGATGGGCCGGATCGACACCGCCGTTGATGTACTCGACGGACACCCAGTGCGGCGACTCGACCCTGTACAGGACCTGAGCGGCGATAGGCTTGCCCTCCAGCAGGATCATCGAGCCGGTCATGAACTCGCGCATCAGCTCGAACACGTTGACCAGGTGATCCTTGCCCGGCACGTCGAAGCCCCAGCGCGCATGAAACAGGCTGGAGTAAATGCGGGCTTGCTCCTCGGACGTGAAATCCAGCATCGGCTGCACGACCCCGCCCGCCTCCTCAAGCAAACGCTGCTCACGGCGCTGGTTGTAGCGGAATTTCTTGGAATAGTCCTCAGGGGCGCGGGCGATCGCCAGGCTCTCGGCTTGCGGCTTGAGGGTGTCGATCTGATTGGCGTTCAACTCGGACACATAGCCCATGCGCTGGCGCACCGGCACTGTCACGCCCGGGGCGATCGGCAAAATGATTTCCGCGTTGCCCAGATCGAACACCCGCCGATCACGCTGCTTGAGCACTTTCTTGGCCAGCGCCAGATCCCGGCCCCAGCAGGCAACGGCAGCGACAACGTTGCCGTCGTGCAGCCACCCCAGATACCGAACCGGAATGTCAGCCAGCCCGGCCAGGCGCTCGATCACCTGCGGATGCGTGGCAACGCTGCCGCCGAACTGCTGCCACGCGGTGGCGTAGGTCGTTGCATCGATCGGGGTCCAGCCTCGCTCACGCCATGCGCGCAAGTGACTCAGCATGCATCGACTGCCCGGTCGATTTCGGCAGGCTCGTCTTCTTCGAACTGCTTGGCGTGCAGGCGTGTGTAGTAACCGTTCTGCGCCAGCAGCTCCTCATGGGAGCCGCGCTCGACGATGCGGCCTTCGTCCATCACCAGAATGACGTCGGCTTTTTCGATGGTGCTCAGGCGGTGGGCGATCACCAGCGTGGTACGGCCCTGCATGACTTTTTCCAGCGCCTTCTGGATGTGGCGCTCGGACTCGGTATCCAGCGCCGAGGTGGCTTCGTCGAGAATCAGCAGCGGCGCGTTTTTCAGCAGCGCGCGGGCAATCGCCAGACGCTGGCGCTGGCCGCCGGACAGCAGCACGCCATTCTCGCCGACGAGGGTTTGGTACTGCTGAGGCAACTTGTCGATGAACTCGTCGGAATAAGCATCGGCCGACGCTTTCTTGATCTCTTCCAGCGGCACGCCCGCCAGATCGCCATACGCGATGTTGTTGGCGATGGTGTCGTTGAACAGGGTGACGTTCTGATTCACCAGCGCGATCTGCCGACGCAGGCTGCGCAGGGTGTAGTCCTGAGTTTCGACGCCATCAAGGAGGATCTGGCCCTGCACGTGATCGTAGAAACGCGGAATCAGGCTCGCCAAAGTAGATTTGCCGCTGCCGGAGCGCCCCACCAGCGCGACCATCTGGCCGGCTTCGGCAACAAAACTGACGTCGTTCAGCACCCGCTTTTCCGTCCCCGGGTAGGTGAACGTAAGATTTTTGACCTCCAGACGGCCCGAAACCTTATCGCGCTCCACGGTACCCAGGTCCTGTTCGGTCTGCTCATCCAGCTGCTCGAAGATGCTCTCCGCACCGGCGACGCCTTTCTGGATGGTGGAACTGACTTCAGACAACTGACGGATCGGCTTGGGCAGCAGGCCGGCCATGGTGATGTAGGCCACCAGATCGCCAGCCGACGAATCGCCGCGCAGATAAAGGACGAGAAACATCACAATAGCCATGCCGCTGTAGGTCACCAACTGCAGCATCGGCGTGTAAACGGCGCCGGTCTTGGTCATCGCCAACTGCTTTTTGGTGTTGCTGCGGCTGGCCTTTTCGAAGCGGGCCTTTTCGTAGTCTTCGCCGCCAAAGCTGCGGACTACCCGGTAGCCGTGAATGGTCTCGGACGCCACGTGGGTGACGTCGCCCATGGCCACCTGAATCTTCTTGCTCTGTTTGCGAAACTTCTTGCTGGTGCTGTTCACCATGACCGCGATGAGCGGCAGTATCGCCAGCATCACCAGGGTTAGTTTCCAGTTCATCCACAGCAGCGCGCCAAACAGGAAGATGACCGTCATGCCTTCGCGAATCACGACCTTGATCGCGTCAGTGGCAGCGCCGGTGACCATGGTCACGTTAAAGGTGATGCGCGAGATCAGGTGCCCGGAGTTGCTGTTGTCGAAGAAACGGTTGGGCAGCGTGAGCAATTTATTGAACAGCACGACACGCAGGTCATGCACCAGCCCGAGGGAGACACGGGCCAGGAAGAAGTTGCCCAGATACGAGCCGGCACCTTGCCACGCTGCGATGAGCACGATCATCAGCGGTACCGCCTGCAGCAACTGCAGATGGCCGATATAGGGGTTGCCGGGGAACAGACTGGCTTCGGGATTGGCCAGGCCATCGACGAAGTATTTGAGGATGTAGGCGAGCATCGGCTGGGTGGATGCAAAGATAAGAAAGCCGACAATACTCAAGCAGAAAAGGCCGATGTACGGCCGCACATAGGTCAATAGACGAAAGTAAATCGCCAGGGTCGTTTTAGCTTGAGGATCAGGACTGCTCATGGGAATCCGCACGAAAAAATTAGGCGGGCATGGTAGCACAACCCATATTTGTCGACCCCTGCCGCGACCCAAGCGGGGCCGACTCGGGTAACATGCCGCATTTGTTCAGGTAAGTATGCCGATGCACCCAATGGAACACAGCGCCTATCTGGCCTTGCGAGAAAACGCCACCGTGCTCGAAGCGGACGGATCCGGGGAAAAGGTTCTGTTGCTTGAGGACGGCACCATTCTCAAACTGTTCCGCCGCAAGCGCCTGATCAGCTCGGCCTTGCTGTTTCCCTACGCGCAACGCTTCGCCGACAACATCGACGCCCTCAAGAAGCGCGGCATCCCCTGCCCCGACGTTATCGCCACTTACCGAATTGCCAGCATCAGCCGCGATGCGGTGCGCTACACGCCGTTGCCCGGTCTTACTATCCGCCAGGTGCTGAAAGAGCACGGTGAAAGCGCCCCGCTGCGGGCTGAACTGGGTATGTTTATCGCTCACCTGCACGATCGCGGCGTTTACTTTCGCTCGCTGCACCTGGGCAACGTGATCCTTACTCCCGAGTCGAAACTGGGGCTCATCGACATATCGGACATGAAGTGCCAGCGCAGAGCATTGATCGATTCGAAGCGGCTGCGCAATTTCCAGCACCTGCTCAGGTATAAGGAAGACCGCGCGTGGCTGGTAGAAAGCGATGGGGGCGCGGCCTTTGTTTCGGCTTACACCAAAGGACGGAGCGCTCACTTCACGGCGCGTTTGCAGGCGTTGTTTGCGTAGAAGCGTCGGGCTGAATGCCCAATAGTTCATCGAGGCGTTGCAGGGTGATCTTGGGAATGACCCGCTCCGGCATGCGGCTGACGCTGGACAGGTTGAAAACCTGCATACCGGTTCTTGGCAGAATCTTGCGGGCCATCAGCGCGAAGCTTGGCAGGATGTATTGCTCAAAGTCCTCGTCGAGGCTGCTGGGCAAGGCCGCTTCGCCTTTCTCGTAAAAGCGCCCCCCGCCCTGACGCAGGTCCATCCCAACCACAAACACCTGACGGAACCCCAAGTGGCAGGCCAGCTGCAAGGCGCCGAAAGGGATGGTTCGACTGCCGAAGTAGCCGCGCTTGAGGTTCAGGCTGAAGCCGATGCGGTTGGGCTTACGGCGCAGGAGGGAGAAGTTGGAGATCAGCTCGTCGTCGTTGCGGATCGACCACGCATAGCCCCGATCCGACATCACCGCCTTGCCGTCCTGACGATTGACCCGCTCCAGCAGATAGATCTTCTTGCCACTCAAGGCAGTGGCGTCGGCCGAGTGAATCGCCTGAAGCACATCAAGGCTCATCGCCAGATGCTCGCTGTGGCTGACCCCCATCAGCGCCAGCGCCGGCCGGCCGATGACGAAATTTGGGTCGTCACACAGGTAGTAGAAAGGCCGCATGCCCTCGTCGACACATCGCACAATTGAGCCGTTCATGGCAACGACCGGCAGGCTTCGGTAATTGTGAAGCGGGAATTCATTCGCCGAGGGTCCGGACGCCAGCAGCAAAACCGGCCCTGTGACAGAACTCCGGGATTGCGCAAAGTCCTGCAGGCAAACGTCCAGATCATGCCCTACCAGCCAGCGTTGCTCGCCCCGCGTTTCAACCCTCAGCACGACGGGCCTCACGGGAAATCGCTACCGCGCCGGCCAGCGGCAGCCAGAGCCATTCCCACACCAGATTGGGCGAGCCGACGAACGTGTGCAGCTCAACCGTCATCACCACGCCAACGGAGCAGAGGATCGCAAGCCAGAGCCGCGCCATCTCCGAGGTCTTGCGCGCTCGCGCCAGGCACACGCCGGCATGCAGCATCGTGGCCAGCAGCAGCGCCAGACCGACGATGCCGAACTGGTAGAGCACCTCAAAATACAGGCCGTGGGTATTGCGTACGACTTGCCCCGTCGAAAGCTGGACATCTCCCAGTGGCGTACCCGCGCCAACCCCGAACCACCAGTGCCCCGCCAGTCGCTCGAACACCGCGAGCCAGACTTCATTGCGCCCTGTCACGCCGCGGGTCTGCACTTCATACACCAGCTCGCTGAACCCGAATATGAGCACGAGCGCGATGAGGATAGCCGCCGGGATCAGGATGTTGCGACGCAATTTGCCGCTGGTCATGGTCCCAAGCAGCACCAGCCCGCCGACCGATGACGCCAGCCAGGCGCTGCGCGCAAAAGTGAAATAGATGTACGTGCCGATCAGGGCGCAGCAGATCAGCCACAGGACGATTTCGGCACGGCGTTTTGAACGCAACGTCAGCCAGATCCCGGCCAGCAGAAACAAGCCGTAGTTCATGCCGGCGACGATGGTGTTGCCGAAGTCCGCCACGTCGGTGACGCCCGACCCGGACAGCGACATCTGGCGATAGCCCAGCACGAACGCGCCGCGAATAGCGAGGTTGAGCATCGAAAACGCGGCGAACAGCGCGACGACTGCTACCGATATCTTGAGGATCTTTTCCCAGTCGAAATGACCGCGGGCTCTTATCAGACCTACCGCGATGAAAAACACGATGATGAGCAGAATGCGGCGCAGGGATTTCATGGCGTCGTCAGCCATGAGGCTGTTGATCAGCAGATACGCGAACAGCAGAAGGACCGTGTACGTCAGCGGACTGATGGAAAACGATTGCCGCTTGAAGGCCGGCGCGGCGCAAAGCAACGCAATGACCAGTGCCGCACGAATGAACGCAGCCCAGGAGCTTGACTCACCGGGCCACCAGAACGGCCCCAGAAAGATGATCAGCAACACCACTGCAAGCAATAACCCTGCAATGTACCCCGCCCGCGCCGGCAAATTTTTTACAACCATTCCAATCCAGTTCCTGTGCTATGCAGCCGGGTGTTCATTGCTATCAGAGGCCAATGGCTGCCAGCGGTTCGAATGAAATCAGGTTTCCGAGGTAAGCGCGACGACTTGCGGCAACCGCCAGAACACCGCTTTTACTGCCTCGTCGCTGAACCGCTCGTTCAGCCTTTGCAGCATTGCATCCGCGCAGGAGTGGCGCAGCTCGGCGTCCATTCGTGAAAGGTGGATCAGCCCCTGCGCCAAAGGCTCGACACCGCCCAGCGGGAACAGAATGCCCACGCCTTCGACGACCTCTTTCGCGCCGCCACAAGCTGTGGCCAGCAGGGGCACCCCGGCCACCATGGCTTCCAGCAACACCATGCCGAAGGGCTCGTGATCGGAACTCAGTGCGAACACGTCGAAGGCCTTGAAGTAACGGCTGGCCTGAATGACCTGCCCTGCCAGCATGACCTCGTGGCCAATGCCCAACTCGACCGCCAGATGCTTGAGGTCCTTTTCCAGTCGGCCCTGACCGAGAATCACCAGTTGGCTGTCGGCAGGCAAGCCGGGCAACGCCTGGGCGAAACCGCGAAGGAGCGTCGACTGGTCCTTGTCAGGGTGCAGCCGACCGACATTGCCCACGACCCACGCCTCCTGCGCCAGGCCCAACGCGTCGCGGGCCTCTTCACGGGACAGCAGCGTAGCACTGAGCTGATCGACATCGATGCGATTGTAGAGGGTCTGGATACGCTCGGCCGGCCACTTGGGGAGGCATTTGCGTATGTCATCGCGCACGGCATCAGACACGCCGAGCAGGCTAAGACGGGAACGGAACAGATTCGCCAGCACCTTGCGACTGCGGCGCCGGTAATCACCAAACGCATGATGAACACCGATCACCGGCAAGCGGGTCGCCACCAGTGCAATGTAGGTCGGCTTGAAACGGTGGGTGATGCAGAACTCGAAACTGCGGGACGCCGCGATCTTGCGCAGATCGCGGATCGCGCCCACCTTCATGCCGCCGATGGCCTTGGAGCTGTACTCCATGAACAGCACTTCGTCCGACGCGCAGCTGGCTGCAACCTCGGCATCGGCGGCGCCGGTCAGGAATACCGTGGTGACACGGTATCCCCTACCCACGAACAGGCTAGCGTATTGACGGGCGCAGTCGAGGAACGGCCCGTCATAGCCGTGGCAGAACTGGAGAACATGGCGCTCAGCTGAGCGTGTCATGGGTGTCCACGCCGTCTTTGACTACCAGGATGTCTTCCATGATCAGGTACTCGAGGTCAGAGCCGAAGAACATGTTCAACGCATCGGTCGGCGAGCAAATCATCGGCTCGCCGCGGCGGTTGAGCGACGTATTGAGCGAAACGCCGTTGCCCGTCAGGTTTTCGAGCGCCTTCATCATGTCGTAGTAACGCGGATTGTATTCGCGCTTGAGCACCTGGGCGCGGGAGGTACCGTCTTCATGGACGACTTCCGGCACACGGGTTTTCCACTCTTCAGCCACTTCGAAGGTGAAGGTCATGAACGGCGCCGGGTGATCGATCTTGATCATCTGTGGGGCGACGGTGTCGAGCATCGACGGGCAGAAAGGCCTCCAGCGCTCGCGGAACTTGATCTGATGGTTGATGCGATCGGCAACGCCGGCAATGCTCGGACAGCCGATGATCGAACGACCACCGAGGGCGCGAGGACCAAATTCCATGCGCCCCTGGAACCAGGCGACCGGGTTGCCCTCGACCATGATTTTGGCGATACGCTCGGGGGTGTTGTCGATCTGGCGCCAGGCCGGCTTGCTCGGGTGGCGGGCGCAGGCAGCGATAACGTCCTCGTTGCTATAGGACGGGCCGAGGTAGACGTGCTCCATCTTCTCGACCGGCACGCCACGCGCGTGGGAAACGTAGGCGGCGGCGCCGACAGCAGTGCCGGCATCACCCGACGCTGGCTGAACGAACAGCTCTTTGACGTCAGGCCGGGCGATGATCTTCTGGTTCAGTTTGACGTTCAGCGCACAGCCGCCGGCGAAGGCGAGCTTGCCGGTTTCCTTGAGGATGTCACCCAGATAGTGGTCGATCATCTGCAGCGACAGCTTCTCGAACAGCGCCTGCATGCTGGCGGCGTAATGGATGTATGGCTCGTCGGCGATATCGCCTTCGCGCTTGGGACCCAGCCACTCGATCAGTTTCGGCGAGAAGTAGAAGCCTTTGCCCTTCTCTTTGTAACGACGCAGGCCGATGACGTTGGCGTATTCGGTGTTGATCACCAGTTCGCCGTTTTCAAAGGTGGCCAGGCGCGAGAAATCGTATTTGGTCGCGTCGCCATAAGGCGCCATGCCCATGACTTTGAATTCGCCGTCGAGCATCTCGAAGCCGAGGAATTCGGTGATCGCGCCATACAGGCCACCGAGGGAATCCGGATCGAAGAATTCCTTGATCTTGTGGATCTTGCCGTTTTCGCCATAGCCGAAGAAGGTAGTGGCGTACTCACCCTTGCCGTCGATCCCGAGGATCGCGGTTTTCTCCTGAAAACCGGAGCAATGGTAAGCGCTGGAGGCGTGGGCCAGGTGGTGCTCGACAGGCTCGATTTTGATCTTTTTCGGATCAAAACCCAGCTGCTCCAGGCACCAGACGATTTTGTTGCGATAGCGCTTGTAGCGGCGGTTGCCCATCAGAATCGCGTCGAGGGCGCGGTCCGGTGCATACCAATAGCGTTTGGCATAGTGCCAGCGCGCTTCGCCGAACAGGCTGATGGGTGCGAAAGGAATGGCGACGACATCGACATCCGAAGGCTTGATGCCTGCTTGTTCGAGGCAGAACTTCGCTGATTCATAGGGCATGCGGTTCTTGGCATGCTTGTCGCGAACGAAACGCTCTTCTTCGGCCGCAGCAACCAGCTTGCCGTCGATGTAGAGGGCTGCGGAAGGATCATGGCTAAGGGCGCCGGACAGGCCAAGGATCGTCAATGCCACTAGGGTCTAGCCTCTTAAGTCTGCATGCAGGCATCACGCGCCTGACAAATAAGGTGTGTCTGGCGCAAAGGCGGCAGACAGCTAAAGGGCGGGATTATAGCGTAATGGCTCTGGAAGTGGTCGCAGGGAATGAAGTGCCGCGCGATGCCTCTGCAGGACTGCCTCCAGCCGGGAACAGGCCAGCGTGAGCGCCATCGTTGTTGTGGCATGGCACCTGGCGCCTTCCCAGCTGAAGCCGGTCCTACACGTTCGATGCCCATTCAGTGCGTTAACTATTTAGCACCACGCGCCCCGGCGTTCTGATTGATTGATCGCTCGACGAATCATCGGGCTGCTTGCCCGCTCTCGCGCAACCTCATTGCGCGGAGATCACTCAGGAATGCTACACGCCATGGAAACATTTTCACCCAACCCGCCTGCGCTTGATCGGCTGACAACGCTGACGACCGTACTCGACGCCGAGCTCCAGCATCTTCCGGATGCAGAAGCGTATCTCAATACCGCGCCTCAGCCAGTGAGCCCGGAGCAGAAAGCGCTGTTGCACTCGGCAATCACCCGCTTCTGGGCCGAGGCGAGCGCGCGTGAGATTTCGCGGCGCGAGCTCTTCGTGACCTGCCTCGAATTGACCCTGCGCGATGACCTGCTGCTGAACATCGAAGAAGGCGAACTGCACCGCGACTATGCGCGCTGTCTGCCGGGCATGGATGCCCAGGAGCATGTCGTGTTCAGCGCGCTTGAACTTCGACTCGATGCACAGCGCGGTGTCGAACTGGCCGGGGCGCTTATCGCAACCGCTCAACCGGGGCAGACCTTGCTCTGGTTGCCCGGACAGGCCGTAGAAGGCTTTGTGTCAAACGCGGCCTTGCAGCAAGAACTCGCCCGTCGCGTCAATCACCCACTCCTGCGCCTGCCTTTGCTGCGTTTGATGCAAGACAGCACGCGCGACGCCTGGCTCGAGATTGCCTCGGGCGGCGACGTGTTTCTGGAGCCGTCGACCCCTTCGGACTTCCAGCTCATCCCCATCAAAGGCTCGCCCTACGATCACGTCTTTGATCGCTTGCTGGCAAAGCAGCGTGTGGACATCGACGACCTGTTCGAGGCGGCGCCCGGCCTGTCGACTCAAACCCTTCAGACGCGACTCGAAGACCTGCTCCACCAGCCGAAATCCTGGGGCCCCGACGGCGCTATTGCCGCTGTGCAGGATCGTCGCGCCCACCGCGACAAGCGCCGCGCACGCCCCGAATGGCTGGAAATGGCCAGCGCCGGACAGCGCAAGCGATACGCGGCCGGGATGATGGATTACGAGCGCGCACGCAGTGCCTTGCTGAGCGTAATGGACAGCGCCGCGTCGCCGGAACAGTTCGCGCGAAGCCATCTCCGTGCGCGGCTGGCCAATGAGCTGGGCATTGATATCAATCCCGATCACGTCGTGGTCAGCACCGAACGCGCTCTGCCAATGACGGCTGAAACCTACACCGTCAGCCGATCACTGACGCAACTGGCACTGTACGGCCTGCATCCGGGCGACACGGCGCAGCATTCGGCCTTCCAGACCCAAAGCCATATCACCTACGCTGACCAGCCGCTTGAGCCCGAACACAGCGGGCTGACCCCGGCCTACCTCGCCCATGTCATCAACGAGCTGGACTTGCGAAGCCGTTTCGCCCCTGCGCAACGCCAGGCCCTCGGCTCGCCAACCACTCAGCGCCTGATGAGCGAAGCGATGCACCATCAGCTCATCGCGCAGGCCCGTGGAGCCGAGCTGCAAGGCCATATCCAAGCCTCGGACCTGGCGCTCATCGAGTCGCTGAACCCAGATACCGTCGCGCCGCGAAATCCGGCCGTTGCCGTGCAGCAGATCAAGCTGAATGGCCATGACACCTTGAGCAGCGTGCTGCTGTTGCGCAAGCTCGATGCATCGGGACTGCCGGACGGACTGCTGATGTTCACCCCGGACAGCCCTCGGCATCAGCATTTTCAGCGCTTCGACAACGAACGTCAGTTGCTCGGCGAGCTTGTGAGCTGGAGCCGCTCCGCCGAGATGAGCCACTTCCTGCTGGGACAGATCACCGCGAACAGAAGGGACGCCCTGAAAGACCAACTGCATGATTTGAGCGAAAAGCCGGCGCCTGCTCAGGGCTGGCTCAGCTACGCAACCCTCCCCGATTACAACAGCGGCTTGCGTACGCTGGTGTCGGCGCGCGTTGAAGTCATGCTCTCCGAGCAACGGCTGCACACACCAGATTGGTTCCTGCGGGCATCGGCCGAGCAGCGTCAGCAAATGGTGGCACTGGAAGATGCACTCGTGGCAGCGGGTAAAATCTACCAGGCCGCTCCGCACACGCAGGTCATCGACTTCGATGCTTACGTCCACCAGACCGCCAGCCGCAAGATCAACGCGCTGCTCAGCCTGCCTCCGGGAACGGTGGACCCTGACCGGATTATCGTTCACACGCCCCGCGAAACCCTGTCCTACACGCACATGCTGCGCGACGGCTACGACGACACACTTGGCCTGCTCAACGCGGCAGCCGATACCACCGCCACATTCAGCGGCCCCGAGGGCGTCGATCTCACACCACTGACCCCGGAGAACGTCGCCGGCTCGGTCCGCGGTCAATGGGTCGCCGATCAGTACATCGCGATGATTCGCGGGCAACTGCTGGCGCCCGGAAGCGAGGACTACAATTGGCGCCGTCAACAGAGCCTGCTACTGACGCAATTGCAAATGCGCGCCGACGCCTTGCGCAGCTCCCTCGAAGGCCACATCGATGCCTCGCAATTGCACTGGCTCACCCTGTCCATCGTCAACATGCACCAGAGCAGCCCGGCGGACCGCCTGCGCTACCCGGTCTACCCACTGCAATTGAACGTGGACGTAATGGCCATCGCCTCCCGTGCAGAGTTGATTCACGGCTGCTTCCTGCTCGCACCGCCTGACGCGAGTACCCTGGAGCAGGTTCTGCTGTATACGCCGCAGGCACCGGACGGCCGCGCTTTTCGATCACTCGGCGCGTTCAGTAACACGCTGCTGAGTGCCGGCATGGGCGATTACTACCTGAGCCGCGCCCGGGTCAAGGCGGGCATGCCGCTGGCGTTTGCCCTGGCTGAACTGAAGAAAGGCGGGGGTCGCAAACCTGCGCTGCCAAGGGAGCCGTTCAGCAATCTGTACGACGTGTGCTTCGACCAGGTGATCGAGCGCAAGATCCAGGATGTCGCGGACACCCAGACCGGTCGCGCAGACATGCTCCGCCGACAGGTCTGGAGCAGCCTCGAGCTGATCGCCACCGCCGTCACCTTGCCCTTCCCGCCCGCGAGCTTTGCCGTCGGCATGATCATCGCGAGCGCTGAGGGTTGTCGCGCGCTAGAGGCCCTCGACGAGCGGGATCACGCAACCGCCAGCTTCTACGTGCTCAGCGCCTGGCTGAACACGGCAGGGGCTGCGGGCGATCTGCACTCGGGAATGAAGGGACTGGGCGGTGTGCTGAAGGACCTGACGGGCCGAAAAGCGGCCGGCCGGTACGCCCGCTCGGTTGCCCATGCCACCGACGAGACGCTGCAGCCCGTTGCGGTAGAGAACGAACTCTTCTGGGCCGCGCCTCAAGCCGCCAACCGACATGTTCCGCTGTACCGGACCCGCGCGCTGATACCGGAAACCCTTCAGCCCACCGGGCGCTATGCGCAAACCGATGTCACTGGCGTATGGAGGGCACTGCAGCAGGACACCGCGCCAGTGCGGGTCGGGAATACCCCTGTCCATCCGTTGCACGCCGTGGATGTGTCTTTGGCGGACGCCCTCCCGTTGAATCGCCCGCATGGGCAAGGGATCAGCGTGGTTCGTGGCAATTGTTACGTTGCCATGCAGGGCCAGACCTACCAGGTCCAGTACGACGTCCGGTTGGCCGTATGGCAGATCGTCGATCCGCATAACCCGTTCGCCTTCTTTGGCCGGCAAACGGTACATCTCAACAGCCAGGGCCAGTGGCAACTGCTTGAGCCAGCGCGGTTGCAGGGCGGCGTTCTGCCTTCGTTCAGCCGGCTGGACGAAACCCCTGCCGGCCCCTCCACGGCGGTGGGCGACTTGAGCGATTACGAAATGCCGGAATCGCTGCAGCCCTACGTCTTCGGCATCGTCAGCCCAAAGCAGGCTGAACACTTTGAAGAAGGCCCGTTTGGTCTGCATGAGTTTTTCGACGACATTTTCCAGGGCGGGCGGTCGACTTACAGGACGTTGCGTCAGAACCTTTACCGCGATGCGAAGGCATTCTTCGATCAGCCGTCTCTCCCGAGCAAACCTGAGTTGCCGGTGCTGGAAGAGGGCGCGACAGCCCAAGGCTTCTTCGATGCAGTACTTGAGAAATCCAACGGGTTGGTGATTGGCGAAGCACCCACGTCCATCGCCAGCAAGCAGCTGCTCATCGACAACATGCCGTTGCTGGCGCAGCGCAAGGTCGAGGTGCTGTACATCGAGCATCTGCAAACCGACCAGCACACGCACAAGCTGCAGAAATACAGGGCACTCGGCAGCAAGACGCGCAGCGGCTCGCACATGATCAAGCACTACCTGGATACCGTGAACGAGGGCGCGCTCAAGAACGGCAGCGACAAATACGATTACTACCACCTGATCAAGGCGGCCCACCGACACGGCATCGACGTTCGGCCGTTCAGCTCCTCGGTCAGCTATGACTACGCTGGCAACGAGGTGGCATCCGCTGCAGGTGACGCACTCGCGCC
The DNA here is from genome assembly GCF_057291635.1 of Pseudomonas sp. 1L-C-7-B-C1. Taxonomy (NCBI): domain Bacteria; kingdom Pseudomonadati; phylum Pseudomonadota; class Gammaproteobacteria; order Pseudomonadales; family Pseudomonadaceae; genus Pseudomonas; species Pseudomonas sp. 1L-C-7-B-C1. Next base: position 183,661 of record NZ_JBXAWH010000009.1, on the reverse strand, counting down.
GCAGAAGATGGCGGTTTTCTTCGGCAACAAAGTCATCAGCGGCGATGTGCAGATGCACCCCGGCAGACGCTGGATCGCGCTGCTCGACCACCGCACCGCCAACGCCTGGCAGCAGCAGCCAGGCATCAGCGAACTGCAGGGCGTACTCAGCCTGCGAGTCGAAGACGTGCCATCGGGCGCGCCGATTCAGATATCCGTGGACAGCGATGCCGTCATCAGCAGCGCGGCCTCGCGCGCGGATTTCAAGATGCAGATCGGCAACCCGAACATCGACAATGGTGCCGGGGCATCCTCACCCGTCAGTCCATCCGGCACATCAATGGACGATGCGCTGTATGGCTTCTTCGAACGACGTTCGCCCATGGAGTGGGGCCTGGACCCCAACCGCCGCGCCATCGTTTCCCACCGCAGAAGCGAAGGGAACCCCTATGTCGGCGATCACGGTTTTGAATGGAATCCGGCCGGCTATTGGACACGCGCCGATGCGGCCACCTGGAGCAACGACTACCCACTGGGCGCCATTCAGCAGTCGCTGATCGACAACCGCTACCAGATGCCTGCCGACATGCAGAGCGTCTTTCATGACCTGGCCAACTTCCGTCACAGAGGCCTCAACCCTGATTACTTTTTCCTCGAAAGTCATCTAGTGGATGTGCGTGAAAAGTTCTTCGAGCTGGCGAACATGCTGCAAAAAGATGCGCGTTCGGTGCTCAACCTCGCCCTCCCTGAACGCGTGATTCTGCCCGAGGTAAAGGCCGACACGCCGTTGAGCATGTTCATCGAGGAGCTATACGAAAACACATCCGGTGTGGTCATCGGCGAATCCCATTCGGCACGCGCCAGCAAGCGCTTCATCCTCGACAACATGGAGCATCTGGCGCGCCAGGACGTAAAGACGCTGTACATGGAGCATTTGCTGACGGATGTCCATCAGGCCGATCTTGACCGCTTCGCCGAGACGGGGCTGATGAGCAAGCGTCTGCTGCACGACCTCAAGCGCATGGACCATACGTTCCGAACCGACCCGACAGGCCTCTACTCGTTTGAAAGGCTGGTGGTCCAGGCCAGGCGGTACGGCATTGAAATCCGCGCGATCGACTGCGCCGCCAGTTACTTCATCCGTCATCTGCCAACTCACTCCGGCACCACGCGCCAGCAGGTGCTCAGCTATTTTGCGTCTCGCACAATACGCAAGCATCAGGAGGTGATGGGGTCACACAAGTGGATGGCGCTTGTGGGTGAAACCCATGCCAATACCTTCAAGAACAGCGTGCCGGGCCTTGCCGAGCTGGAACAGGGGATTGGCGTGCGCGTGATGGATGTGGCGTCGGGCAAAGGCCACGGCATCATGATTGACCCGGGCGAGCAGGTGCCGGCGGGGCTGGGTCACGAGGTCGTGCAGGTGAAGAATGACTTCCGCGTGGAGATCGAGTTGGCGCCACGCCCTCAGTTGGCCGCGCCCGTCGGCGGTAGGCTGCACAGCCCGGGCATGTTCATGCTCGACGAGTCCGCACCCTTGCGGCCAACGATCGTGCATCGCTCAAGGGACCGCACCCTCAAGCACACGCCTGTGCGGTTCAACACCGCGGGCAAAGCCTACGTCGAACGCGAGTCATGGCCGCAGGTTCATCGTCAGCCGTTCGACAACGTGCAGGCACTGATCGACGCACTGGTGGAGATGAACCTTAAGCACGCGGACTGACGGGTCACTCCGGTGTTTTTGAAACCGTCGGGATGCGCTGTTCCAGCAACTGGTGCAGCGCGCTGTCGGCTGGCCAGTTGCGCATGAAGCGTGCGCGATCTTTAGCGAACGCCGCCGCGAACGAGCTCTGGGAACTGTGCTGACACATGGCGTCCAGATCGATGAGCGACCAGCGGTCGTTGTGCCAGAAAACGTTGTGGCCTTTGAGATCGCCGTGGCTGATGCGCTCGCGGATCATCTGCGCAAACAGAGTGTCCAGCGCCTGCAACTCAGCTTCGGGCGCATCGCCAGACGCTACATAGGGCGCGAAGCGCTCAATGATGTCGGGCCCCGCCAGGAACTCGGTGACCAGATACGCTTCACGGCGCAGCCACATGAAGCGTTTTTCCAGCAGCGCCAGCGGTGTGGGCGTTGCGATGCCGAGGAACCGCAACCGATTGCCTTCGCGCCATGAGTGCCAGGCACGGGACGGACGCCAAAAGCGCTTGAGCCAGTGAGCCAGGTTCTTGATGTTGTAGCGCTTGATCACCAGTTCGCGGCCGGCGACGTCTACCTTGGCGACGCTGGCCGCACCACCGGTCTTGTACAGATGACCGCCATCGACCAGCGCGTCGGCCTGCTCCAGCACCGGCAGCATCGCTTGCACTTCCTCGCGACGAATCGCACGCAGGGCAAACGGACCGTCCTCGACGCTGAACAGGCTGCATTCACGGCCAATCTTGATCAGATAATCCCGCAAGCGCCAACTGCGCACCTTGTCGATCTGCTTTTGCAGCGCTTCGACCGGCAAGCCGTGCTCGCCGTTGCTCAGCAGGTAATAGACGAGTAATTCTTCGGTGAACGGCTCCAGCGACTTGGGCAACTGTGCGAAGAACACGCCGAGGTTTTCCAGCACTTTCTGACGGGACAGCGGCTTGCCCGCTTCTTCGACGCGAATGCCCGCGCCATCGATCAGATACAACGTGGAGCCCTGACGCAGCAGGTTGTCCAGGTGCAGGTCTTCCTGCCACAGGCCTTTGGCGTGCATCTGACCGACAGCGGCCAGTGCATCGCCGAGCACTGACTGCTGTTCATCGGCCAGCGGCGGTAGCTCCTCCACCGATTTCCAGGCATCGCCCAGGCTTTGGGCCTGATCCAGAAACTCGAACAGCAACCAGCCGCCCTCGCCTTCCTGCAGCCCGTCGGCCAACAGCAACGGCGTTAGCAGGCCTTGCTTCGCCAGCGCCTGAACGCCGTCACGCTCACGCTGGAAATGCCGAGGGGCTTTGGGGCCGACCAGCAATTTCGCCAGCACCGTCCGCCCGCGCCAGATGCCGGCGCCGACGTACCGCTGACCGGGCAAGACGCGCAGCAGGCTGAGCAATTGCAGCTCGGCAGGGCCGGCCGCATCCTCCAGCGCAATGTTCATCGGCAGCGCCGGGGTGCGACCGGCGTTTTTCAGTTCAGACAAACGCATCGGCGCCCTCTTTGATCAAGCCCAAATCCAGATCGCAGATCTGACAGGCAGTAAATCTCGTGTGCATCAAAAACCAGAAGTCACCGCTCACGGCGCTTGTGACTGCCCCGTTTGGCGACACGCTGCCACCAGGCGTCGACCAGCCCGCTGTCGGTCGGGGCATGCAGATACGTTGCAAGCAGCTCACGGATTTCCGTTTCGTTCCAGACCGGTGCGCGGCGCAGCAAGGGCTCGATGTCCTTGACCCGGTCGCGTTGGCCGAAGATCGACTTGCGCGTCTTCTCAAGGTCGATCAACTGGGCCAGATACTCTCCGCCGCGCGCCCGCATGAAAATATGCTTGGGGTAGAAACAGCCATGCACCTGCCCGGCCTTGTGCAGCGTGCGCGCCAGTTGCCCGCACGCCTGCAGAATCGCCAGCCGCTCGGTCGCCGGCCGCTCGTGCCAGTCCTGCAACAGCGTGTCCAGATCGGTCCAGCCATCCAGGGCGCGGGTCATCAGAATCGCGCGGCGCTCGCCGTCGACTTTTCGGTCCGCGTAAAACACCGCATGCAGCGCCGGAATGCCCAGCTTCTGATACAGGCTGATGTTGCGAAACTCCCGGGAAAACGAAGGCTCGCCAAACGGGTGATGGAGGGTGTACGTCAGGTAATTGCTCTGGCGCTTGAGGTAATAACCGGAGCCTTCCAGCTCCAGGCGAAACACACTGCTCCAGCCGCCGCGACCGGTGTTGGGCTCATCCACCGCGTCGAGCTCGACGTTCCACAACGCATCGAAGTCCGCCAGACCGTGCCGCTCCAGCAGGCCCCGGTCGGCGTCAGCAATGAAAACACTCATTCACGACCCTCAAAAAAACTGACGATGTGGCGGATGCGCTTCTTGTCAGAATCATTCAAGCGTTCACGACCACGGTATTGCAGGTAGAACCGCAGGCGCTGGGTGGCCGACAGGTGATATTTGGCGACCTTGTCCAGGCAGGCAAGGTCCTTGGTGATCCGGTAGCGCAGCATGAAGCTGACCCAGAACGCGCCGTTGGGGCAGTCGATCAGGAACACCGTCGCCTGATCGTCCACCAGCAAGTTGCGCCACTTCAGATCGTTATGGGTGAAGTGGTGATCGTGCATGGTCCGGGTGTAGCGCGCGACCTGCTGGCTGACGCCGTTGACCCACGCGCGGCTGTCCAGGCGCGTGTCGTTGGCCCGTGCCAGTTCCGACAGGTCTTCGGTGCGCGGCAATTCGCGGGTGATCAATGCACCGCGATCATACGCAGCGCCATTGCGCTCCAGGCCCCAGGCGACGACTTCTGCCGTCGGGATGCCCCACTTGGCGAAACGCTTGAGATTCTGCCATTCGGACTTAACCCGTGGACGCCCCAAATAACGACGCAAACCCTTGCCGGCCGCGACGTAGCGCTTGACGTAGTAGTTCACGCCACCGCGTTCGACGCGAATGACTTCGGACAGTGGATCACGGGTCAGGCGCTCGCCTTTGAGGGCGAACACCGCGTCGAGGGTACCGAAGTCTTCCGTCAGCGCGGCGTAGCCAGACTCCAGCTTCCAGCCCGCCATTAGAGCGCGTCCCCGTAGCGCAATTTGCGCTGATAGAGCTTCTCGGCCTTGCCTTCGAGCCAGCTCAACAACGCCGATTCCTGCGCCAGAATCTGCCGCAGCGGCTGCTGGAAATAGCCCTTGAGAAACCGCAGTTTGTCGCGCCGGGTCAGGCCGATGTCCATCGCCGAGAAATACAGCGCGGCCAGGTCCTTGTTGCGCCAGCGCTGGGTAATAGCCGGGCGCGTCTGGGCGCGGTGCAAGTCGATCACCGAAAGCCTGAAATCTTCAGGTGTGACCGGCTTGTCGGTATGCAGCAGAAAATGGCAGATGTAGCAGTCGCGGTGGTTGACCCCGGCGCGGTGCATCATCCCGACCAGCCGCGCCACTTCAGCGATGTACGCACGCTTCATGCGGGGCTCGGGCGGCTCGTTGCGCCAGTTCAGGCTGACGTCTTCCAGGCTCTCGGTCGGCGCCAGCTCTTCGGTGATGATGAACGAGTGCTGCATGGCCGGGTTATTGCCGCGCTCGCCGTAGGCCACGGCAGTCATGGTCGGGACGCCGACTTCGTGCAGACGGTTGACCGCATCCCACTCCTGCCCCGCGCCGAGCACCGGCAATTTGGCGGTCAGCAGGTTCTTCGCCACTTCCCCCCAGCCAATGCCGCGATGGATCTTGACGAAATAACCGCGCCCGTCGACTTCGGTGCGCAGCGTGCGCCGGTTCTCGAGTTCGCGATAGACCTGGCCTTGCAGCGCCTCAACGGCCTCGAACGCATCGCGCCCCGCCCAGAGGCGCTTGAAGGGTTCAGCAAGGATCAGTTTCATCCGTGGTGCTCCGCCAGAATCACATCCGCAGCGTGCTGCGGCATGCTGTAAAGATCAGCCGTGTCGGCGAATGCCAGCCCGTTGCGGCTCCAGGTGCTGCGCGCGGCGTCGTCCCTGAGCATGCGGGCCAGGTACTGATTGAGCTGGCTCTGGTTGAACGGCTCATCAAGCACCAGGCCGCTGTCGGCTTCGGCGATGTAATGGGCGTAGCCGCACACCGCACTGACCAGCACCGGGAGTCCTGCCACCAGCGCTTCAAGCAGCACGGTGCCGGTGTTTTCGTTGTACGCCGGATGTATCAACAGGTCGGCGCCCAACAGAAAACGCGGGATGTCGCTGCGTCCCTTCATGAAGGTGACGTGATCGTCCAGGCCCAGCGCCGTGCTCTGCAGCTGGAATACTTTGGGGTCGTCCTGGCCGATTACAAACAGGCGTGTGCGTTTATTCAATTCAGCAGGCAGCGCCGCGAGTGCCTTAAGGGTGCGATCGACGCCTTTTGTCTTGAAGCCGGAGCCGATCTGCACAAGCAGCAAGTCATCGTCGGCCAGCTTGAACTCGCGACGGAATTCAGCACGAATTTCGGCGGCATTCGGCGGCGCGCGGCGGTCCTGGGAGATCCCCGGCGGCAACAGATGAAAGCGCGCAAGGGGCGTGTCGTAATGCTTGATGAACAGCGGCTGCTGCACTTCGGAAATCATCAGCACTTCGGTCTTCGCGTCTTTGGCGAACACTGCGCGCTCGTAGTCGGCGAAGTGACGATAGCGGCCCCAGTATTTGTATAGGCCGTGGCGCAGGTTTTGCGCTTTGTCTTCGTAGCAGCCGTCGGCGGCGTAATACACGTCCAGGCCGGGCATCTTGTTGAAGCCGATCAGCCGGTCCACGGGACGCTTGGCCAGGTCGGCGTTCATCCAGTCGGTGAGCTTTTCGTTGCGACGGTGATTGAAGACCGCCTTGACCGGCGCCACCAGCACTTCGAAACCGGGCGGTACGTCACCCTCCCAGATCAGCGTGTAGACGCGGATTTTATGGCCGCGCTGCTGACACTCCAGGGCGATGCGCATGAAGTCACGCTGCAGGCCGCCGAACGGGAAGTATTTATAAAGCACGAATGCCAGTTGCATCAGGGATGTTCCTTTGCCAGCAATAGCGCGCCTAACTGGTTCGCTACCCGCTCGGGATTCAAGCGAGTAAAGCACATGGGCCACTCGCGTTCGGTATCGACCTGACGCTGATCTTCAGGCGTCGGTCGGTAGGTGCATTTCTTTTGCAGACACGGCGCGCAGGCGGGGTAATCGGCGGCCAGATGAACCTGCGACCGGCCATATGCGCCGGTCAGGCCCGGATTGGTCGGTCCGAACAGCGAAAGGGTCGGCACGTCCAGCGCGGCGGCGAGATGACCGAGACCGGTGTCCACCGCGACGCAGCCTTGAGCGCTCGCCAATACGCGTGCAACGCCTGCCAGATTGAGTTTGGGCAACACGACGGCATTATCAAGGCCATCGGCAATGCGCTCGGCCCGTGCCTTCTCGGCCGGATTGCCCCACGGCAGCCGCACTTCAAACCCCTGGCCTATCATGCGTTCGGCCAATTGCCGCCAATACAGCTCGGGCCAGTGCTTGGTGTCCCACGTGGTGCCGTGCAGAAACAGTACGAAGGGCGCGTCGTTTGTGGCAGTGAGCAGGCGGCTGCGATCGAGGCCGTAATTACCCAATCCCGCAGGCACCTGATAGGCCAATGCCTGGGCGAACAGCTGACGCAAACGCTCGACCGCATGCTGGCCGCGGGCAACGGCATAGGGGCGATCATAGAAACGAGCGGCCATGGGCTCGCGCGCGGAAGTCTTGTCCAGGCCGGCGATGGGCGCCTTGACGTAGCGGGTCAGCCAGGCGCTTTTCAGCAGGCCCTGGGCGTCGATCACCAGGTCGTAGCGGGTGTCGCGCAGGCGCTGCTTGAACTGGCCCCATTCGCCATTTTTGAGGGTCTGCCAGAGGTTCTTGCGCCAGCGACGGATGGCCACCGGGATCACCTTGGCGACCGCCGGATGCCAGGTCGGAATCTCGGCGAAGCCCTCTTCCACCACCCAGTCGAACTGGATGCCCGGCAGCGCGCCCATGGCGTCGGTCAGCGCGGGCAGGGTGTGGATCACGTCGCCCAGTGACGAGGTTTTGATCAGCAGTACCCGCAAGTCAGGCGACCTCGACCGGGGCGGCGCCAATACGGCCGAGGGCCTGGATCACCGAATCCGGCTCCAGCAGTCGCAGGCAGTTGTAATGGCCGAAGCGGCAGGTGCGGTCGAAGCACGGGCTGCACTCGATGCCGAGGCGGACGATCTCGACTTCATCGGCCAGCGGCGGCGTGAACCCCGGCGAGGTCGAGCCGTACACCGCCACCAGCGGTCGATTCAGCGCAGCGGCCACGTGCATCAGCCCGGAATCGTTGGAGACCACGGCGTCCGCGCAGGACAGCAGATCAATGGCTTCAGCCAGTGAGGTGCCGCCGCTGAGGTTCATGGACTCTTCGCGCAGGCCTGGAATCAGCCGCTCGCGGATGCTTTCACCCACTGCATGGTCGTTCTTAGAGCCGAACAGCCAGACTTGCCAGCCTTCACGGATCTTCGCTTCGGCGACCATGGCGTAATGCTCGGACGGCCAGCGCTTGGATTCACCGAACTCGGCGCCCGGGCACAGCGCGAGCACCGGCCGATCAAGGCTCAGGCCGAACTTGCCCAACGCCGCGTCGCGGCTGGCGGTTTCGATTTGCAGGCTGGGCTTGGGATACGGGCGCGGCAGCTCGGCGCCTTTGTCGTAAGCCAGCGCCATGAAGCGCTCGATCATCAGCGGATAACGCTGTTTGTCGAGGGTGCGCACGTCGTTGAGCAGGCCATAGCGAAATTCGCCACGCCAGCCGGTGCGTTTGGGAATACCGGCGAAGAACGGCACCAGCGCCGACTTCAGCGAGTTGGGCAGCAGAATCGCCTGATCGTACTGACCCTTGAGGGATTTGCCGATGCGCCGACGCGTGGCCAGCTCCAGCGCGCCATGGCCGAGCGGGAAGCTCAAGGCCGTGCGCACTTCAGGCATGCGCTCAAGGATCGGCCGGCTCCACTCGGGCGCCAGCACATCGATCTCGCACTGCGGGTGACGCTGCTTCAGGCACTGGAACAGCGTCTGCGCCATCACCATGTCACCGACCCAGCTGGGCCCTACGATCAGAATTCTCATGCTCTTCCAAAAACGACCAGAAACGAGCAGGGAGGCCCACCAAGCAGCGTGATGCTTGCACACGCCGCCTGACGCCTCCCTGTCATAGCTTTATATAGATCCGTTAGATCCGAACCCTGCCAGCAATCAACTCAGCCCCAACTGTGCCCAGATCCGCATCACTTCACGCCGTTCGGTGGCGAACTGGTCGCCAGCCACAACACCCGGATCGTTCTGCAACGCCTGTCGATGAGCGGCCGAGCGGTAGGCCTTGTAAGCCTCACGCAGCAAACCGGCATCGGCGGCGGCCATCAGACCCGCCTCTTCAAGGCCTTCGAGAATACGGATGTTATCGGTGTAACGAAGCAGCGCGGGATGCTCTCTGGACCACGCCAGGGCCGCGTATTGCACCATAAATTCAATATCGACGATACCTCCGGCGTCCTGCTTGAGGTCGAACCGCGCCGTCGGTTCGAACGCATTCGCCCCCTTGCCTGCCGCCGTTGTGCGGGTGCCGAGGTTGTCGCGCATCTTGGCGCGCATCTCGCTGACTTCCTGACGCAGTTTCTGCAGATCACGCTCGCGGCCCAGCACCGAAGCGCGCACGGCCTGAAACTGCCGGCCGACATCGGTGCTGCCCACCAGCACCCGCGCGCGGACCAAGGCCTGATGCTCCCACGTCCAGGCCTCGTTCTCCTGATAGCGGGCAAACGCCCCGAGCGAACTCACCAGCAAACCCGCCGCGCCAGAAGGACGCAACCGCATGTCGACTTCGTACAACTGGCCGGAGTTGGTCTGGGTGGTGATCAAATGAATGATCCGCTGACCGAGCCGGGTGAAGAACTGCGCGCCATCGATCGGCTTGGCGCCGTCGGTTTCAGCCTGGGGATCGCCATCGTGGATGAACACCAGGTCCAGATCCGAGCCGTGCCCCAGCTCGATGCCGCCGACCTTGCCGTAGCCGACGATGACAAAACCGGGATCACACAATGTGCCATCCGGTCGACGCGGTGCACCATGACGGGCAACGGTGTGGCGCCAGGCGAGCGCCAGCACTTGCTCAAGAATCGCCTCGGCCAGCCAGGTCAGGTAATCACTGACTTTCATCAGCGGCAGGCTGCCGGTGATTTCAGAAGCGGCAACCCGCAGACGGTGTGCCAGTTTGAAATGCCGCAGCGCTTCCATTTGCTGTTCGAGATCGTCCTCGGGAATGCGCGTCAGACGCTCGCGCAGCTCGGCAGCGAGTTCGGGCGCCTGGGGCGGGCTGAACAGCCGACCTTCGTTCAGCAGCTCATCGAGCAGCAACGGGAAGCGGGCGATCTGCTCGGCAATCCAAGGGCTGGCCGCGCACAGGGTCAGCAATCGACGCAGCGCGCCGGGGTTCTCGGTGAGCAACACCAGATACGCAGAGCGACGCGCCACCGCTTCCACCAGCGGCAGCACCCGCTCCAGCACCAGATCGGGATTGTCGTGCTCGACCGCCTGGGCGAGCAGGCGCGGAATAAAGGCATCAAGCCGTTCGCGCCCCAGACGCTGCATCGAACGCAGCTGCGAACTGTTGCGCAGGTTGCTCAGATTTTTCAGCGCCTTCTGCGCGTCGGCGAATCCGCCCTCTTGCAATTGGAGGCAGGCGCTTTCTTCGTTCTGGGACTCTTCCCACAGCGGCAGCCACTCGCCGCCGACGATTTCTTCACCGTGGTCCTCCTGGCCTTCTTCCTCGTCGGGGTCGGCGATGACCTGCCGGAAGTGCCACCCGACCCGCTCGCGCCAATGCATCAACTGCTCATGAAAGCTCGCCCAATCGGCAAAGCCCATCATGAAGGCGATGCGGGCTTTATCCTGCGGGTCGTCGGGGAGCATTTGCGTTTGCCGATCGGCAATCGCCTGAATGGCGTGCTCGGTATAGCGCAGAAACTGATAGCCCTCACGCAGCTCATCAATGACCGCAGCGGGCAAATAGCCTTGGCCTTCAAGGGTTTTCAGCACCTTGAGCAACGGCCGTTGCTGCAGACTCAAATCGCGCCCGCCGTGGATCAGCTGAAACGCCTGGGCGATGAACTCCACTTCGCGAATGCCGCCCGCCCCCAACTTGATGTTATCGGCCATGCCCTTGCGCCGGACTTCCTGCTGGATCAACTGCTTCATGGTGCGCAGCGCTTCAATGGCCGAGAAGTCCAGATAGCGGCGATAGACGAACGGCCGCAGCATGTCGAGCAACTCGCTGCCCCTCTCCTGATCACCGCCCACCACCCGCGCCTTGATCATCGCGTAGCGCTCCCAGTCGCGGCCCTGATCCTGGTAGTACTGCTCCAGCGCGTTGAAGCTGAGCACCAATGCACCGGAAGACCCATACGGGCGCAGGCGCATGTCGACGCGGAAAACGAAGCCGTCGACGGTGACCGGGTCCAGCGCCTTGATCAATCGCTGACCCAGGCGGATGAAAAACTCCTGGTTGTCCAGCGGACGTTTGACGCCTTGGGTTTCGCCACCTTCGGGATAGGCAAAGATGAGGTCGATGTCGGACGACAGGTTCAGCTCGACGGCGCCCAGCTTGCCCATGCCGAGGATAACCATCTGTTGCGGTTCGCCAGTCCGACGGCCGGTCGGCGTGCCGAACTGCTGGCAATGCCGCTCGTACAGCCACTTGTAAGCCAGATCGATGCAGCGATCTGCCATGTCCGAGAGATCACGGCAGGTTTCCACCAGATCGGCCTGCCGGGTCAGGTCCCGCCAGATAATTCGCACTTGCTGGCGCGTGCGTTGACGACGTAGATTACGCCCCAGCTCATCGTCGCTGGCAGCCTGAACGACGGCATTGGCGATGTGCCCAAGCAGCTCGCCGGGCGCAAAACTACGCTCCAGCTCACCGGACTCAGCGAGGTCGAGCAGCATCAGCGGATCGCGTGAAACCTGATCGGCAACGAAATCGCTGGCCGCACACACACGATCAAACGCCGACAGCCGCGCTTCGGGCCAGGCCTGAAATTGATGCCTGGCTTCATCTGTCAGGGAATCGAGAGCGGTACGCCAGGACTGGCCCGCGCGAGTGACCAACGGCAGGAGGACAGCCGGCAGCTCGGCCAGCAGGGGAAGGCTCATGGTTTATCCTTGATCGGCGTTCAAATGTCAGGCTGCCTTGGCGGTGCATACACGGCACGGACAGACTGTCGAACAAAGGTTAAAAATTGCTCATGGCTGACAAATCTTGATTGCCAGCATGTTCCGCCAAGTGATTCGTCAGATTTTTACACCGAGAACATCGCTTTAATGGACACTGCACCACGAGTGAAAACGTCGCTCAGCTGTAGTTTTACTACTGTATATACAAGTCAAAAAGCTGAATTAGCCCGAGATTTGTAGTAAAACTACACAACACCGGGGACCCATCCGGTCATCCAAGAATTTATATCGTCTGCCCACAAGGCCAGTCGCAACAAACTCAGGCAACCGATTCTGGAAGCCTTTCCGCCCTGGAGCAAGCCATGCAAGACCTCGATCCCGTCGAAACCCAGGAATGGCTGGACGCCCTGGAATCGGTTCTCGACAAAGAAGGCGAAGACCGTGCTCATTATCTGATGACCCGTATGGGTGAGCTGGCCACACGTAGTGGTTCGCAGCTGCCTTACGCCATCACCACGCCTTATCGCAACACCATCCCCGTTACCCACGAAGCACGCATGCCCGGCGACCTGTTCATGGAACGCCGCATTCGCTCGCTGGTACGTTGGAACGCTTTGGCGATGGTGGTCAAGACCAACATCGGCGACCCGGATCTGGGCGGCCACATCTCCAGCTTCGCTTCCAGTGCAACCCTGTACGACATCGGCTTCAACTACTTCTTCCAGGCCCCGACCGACGAACACGGCGGCGACCTGATCTACTTCCAGGGTCACGCATCGCCAGGCGTCTACGCCCGTGCGTTCATGGAAGGCCGCATCACCGAAGACCAGATGAACAACTTCCGTCAGGAAGTCGATGGCAACGGTCTGTCGTCCTATCCACACCCGTGGCTGATGAAAGACTTCTGGCAGTTCCCGACCGTTTCCATGGGTCTGGGTCCGATTCAGGCGATCTACCAGGCGCGCTTCATGAAATACCTGGAGCACCGCGGTTACATCCCTGAAGGCAAGCAGAAAGTCTGGTGCTTCCTGGGCGACGGCGAGACCGACGAGCCGGAATCCCTGGGCGCCATCGCCCTGGCCGGTCGCGAGAAGCTCGACAACCTGATCTTCGTCGTGAACTGCAACCTGCAGCGTCTGGACGGTCCGGTTCGCGGCAACGCCAAGATCATCCAGGAACTGGAAGGCGTGTTCCGCGGTGCTCAGTGGAACGTGACCAAAGTCATCTGGGGCCGTTTCTGGGACCCACTGCTGGCCAAGGACGTTGACGGCATCCTGCAACGTCGCATGGACGAAGTCATCGACGGCGAATACCAGAACTACAAAGCCAAAGACGGCGCTTTCGTGCGCGAACACTTCTTCAACTCGCCAGAACTCAAGGCGATGGTTGCGGATATGTCCGACGACGAAATCTGGAAGCTGAACCGTGGCGGCCACGACCCGTACAAGGTCTACGCGGCTTACCACGCAGCGGTGAACCACAAGGGTCAGCCGACCGTGGTTCTGGCCAAGACCATCAAGGGTTATGGCACCGGCGCCGGTGAAGCGAAAAACACCGCGCACAACACCAAGAAGGTCGACGTCGACAGCCTGCGTCACTTCCGTGACCGCTTCGACATCCCGATCAAAGACGATCAGCTCGAAGCCCTGCCGTTCTTCAAGCCGGAAGAAGGCAGCGCCGAAGCGCGTTACCTGGCCGAGCGTCGCGCTGCACTGGGCGGCTTCGTTCCACAGCGTCGCGCGCAGAGCTTCAGCCTGCCGACTCCGCCACTGGAAACCCTCAAGGCCATCCTTGACGGCTCCGGCGACCGCGAAATCTCCACCACCATGGCCTTCGTGCGCATCCTGACCCAACTGGTCAAGGACAAGGAAGTGGGTCAGCGCATCGTTCCGATCATTCCGGACGAAGCCCGTACGTTCGGCATGGAAGGCATGTTCCGCCAGCTCGGCATCTACTCTTCCGTAGGCCAGCTGTACGAGCCAGTCGACAAAGAACAAGTGATGTTCTACCGCGAGGACAAGAAAGGTCAGATCCTCGAGGAAGGCATCAACGAAGCCGGCGCAATGTCTTCGTTCATCGCGGCAGGTACTTCGTACAGCAGCCACAACCAGCCGATGATTCCGTTCTACATCTTCTACTCGATGTTCGGTTTCCAGCGTATCGGCGACCTGGCATGGGCCGCTGGCGACAGCCGCACCCGTGGCTTCCTGATCGGCGGCACCGCCGGTCGTACCACCCTGAACGGTGAAGGTCTGCAGCACGAAGACGGCCACAGCCACATCCTGGCCTCGACCATTCCGAACTGCCGCACCTTCGATCCCACCTACGGCTACGAGCTGGCGGTGATCATTCAGGACGGCATGAAGAAGATGTTCGAAGAACAACAGGACGTCTTCTACTACCTGACCGTGATGAACGAGTCCTACACGCAACCTGCCATGCCGGCCGGTTCCGAGGAAGGCATCATCAAGGGCATGTACCTGCTGGAAGAAGACACCAAGGAAGCAGCGCATCACGTGCAGCTGCTCGGTTCGGGCACCATCCTGCGTGAAGTACGCGAGGCGGCGAAGATCCTGCGCGAGCAGTTCAACATTGGCGCGGACGTCTGGAGCGTCACCAGCTTCAACGAATTGCGTCGCGACGGCCTGGCCGTAGAACGCAGCAACCGCCTGAAGCCGGGTCAGAAGCCACAGTTGAGCTACGTTGAAGAATGCCTGAACGGCCGTAAAGGTCCGGTGATCGCTTCGACCGACTACATGAAACTGTTCGCTGACCAGATCCGTCAGTGGGTTCCGACCAAGGAATACAAGGTTCTGGGCACCGACGGTTTCGGCCGTAGCGACAGCCGCAAGAAGCTGCGCAACTTCTTCGAAGTTGACCGTCACTTCGTAGTGCTGGCCGCCCTGGAAGCCTTGGCCGATCGCGGCGACATCGAACCTAAAGTCGTGGCGGAAGCCATTGCCAAGTTCGGCATCGATCCTGAAAAGCGCAACCCGCTGGACTGCTAAGGTCTGCGTAACGATCGAATAGAGCGCTGAAAGGTGCGCGAAACAGCCGCCAATGCGGAATTTACTTCGGTAAATGAGCATTCAGGCTGTTTCGTCGCAGATGAATCAGCGCAGTCGAGGAACAGGTTCTCCTAAGGAGAGACATTGTGAGTGAGTTAATTCGTGTACCCGACATCGGCAACGGTGAAGGTGAAGTCATTGAGTTGATGGTCAAGGTCGGTGATCGCATCGAAGCTGACCAGAGCGTGCTGACGCTGGAGTCGGACAAGGCAAGCATGGAAATCCCTGCGCCTAAAGCCGGTGTCATCAAGGCGATGAAAGTGAAGCTGGGCGACCGCCTGAAAGAAGGCGACGAGCTGTTTGAGCTGGAAGTGGAAGGCGAAGCGGCGGCCGAGCCTGCTGCTGCACCTGCTGCTGCCGCGCCTGCCCCTGCCGCTGAAAAACCTGCCGAGAAGCCAGCCGAAGCCGAACCTGCGCCTGCTGCAGCGGCTGCACCTGCGGCTTCCGATACCGTTCGGGACATTCACGTTCCGGACATCGGTTCGTCGGGCAAGGCTCGCATCATCGAGCTGATGGTCAAAGTGGGCGACAGCATCGAAGCTGATCAATCCTTGATCACCCTGGAATCCGACAAAGCCTCGATGGAGATCCCGTCTCCGGCCGCTGGCGTCGTCGAAAGCATCAGCGTCAAGGTCGAAGACGAAGTCGGCACTGGCGATCTGATCCTGAAATTGAAAGTGGCCGGTGCTGCACCGGCTGCCGCACCTGCACAAGCTGCTGCCCCGGCTCCGGCCAAGGCTGAAGCGGCTGCTCCGGCGGCCGCGTCTGCTGCTCCGGCTGCGAAAGCTGAAAGCGCGCCTGCTGCCGCACCCGCCGCTGCACCTGCGAACAACGGCGCCAAGGTTCACGCTGGCCCGGCTGTCCGTCAGCTGGCGCGCGAGTTCGGCGTTGAGCTGAACGCTGTTTCGGCAACCGGCCCCCACGGTCGTGTGCTGAAAGAAGACGTGCAGGCGTACGTCAAATCGATCATGACCAAGTCCAAGGACGCGCCTGCTGCTGGCAGCGCTGCCGGCGGCATGGGCATCCCGCCGATTCCGGAAGTCGATTTCAGCCGTTTCGGCGAAACCGAAGAAGTGCCGATGACGCGCCTGATGCAGCTGGGCGCAACCGGCCTGCATCGCAGCTGGCTGAACATTCCGCACGTCACGCAATTCGACCAGGCCGACATCACCGACCTGGAAGCCTTCCGTATCGCGCAGAAAGCCGTGGCCGAAAAAGCCGGCGTCAAGCTGACCATTCTGCCGCTGCTGCTCAAGGCCAGCGCGCACATGCTCAAGGAGCTGCCGGACTTCAACAGTTCGCTGGCGCCAAGCGGCAAAGCGGTCATTCGCAAGAAGTACTTCAACATTGGTTTCGCGGTGGATACGCCGGAAGGCCTGCTGGTCCCGGTGATCAAGAACGTCGACCAGAAGAGCCTGCTGCAACTGGCAGCCGAAGCGGCCGAGCTGGCGGAAAAGGCACGCTCCAAAAAGCTGTCGGCCAACGACATGCAAGGCGCCTGCTTCACCATCTCAAGCCTGGGCCACATTGGCGGCACCGGCTTCACGCCGATCGTCAATGCCCCGGAAGTGGCGATCCTTGGCGTGTCCAAGGCCACCATGCAACCGGTCTGGGACGGCAAGGCATTCCAGCCCCGCCTGATGCTGCCGCTGTCGCTGTCCTACGATCACCGCGTGATCAACGGCGCCGCCGCAGCGCGCTTCACCAAGCGTCTGAGCGAATTGCTGGCGGACATCCGCACGATTCTGCTGTAAGCCGTACAAGGCCCGTTTTTCGCGAAACGGGCCTTCGCTTTCTCGAGCTGCCACGCTCGTACCTCAACCCCGCTGATTGGCGGGGCTTTTTTTGCCTTTAAAAAGAGGACGCCCCTCGGCCTCAAGCGCCTACAGTATTTAATCCCGCGGCCGATAGCTGATCATGCACACATACCAACCGCTCGACCCTCACCCTGACAATCCGATCAATTACCTCCAGTAAATCAACCGTCTGCCGACAGATTTATAGCACTAAGCCATCGCGCTCACTTGTCAGCCCGTTCGCCATGATGCAACCTTGCGGCACGCGACTTAAAGACGGGCTCCTTGCCCGTGCGCGACAGCACCCTGAAAGCGAGTTCCTTCATGAAAAGCCAACCTGATGCTGCCGGTAGACCGGCGGCCGAGGTCGTGACGCAACTACCGGTGCCTTCGCGGCTCGGCATGCTGCGTTTCGAGCGGCTGAATGAACCCAGCTGGGCCATGCTCTATCTGGATCCGAACTGCGAAAAGCAATTCAGCATGCCCGCCGTGGAACTCTGCGCGCTGGTCGGCACGCCGTATGCCAGCCTCATGGAGCCCGAAGCGCGCTATCAACTGCACGACGCCGTGCAGCTGCAACTGGCGGGTGGCGCCCATTACCTGATTCGCTACACCTTGCACACGACGCGCGGCCCGTTGGGTCTGGTGGAGATTGGTGAGGCTTACAAGCAACACAATCGGCACTTGCTGCGCGGCTATCTGATGGTCGTCAATGAGCAGGTCGAGCCCGGCGAACTGGTGATCAGCCCGGATCTGGAAGTGCAGAACTCCCGTCTGCAGATCGCGCTGGAGCTCAATCAGCGCGCCCAGCACGAACAGTTGCACCATCTGGAACGGGTCCGCGGCCAGCAAAGCCTGATTCTGCGCCTGGCACGCCATCGCTACAGTTCGAACAATTCCCTGCAGGAAGCGGCAGAGCTGATCACCAAAAGCGCCTGCGAGATCTACAACATCTCCTGCGCCAGCCTGTGGAACCTGAACGGCAAAACCCTGGAACCGATTGCAGAGTATCGCCGCGATACCAGCACGTTCCCCAAAACCAACGCGATCGATATCAGCGAATTCCCCAGCTACCTGGATGTGTTGCATACCAGCCGCGCCATCGACGTCAACGATGTCGAGCAGGATCCGCGCACCAAAGAGCTGGTTCAGCGACTGCGCACCCAGGACATCACCGCCATACTCGACGCCGCCGTGCGCATCGACGGCCAGGTGGTGGGCGTGCTGTGCCTTGAGCAGACGGGCGCCCCCCGTGAATGGCAGTCTGATGAGATCGCCTTTGCCGGTGAGCTGGCCGATCAGTTTGCCCACGCCATCAACAACCACAACCGCCGCACCGCCACTAGCGCCCTGCACCTGTTTCAGCGTGCCGTAGAGCAGAGCGCCAACGCGTTTTTGCTGGTCAACCGCGACGGCGTGGTCGAGTACGTCAACCCGAGTTTCACCGAGATCACTCAATACCCCGCCGACGAAGTCCACGGGCAGCAACTCTCGGAGCTGCCAGCGCTCGAAAACCTCAGCGCGCTGCTGCTCGACGCGAACTCCAGCCTGGTCAACGGAAACAGCTGGCAGGGCGAGTTCAAGAGCCGGCGCAAAAACCTGGAGCCCTACTGGGGCCAGCTGTCGATTTCCAAGGTGTACGGGGACAACCGCGAGCTGACCCATTACATCGGCATCTACGAAGACATCACCCAGGCCAAGCTCTCCCAGCAGCGGATCGAGCGCCTGGCGTACACGGACAATCTGACCAATCTGGGCAACCGTCCGGCCTTCATCCGAACCCTGGACGAGCACTTCGCCCGCGACGTTGAAACCCCGATCAGCCTGTTGCTGGTGGACATCGACAACTTCAAGCGCATCAACGACAGCCTCGGCCACCACACCGGGGACAAGCTGCTGATCAGCCTCGCCCGTCGGCTGCGCAACAGCCTAAGCCCGACCGGCATACTGGCGCGATTCGCCAGTAACGAATTCGCCGTGCTGCTCGACGACACCAGTCCCGAGGAAGGCCAACGTGTGGCCAGCCAGGTGCTGAGTACGCTGGACAAGCCGATGTTCGTCGACAATCAGCTGATCAGCGTGACCGGCTCGGTAGGGCTGGCGTGCGCGCCGATCCATGGCCGCGACCCACAGACGCTGATGAAAAACGCGGGCCTGGCGCTGCACAAAGCCAAGGCCAACGGCAAGCATCAGGTGCAAGTGTTCACCGAGGCGCTGAACGCCGAGGCGAGCTACAAGCTGTTCGTCGAGAACAACCTGCGCCGCGCCCTGACTCAGAACGAACTTGAGGTCTTCTACCAGCCGAAACTGTGCCTGCGCAGTGGCCGTTTGCTGGGCATGGAAGCGTTGTTGCGCTGGAACCATCCGGAAAAAGGCATGATCCGCCCGGATCAGTTCATCAGCGTCGCCGAAGAGACCGGCCTGATCATCCCGATCGGCAAATGGGTCGCGCGCCAATCCTGCCGCATGAGCAAGCAATTGACTGCGGCTGGCTACGGCAAGCTGCATGTGGCCATCAACGTGTCGCCCAAACAGTTTTCCGATCCGGAGCTGGTTTCTTCGCTGGCCGGTATTCTGCGTGACGAACAGCTCGACCCGTCGCTACTGGAACTGGAATTGACTGAAGGTCTGCTGCTGGAGGCAACTGAAGACACACGCCTGCAGCTGGAGTCGTTGAAGACCCTGGGCCTGACACTGGCGATGGATGACTTCGGTACAGGCTATTCGTCATTCAGCTATCTGAAGAAATTCCCCATCGACGTGATCAAGATCGACCGCAGCTTCATTCGGGACATTCCGGATGATCAGGACGACATGGAAATCACCTCGGCGGTCATCGCCATGGCTCACAACCTCAAGCTGACCGTGGTCGCCGAAGGCATCGAGACGGCGGCACAACTGGCCTTCCTGCGTCGCCATCGCTGTGATGTCGGTCAGGGTTATCTGTTCGACAAGCCGATCCCGGGCGAAGCGCTGATCGAAACCTTGCGTCGCTACCCGCGCGGCCCGCTGGCCTGAGCCCCCCCTTCCCCGCATCACATCAGTGCGGCACACTTGCCGCCCTGCATTTGCATCAGCCGATTCTGACCCCATATACGGTTTTCACTGACAACGCATGTTGGTTGTCCTGCCCCAGAGAGGATGTGCCTCATGGTCTTGCGCTCGGAAATTCTTGTGAATAAAAACGCTCTCCCTACAGCCCAGCAGGCACTGCCCGGGCGTGAAACACCCATGACCCTGCCTGAAACTCATTTCGTCAACGGCACTCCCCTCCTTGGGCCGTTCTTCAACGACGTCGAATTCGCCATCTTTGGTCTGGGATGTTTCTGGGGAGCAGAACGTCGCTTCTGGCAACGTGATGGCGTCGTCAGCACCGTCGTGGGTTACGCAGGTGGATTCACACCGAACCCGACCTACGAAGAAGTCTGCTCGGGTCTGACCGGCCACGCCGAAGTGGTGCTCGTGGTGTATGAGCCTGCGAAGGTCAGCTATGAGCAACTGCTGGCCATGTTCTGGGAATTGCATAACCCGACCCAGGGCATGCGTCAGGGCAACGACATCGGCACCCAATACCGCTCGGTGATCTACGCGACAACCCCTGAGCAACTGCAGGCGGCCAAGGCCAGCGCCGAGGTGTATCAAGCCGAACTGGCCAAGGCCGGTCTCGGGGAAATCACAACCGACATCGACCAGGCGCCGACCGTGTACTTCGCCGAGGCGTATCACCAGCAATACCTGGCGAAGAACCCTCAGGGCTACTGCGGTATCGGCGGCACCGGCGTCTGCATGCCGCCGAGTCTGGCGGGTAACTGAGCCTTAACCGCTTATACCCCGGGTGCTCTTCGTAGGACTGGCTTTAGCCGGGAAGACGTCGGTTGTCACGCCGCAGAATTGAGGATGCTGCTACTGGCCTCTTCCCGGCTGAAGCCGGTCCTACCGACCGATCGCGTTTCCCTTGTAGGACTGGCTTTAGCCAGGAAGACGTCGGGTGTCACGTCGCAGAATTGAAGGTGTTACAACTGGCCCCTTCCCGGCTGAAGCCGGTCCTACATACACAGCACGCAACCATTGTAGGACTGGCTTTAGCCGGGAAGACGTCGGGCGGCACGCCGCAGAATTAAGGGTGCTCCAACCGGCCTCTTCCCGGCTGAAGCCGGTCCTACCGACCGATCCCGTACACCTGCAGGACTGGCTTTAGCCGGGAAGACGTCGGATGTCACGCCGCAGAATTAAGGGTGCTGCCACTAACCTATTCCCAGCTGAAGCCGGTCCTACCGACAGATCGCGTTTCCCTTGTAGGACTGGCTTTAGCCGGGAAGACGTAAGCCGTCACGCCGCAGGAACCAAGAGCGGCTACTCCGCAATCAACCAATCCATCTTCCAGTCACCCTGGGTCTGGCCGAGTTTCTTCGCCAGCCATGGCATCAACTCGCGCAGCTCTTCTTCCAGCCCCCATGGCGGATTGGCGATCGCAAGGCCGGA
The DNA here is from genome assembly GCF_057291635.1 of Pseudomonas sp. 1L-C-7-B-C1. Taxonomy (NCBI): domain Bacteria; kingdom Pseudomonadati; phylum Pseudomonadota; class Gammaproteobacteria; order Pseudomonadales; family Pseudomonadaceae; genus Pseudomonas; species Pseudomonas sp. 1L-C-7-B-C1. The sequence goes on along the minus strand of NZ_JBXAWH010000009.1, from coordinate 162,464 downwards.
GCCGTTGAGGCTGTTGAGTGTGTCCAGCGGATGCACGAACAACTCGACCCGCAACAGCTTCGGCGCGCCGGTCTCTGCCAGTTCCTGATAGAAACGCTTGAGGGCGCGCTGGTCCTTGATCGGGTACCAGATGGCCGCAACGGTCTGGCGCATCCGCGCGATGGTTTCCTTGAGGGCGACGGAGCAGCGCTTCATCTCGTCGAGCTGCTCGAACGGCGGATCGATCAGCATCACCGCGCGCTTCTCGTGAACCGGCAACAACGCCCGTGGCACGTGCCAGCCTTCGCCGAGGTGCACGGCGACGCGGCGGTCGTATTTCATGTTGTCTTTAAGCAGCGCGCCGTCTTCGGGGTGCTTCTCATTGAGGAGCACGCGGTCCTGTTCGCGGGTCAGGCGGCGGGCCAGTTCGGGAGAGCCCGGGTAGTAACGCAGTTCGCCGGTCTTGCGGTTCATCTGGCGAATCGCGTCGATGTAACCGGCCGCCATTTCAGGCACGTCGTCGGCATCCCACAGACGGCCAATGCCTTCGATCCATTCGCCAGTGCGCGTTGCCTGATCGCCCTGCAAGTCATACAGGCCGATGCCCGCGTGGGTGTCGAGGTAAGCGAGTGGCTGCTCCTTGCGCGACATCAGCGCGATCAAGCGAGTCAGAACGATGTGTTTGAAAACGTCGGCGTGGTTGCCGGCGTGGAAGGCGTGACGGTAGTTCATGGCGGCTCCTGGAAGGCTGCGGAGTTTATCAAACCATCCGACGTTGCGCAGACCGCTCATGCCCTGCCGCTCGAGGGAGCCTAAGTGACAGGCAAAAAAATCCCCGGTTAAGCCGTTACAAAACCGGGGTGAGGCAGTTGCGCGGGCCAGAGGGTGACCAAACCGTAGTCCGCGCAACGTAAGTGGGCCGATTATGCCAAATGAACTAAACGGTTACATAGCCGAAAACGACACGCTGATGCGTATGCCAGACATCTGTGACGCCAGCGCTTGCCGAGCTCACGCACGCACCACCAGAATCAGGTCAATCTCAACAACCGGAGCGCACGTCATGATGCACGCAGACCTCATCGACCAGGACGACTTGATCAGCCAACTCAGAGCGATCGGTCTCGAGGTGCCCTCCGGCCTCAGCGCAGAACAGGCCTGTGCCCAAGCGGTGCGCGGCCTCAATGACGACCGCGCTCGGGCTTTGCGGCAACTGGTAGAGAAACTGCTGAGCGGCAGCGCGACGATTTTGCCAGCTGTGCGCCAGGCGATTGATCAGCAATTGTTGCCGGCGCTGGCGGCTTACAAGCAGAGTGCCTAGAGGCGTGACGCATTTTGTAGGAGTGAGCTTGCTCGCGAGAGGCCGGTACAGCCGACACAGATCTATCGTCCATACGACTGATCGCGAGCAAGCTCACTCCTACAGGAGACCGTTGCGCTCTTACAACCGCACGCTCGCAAACGTCGACTCATTACGCGCCTGACTCAGCGCTGACAGTGGGCCGGACAACGGCGCCAGGACGAGCGACTGCGGAATCGGCAGCATCGCCACCTGCTGGGTGGTATTGGAGCCCACGCGTTCGTCGCGCGGCGGGATGCCGAAGTACTCGCGATAGCACTTGGAGAAGTGCGGCGTAGAGACAAAGCCGCAGACCGAAGCCACTTCGATAATCGACATCGGTGTCTGCTTGAGTAATTGCCGCGCGCGGATCAGGCGCAGCTTGAGGTAATAGCGCGACGGCGAGCAGTGCAGGTATTTCTGGAACAGCCTTTCCAGCTGACGTCGGGACACGGCGACATACACCGCGAGCTCGTCCAGATCGATCGGCTCCTCCAGGTTGGCTTCCATCAGCGCGACGATTTCCTGCAGCTTCGGCTGGTTGGTGCCAAGCATGTGCTTGAGCGGTACGCGCTGATGATCCTGTTCGTTGCGGATGCGTTCGTAGACGAACATTTCCGAGATCGCGGCGGACAGCTCACGGCCATGATCGCGGCTGATCAGGTGCAGCATCATGTCCAGTGGCGCGGTGCCGCCGGAACTGGTGAAGCGGTTGCGGTCAAGGGTGAACAGGCGCGTGCTCATGGCGACGCGGGGGAAAGCTTCCTGCATCGCGGCCAGACATTCCCAGTGCACGCTGCAATCGAAACCATCCAGCAAGCCCGCGCAGGCCAGTGCCCAGCTGCCGGTGCACACCGCACCAAGACGACGGGACTGACGCGCCTGGCTCTGCAGCCAGCTGACGTGTTCGCGGGTAACGCTGCGTTGAATGCCGACGCCACCGCAGACAATCACCGTGTCGAGCACCGGCGCCTTGTGCATGGCGGCGTCCGGGGTGATCTGCAGGCCGTCGCTGGCCCAGACCTGGCCGCCATCAGCCGTCAATGTGGTCCAGCGATACAGCTCGCGGCCCGAGAGCTGGTTCGCCATACGCAGTGGCTCGACCGCTGACGCGAGGGAGATCAATGTGAAGTTGTCCAGCAGCAGGAAGCCGATGGATTGGGGCGCACGGTTCTGGGGTTGGGCCCCGGAGTTGAACGTAGTCATCACACTTCTCCTCACGCGTAAAACGGTTGAAGGCCTCAGCAGAGGCTCTCGTTGTCTCGCCCTCATCTGCGGAGAGCTTGGTCATTGCAACGCAATTGCCATGCCTAAATTTGGATGAGCATTCAACAACTCCCGATAGCGACGTCGCGAAGCGTCTATTCGGGAGCGACACAACGATTCAAATCGCGACCTCGTGACGGCTGAGCCATAAGCGCTGCAGGAGGGATGAGCACTTCCGTAGCACTTGTGTGAACCATCGAATCGGCAGGCGGTCCGGGAGTGTCACCCGATGCACAGAGTGATCGAGCGTCGGTGATGGGCACTGGGTACAGGTGGCATCCCGCCAGCTCAAGAGTAAGCGCGCGCCAAAACGTAGCGGGCTCAGTGGGACGTGTGCGAAAAGCGAGCAGGCGGCTACGGGCGCACCTGCGTTTATTCCGAGACCGGGCGTTACCGACTCAACATTCGACGGCGCTGACCGCCAGCCCGCCCCGCGAAGTCTCTTTGTATTTGTCGTGCATGTCGGCGCCGGTGTCGCGCATGGTGCGAATGACCCGGTCCAGCGAAATGAAGTGCTGGCCGTCGCCGCGCAGGGCCATTTGCGCGGCGTTGATGGCTTTCACCGCAGCGATGGCGTTGCGCTCGATGCACGGCACCTGAACCAGTCCGCCCACCGGATCGCAGGTCAGACCCAGGTTGTGTTCCAGACCGATTTCAGCCGCGTTGCACAGCTGCGCCGGGGTGGCACCCAGGATGTCCGCCAGACCGGCCGCGGCCATGGCGCACGCGGAACCCACCTCGCCCTGACAGCCCACTTCGGCACCGGAAATCGACGCGTTCTTTTTGCACAGAATGCCAATAGCCGCCGCGCCCAGAAGGTAATCGACCACGTTGGCCTCGCTGACTTCGTCGCTGAATTTGACGAAGTAATGCAGCACCGCCGGAATGATCCCCGCAGCGCCGTTTGTGGGCGCCGTGACCATGCGCCCGCCGGCGGCATTTTCCTCGTTGACGGCCAGCGCAAACAGGTTGACCCACTCCATCGCACTTAGCGTCGAGCCAATCACGTTCGGCTTGTTCAGCTCCAGCAGGCTGCGATGCAAACGCGCCGCACGCCGACGCACGTTCAGGCCGCCCGGCAGGATGCCTTCGTGCTTCAAACCCAGTTCCACACACGCCTGCATGGCCCGCCACAGGTGCATCAGCCCGGCGCGGATTTCGTCTTCGCTGCGCCAGACTTTCTCGTTTTCCATCATCAGTTGCGACACCCGCAGGCCGTGGGTTTCGCAGAGCATCAACAATTCGTCGGCGCTGGAGAAATCATAAGGCAGCACGGTTTCGTCGCGATCCAGCACGCCACTGGCGGCCTGGGCTTCGTCGACGACAAAACCGCCGCCCACCGAATAGTAAGTGTCGCGATGAAACTCGCCGTGCTCGTCAGATACGATCAGCGTCATGGCATTGGGGTGGAACGGCAGGTTTTCATCGACGAGCAACATGTCGCGCTGCCAGATAAAAGGGATAGGGTAATCGCCATTGAGTTTCAAGGTGTCGGTTTCACGCAGTTCGGCGATGCGCTGGCCGATCAGCGCAGGATCGATAGCGTCGGGCCATTCGCCCATCAGGCCCATGATCACCGCGCTGTCACTGCCATGACCGACGCCGGTTGCCGACAGCGAGCCGTAAAGCCGCACTTCAACGCGGTTCACTTGCCTCAGTTGTTCGCGTTCGCGCAGACCCTGAACGAACAGCGCCGCCGCGCGCATGGGGCCGACGGTGTGTGAGCTGGAGGGGCCAATACCGATCTTGAACAGGTCGAACACGCTGATAGCCATTAACCGCAAACCTCCGAAAACAGGGCTCCCGGCGCGCCGCGCGGCCGGCGATGGAGCTGCTACGCTCAAGCAGCAATCCACCGAGATGGCGGCATCATCAGCCTTTTGTTTTGCGGGGCGGCGTCTCACACCGACTCACCCATGCCCACCAACGTCGCCTCTGCTTTTACCGGTGCCTGAGCACGATCGGCTGCCGATTTCGGCACTTTTTGCCGTATCGTCACTCTGCTTTTGTCCCGGGAATCATTCGGCGAGCAGGGAAAAAACCTGTAAGCGACGTCACTGATGCTGGATACGACTCCCTGTGTACTGGATACGACGCCCCCTGTAGGCGTTTGTTTTTCCCTGTTACATGATCGTTGTCGACTCAATCGCCAGACGCAGTGATGGAGCTGTTTTCCCCATTTGACTCGCCGACACCAGAAAACGCATCAGCTGCGGTTGATGCCGAGAAGAAAACACCAAAGGAGTCCGACATGAAAGGTTCACACAGGCTGTTACTGGGCGTTGCGCTGAGTCTTCCCCTCCTGGCCCAGGCTGCAGAGCCTGCCGCTTGCCAGACAGTCAATTTTTCCGATGTGGGCTGGACCGACATCACGGCGACCACCGCCGTCACCAGCGTCGTGCTGCAGTCGCTGGGCTACAAAACCAAAACCACGATGATTTCCGTACCTGTGACCTACAAGTCGCTCGCCGATGGCAAGAACATGGACATTTTCCTCGGCAACTGGATGCCGACCATGGAAAACGACATCAAGGCCTACCGCGACGCCGGCACCGTCGAGACCGTCCGCGCCAACCTCGAAAACGCCAAGTACACCCTCGCCGTTCCCCAGGCCCTGTATGACAAGGGGCTTCACGATTTCGCCGACATCGTCAAATTCAAGAAAGAGCTCGACGGCAAAATCTACGGCATCGAGCCGGGCAACGACGGCAACCGCCTGATCCAGAGCATGATCGACAAAAACGCCTTTGGCCTCAAAGACGCAGGCTTCAAGGTCGTCGAATCGAGCGAAGCGGGGATGCTGTCCCAGGTCGACCGCGCCTCGCGACGCAACACCGACGTGGTGTTCCTGGGCTGGGAACCGCACCCGATGAACACCCGCTTCAAAATCAAATACCTCACCGGCGGCGATGACTTCTTCGGCCCCGACTTCGGCAAAGCCACGGTCTACACCAACGTGCGCAAGGGCTACACCACCGAGTGCAGCAACGTCGGTCAGTTGTTGAAGAACCTGTCGTTCACGCTGCCGATGGAAAGCACGCTGATGGGCAATATCCTCGACGACAAGAAAAAGCCTGAGGTAGCCGCCAAGGCATGGCTGAAAGCCAACCCTCAAGTACTCGACACCTGGCTGGCGGGCGTCACCACCGTGGACGGAAAACCTGGCCTGGAAGCCGCAAAAGCCGAGCTGACGAAGTAACTCGACAGGCAGGCGGGTAACGCCCGCCTGTTGTCCTCTTTTCATCCCGCACGCGGACAACCGACACCATGCTGACTGATCATAAAATCCCTCTGGGCGAGTACATCGCCGGCTTTGTCGAATGGCTGACGCAACACGGCGCCAGCACCTTCGATGCCATTGCTTCGTCACTCGAAACCATGATTCACGGCCTGACCGGCGGCCTGACCTGGTTCAACCCCTTCGTGCTGATCGGCCTGGTTGCCCTGCTCGCTCACTTCATTCAGCGCAAATGGGGCCTGACCGCCTTTGTGATCGTTTCCTTTCTGCTGATCCTTAACCTGGGGTACTGGCAGGAAACCATGGAGACCCTGGCCCAGGTGCTGTTCGCCACGGCGGTCTGCGTAGTGATCGGTGTGCCGCTGGGCATCATTGCCGCGCACAAGCCGATGTTCTACACCTGCATGCGCCCCGTCCTCGACCTGATGCAGACGGTGCCTACGTTCGTTTACCTGATCCCGACCCTGACCCTGTTCGGCCTCGGCGTGGTGCCGGGCCTGATTTCGACGGTTGTGTTTGCGATCGCCGCCCCGATCCGTCTGACCTACCTGGGCATCTGTGATGTCCCGCAAGAACTCCTCGACGCCGGCAAAGCCTTCGGCTGCTCACGCCGTCAATTGCTCTCCCGTATCGAACTGCCCCACGCCATGCCGAGCATCGCGGCTGGCATCACCCAGTGCATCATGCTTTCGCTGTCGATGGTGGTGATCGCCGCGCTGGTGGGCGCTGACGGCTTGGGCAAACCTGTGGTCAACGCACTGAACACTGCTGATATCGCATTGGGCTTCGAAGCGGGCCTGGCGATCGTATTGCTGGCGATCATGCTCGACCGGATCTGCAAACAACCGGACGCCAAAGTGAGGGCCGACGCATGAGCATCATCAAATTCGATCAGGTTGACGTCGTCTTCTCCAAAGACCCGCGTGAGGCACTCAAGCTCTTGGACCAGGGCCTTACGCGGGCAGAAATCCTCAAGAAAACCGGCCAGATCGTCGGCGTCGAAAAAGCCACGCTGGAGATCAACAAAGGCGAGATCTGCGTGCTGATGGGCCTGTCCGGCTCGGGCAAATCCAGCCTGCTGCGCTGCATAAACGGCCTGAACACGGTCAGCCGCGGTTCGCTGTTCGTCGAGCACGAAGGCCAGCAGATCAATATCGCTGCCTGCACCCCCGCCGAGCTGAAGATGATGCGCACCAAGCGCATCGCGATGGTGTTTCAGAAGTTCGCCCTGATGCCCTGGCTGACGGTGCGCGAGAACATCAGTTTTGGTCTGGAAATGCAGGGCCGCCCCGAGAAAGAGCGGCGCGCCCTGGTGGACGAAAAGCTGGAGCTGGTCGGCCTGACCCAGTGGCGCAACAAGAAGCCGGACGAGCTGTCGGGCGGCATGCAGCAGCGTGTCGGCCTGGCTCGCGCCCTGGCGATGGACGCCGACATTCTGCTTATGGACGAGCCCTTCTCGGCACTCGATCCGCTGATTCGTCAGGGCTTGCAGGATGAGCTGCTGGCGCTTCAGAAGAAGCTGAACAAGACCATCGTCTTCGTGAGTCACGACCTGGACGAAGCGCTCAAGCTCGGTACCCGTATCGCGATCATGAAGGACGGCCGGATCATTCAGTACAGCGTGCCGGAAGAGATCGTGCTGAACCCTGCCGACGAATACGTGCGCACGTTCGTCGCTCACACCAATCCGCTCAACGTGCTGTGTGGTCGCAGCCTGATGCGCCCGATCATCCAGTGCACGCGCATCAACGGGTCTCAGGTCTGTCTGGACCCGAGCGACGACACATGGATTGATCTCACTGATGGCAACGCCATCACCGGCGCCCATCAGCATGGCGCGAGCCTTGATCTGCAAAGCTGGGCACCGGGCCAGTCGGTGGAAACCCTCGGCCGCAAACCCACCGTTGTCCACTCCGACATCGGCATGCGCGATGCCCTGCAGATTCGCTACCACACCGGCAACAAGCTGGTGCTGCAGGAGAACAACCAATTGGTCGGGATCCTTGGCGACAGCGAGCTGTACCACGCGTTGCTGGGCAAGAATCACGGCTGATAGCAGCTGCAAGCTTCAAGTTTCAAGCCGCAAGAAAAAGGCCGCCACGCCTCGACTCTTGCGGCTTGGAGCTTAAAGCTTGTGGCTGCCTTTCTGCGCCCCCGCTTTTTTGTTGATTGAACGTTCAATTAAAAAGCTTTACAGTGGACGCCGTTTCCAGCCACTCACGTTCACCCTGCACATCAAGGAGCCCCACAGATGCCCAAGGTCGGTATGCAACCCATTCGGCGTCAGCAGTTGATCCAGGCCACCCTCACGGCGGTCGATCAGGTCGGGATGGGCGATGCCAGCATTGCGCTGATCGCCAAACTGGCAGGGGTCTCCAACGGCATCATCAGTCACTACTTTCAGGACAAGAACGGCCTGATCGCAGCGACGATGCGCCACTTGATGAATGCGCTGATCGCCAGCGTCGCCGAGCGGCGCCGGGCATTGAACGACGACAGCCCGCGGGCTCACCTGAAAGTGATCATCGAGGGCAACTTCGATTCCAGTCAGGTCAACGGTCCGGCGATGAAAACCTGGCTCGCCTTCTGGGCAACCAGCATGCATTCGCCCTCGCTGCACAGGCTGCAGCGGATCAACGACCACCGTCTTTATTCCAACCTCTGCTGCCAGTTCCGTCGCGCATTGCCGTTGGATGAAGCACGCAGCGCTGCCCGAGGGCTCGCGGCCTTGATCGACGGCCTATGGCTGCGCGGCGCGCTTTCGGGCGACGCCTTCGACACCGAACAAGCGCAACGGATCGCCTACGAGTACATGGACTTTCAACTGGCAAAAGCGCCGAGCTGAAGCAGCCGGCACCACGACCAAGGCAGCGCACGGCGCACTCGGTCGTCACCCACCCAGACTACTGCGAGGATTTTATGGCCCGTTTCGAACTGCAAAAACTCTACATCGATGGCGGCTACGTGGACGCCAGCAGCAACGCGACCTTCGAAGCCATTAACCCGGCCAATGGCGAAGTCCTGGCCCAGGTGCAGCGCGCGACCAAAGAAGACGTTGAACGCGCGGTCGTCAGCGCCGAAAAAGGCCAGAAAATCTGGGCCGCCATGACCGCCATGGAGCGTTCGCGCATCCTGCGTCGTGCCGTCGACATCCTTCGTGAACGCAACGATGAGCTGGCCGAACTGGAAACCCTGGACACCGGTAAAGCGATCTCCGAAACCAAATACGTCGACATCGTCACCGGCGCCGACGTGCTGGAGTACTACGCCGGCCTGGTGCCTGCCATCGAAGGCGAGCAGATTCCGCTGCGCGACACCTCATTCGTCTACACCCGCCGCGAGCCGCTGGGCGTCACCGTCGGCATCGGCGCGTGGAACTACCCGATCCAGATCGCCCTGTGGAAGTCCGCCCCTGCGCTGGCAGCCGGCAACGCGATGATCTTCAAGCCAAGCGAAGTCACCTCGCTGACCACGCTGAAACTGGCCGAAATCTACACCGAAGCCGGCGTGCCGGACGGCGTGTTCAACGTGCTGACGGGCGCCGGCAGCGAGGTCGGCAGCTGGCTGACCGAGCACCCGCGCATTGAGAAGATCTCGTTCACTGGCGGCGTGCAGACCGGCAAGAAAGTCATGGCCAGCGCGTCGAGCTCGTCGCTCAAGGAAGTGACCATGGAGCTGGGCGGCAAGTCCCCGTTGATCATTTTCGACGACGCCGATCTGGATCGCGCCGCCGACATCGCGATGATGGCCAACTTCTACAGCTCGGGTCAGGTCTGCACCAACGGTACTCGCGTGTTCGTGCCGAGCGCCCTGAAAGCTGCCTTCGAAGCGAAAATCCTTGAGCGCGTCAAACGCATCCGCGTCGGCAACCCCCAGGACGACAACATCAACTTCGGCCCGCTGGTGAGCTTCGCGCACATGGAAAACGTGCTCGGCTACATCAACAAGGGCAAGGAAGAAGGCGCGCGCCTGCTGATCGGCGGCGACCGTCTGACCGAAGGCGAGCTGGGCAACGGCGCGTTCGTCGCGCCGACCGTGTTCACCGACTGCACCGACGAGATGACCATCGTCAAAGAGGAAATCTTTGGCCCGGTGATGAGCATCCTCAGCTACGACAGCGAAGAAGAAGTGATCCGCCGCGCCAACGACACCGAGATGGGTCTGGCTGCGGGCATCGTGACCAAGGACCTGAACCGCGCGCACCGCGTGATCCATCAACTGGAAGCCGGTATCTGCTGGATCAACGCCTGGGGCGAGTCCGACGCGAAGATGCCGGTCGGTGGCTACAAGCAGTCGGGCGTGGGCCGGGAAAACGGCATCAGTTCGCTGGCGCAGTACACACGCATCAAGTCTGTGCAGGTTGAGCTGGGCGACTACGCGTCGGTGTTCTGATCCTGTAAAGGCCGCACCGGCAAAACGCATTTCACTGTAGGAGCGAGCTTGCTCGCGATCGCGGAGTGTCAGCCGCCAACAGCGTTCGTGGTTATGACCTCATCGCGAGCAAGCTCACTCCTACAGGGCTTGCGCACCTCCGACTACTTTTAAGAGGGAACATGTCAATGTCCCAAGAATTCGATTACATCATCATCGGCGCCGGTTCGGCCGGTAATACCCTGGCAGCCCGTCTCACCGAGGACGCAGGCGTCACTGTGCTGTTGCTTGAAGCAGGCGGCCCGGACTATCGCGCCGACTTCCGCACGCAGATGCCAGCCGCGCTTGCGTTCCCGCTGCAGGGCCGTCGCTACAACTGGGCCTACGAGACCGAGCCAGAGCCGCACATGAATAATCGCCGCATGGAGTGCGGTCGCGGCAAGGGACTGGGTGGCTCGTCGCTGATCAATGGCATGTGCTACATCCGCGGCAACGCCATGGACTACGACGGCTGGGCAAAAAACCCGGGGCTTGAAGACTGGTCTTACCTCGATTGCCTGCCGTACTTCCGCAAGGCCGAAACCCGCGATATCGGCCCTAACGACTACCACGGCGGCGAAGGCCCGGTCAGCGTGACCACGCCAAAGGCCGGCAACAACCCGCTGTTTGCCGCGATGGTTGAAGCAGGCGTGCAAGCCGGTTATCCGCGCACCGACGACCTCAACGGTTATCAGCAGGAAGGTTTCGGCCCGATGGACCGCACCGTCACGCCGTTTGGCCGTCGCGCCAGCACCGCTCGTGGCTATCTGGACGAAGCGAAGAAGCGCTCGACCCTGACCATCGTCACTCACGCACTGACCGACCGGATTCTGTTCGATAACAAGCGCGCCGTCGGCGTGGCCTACATGGTGGGCGACAGCGACACCCGCATCGAAGCCCGCGCTCGCAAGGAAGTCCTGCTGTGTGGCGGCGCCATTGCTTCGCCGCAGATCCTGCAGCGTTCCGGCGTCGGCCCCGCGCCGCTGCTGAAGAAGCTCGACATTCCGGTGGTTCATGACCTGCCGGGCGTTGGCGAGAACCTGCAAGACCACCTGGAAATGTATTTGCAGTACGCCTGCAAGGAGCCGGTCTCGTTGTATCCGTCGCTGCTGTGGTGGAATCAGCCAGCCATCGGCGCCGAGTGGATGTTCCTGGGTAAGGGCATCGGCGCCAGCAACCAGTTTGAAGCGGGTGGCTTCATTCGTTCACGCGAGGAGTTCGAGTGGCCGAACATTCAGTACCACTTCCTGCCGGTCGCAATTAACTACAACGGCAGCAAGGGCGTTCAAGAGCACGGTTTTCAGGCGCACGTCGGTTCGATGCGTTCGCCAAGCCGTGGTCGCGTGCAGGTGAAGTCGAAGAACCCGCGCGAGTACCCGAGCATTCTTTTCAACTACATGGCGTCCGAGCAGGACTGGCAGGAATTCCGCGATGGCATTCGTCTGACCCGCGAGATCATGCAGCAGCCAGCGCTGGACCAATACCGTGGCCGCGAAATCAGCCCCGGCATCGACGTGCAGAGCGACGAGCAGCTGGACACGTTCATCCGTGAGCACGCCGAGACGGCGTATCACCCGTCCTGCTCATGCAAGATGGGCACCGATGAAATGGCGGTCGTTGACGGTCAGGGCCGTGTGCACGGGATGGAAGGGCTGCGTGTGGTGGATGCGTCGATCATGCCGCTGATCACCACAGGCAACCTCAACGCGCCAACGATCATGATGGCCGAGAAGATTGCCGACAAGATCCGCGGCCGCGCCCCGCTGCCGCGTAGCACTGCCGATTACTACGTCGCAGGCGATGCGCCAGTGCGTGGCAAGCCGATGCGTGAAGTGGGCCCGTTGGCGCAGTAATCACCGCCGTTACTGCAGGAGGCTCCCCGGGGGTGCTGTGCAATCGTCCAGCACACCCGGTCCATGTGGGAGCGAGCTTGCTCGCGAAGAAGGCATTTCAGCCGCTGAAGATTCAGTGGATGTGCCGACCTCTTCGCGAGCAAGCTCACTCCCACAGTCCATTTGCCAGCAGATACATCTGCCGCGCCGATGTGTCAGTGGGACCGGCTTCAGCCGGGAAGAGGCCAGTGGCTACACCCTCCATTTTGCGGTGTGACACCCGACGCATTCCCGGCTAAAGCCGGTCCCACAATGGAAAGCGCTGTCTCCGCATTGTCCATCCCTCCCCGATGCAGTGACCATCCGCGCTATGATTCGGGCCGTTGCCTGTCCGAATCGTCAAGGAGCCTTCCTGCATGTTCGACTTTTCCGCTCAGCTCAAGCAGCGTTTCGCCGCCCTGCAGAGCAGCGCCCCGTTTTTTTCCCTGCGTTATGTCAAACAGACCAGCCAGCATCTGTCGGTGCGCAAGAACGTCGCCGAGCCGCCACAGCTCAGCATCGACGAGGGCGCGATGCTGACCGTGCGCGTCAATGGTGTCGAAGCCTACGCGGCCACCAACGACATCTCCCAGCGCGGACTTCAAACGGCGCTGGAACAGGCGGAAACTCAAGCGCGGCAACTGGCCCCGCATTCGCTCCTTGACCTGCGCGACCATGCTGTCGCCACCGCCCATGCCGATTACCTTTCGCCCAATCTGCAAAATGCGTTTCCATCGCTCAGTGATTGCTACGCCCTGCTCAACGCCGAATCGGCGTCGGTGCCGAGGGACGAACGTCTGGTCAACTGGCAGGTGAGCCTGGGGCTTGAGAACGTCGAGCAGATTTACCTGAACAACTTCGGTGCCGAAATCCGTCAGGCCCAGCGCTTCGTCTTCCCTGGCCTGACCGTCACGGCCTACGACGGGCAGGACAGCCAGACCCGCAGCCTCGGCCGCGAGAATTTCGGCCAGCAAGGCGGCGCGGAAGTCATCGCGTCGTGCGGGATCATCGGTGCGGCGGTCAACGTCGCCGATCAGGCGCTGCAACTGGTCATGGCGCCGAACACGCCCTCCGGCCCGCGTGATCTGCTGCTGACGCCCGACCAGATGACCCTGCAAATCCACGAATCCATCGGCCACCCGCTGGAGCTGGACCGCATCCTCGGCGATGAGCGCAACTACGCAGGCACCAGCTTCGTCAAAGCCAGCGATTTCGGCAGCCTGCAATACGGCTCAAGCCTGCTCAACGTGACCTTTGATCCTGAAATCCCCGAGCAACTGGCGAGCTACAGCTTTGATGATGACGGCACGCCGGCGAGCAAGCAATTCCTGATCAAGGACGGCTTACTGGTACGGCCTCTGGGCGGCGCGCTGTCGCAATACCGCAGCGGCATGGAAGGCGTCGCCAACAGCCGCGCGTCCAACTGGAACCGCGCGCCCATCGACCGCATGGCCAATCTCAATATCGAGCCAGGCGACAAGTCGATGGCGCAGCTCATTGGCGGCATCGAGCACGGCATTTTGATGAGCACCAACCGCTCGTGGTCGATCGACGATGCGCGCAACAAATTCCAGTTCGGCTGCGAGTGGGGCCAGTTGATCGAGAACGGCGAGCTCAAGGGCGTGGTGAGAAACCCGAACTACCGCGCGATCTCCGCGCAGTTCTGGCGCAACCTCAGCGCGGTCGGCGACGCCAGCACCTTCAAGGTCCTCGGCACGCCCAACTGTGGCAAAGGCGAACCCAATCAAGTGATCCGCGTGGGGCACGCCTCGCCCGCTTGCGTGTTCGCGGGCGTTGATGTTTTCGGAGGTGACGCATGATGTCCCATCAAGCGCAATTCAAGGCCCTGGCGCAATGGCTGCACGGCGCGGTCACGGCAGACGAGCGTTACACCTTGAGCTACGACGCCGAAGCGTCGGACTTCATCCGTTTCAACCACGCCAAGGTGCGTCAGGCCGGCCACGTGCAGCAAGCCAGCGTGACCTTCAAGCTGATCGCCGCAGGCCGCCACGCCAACCTGAGCCTTACGCTGTCGGGCGATGGCGAGGTGGATCAACAACGCTTGAGCGACGCCCTGCTTCAACTGCGCGAGACCCTGACGCTGCTGCCGGAAGACCCTTATCTGCAACTGAACGAAGAGGCCTGGCAGAGCAGCAACGTGCAAGAGACGCCGTTGCCAGACAGTGCACATGTGGTCGAGCAAATCGCGCAACTGGGCGAAGGGCTGGATCTGGTCGGCATCTACGCCGCCGGTCCGATCTATCGCGGTTTCGCCAGTTCAAGCGGTGCGCTGGGCTGGCACCAGGCCAACAGCTTCAATTTCGACTGGAGCCTGTTCCACGAGAACGGGCAGGCGGTGAAAGCCAACTACGCCGGGCACACGTGGACCGACGACGGTTTTGCGCGGCGCTTCGCCCTGGCCCGTGAGCAACTTGCGTTTCTTGGCCGCCCGGCGCACGCCCTCGCCCCCGGGCAATACCGCGCTTACCTGGCGCCTGCCGCGCTGGAGGAAGTCATCGGTATGCTGTGCTGGGGAGGTTTCTCTGCACAGTCGCTGGCCGACAAGACCAGTCCCTTGCAGCGGCTGTACGACGGCCACGCCACGCTGAATCCGTTGGTGAGTTTGAGCGAGCAGGTCAGCGGCTCGTTGTCCCCTGCGTTTTCCGGTGAAGGTTATCCGCGCATGGACCTGTCACTGGTGGCCGGGGGCGTGGCCCGGGATCGCATGATCGACTCGCGCAGCGCCGCCGAATACGGCCTTGTCGCCAACGGCGCAGGATGGGGCGAGTCACCGAGCGCGCTGAGCATGGACGGCGGTTCACTGGCGCTGGATGAAGTGTTGAAAGCGCTGGGCACGGGCCTGTACATCAGCAACCTGTGGTACCTGAATTTCTCGGACCGCACCGCCGGGCGCATCACCGGGATGACCCGCTTCGCCACGTTCTGGGTCGAAGACGGGCAGATCAAGGCGCCGGTCAACACCATGCGCTTCGACGACAGTATCTTCAGCCTGCTGGGCACGGCACTGGAACAACTGACCACAGAAAGGGAACTCCTGCTGTCGACGAGCACCTACAGTCAGCGCCAGACCGCCTCGAGTCTGCTGCCCGGCGCGCTGCTGAGCGGGTTGACGCTGACGCTGTAATGCATCGGGCTGCCTGGCTGCTGGCGGGCAGCCACTGAGCTCTGTGTGTGGGGGGAGCGAGCTTGCTCGCGAATGCTGGCAATCAGGCTGCAGAGATGGGGCGGTTGTCAGGGCCTCTTCGTGAGCAAGCTCACTCCCACAAGGACCGCGCTTCAGCAGTGAGAGCGTTTACCGGGGCCGTGCTCCCAGCAGTTACATCTGACAATTAATTGGCCTGTTTCCCGCAACCATAAGGACCCTCGATCCACATGCCGACCTCTACCCCGCAGCTGGACGCCCGCACCCTGCGCTGGATGCCATGGGTCATCGCCATCGCCTTCTTCATGCAAAGCCTGGACGGCACGATCCTTAACACCGCGCTGCCATCCATGGCCGGCTCGCTGGCGGAAAACCCGCTGCGCATGCAGTCGGTGATCATCGCTTACATGCTGACCATCGCCCTGCTGATTCCGGCGTCGGGCTGGATTTCGGACCGCTTCGGCATCAAGCGCATCTTTTTCAGCGCCATCCTGCTGTTCAGCTTTGGCTCGTTGCTGTGCGCGGTGTCCAACTCCCTCGGCATGCTGGTCGGCGCACGGGTGATTCAGGGCCTCGGCGGTGCGTTGATGATGCCGGTCGGCCGGCTCATCGTGTTGCGCGCCTACCCCCGGACCGAGCTGGTTCGCACTCTGAGTTTCATCACCATGCCCGCCCTGCTCGGCCCGCTAATGGGCCCGACGGTCGGCGGCTGGCTGGTGGAATACCTGAGCTGGCACTGGATCTTCCTGATCAACCTGCCGGTGGGGATTCTCGGGTGCTTCGCCGTGCGCAAGTTCATCCCAGACCTTCAGGGTGGCGGACGGACGCGTTTTGATCTGGTGGGGTTCGGCTTGTTCGGCGCGTCGATGGTGCTGATCACCATTGCAATGGAAGGTCTCGGCGAGCTGAACCTGCCGCACTTGCGGGTGGTGATGTTGCTGTTCGGCGGCATGGCTTGTCTCGCCGCGTACTGGTTACGCGCCAGTCACGTAGAAGCGCCGTTGTTCTCCGCTCAGCTGTTCAAAACCCGTAGCTTTGCGGTGGGCATCATGGGCAACCTGTTTGCCCGCCTGGGCAGCGGCGCCTTGCCGTTCCTGCTACCGCTGATGCTGCAAGTCGCGCTGGGTTACTCGCCTTCACATGCGGGTATGAGCATGATTCCCCTGGCGCTCGCGGCGATGTTCGCCAAGCCGCTGGCGACCAAAGCCATTGAGCGACTGGGGTATCGCATCGTGCTGACCGGCAACACGCTGCTGCTGGGCATTTTGCTGGCGAGCATGGCGCTGGTCACTGCCGACACGCCGTACTGGCTGCTGCTGGTTCATCTGGCGTTTCTGGGAGGGGTCAACTCGCTGCAGTTCTCGGCGATGAACGCAGTGACGCTGATCGATCTCGATGACGCCAGTGCCGCCAGCGGCAACAGCTTGCTGTCGGTGGTCGCGCAGTTGTCGTTGAGTCTCGGCGTCGCCTGCGCGGCCGCGTTGCTGGGCGGATTCAGCGACGATGTGGCAACGGGGCAAGTCAGCGACGTGCTCGGTGCGTTTCAGCTGACCTTCCTGTGCGTCGGCGTGCTGGCAATGCTGGCGGCGTCGATCTTCCTGCAGCTGTCGCCGCGCATGGCCCCCGAGGCACCGGCGCGCAAACCGCAACCGGAGCCCGAGATCGAGGCGTGATGCACTCACCATTTATCGCGCGCAGCCCCAAGGCAGGGGCTGCGACCTGATACACTGCGCGACATTTTGTTTTGCAGGCCCGTCCCGTGACTAACACCGCTTTTAACTCACTGCCCCTTTCCGCCGCCATGCTGGCTAACCTGGAGTCCCTTGGTTATGCCGAGATGACGCCGATTCAGGCGCAGAGCCTGCCGGTGATCGTCAAAGGGATGGACCTGATCGCCCAGGCCAAGACGGGCTCTGGCAAGACCGCTGCATTCGGCATCGGCCTGCTCAATCCGATCAATCCGCGCTACTTCGGCTGTCAGGCACTGGTGCTCTGCCCCACCCGTGAGCTGGCCGATCAGGTGGCCAAGGAAATCCGTCGTCTGGCGCGTTCCGAAGACAACATCAAGGTCCTGACCCTCTGCGGCGGCGTGTCTTTCGGCCCGCAAATCGGCTCGCTGGAGCACGGCGCTCACATCATCGTCGGCACGCCAGGGCGCATTCAGCAGCATCTGCGCAAGGGTTCGCTGGTGCTGGACGGCCTGAACACGCTGGTGCTGGACGAAGCCGACCGCATGCTCGACATGGGTTTCTACGACGCCATCGCCGACATCATCGAGCAGACGCCCAAGCGTCGCCAGACCCTGCTGTTCTCGGCCACGTACCCGGTCGGTATCAAGCAGCTGTCCTCGAAATTCATGCGTGATCCGCAGACCGTCAAGGTTGAAGCGCTCCACGCCGACAGCCAGATCGAGCAGATCTTCTACGAAATCGCGCCAGAGCAACGCCTCGAAGCGGTGGTCCGCGTGCTCGATCATTTCCGTCCGCAGTCCTGCGTGGCGTTCTGCTTCACCAAGCAGCAGGTTCAGGAAGTGGTCGATCACCTGACCGCCAAGGGCATGTCTGCCGTCGGCCTGCATGGCGATCTGGAGCAGCGTGACCGCGATCAGGTCCTGGCGATGTTCGCCAACCGCAGCACCTCGGTGCTGGTGGCCACTGACGTCGCCGCGCGCGGTCTGGACATCGATGGTCTGGACATGGTGCTCAACGTCGAGCTGGCGCGGGATTCGGAAATCCACATCCACCGCGTCGGCCGTACCGGTCGTGCGGGAGAGACCGGCATTGCCGTCAGCCTCGTCGCGCCCGGCGAAAGCCAGCGCGCCCGCGCCGTTGAAGAACTGCAGAAAGCGCCGCTCAACTGGCAGCAATACGACCAGCTGGAGCGCAAGGAAGGCGGCAAGCTGCTGCCACCGATGACCACCCTGTGCATCGGTTCCGGCCGCAAAGACAAGCTGCGCCCTGGCGACATTCTTGGCGCGCTGACGGGCGAAGCAGGCATTCCCGGCACTCAGGTGGGCAAGATCGCGATCTTTGATTTCCAGGCCTACGTCGCCGTGGAACGCGGCATGGCCAAGCAGGCACTGGAGCGTTTGAACAACGGCAAGATCAAGGGCAAATCGTTGCGCGTGCGGATCTTGTAAACACCCGCAATACCGCATCGCCCCCTGATCGCGAGCAAGCTCACTCCTACAAGGCCGCGCAACCCCTTGTAGGAGTGAGCTGATCGTTCCCACGCTCTGCGCGGTAACGCCGGGCCGGGCGCTCTGCGCCCTAGGGTGACGCCGAGCGTCACGGTATGCATACCAACGCAGAGCGTTGGCACGATCTTCTTCCCGATATTCCGAGGACACCGCTTTGCCCGTTACTGACGTTGTGATCATCGGCGCCGGCGCCGCAGGTTTGATGTGTGCATTCACGGCCGCCCAGCGTGGGCGCAAGGTCATGCTGATCGATCACGCCAACAAGCCGGGCAAGAAAATACTCATGTCGGGGGGCGGTCGCTGCAACTTCACCAACATGTACACCGAACCTGCCAACTTCCTCTCGCAGAACCCGCATTTCTGCAAATCGGCGCTGGCCCGCTACACCCAGTGGGACTTCATCGAGCTGGTGGGCAAGCACGGCGTGCCATACCACGAGAAGAAACTCGGCCAACTGTTCTGCGACAACAAGTCCAGCGACATCCTCGACCTGCTGCTCGCTGAATGCGACAACGCCGGCGTGAGCCTGCACATGGACACCTCGGTGCAGAGCATCGAGAAAACCGAAAGCGGTTACCTGCTGAAAACCACCTTGGGTGAATTGCGCTGCGAGTCGCTGGTGATCGCCACGGGCGGCCTGTCGATTCCGACGCTGGGCGCCACCGGTTTCGGTTATCAGGTCGGCAAGCAGTTCGGCCACATGCTGTTGCCTACGCGGGCGGGCCTGGTGCCGTTCACCATCACCGATCAGTTGAAAGAGCTGTGCACCGAGCTGACCGGCACGTCGGTCGATTGCCTGGTGAGCTGCAACGACGTCAGCTTTCGCGAGAACATCCTGTTCACCCACCGCGGCCTGAGCGGGCCAGCGATTCTGCAGATCTCATCGTTCTGGCAGCCCGGCGACACAGTCGAAATCAACCTGATGCCCGACCACGACGCCCACAGCTGGCTGACCGAGCAACAGGCCGAACGCCCGAACAGCGAACTGAAAACGCTGCTCGGCGAGATTTTCACCAAGAAAATGGCCAACCTGATTGCCGAGCAATGCTTCGTGTCCAAGCCGATGAAGCAGTACACCCACGCCGAACTGGCCGACATCGCCGCCAAACTGGCGAGCTGGCAAGTGGTACCGGCGGGCACCGAAGGGTATCGCACGGCCGAAGTGACCCTGGGCGGCATCGACACCCGTGAAGTGTCGTCAAAAACGATGGAATCCCTGAAGTCACCAGGCCTGTACTTTGTCGGCGAGGTACTGGATGTCAGCGGGCATCTGGGCGGCTTCAACTTCCAGTGGGCCTGGGCCTCGGCGTACGCGGCCGCGCAGTACGTCTGAGCATTCATTGCAGGCAAGCTCACACCGGCACAGACGCACGCGATCTTTGTAGGAGCAATCGGAGTTTACGACGGTCGCGAAGAGGCCGGGCCAGGCGATACACATTCAGTGCCTGACCATCCGCCTTCGCGACCGTCGTAAACTCCGATGGCTCCTACAAGTGCGCGTCGCACATGACAGAGTTACAGTCAGGGTTAAGGTGCGTTTTGGAGCATTGGCATCCGCTGCCGGAATAAATGTTGCCTGCCGGATGTACAGCGCGCATCCGGCGCTGTACATATCCCTCAGCAAAATCAATCGCGAACAAGGCCGTCAGCGTTCATGGCATCGACATCGTTGCGCAACACATTCCGCCGTCTCTGGGCGCTGGACAAGTTTTCCTACAGCGTGCGGGTTTTCATCGCGCTGACCGGCAGCATGGCGCTGTGCTGGTACCAGAACGAGATGTCCCAGTTGATCCCGCTGTTCCTCGGGATTATCGCCAGCGCCCTGTCGGAAACCGATGACAGCTGGCAAGGCCGCCTCAATGCGCTGGCCGTGACGCTGGTGTGTTTCAGCATCGCGGCGTTGTCCGTGGAGTTGCTTTTCCCCTACCCCGTGGTGTTCATCTGCGCGTTTGCCTTTGCGGCGTTCTGCCTGACGATGCTCGGCGCCCTGGGCGAGCGCTATGGCGCCATCGCCTACGCAACGCTGATTCTGTCGGTCTACACCATGATTGGGGTCGATCAGCGCGGCGGTGAAGTCACCGATTTCTGGCACGAACCCATGCTGCTGGTCGCCGGCGCGGCGTGGTACGGCCTGCTGTCAGTGCTGTGGCAGATGCTGTTTTCCAACCAGCCGGTGCAGCAGGCGCTGGCCCGACTGTTTCGCGAGCTGGGCCTGTACTTGAAGCTCAAGTCAGAGCTGTTCGAGCCGATCCGCACTTTGGACATCGAAGCCAAGCGCCTGGAGCTTGCCAAGCAGAACGGCAAGGTCGTCGGCGCGCTCAACGTCACCAAGGAAATCATCCTTAACCGCGTCGGCAGCGGTCGTCCCGGCTCGAAGGTCAGTCGTTACCTGAAGCTGTACTTCCTGGCCCAGGACATCCACGAGCGCGCCAGTTCATCGCACTATCCCTACAACTCCCTGGCCGAGGCGTTCTTCCACAGCGATGTGCTGTTTCGCTGCCAGCGCCTGCTGCGCCAGCAAGGTCGCGCCTGCCGTGACCTGTCGGCGTCGATCCAGCTGCGCCAGCCGTTCATCTATGACGACAGCTTCGCTCATGCGCTGAACGATCTGCGCGCGTCCCTCGAACACCTGCGCATCCAGAGCAACCCGGCGTGGCGCGGGCTGTTGCGTTCGCTGCGAGCGCTGGCCAATAACCTTGGCACCCTCGACCGGCTGCTCAGCGACGCGAGCAATCCCGACGCCTTGGCCGACGCCACCGACAGCAGCCTGCTCGACCGCTCGCCGCGCAACCTCAAGGACGTCTGGACCCGCCTGCGCCTGCAACTGACGCCGACCTCGCTGCTGTTTCGTCACGCCCTGCGCCTGCCATTGGCGCTGGTCATCGGCTACATCATGGTTCATCTGATCCACCCGTCCCAGGGGTACTGGATCATCCTCACCACGGTGTTTGTCTGCCAGCCAAGCTACGGCGCCACCCGGCGCAAACTCGGACAGCGCATCATCGGCACGGCCATTGGCCTGACGGCGGGCTGGATTCTGTTTGACCTGATCACCACGCCCGTCCTGCAATCGATGTGCGCGGTGCTGGCCGGCGTGGTGTTCTTCGTCAACCGCACCACGCGCTACACGCTGTCGACGGCGGCGATCACGGTGATGATTCTGTTCTGCTTCAATCAGGTCGGAGACGGTTACGGCGTGTTCCTGCCGCGCCTGCTGGACACGCTGCTGGGCAGCCTGATCGCCGGGCTGGCGGTGTTCCTGTTCCTGCCGGACTGGCAAGGTCGCCGGCTGAACAAGGTCCTGGCCAACACGCTGTCGTGCAACAGCATTTACCTGCGCCAGATCATGCAGCAATACGCGAACGGCAAGAGCGACGATCTGGCCTATCGACTGGCCCGCCGCAACGCCCACAACGCTGACGCCGCGCTGTCCACCACACTGGCCAACATGCTCATGGAGCCCGGACATTTCCGCAAAGAGGCCGACGTGGGCTTCCGTTTTCTGGTGCTGTCACACACGCTGCTCAGTTACCTGTCGGGCCTGGGCGCGCACCGGGAGACCCCGCTGCCGCCCGAAGTGCGAGAGCAACTGATCGAAGGCGCCGGTGCCAGCCTTGCCGCGAGCATCGACGAAATCGCCCGGAGCCTGGCGATGCGTGAACCGGTGGCCGTGCAAAGCGATACCGAGGAAGCGCTGGCGACCAGCCTGGAACAGATGCCGGAAGAAATCGATGAAGGCCAACGGTTGGTGCAAACCCAACTGGCGCTGATCTGCCGTCAACTGGGACCATTGCGCACGCTGGCAGCGCACTTGATCAAAGAGCCGGTCAAGGAGCCCCAGATCACAGACCGTGTAGTTTGATGAGCTTGTCGTAGGTGCCGTCGGCTTTCATGTCAGCGATGGCCTTGTCGAAATCCAGAACGATCTGCTGATGATCCGCCCGCTTGACGCTGACCAGCATATGCAGACTGTTTTCGCTCAGTGATTTGGGCAGGAATTCAACGCTGGTCCGCACGTCTGCAGGCTCACGGTTGAGGGCAAACCGCGCCGCGTACTCGTCTTCCACCGTCAAGTCGACCCTGCCTGCAGCGAGCATCCTGGCAGCGGTCGAAAAATTCGCCACTGGGATTTTCTTCAGCTCGGCGTCGGCGTCGAATTCCGGCGAATAGGCATAGCCGCGCACCACTGCAACGGAGTAGCCGTGCAATTGCGACAGGGTTTGGTAGTCGACTGAGGCATCTTTGCGCTTCAGAAAGCGCAGGCGGTTGATCAGATACGGCGCGGAGAAAACCCCGATGCGCGTGCGGTATTCGCTGTACCAGGCGTTGATGACGATGTCATACCGCCCTTCGCTCAACCCGTGAATCGCCCGGGCCCAGGGCACCTGCTCGTATTCGGTGTCATAACCGGCGCGGCCCAGCGCCGTGCGAATCAGGTCAGTGGAAAGCCCGTCGTGCAGCAATGACACGTCGGCATAAGGCGCCCAGGCATCGCCGGCGAGACGCAATGTCTGCGCGACCGCGCCCTGGGCTATCAGCATCATTCCCAACAGCCCTGCGGCGCACAGCAAACGCGACATGCTCAGCTTCCTTGTGGCAACTGGCCTTCAGTGAAGACTCATTTTGCGCTTTGCACAACTCCTGACACTGCGATGTTTGTGCCGCAGTTCAACAAAATGACGCATCGTCGCCTGAATCAGTCCCGAGCCCTGCTCGCCGCGAATTTGGGCTTGCGCCGATATGCGTTTAGTATCCGGCATCCACTTCTTCTCGCAGGCCGGCGTCATGTCTATCAACTGGATTTGCAAACACCATACCGACCTTGGAAAAGAGCAGCTGTACGCCATCCTGCAACTGAGGGCGCAGGTTTTCGTGGTGGAGCAGAAATGCTGGTATCTGGACGTCGATGGCCAGGATTTGCTGGGCGACACCTGCCATCTGATGGCCTGGCAAAATGATCAGCTGGTCGCCTACCTGCGCCTGCTGGACCCGATTCAGCAGAACGGTGACGTGACCATTGGCCGGGTGGTGACTGCACCATCGATGCGCAACAAGGGCATGGGCCATGAATTGATGGTCCAGGCGCTGGTGCACGCGGAACGCCAATGGCCGGACCAGCCGATATTTCTCTCGGCCCAGGCGCACTTGCAGGGCTATTACAGCCGTTACGGCTTCAATCCGGTGGGCGAGGTGTATGTCGAGGACGGCATTCCGCACATCAGCATGCGTCGGGACCTGGACTGACTCCGTCTCAGGGGCGCCGATGTCCCTCGCAGGACCGGCTTTAGCCGGGAAGCTCTTGAATCAACGCCCCTGACACGACGTCACGGATACCCCAGCACCGTCTTGATGGTTTGCAGATTGCCGTCGATCCAGCGGCGGTCAATCGCGCCCCAGTCACGGATCCGGTAACCGCCGGCATGATTGCGCGCGCCATCGAGCTGTTCGAACTCACAGACAATATCCAGATCGGCTAGCGCCGCGATGGTGTCCTGAGCGGTGCGACGGGGCATGCCGGTGACATCGGTCAGGGCCGGTACGCTGCTGGCGACGCCACTGTCGATCAGATACGCCACATACAGGCGGCGATAGAAACTGCTCTTGGTCTTGCTGACTTCCATCGAAACTTCCTTGAAATGCGTTAACGCCTGATCAGCGCCCGGCCGTCTGCATGTCCCGCCAGGTCAGGTAGATGCGCAGGTCGAATTCCAGCTGGTGATAGCCGGGCTGCATGTGCTCGCACAACTGATAGAACGCCTTGTTGTGGTCTGACTCTTTGAAATGCGCCAGTTCGTGGACCACGATCATCTTAAGAAACTGCGGCGCGGCATCCTTGAACAACGCCGCCACGCGGATTTCCTTCTTGGATTTGAGCTTGCCGCCCTGCACCCGCGACACCGTAGTGTGCAGGCCCAGTGCGCGATGGGTCAGGTCCAGGCGGTTATCGAACAGCACTTTGTCGATGTTCGGCGCGTTGCGCAGGTATTCCTGTTTGAGCGCCAGCGCGTAGGCGTACAGCGCCTTGTCGCTCTGGATTTCGTGGCGATCCGGATAGCGCTGCTGCAGATAATCCGTCAGCCGGTCCTGCGAGATGAGCTGCCGAACCTGATCCTGCAGACCCTCGGGGTAGGCCTGCAGGTATTTGAGCGGCATGGGCGTGGTGACAGTCATGGTCGGATCGGGTCGCGGGAAAAACGCGAGTCTACCGCGTCAGTCCTGCCCGAGCAGCTGTAACGCGACCGGCAGATCGACCGGCTCGACAAAACGCTCGGCCTCCAATGGCGGCATCGGATGGGCAATCAGGAAGCCCTGAATGATCTGACAGCCGTTGTCGACCAGCCACTCATATTGCTCGTAGGTCTCGACACCCTCGGCAATCACCTCGATATCGAGCATGCGACACAGGTCAATGATGCTGCGCGCGACGGCCAGATCCCGGGACGATCCCAGCATGCCGCCAATAAAGTGCCGATCAAGTTTCAGGGTGTCCAGATCAAGATTGCGCAGGTGGGCAAGGGAGCTGTCGCCTGCACCGAAATCGTCCAGCGACACGCGCACGCCAATGTTATGCAAATCCTGCAGCTGCTTGCGGCTGTGCACCAGGTTGTGAACCAGCGAAGGCTCGGTGATCTCGACTTCCAGTTGCCGGGGTTTCAGGCCATGCAGCTGCATGGCGCGCTGCAGCTCGGCCGCCAGATTCGGCAGGCTGAATTGCGCAGGGCTCACGCTGACGCTCATCACCAGATCGTCCGGGAATACGTCGCTCCAGCGCTGGCGCTGGGCCGCACCCTGTTCGAAAATCCAGCTGCCGAGTTTGTTGATCAGGCGCGTTTCTTCCAGCAGCGGAATAAACACCCCTGACGGCACATCGCCCGCGTCCGGATGATGCCAGCGCAGCAGCGCCTCGAAGCCCCGGGTCTTGCCGGTGACCACGTTGACCTGTGGCTGGTAGACCATGGAAAAGTCTTTGCCATCGATCGCCGTGCGCACGCTCTCTTCGAGCATCAGACGGGAGCGTGCGCGGCCATTCATGTACTGATCGAAGAAACGGTACTGCTGACGCCCTGCCCGCTTGGCTTCGTACATCGCGATGTCGGCCGCGCGCAGCAGGCCATCCAGATTGGTGCTGCAGTCCGGGTAAACCGCGATGCCGATACTCGCCCCCAACGTGGCTTCGACACCGTCAATCATGCGCCGGGCAGACACCCTCTCGATCAGCTTTTCGGCGACCTTCGCGGCGTGTTCGGGGAAGTCCAGCCCGTCGATGACCACCACGAACTCATCGCCACCCATGCGCGCGAGCACATCGTAAGGGCGCAGGCAGTCTTTCAGTTGCGCACCGACCCACTGCAACACCTGATCGCCGGCATCGTGGCCCAGGGAGTCATTCACATCCTTGAAGCCGTCGAGGTCCAGGTACAACACCACCAGATACTTGCCCGCGTGTTCGTTGCGCAGCAGCATGCCTTCGACCGTCTGATAGAAGCCGCGGCGGTTGAGCAGACCGGTGAGGGAGTCGGTTACCGCCTGATGTTCCAACTGACGATAGAGGTCACGCACCACCGACATGTCGAGCACGCTAAGCACCATGGCGCGCTGTTCGGCAGGCAGCGGCGCGCAAGACAGCGCGACCGGCACCTGTCGGCCCTCGGGCGTTCGCAGCACGGCGTCGTGGACGCGGTAGGTGTCGGCACGGCGATAGTGGTGATAAAAACCGGAATCGACCCATTCGCCGACACTGGGTTCGTGCAGGTAGGCGCACAACCCGGTGCCGCGCAGCTCGCCGTCGGTCATGCCCAGCAACCGGCAGATCGCCGGATTGGCGAAGCTGATGACGCCATCTTCGGTGACGACAAGAATGCCTTCGGCCACGTTTGCCAGCACCGAGGCGTTGAATGCCCGCGCCGACTCCAGTTCGCGGCTCAGCTTTTGCAGAGCACGCCGATTGTGCTGCTGCTCCAGCAGCGCCTGAACCTTGGGCCTGAGAATATTCGGGTCGAAGGGCTTGAACAGGTAATCGACTGCGCCGCTGGCATAGCCCTTGTGGACAGAGTCGCGAGATTGTTCGTTGGCGGTGAGGAATATGATCGGCGTCAATCGCGTTCGCAGACTGCCACGCATAAGGCGGGCGACTTCAAAGCCATCCATGTCCGGCATCTGCACATCAAGCAGCACCAGATCGACATCTCGGTCCAGCAAAATACTCAACGCTTCCATGCCCGAGGCGGCGGTGATGATTTCCCGGTCCTGCCGCTGCAGGACAGCGCACATGGTCACCAGGTTTTCGGGGTAATCATCAACAACCAACAAAACGGATTTGCCACTTAATGGCGGGGACTGCACGCATTCCATGCTGCTACTCATCATTCACTTTACTGCCCGGGGGACGGCCCCGCCGATGGACTGATTGGCCATTACTCTAGCTTCGATTGGGGAAAAGAGAAGGCAGGCATAAGTAGCGCCCTTCTAAAAGTGCCATCCAACCGACTAACGGTAACGACCCTCAATGTCAGCACCACCCTGCGCTGGGGCAAAAGTAGCGGCACTTTGACGTCAACCGTTCGACGGAATCGCATTAACAAACGCGGCGCTGAACCGTATAAAAAGCGCCCCACAACCCCTTGCGCCCGCGACTTTGCTGGCAATGAGACATACCGGACGACTAGACATGATTGATTTGGGAACATGGAATCTGAGCATTCCAGTGGGCTCGCCCCCCGCCACGATCGAAACGCAGCAATTGCTAAAAGGTTACGACAGCAAGTATTTCAAGTCCGGCTCATCGAACGTCACGTTCTGGGCACCGGTCACCGGCACCAAGACCGCCAATGCGATCTATCCGCGCAGCGAATTACGTGAGACCTGGTCCAACGGCACGCTGCACAACTGGTACTACCAGGACGCCGACAATTACCTGAACGCAAAGCTTAAAGTCCTGCAGGTGCCATCCTCTGGCAGGGTCGTCATCGGGCAGATCCACGTTTACGACAGCACTCAGCCGCTCCTGAAGCTCGAATATCAGTACCTGGAAGCGACGCACATGGGCAACATCGTCGCCAAGGTCCGCTATCGCCCTAGCGATAAAAAAGCGCGTGTGATCACTGTTGCGGAAAACGTCAGCCTGAATGAGACGTTTAACTACGTCATCCACCTGAATAAGGCCGGGCTGCTCAGTGTGACCGCCCATGGCATGGGCTGGAACGACCGGATCAGCGCCACCTGGAGCAAACAGCAGCTTTACTTCAAGGCCGGGGTCTACACCCAGGACCACACTGGCTATACCAGCGAAGGCGGCAAGACCATGTTCTTCAACCTGGACGCCGACCACAACTAAGGCGGACGCGGTCGCAAGGGCCCGAGCGCTTACCTCGCCCGGGCTCTTGAGCAGGCAGCCGTTATGCTGCCCTGTATTCTTTTTCTGCAGCTGCGAAGCGCGTCAGCATGCCCGGCGTCGGGCCTTTGCCCATAGCGCTGAAGACCACGATGGCGAGACTGGCAAAGATGAAGCCGGGGATGATTTCGTACAGGCCCAGCAGTTCGAAATGCTTCCACACCACGACTGTAATCGCACCCACCAGAATCCCTGCCAATGCGCCGTTGCGGGTCATGCCTTTCCAGATCACCGAGATCAGCACCACTGGCCCAAACGCTGCGCCAAACCCGGCCCACGCATAGCTGACCAGACCCAGCACGCGGTTTTCAGGATTCGCGGCCAGGGCGATCGCAATCAGCGCCACTAACAGCACCATGGCCCGGCCGACCCACACCAACTCTGTCTGGGACGCGCTTTTGCGCAGAAAGGCCTTGTAGAAGTCTTCGGTGAGCGCACTCGAACACACCAGCAACTGGCAGCTCAGCGTGCTCATGACCGCCGCAAGAATGGCCGACAGCAGCACGCCGGCGATCCATGGATTGAACAGGATCTTGGCCAGTTCGATGAAGACGCGCTCGTGGTTTTCAGTCACTGGGCCCGCCACCTCCGGGTGCGCCGAAAAGTAGGCGATGCCGAAGAAACCCACGGCGACAGTGCCGCCCAGGCAGAGAATCATCCAGGTCATGGAAATGCGACGCGCCTTGGCGATTGACCTGACCGAGTCCGCGGCCATGAAGCGCGCCAGGATGTGCGGCTGACCAAAGTAGCCCAGGCCCCAACCCATCAGCGAAATGACGCCGATGAAGGTGGTGTTCTTGAGCATGTCGAAGTTGCTTGGGTCCTGCGCTTCGATCGCCATGAACGTGGTGTCGATGCCGCCTGTCGCCAATAGCACGATGATCGGCGTGAGGATCAGCGCGAAGATCATCAGGGTAGCTTGCACGGTGTCAGTCCAGCTGACTGCCAGGAAGCCGCCGATGAAGGTGTAGGCAATCGTCGCCGCAGCGCCTGCCCACAAGGCGGTTTCGTAGGACATGCCGAAGGTGCTCTCGAACAAACGCGCGCCAGCGACGATGCCGGATGCGCAGTAGATCGTGAAGAACACCAGAATCACGATGGCCGAAATCACCCGCAGCAAACCGCTGTGGTCTTCAAAGCGGCTGGAGAAGTAATCCGGAAGGGTAAGCGCATCGCCGTTGTGCTCGGTTTGAACCCGCAGGCGGCCGGCAACGAACAGCCAGTTCAGGTAGGCGCCGATGATCAGCCCAATGGCGATCCAGCTTTCCGATAGACCTGACATGTAGATCGCGCCCGGCAAGCCCATGAGCAGCCAGCCGCTCATGTCCGATGCACCGGCCGAAAGCGCCGTGACCACACTGCCGAGGCT
Organism: Pseudomonas sp. 1L-C-7-B-C1; assembly: GCF_057291635.1. Taxonomy (NCBI): domain Bacteria; kingdom Pseudomonadati; phylum Pseudomonadota; class Gammaproteobacteria; order Pseudomonadales; family Pseudomonadaceae; genus Pseudomonas; species Pseudomonas sp. 1L-C-7-B-C1. The sequence goes on along the minus strand of NZ_JBXAWH010000009.1, from coordinate 133,239 downwards.
GCGCCCGCCAAGGATGTAGTCCGAGAGATTATTGGTGGAGCGGTACGCCATAAGTCCTATGAGGACCATCGCGGCGATGTAGATCACGAAGGTGATCAAGGTAGGGTTGCTGACACTCATCGGTTAGGTTCCGGCGTTGTTTTTATAGGCGCGAGCAGAGCGAAGGTCTCCTGAGGTATCAGGTTCGCGGTCAAACGCTCGCGTGTGTCGCGGGCTGGCAAAAGACTTGCCGCTGCACACCGCTTGAATGCACCAAAGCGGCGCATCCTAGAGGACACTCCGGCGCAGGTGCAACCTGAAAAGGGTCATTCCGAGGCTTTTTTACAATTTAGATCAAAGTGCCATACGCCCCGTATTTGCAGGGTAGCCACGAGTTAGAGGCTCGGCCGGGCAGGCACTCGAACCGAGCAAAAAGAATCCACTACGACTCAACACAGTGCACATTGGAAACACTTCGAAAAAAGCGGTTGCACCCGGTTGCACCCTTTCGATCCCGCAGCTAATCTTGCCGCAGCTTAGCCACATGACCGTGGCTGTCATGAGGATAAGAAATGGCCACCACCACCCTCGGCGTCAAACTCGACGATCCCACCCGCGAGCGTTTGAAAACAGCTGCGCAGTCCATCGACCGGACACCCCACTGGCTGATCAAACAGGCGATCTTCAACTATCTGGAGAAGCTTGAGGGCGGTGCGACCCTGAATGAACTCAGTGGTCAGGGTGGCAAAGACGCCGATGACCAGGGTGACCTGCCCGCCGACAATGGCCATCAGGCGTTCCTTGAATTCGCCGAAAGCATCCTTCCCCAATCGGTCTTGCGCGCCGCGATCACCTCCGCCTACCGCCGTCCCGAGCCTGAAGTGGTGCCCATGCTCATCGAGCAGGCGCGCCTGCCGGCCCCGATGGCCGATGCAACCCATAAGCTCGCGGCGTCGATTGCCGAAAAACTGCGCAACCAGAAGAGCGCCGGCGGCCGCGCCGGTATCGTCCAGGGCCTGCTCCAGGAATTCTCGCTGTCATCCCAGGAAGGCGTGGCGCTGATGTGCCTGGCCGAAGCCCTGCTGCGCATCCCCGACAAAGGCACCCGCGACGCCTTGATCCGCGACAAGATCAGCACTGGCAACTGGCACCCGCATCTGGGCAACAGCCCGTCGCTGTTCGTTAACGCCGCCACGTGGGGCCTGCTGCTGACCGGCAAGCTGGTCAGCACTCACAACGAGGCCGGCCTGACCTCCTCGCTGAGCCGCATCATCGGCAAGTCCGGCGAGCCGATGATCCGCAAAGGCGTGGACATGGCCATGCGCCTGATGGGCGAGCAGTTCGTCACCGGTGAAACCATCGCCGAAGCCTTGGCCAACGCCAGCAGGTTCGAGGCGAAAGGTTTCCGTTATTCCTACGACATGCTCGGTGAAGCGGCACTGACCGAGCATGACGCGCAGAAATACCTGGCGTCCTACGAGCAGGCCATCCACTCGATTGGCAAAGCTTCCCACGGCCGTGGCATCTACGAAGGCCCGGGCATTTCCATCAAGTTGTCCGCCCTGCACCCGCGTTACAGCCGGGCGCAATACGAGCGCGTGATGGACGAGTTGTACCCGCGTTTGCTGTCGCTAACCTTACTGGCCAAGCAATACGACATCGGTCTGAACATCGACGCAGAAGAAGCCGACCGCCTGGAGCTGTCCCTGGATTTGCTCGAACGCCTGTGCTTCGAGCCGCAACTGACCGGCTGGAACGGCATCGGCTTTGTCATTCAGGCGTATCAGAAGCGCTGCCCGTACGTGATCGACTACGTGATCGACCTGGCCCGCCGCAGTCGCCATCGCCTGATGATCCGACTTGTGAAAGGTGCGTATTGGGACAGCGAAATCAAGCGCGCTCAGGTCGAGGGCCTGGAAGGCTACCCGGTTTACACGCGCAAGGTGTACACCGACGTTTCCTATGTCGCTTGTGCCCGCAAACTGCTGTCGGTGCCGGAAGTCATCTACCCGCAGTTCGCGACCCATAACGCCCACACCTTGTCGGCCATTTACCACATCGCCGGTCAGAACTATTACCCAGGTCAGTACGAATTTCAGTGCCTGCACGGCATGGGCGAGCCTTTGTATGAACAGGTCGTAGGCAAAGTCGCCGACGGCAAGCTGAATCGACCGTGCCGCGTGTACGCCCCGGTCGGCACCCATGAAACGCTGCTGGCGTATCTGGTGCGTCGACTGCTGGAAAACGGCGCCAATACCTCCTTCGTCAACCGTATTGCCGATCAATCGATTTCGATACAGGAACTGGTCGCCGATCCAGTGTCCAGCATCGAGCGCATGGCGACCCAGGAAGGCGGTTTCGGCCTGCCGCATCCGCGCATTCCATTGCCGCGCGACCTGTACGGCAGCGAGCGCGCCAACTCCGCCGGCATCGATCTGGCCAACGAACACCGTCTGGCATCGCTGTCTTCGGCCCTGCTCGCCACCGCGCATAACGACTGGAAAGCCGGGCCGATGCTGGGCAGCCCGGTGAGCGCTGGCACTGAAACGCCGGTCTTGAATCCGTCCGATCTGCGTGATGTGGTCGGCCACGTCCAGGAAGCAACCCTGGAAGACGTCGACAACGCCCTGCTCAGCGCCCTCAGCGCCGGACCGATCTGGCAAGCGACGCCGCCCGCCGAACGCGCCGCCATCCTTGAGCGCGCCGCGGACCTGATGGAAGCCGAGATACAACCGTTGATGGGCTTGCTCGCCCGCGAAGCCGGCAAGACGTTCGCCAATGCCATTGCCGAAGTGCGCGAGGCTGTGGATTTCCTGCGCTACTACGCGGTGCAGGCACGCAACGATTTCAGCAACGACGCTCACCGTCCGTTGGGCCCTGTGGTGTGCATCAGCCCGTGGAACTTCCCGCTGGCGATTTTCAGCGGTCAGGTCGCCGCAGCCTTGGCGGCCGGCAACCCGGTGCTCGCTAAACCCGCCGAACAGACCCCGCTGATTGCCGCGCAGGCCGTCCGCATTCTGCTCGAAGCCGGTATTCCCGAAGGCGTAGTGCAACTGCTGCCGGGCCGCGGTGAAACCGTCGGCGCACGATTGGTCGGCGATGATCGCGTCAAGGGCGTCATGTTCACCGGCTCCACTGAAGTCGCCCGCCTGCTGCAACGAAATGTCGCCGGCCGTCTCGATGCCCAGGGCCGGCCGATTCCGCTTATCGCTGAAACCGGTGGCCAGAACGCGATGATCGTCGACTCCTCGGCGCTCACCGAACAAGTGGTCATCGACGTGGTGTCCTCGGCGTTCGACAGCGCCGGTCAACGCTGCTCCGCGCTACGCGTGCTGTGCTTGCAGGAAGACTCTGCAGACCGCGTCATCGAGATGCTTAAAGGTGCAATGGCCGAAAGCCGCCTCGGTAACCCGGAGCGCCTGTCGGTAGACATCGGCCCGGTGATCGATCAAGAAGCCAAGGCCGGTATCGAGAAACACATTCAGGCCATGCGCGACAAAGGCCGCACTGTGTATCAGGTCGCCATTGCAGACAGCGACGAGATCAAGCGCGGCACCTACGTGATGCCGACCCTGATCGAGCTGGACAGCTTCGACGAACTGCAACGGGAAATATTCGGCCCGGTGCTGCACGTCGTGCGCTACAAGCGCCGTGAACTGGATCAACTGATCAACCAGATCAATGCCTCCGGTTATGGCCTGACGCTGGGCGTGCACACACGCATCGACGAGACCATCGCCAAGGTGATCGACAACGTCAACGCCGGCAACATGTACGTCAACCGCAACATCGTTGGCGCCGTGGTGGGTGTGCAGCCATTCGGTGGCGAAGGCTTGTCGGGCACTGGTCCGAAAGCCGGTGGCCCGCTGTACCTGTACCGTTTGTTGTCGACGCGTCCCGCCGATGCCGTGCAGAAGTCCTTTGCCGCCCGCGATGCGCAACAGGCGCCGGACACCCGGATGCAAGAGGCGATGCTCAAGCCACTGAATGCGCTCAGGGCCTGGGCAGGCAGCCAACAACTCAGCGAACTGGAAGCGCTGTGCAGTCAGTTCGCCGAGCAATCCCAAAGCGGGGTGACCCGCACGCTCATGGGCCCAACCGGGGAGCGCAACAGCTACAGCATCCTGCCGCGTGAACACGTGTTGTGCCTGGCCGAGGACGAGACGGATCTGTTGGCGCAACTGGCCGCCGTGATGGCGGTAGGCAGTACAGCGATCTTGCCGGACGGTGAGCCGGGCAAGTCGCTGCGTAACCGCCTGCCGAAGGACGTTCAGTCGCGCATCAAGCTGATCGCCGACTGGAACAAGGACGAGGTTGCCATCGACGCGGTATTGCACCACGGTGATTCCGATCAGCTGCGCGCCATCTGCGAACAGGTCGCTCAACGCAGCGGCGCTATCATCGGCGTTCACGGTCTGTCCAAAGGCGAAACCAACATTGCGTTGGAGCGCCTGGTGATTGAGCGTGCGCTGAGCGTGAATACCGCAGCAGCGGGCGGTAACGCGAGCCTCATGACAATCGGATAAGTGCAGGGGGTGCGCAGGTCATCCGACCTGCGTCCCCCCCGTTTGATCGCCCCATCACCCGCATCAATCATCCTGTTCACCCCCTCCCCGCCCACCTAGACTCGACGGCATTCCCAAGAAAGGTACGCCGCCATGTCCGAGACGCTGCTCAGTTCCCGCAATCTGGCTTTCGAGCTGTATGAAGTGCTGGACGCCGAGGCGCTGACCCAACGCGAGCGTTTTGCCGAGCACAGCCGGGAAACCTTCGATGCAGCGATCAGCACGGCGCGCAACATCGCGGAGAAATACTTCGCGCCCCACAACCGCAAAAACGACGAGAACGAGCCGCGCTACGAGAACGGCGCAGCGGTGCTGATTCCGGAAGTGAAACCCGCCGTGGACGCCTTTCTCGAGGCCGGTTTTCTCAACGCCGCCCGGGATTTCGAGGCCGGCGGCATGCAGCTGCCGACGTTGCTGTCTCAGGCTTGCTTTGCCCATTTCCAGTCCGCCAATGCCGCGACGGCGTCGTACCCATTCCTGACCATGGGCGCGGCGAATCTCATTGAAAACTTCGGCACCGAGGAGCAAAAGCAGCGCTTTCTGCAGCCAATGATCGAGGGCCGCTTCTTCGGCACCATGGCGTTGACCGAGCCCCACGCCGGCTCGTCGCTGTCGGACATCCGCACCCGCGCCGAGCCCGCCGTAGACGGCAGCTACCGTCTGCGCGGCAACAAGATCTTTATCTCAGGCGGCGATCACCCGCTCTCTGAAAACATCGTTCATCTGGTCCTCGCCAAACTGCCCGACGCGCCGGCGGGCGTGAAAGGCATTTCCCTGTTCATCGTCCCGAAGTTTCTGGTTAACGACGACGGCAGCCTCGGCGAACGTAACGACGTCATCCTCGCCGGCCTGTTTCACAAGATGGGCTGGCGCGGCACTACGTCCACGGCACTGAACTTCGGGGATAACGGCAATTGCGTCGGCTATCTCGTGGGGAAGCCGCATCAGGGCCTGAGCTGCATGTTTCAGATGATGAACGAGGCACGCATCGGCGTCGGCATGGGCGCGGTGATGCTGGGTTATGCCGGTTACCTGTACTCACTGGAATACGCCCGTGAACGCCCGCAAGGTCGACTTCCCGACAGCAAATCCCCGGATGGCGCGCCGGTGTCCATCATTCAGCACGCCGACGTCAAACGCATGCTGCTGACGCAAAAAGCCTACGTCGAGGGCTCGTTCGACCTCGGCCTGTACGCCGCTCGGCTGTTCGACGACACGCAGACGGGCGAGAGCGAGGACGTACGAAAACACGCCCACGAGCTGCTTGACCTGCTGACGCCCATCGTCAAGTCCTGGCCCTCGGAGTTTTGCCTGAAGGCCAATGAACTGGCGATCCAGATTCTCGGCGGCCATGGCTATACGCGCGATTACCCGGTGGAGCAGTACTACCGCGACAACCGCCTGAACCCGATTCATGAAGGCACCCACGGCATTCAGTCGCTGGACCTGCTGGGCCGAAAGCTGGCGCAGAACGGCGGCGCCGGACTCAAGCAACTGATTCGCCTGATCGCTGACACCTGCGAGCGGGCCCAGGCCCATGAACTGCTGACGGCATTGCGACAACCATTGGAGCAACTGGTCGCCCGCCTGCAAGCGGTGACCCTCGGCCTGCTAACCGATCTGAGCCAGGGCAAGGTCAATGCGACATTGGCAAACTCCGCGTTGTATATGAAGGCGTTCGGGCATGCGGTAATTGGCTGGCGCTGGCTGGAGCAAGCGATCCGCGCCCAAGAGGGGTTGGGGAAGGGCAACGAAGCCGATGCCGACTTCTACAAGGGCAAGTTGCAGGCCGCCCGGTACTTCCTGACATGGGAAGTACCGGGTTGCCATCATGAACTGGCGATCCTCGAGCGCCGGGATGATGCGTGCCTGTCGATGCAGAGCGAATGGTTTTAAGCTCGCTGCAGGCCGGGCCGAAACCGTAAACCACCCACCTGCGATCACGTTCGGGTCACGCCCCCGGTGCCTTCCAGGAGTTTTCGGCGCCTGGGAAGATTCTGAACCGTGAAGCGAACGGGCGATAAAACGCCTTCACCTGATTCAGGCGTTCGTAGTATTCGGACGAGTACACATTGGTATCAATCTCGAATCCGTCGTCGAGAATGTCTGCATAGTCGGGGCGGGTTTCCTTGAGCACATCCAGAAACAGCGTGGGACCGGTGACTTCCGAGATCTGCGTCATGTAGGCAGCCATCGCCGCGCTGGATTGATGCCGTGCCGACGCCAGCGCCTCCAGGTTGGCCTGCTGTGTGGCGAAGCGGGTATGAATTTCCTGCTCCATTTGCTTGAACACTGGATTGCCGGGCCGGCTCGCGAAATGACTGTTACCGGGGCCTTTGAACGACAGCGTCGGGCTTTCCAGTGTGCTGCCCACCAGTACGTCATGCGGCCCCGCCAGCAGCTCGGCGCCCGAGAAAGAGCGACCGATGACGTCGTCGCAGTCCATGTAGATACCGCCGTACTCCCTGATCAATCGGTACCTCAAGACATCCGAGGCCGCTGCGAAGTTTTCAAACTCCCCCCGGCGAAAGCAGGAAAACGCTGTCGATGTGTGCGGATCGCCCATGAACCCCTCGAAGAAAGGCTCGTCCTGCAGCCTGGAAATCGTCATGTTGGGAAAGTCGGCGAACGCCTTGTGCAGTTGCGCGTGGGGGGACAGGCCTTCCACGGCTGCCGTGTCGTCGATATCAACATGCAGCGTGAACCTGAGCTCGGGGCTCATGCGCATATTGGATTTGATCGTTTCAATGATCTTTTCGCCCGGCAGACGCCGACCCAGCCACACTTGATGAACGACTTGCTCAATGGGCTGCGGATTGGCAGGCAAGCCCGGCAAGCGTCGGAACGTGTAAAACACGTTACGCACGTCCAGCCTCAAGCTGTCCCTTACCTTGAGATAGGCTTTCTCGGTCCCTGTACGCCAGCGGCCCTTGTTGTCCAGCCAGAGAAAAGTGTCGTTGCCTGACTCCCAGCAGGCCACCTCAGCGTTGTAAATGACCTTCGTCCCTCCAGGAGCGGTGTTGGCAAAGTACCGGGGGCTCTGTTTTCCTCCCTCGTCCTCTACCCACCTCGTTTCGATGCCGTCCATGGGAATCTCGACCGTGACGGGTGGCTGGGCGCGCGTCAGCAAGATTTCATCCTTCTCGACGGGCAATACGACCTCGGGCAACTCTTCGATGAAGCTGTCGCCGCCTCGCAGACCGGGGCTCAGGTCAATGTCGGAGTAAAACCCTTTAACCCGCTTGACGTATGGCCCCTTGAGCCGCGCATCGTCAGGCGCGTAAATGCGGTACTGGCCGGCTGCCTGGACGGGCTCTACGGGATAGAGCTTTGAATGCACGCGAGCGTAATAACGGGGTTTACCGGTTCCCGGGTTGCTCACCTTATAAACCGCTCCACGTTCATCGGTCGTCCAGATGCCCGACGGATCCAGTGGCGCGTTGTATTCGAACCGGGCGAGCGACGTGCGAAGTTCCGGGCTCAGTGCTCGCAGCCCTTGCGGCTCAACCCCAAAGGCAATCGCGCTGTCGTAGCGTGCGGCATGCTGGCTTTTGATGGCTAGCCTCTGGCGCTCTTCCACGATCAGGCGCGCATCCCTTTCCTCAGGCGACTGGCTGGCGTGCTCAAGAACGTCCTGAATCCGCTGGGCATGGGCCTGTTGCTGCCCGGCGAGCGCCACAGTCCGCTCGGCCTCGGTGCGGGCGCCGGCCACGCTTGCCAGCTCATCCGCGGCTCCCGGTATTGCCTGATCCCCGATACGCGCAGCTGCGCCCAGCAAACGGCTTGCTGTCCCAGCCCCCTCGGCAAGCGCCGGTACCGCATTCAAAACGCCGAAGACAATGCGGCCCGTGCCGTTTTTCTTCTCCTCAAGTGTCCGCCCCTCTATGACCTCATCTGCCCCCAGCCCCATCAACGCCAGCGACATCGCCGCCAAAGGCACCCACAAGTAAGGCTCCACCATCGCGACTGCGCCCGTGGCGGCAATGGCATTGCTCAGGGCTTGCGCTGCCACCTCCTTATTGTGCTCGGCACGGTTGCGAATCAATTGGCGGCCATCTGCCTCAAGACGCGTCTGCAAATTGTGTTTGAAGTGCGAAAACGGCCAGGGAGAAAGAGCTGCACCAAGGTGCACCTCGCTGGAGGGGTTCCAGTAACCGGTGGCTTGGTCAAGGAAGTGCGGGTAGGCCGCCAGGCCCGCGAGGGTTTTCTGAATGCCGCTGTAAAACAGCCCGTCCGGGTCGTCCTCAAGCCTGAAGTGGCGCTGCAGTGCTTTTCGCCGACGCGCATCTTTGCATTGCAGCGCGATCCAGTCGGCAAGCGCCGGGAGGTCTGCAAATCCGTGCAGGGGCGAGGAATTGCCGGGGATGTACATCACGAGCCGATCCGTCCGCTCATCTCGCAGTACGATGATGTCAGTGGCGACGTACCGGTACAGAACCAGTTCACGGATCGTGACGTCGTGCGCAAGCGGCGCATCGGCGAAGTGCTTGAACGTCAACGCTTCCCAGGCCTGAGCAGGATCGAGGCCGAGTCCGCGCAACACCAGCGACCTGTCTTCAATGCTCAATGACCCTTCGGCCTGCTGCACATACGCAGACTTCAGCAAGGCAGCCTTGATCAAGAGATTGTAGTCAGCCCCGTGCTCGGTCCAGAAATGCGTGAGTGTGGCCTGATAGTGCGCCTGCAGATCTGCGTCCCAGACATAAGCCTTGAACGCCACAGGGTCCAGCTCCACCTGAGTGGATGCGTCGAAACGCTGGGGGCTGGTTTTGCGGTAGATGGCTTCATAAGCGAAGCAATCCCACAACTCCAGCGGCGCGGAGGAAATCTGCACCGGATAGCCGCCCTTGCGGTAATGGCGCAGCGCCGAAAGGTGATCGAGGAATTGCCCGTTACCGCTCTGCTGCCAATTGCACATGAGCGCGTCAGTCAGCGTCATGGAATACGCGATATTGGCCCTTTGGGGCGCAGCATCCTGGCCGTTGATGTACAACGTGGTGATCAGCAATTCGTCCGGATCGGTGTCTTCCAGCAAATGCTGGAACAGGAAGCCCTGTGCCTGAGCGCGCGCGTATTCTCGCGGCGATTCATAGCGCACGTGCTGCTGACCGAGCCAGTCGCTCAGCAGCGTGGCGTCAGCGTCGACTTCGTTCCCGGGCGCCGGCTCAATCAGCCATCCGCTTTCATCCCGCAGTTCCCACGGCTTTGTCCATCCATCGTTATCCCAGTCCTCGCCTCTCTGGCCATGCCAGCCCGAGACTCGCGAAATGTCGCGACTGCGCCGAAGCTCGTCAGCTCTGCGCTCCAGAGCGGTCGTATCCTTTCTGTCTTTCATAACCCGACATCCTGTCAGTGAGTGAAGCCGTAGCGTTCACCAACAGGCACGCGGGGTGGCAATAGATAATTATTGTTTACAAAATGAGCAGGCAGTTCATGGTTGTTGAGAAGGGAAAAAACGATCGACCAGCACCCGCCCGGCGCCTCCCAGTCGCGCCGCATAACCTTGGCGAGTGAAGGGCTCTGCGGTGCGCATCTCGAGCAATTTCCGACCCGAGACCGGCCCGCTTACTTCGCGCAGTTGTACTTTCATGAACCGGTAGAAGGTCCCGACCACTTGCTCGATGCTGTCGATCTGAAAATAGTGACCGGGTAGAAAAATAACCTCGGCCTCGTCCGGACTCGCGGAAAACGGCGCGATGGGTGCTCCGCTCAAGTACTGTTTTTCCGGCAGCACGAACACCACGCTGGTGTCGTCAAAGCGGATCGGCGCATTCGTGGCACTGGCGTGGGCGCCTGCCTGAGTGCTGGCGAAAGTGCGCGCCTGATAGGGGTTTTCACTGAACGAGGTGATGTCGGTGTTGACCAGCACATCGCCTACGGTCACGTCACCGGTACGGAAGAAGGCGCCCGAGGTACCACGCGCCCCACTGCCGCCGCGATACAGCGCGACGTCATTGTTGTACCCCAGCGTGCTGACGTCCTCGACGAGCTTTTGCACCAGCGCGACTTGATCGGAATACATCGCCACGCCAGTTCGCAAAAACTGGTTATACGCCTCGTCTTCGTGGGTGTAGTGCCTGATGGTAGAGCCGACGTATTCACCGTCTGCGGTCTTGAACACGCGATGTTTGGCGCCCCACTGATCAAAATGTACGTCTTCACCTTCGGAGTCGGTGGCGACCACTTCTTGCGGCTCCATGCAGAACACCTCGACCACTGCCTTTTGCCGGGCCAGCGCCGCCTCGGAATAAAGGTGCTCATCGAAGAGGTTGAGTTGCATGAAGCGATCCCAGAATGCCGATTGCACACTGGCAACGGGCGCCACGGGCGGCGGCGTGATCGTCAGAGCGTCGGCCTCCATGGGTGCACCGCCAGCAAGGCCCGGGATCGGAAGCCGTTCCCACCGGTCTTGCCCATTGAATCGAACCGGGCATCTACCATTGAACGCAAACGGGTTCTGCGGATCGACCATGACCCAGTTGCCCAAGCCTTCATCGAAGGTCAAACGACGCGGCTGCCCTTCGACGACCGCCCATGTCTCGCCATTGCTCAGCCCATATGTCCCCTGGTAGCGCCCTTGCTCCGAGACCGGCGTCAGCGATTCAAGGACAACGTTGTTGCTCATGCCCGACAAAGGATCGGTGGCCACGGGGGTCGGCATTGCATCGGCACCTGCGCTCAGCCCCTCCGAGGTTCGGGCCGTCATGGGCTCCCTGACATCAGCCCCCATGCGCGACAGCAGGGGCAGGTTCACGAACAGATAAATAGCGCTGGCGATGGCACCCAGAATACCCCGCCTGCGTTGTTCGGCGCTTTTACCGTTGACCGCCTGATCGATATTCAATCCCGTGCTGATCAGGCTCGCGCCCACCACAGCCAATGCCAGCGGCCAACCCAGCGGCGCCAGATTGCCGAATACCGACAGAAAGGCATTCAGATAGCCGAGCCAGATCTGCTTGCGAAGATCGCTGTTATCGGTCAGCAAGGTAGTGGCGTCGGAAGTCATGTCATGGCGGGCGACATCACGAAGATAGACGAACGCATCGCCCGAAATCGGCTCAGCCCCGCGATTGACGAGGCGATTGGCGCCATGGTCGTCGTGATCATTGCTCAGCAGCCGAGCCACATCGCGCTGGAATTCAGCTCGGTGCGTTTCCCAGTCACTGGCCGAATGCAGAAAACGGGCGCAGAAGGCCGCCCGAGTCCTGATGGAAAGGAACTGCGCCTTCAACCATTCGTACAGCTGGTGGTGAGTATCAAAGCAGTAGAACGGCGATTGCGCACCGCAGACATAAAGGATCTGACGCTCGCTCTGATCGACGATACGCAGAATGTCCCGAGCCTTGAGGCCGCCCAGTTCCAGATGAAACACTGACGCGGCCGACGTCGCAGGCATTGGCCCACGCAGTTGGGCGAGGGTTACAGGTCCCGGCCCGCTCGCCAGCACGCTGCGCAGCATCCCGAAATCCGTTGCCGACAGATGGTTTCCGCTCAGGGCTTCTCCAGCAGAGGCCAGGTATCGAACTTTGGCCAGCACACAGAAGTTGTCGCTGTGCTGCGCCCAGAACCTGTCCATCTGGCGCCGGTAGCCGGCACTGAAATCGAGGGTCCAGAAATCGTTGAGCACCTCTGCCGGAAGCATGCGTACTTCATTGCGCTCGTCATAAAAGCCATGCTGCGGGCCGTCGGTGTAGAAACCGCCATACACCGCGAGCTCGTCGGGGGCTTGCTGCTCGCTTGCATTGAAACGACGAATCACGAGTTCGGTCATTGTCATGGACGTCACCGTAGCGCCCGCGTGCTGCCATCCGGTAAAGGACCGAGAACTGCTGCTGGCGCTGGAGAACCGATGCCAATACACATGATCGGGGTCCAGGTGTTTACCCGTGTGCCTGAAAATGATGCTCTGGGCGGCGGACCTCGCCAGCGCATTGAGATCGGGGTAATCGGTGACGTAACGGCTCGCCATTTTTTTGAGCTGACGTTCGTCCGATTCGGGTGATAGGTGGGCTTGTGCGTTCATGGTGATCACTTCTACTGAAATAGAATTCAGAAGTGATCAGAGTTCGCAGCGCTGGCTGGCATAAATATGTATTGCTGCTGTCATCCGGGAACGGATGTCATCAGCGGCCTGTAAGTAACAGGCCCGTTGGCACGGCCCTTAGCCTGCCCATCTGGAATTACGCTTTGACAGCCAAGCAATTCAACAGGTTAAATCCCTTGGCACGCGGACTGCATGGTCAGTTCGCGCCCTCGTCTGTTTGAATTCGTTTTCTGGAGTACCGCCCTTGGATGCCACGACCATCAACAGCCTGTTCCTGATCGGCGCGTTGCTGGTGGGTGCAAGTATCCTGGTCAGCTCGCTGTCCTCCCGCCTCGGCATTCCGATTCTGGTGATCATCCTTGCCGTGGGCATGGTCGCCGGCGTCGATGGCGGCGGCATCATCTTCGATAACTACCCGACGGCCTATCTGGTCGGTAATCTCGCGCTGGCGGTCATTCTTCTCGACGGCGGCCTGCGCACGCGGGTGGCGAGTTTCCGGGTCGCACTCTGGCCCGCCTTGTCGCTGGCGACGGTCGGGGTGCTGATCACCACGGGGCTGACCGGCATGGTCGCCGCCTGGTTGTTTGACCTGAACATCATTCAGGGCCTGCTGATCGGCGCCATCGTCGGTTCCACAGACGCCGCCGCTGTGTTCTCGCTGCTGGGCGGCAAAGGCCTGAACGAGCGGGTGACCGCCAGCCTGGAGATCGAATCCGGCAGCAACGACCCGATGGCGGTGTTTTTAACGGTTACGCTGATCGACATGCTGTCCAGCGGCCAGACCGGCCTGCACTGGAGCCTGCTGGGCCATCTGGTTCAGGAATTCGGCATCGGCGGGATCATCGGGCTGGGCGGCGGCTGGATCATGCTGCATCTGGTTAACCGGATTAACTTGGCCAACGGCCTGTACCCGATTCTGGTGGTCGCTGGCGGTCTTGTCGTCTTCGCACTGACCAACGCCATTCACGGCAGCGGCTTCCTGGCGGTTTATCTGTGCGGCCTGGTACTGGGCAACAAGCCTATTCGCAGCCGGCACGGCATTCTGCACATGCTTGACGGCATGGCCTGGCTGGCACAGATCGGCATGTTCCTGGTACTCGGTCTGCTGGTCACGCCCCATGACCTGTTGCCGATTGCGCTGCCGGCCCTGGGCCTGGCGCTGTGGATGATTCTGGTCGCACGCCCTCTGTCGGTGCTGGCCGGCCTGCTGCCCTTCCGGGTGTTCCACCGCCGCGAAAAAGCCTTTATTGCCTGGGTCGGTTTGCGCGGCGCGGTACCGATCATTCTGGCGGTGTTCCCGCTGATGGCCGGCCTGCCCCATGCGCAGCTGTATTTCAATCTCGCGTTCTTCATCGTGCTGGTGTCGCTGCTGGTTCAGGGCACGAGCCTGCCGTGGGTGGCGAAATGGCTGAAAGTGACGGTACCGCCTGATCCGGCGCCGATTTCCCGCGCCGCGCTGGAAGTGCATGTCACCAGCGAGTGGGAGCTGTTCGTGTATCGCCTTGGCGCCGAAAAGTGGTGCATCGGTGCCGCACTGCGCGAGCTGAAAATGCCAGAGGGCACACGTATTGCCGCCTTGTTCAGGGGTCAACAACTGCTCCATCCGTCGGGTAGTACGGTGCTGGAAGTGGGCGATCTGCTCTGCGTCATCGGCCACGAACACGACCTTCCCGCCCTCGGCAAGCTGTTCAGTCAGGCGCCGCAACGCGGGCTGGATCTGCGCTTCTTCGGTGACTTCGTTCTTGAGGGAGACGCTGAACTGGGGGCTGTCGCGGCACTTTACGGTTTGAAACTCGATGGGCTGGATCCGGGTATGCCGCTGAGTCAGTTCATCATTCAGAAGAATCGCGGTGCGCCGATCGTAGGCGACCAGGTCGAATGGAACGGAACTATTTGGACCGTCGCAGTTATGGACGGGAACAAGATCCTCAAAGTGGGCGTCAGATTCCCCGAAGGAAGCAGCCCGGGGCCCGCGCTGTTCCTTTAAACTGCCCCCCATTCTGTTCGCTCGACCCGGTGTCTATGTTCACGCTGCGTAACCTTTTTGCCTCGGCCCTGCTTGGGCTTTGCCTGTCGTCCGTACCGGCGCACGCCGCCGATACGCCCCCCCTGTCCAGCGAGGCCGTCCAGCGCAGTCTGGACAAGATCGCCGACCGCAAACTGACCGCTGACGACCAGAAAGCCCTGCAGCAGGTCCTGGAACAGACGCTGACATTCCTGTCCAGCCAGAAGGACAACCAGCAAAAGCTGGATGACCTGAAAAAGCAGCTCGCCGACGCGCCCCGGCAGACCACCGAAAACCAGCACGAGCTGACCAAGCTCAAGGCCAGCAAGGTCATTCCGGTCGCTCAGCGTTACGCCAATCTGGACGTGCCGCAGCTTGAGCAAATACTGAGTCAGCGCAGTGCTCAGCAGGCTGATCTGCAAAAAGCCCTCAACGACGCCAACAGCCTGACCATCACCGCGCAGACCCGGCCCGAGCGCGCCCAGGCCGAGATCAGCAGCAGCCAGACGCGCATTCAGGCCATCAGCGGCACGCTCAAGTCCGGCAAGGATGGCGGCAAGGCCATCAACGCCGACCAGCGCAACGCATTGAACGCCGAGCAGACCTCGCTCAACGCGCTGATTGCCCTGCGTCGTCAGGAGCTTGCCGGCAACAGCCAGTTGCAGGACCTGGGCGGCAGCCAGCGCGACCTGCTCACGGAAAAGGTCAATCGTCAGGATCAGGAAATCCAGGACCTGCAGACGCTGATCAACGAGAAGCGTCGCGCCCAGTCCCAGCAAACCGTGACGCAGTTGTCCCTTGAAGCGCAGAAAGCCGGGGGCAGCAGCCTGCTGGCGACCGAAAGCGCCGCCAACCTCAAGCTCTCCGACTACCTGCTGCGTGGCACCGACCGCCTCAATGAGCTGACCCAGCAGAACCTCAAGACCAAGACCCAGCTGGATGCCATCACCCAAACCGATCAGGCGCTGGACGAGCAGATCAACGTGCTGAGCGGCAGCCTGCTGCTGTCGAAAATCCTCTACAAACAAAAGCAGTCGCTCCCCAAACTCAAGCTCGACAGCGGTCTGGCCGACGAAATTGCCGATATTCGCTTGTACCAATTCGAGGTCAATCAGCAGCGCGAGCAGATGAGCAGCCCGAGCGCATACGTCGACACGTTACTGGCGACGCAGAAGCCGGAAGACGTCACACCCGCGCTGCGCAAGACGCTGCTCGATCTGGCGACCACTCGCAGCGACCTGCTGGAGCGGCTGAACCGCGAGCTGAGTGCGCTGCTCAACGAATCCATCACCCTCCAGCTCAATCAGAAACAGCTCGTCAGCACCGCCAACAGCCTGCGGGCCACCCTTGATGAGCAGATGTTCTGGATTCCGAGCAACAAGCCGCTGGACCTGGAGTGGTTCGAGCGCATACAGCCACGACTCGTCAAACAGGTGACCACCCTTCCCTGGACGTCCAGCGTCAGCGAACTCTACGACGGACTGACCCAGCGGCCGCTGATCTTCCTGCCGCTGTTTCTGGTGATCGGCGCGCTGATGTGGAAGCGCAAGGCGCTGTACGACAAGCTCAATCGGTTGCACGCCGACATCGGCCACTTCAAGCGGGACCGGCAGTGGCAGACACCGCTGGCGATCTTCATCAACGTGCTGCTGGCAATGCCGTTGTCGCTGACCCTCACGGTGTGTGCGTTCGCGCTGCAGATCGACGCCCGCGGCCAAAACGTCAATCTGGGTTCTGCGCTGCTGCAGGTGGCGCTGGCCTGGTTGGTGTTCTACACCGCTTACCGCATTCTGGCGCCGGGCGGCGTGGCGCAATTGCACTTCCGCTGGGAAAAACCACAAGTGGAATTCCTGCGCGGCTGGATGCGCCGTCTGGGTCTTGTCGTGCTGGCACTGGTGACGGTGGTCGCCGTGGCCGAGCACGAGCCCTCGGCATTGGCCGACGACGTCATCGGCATCGCCGTGGTGCTGACGTGCTACGCCCTGATGGCCTGGCTGCTCGCGCGGCTGTTGCTCACCAGCCCGACCCACCACAGCGCGTCGCTGTTTCGTCGTGCGGTGGGCCTGGCCTTCACCGCCCTGCCCGTCGCGCTGTTCGTCGCCGTGTGCTTTGGCTATTACTACACGGCGCTGAAACTCAGCGATCGCCTGATCGACACGCTGTATCTGCTGATGCTGTGGCTGGTGATCGAAGCCGCCTTTGTGCGCGGGCTAAGCGTGGCCGCGCGCCGTCTGGCGTACCAGCGCGCGCTGAGCAAACGTCAGGCCGCAAAAGAAGCCGGCGAAGGCGAGACGCTGATCGAGGAACCGACGCTGGACATCGAACAGGTCAACCAGCAGTCGCTGCGATTGATTCGTCTGGCCCTGATTGCAGGCTTCATCGGCGCGCTCTACTTCGTCTGGGCCGACCTGATTTCGGTGTTCTCGTACCTCGATAACATCACGCTGTACGAGTACACCAGCGGCACCGGCGCCAACATCAGCATGGTGCCGATTAGCCTGGGCGACTTGATCGGCGCCTTGGTCATCATCGGCATCACCTTCGTGCTGGCGGGCAACTTGCCGGGCCTGCTGGAAGTGCTGGTGCTGTCGAAACTCAACCTCAAACAGGGCAGTTCGTACGCAACCACGACGTTGCTCTCGTACACCATCGCCGGCGTCGGTTTTGTCTCGACGCTCTCGGCGCTCGGCGTGAGTTGGGACAAGCTGCAATGGCTGGTGGCGGCGCTGTCGGTTGGCCTGGGCTTCGGTATGCAGGAGATCTTCGCCAACTTCATCTCCGGGATCATGATCCTGTTCGAACGCCCGGTGCGGATCGGCGACACCATCACCATCGGCGCCTTGTCGGGTACGGTGAGCAAGATCCGCATTCGCGCGACCACCATCACCGATTTCGACCGCAAGGACATCATCGTCCCGAACAAGACATTCATCACCGGGCAACTGATCAACTGGTCGTTAACCGACACGATCACCCGCGTGACGTTGAAACTGGGGGTGGATTACGGGTCGGATCTGGACCTGGTGCGCAGCCTGCTGCTCAAGGCCGCGCGTGACAATCCCAGGGTGTTGAAAGACCCCGAGCCGATTGTTTACTTCCTCAATTTTGGTGAAAGTACCCTCGATCACGAACTGCGCATGCATGTGCGTGATCTAGGCGACCGCAACCCGGTGCTCGATGAGATCAACCGGTTCATCAACAAAGAATTCAAGAAACAGCACATCAATATTTCGTTCCGGCAAATGGAGGTTTACCTCAAGAACATGCAGGGACAGGAGTACAAAATGGTGCCAATCGAGCCGGAGCAGAAGACCATCACGACGCCCGCTGCTGTGCCTCCAGCCCCAAAAGATGCACCTGAGCCGCCCGAAGTCAGGCTCGACTGACCGGGAAAAACCCAGCAGAATGGTCGGACATTCTGCTGGAGGCATCCCTTGAAAGCCCTCGACGAGCTGACCTTCGATAATCGTTTTGCCCGCCTGGGCGATGCGTTTTCCACCACCGTGCTGCCCGAGCCCATCGCCGACCCGCGGCTGGTGGTTGCCAGCGAAGCGGCCCTCGCGTTGCTCGATCTGGACCTTGCTCAGGCAGAACAACCTCTTTTTGCTGAAATCTTCAGCGGTCACAAACTGTGGGCCGAAGCCGATCCGCGCGCGATGGTTTACTCCGGTCATCAATTCGGTTCGTACAACCCGCGCCTGGGTGATGGCCGCGGCTTGCTGCTCGGCGAGGTGTACAACGACGCCGGCGAACACTGGGACCTGCACCTCAAGGGCGCCGGGCAGACACCGTATTCACGCATGGGCGATGGTCGTGCTGTATTGCGCTCGTCGATCCGCGAGTTTCTGGCTTCAGAAGCCCTGCATGCCTTGGGCATCCCGACCAGTCGCGCGGCCTGCGTGATCGGCTCCAGCACCCCGGTGTGGCGCGAAACCCAGGAACGCGCAGCGATGGTTCTACGCTTGGCGCAAAGCCACGTGCGCTTCGGCAGCCTCGAGTATTTCTTCTACACCAAACAGCCGGAACAGCTGAAGCAACTGGCCGATCACGTGCTGTCCCTGCACTACCCCGAATGTCTGGAAGAGCCCGAGCCGTACCTGGCGATGTTTCGCGCGATCGTCGAGCGTCAGGCCGAGCTGATTGCCAAATGGCAGGCCTATGGTTTCTGTCATGGCGTGATGAACACCGACAACATGTCGATCCTCGGCATTACCTTCGACTTCGGCCCCTTCGCGTTCCTCGATGACTTCGACCAGCACTTCGTCTGCAACCATTCCGATCACGAAGGCCGCTACTCTTTCAGCAATCAGGTGCCGATTGGCCAGTGGAACCTCAGCGCGCTGGCCCAGGCGCTGACACCCTTCATCAGTGTCGAGGCATTGCGTGAGGCGCTAGACCTGTTTCTGCCGCTGTATCAGGCGCATTACCTGGACCTGATGCGTCGACGTCTGGGCCTGACAACGGCCGAAGAGGATGACGCTGACCTCATTGCGCGCTTGCTCCAACTGATGCAGAACAGCGGCGTCGACTACACGCTGTTTTTCCGCCATCTGGGGGAAGAATCAGCCGAAGTCGCGGCAGGAAAGTTGCGCGACGACTTCGTCGACATGCTCGGCTTCGACGCCTGGGCCGACGCCTACAAAGCCCGCATCGCGCGCGAGCCCGAGTCCAGCCAAC
Source organism: Pseudomonas sp. 1L-C-7-B-C1 (assembly GCF_057291635.1). Lineage (NCBI taxonomy): Bacteria > Pseudomonadati > Pseudomonadota > Gammaproteobacteria > Pseudomonadales > Pseudomonadaceae > Pseudomonas > Pseudomonas sp. 1L-C-7-B-C1. The sequence goes on along the minus strand of NZ_JBXAWH010000009.1, from coordinate 113,969 downwards.
AAGATCGCCGTGCGCGCATGCACGCCGTCAATCCGCTGTACATCCTGCGCAACTACCTGGCCCAACGCGCCATCGAAGCGGCCGAACAAGGCGACGACAGCGAGGTTCGCCGCCTGCATCAGGTGCTGTGTACACCGTTTGAGGAGCAGCCTGGAATGGAGAGTTATGCGCAGCGTCCGCCGGATTGGGGCAAGCATCTGGAGATCAGTTGTTCGTCGTGAGTGGGGGTGAGTTGAGGTCAGGTGAAACCTCCACCGTTTTGGGCAATGCGGGATCCTCGTGCTCTAAGCGCTTTTTTTCCGGATCAGTCATGGCAGCGAGGATGTCGTAAAGGTTGAGAATGTGCGTTTGGGCTTCGCGCCCGCCTCCCGCCGGCAGCGCTAGCTCCTCTGCGATTTTCGCCTCCATTTCTGCCTCGTAATTCCAGGGATAACGGTCCTGAACTTTTTCGATCATCGGCAGCGCTTTGTAGAAATTCAAGACCTCCCTCATGAACACAGGCTGCTTGCCAGTCGCACTGCGCTCAAGTTGGGCCCGGGCAATGGCACCTTTGGCCCATTCAGCCTCCATATGAGCACTGGCGCACCAAGCAGCTCGCCTCTCATTAATGGTGTAGCCGCCTCGGTCGTCATAGGCAATCAGAATCAACTGATCCCGGGAAAGGCCATCAAACGGACTGTGTGCGTTCACATCGCCATTACTGTAGCGGTTAACGTAATTGGTAGCCCGTCTGGCACGATCCAGAAGTTCTGAATCATCTGTTCGCGGCATTTCCAGATCGTGACGGGGCTTCCCTGCTTTGTAACCTTCAAATAGAAGCTTACTTTGCTGTGCCGTGGCATAGGCCGCCAGCTCATCGCGGGACATTGTAAGTTCGCGCTGACTCGCCCTTTCCGCGCTACTGCTTAACTTCCGGCTGATAACTGATAGATTTTCGGTTCCACCCTCTACTCTGACCAATGTATCCGGTGCATGCCCTACCTCTGCGGCGCGCAACTTCAGCCCGTTTACTTTGGAAACTGTGCTTGACACAGAGCTGTCTCCAGCCAATGAACTTACACTAAGGAGCATGATAACTTCCTTTTGAGGCAACGGTCAGACGCGGGGCACCGCTAATAGCAGGCCCCGCCCCCAATGGCCTTATCAACGCATGGTAAAGCTGACCACCCAATCGTGATTGGAATAATTAACGGAGGTCACACTGACATCGCATTTCGCACCACCGCTTGATACTGCACTTCTATTCCACTTTGGCGTGCGCAACCCTCCAGGGGTCGAGCTCATTAAGTAGCTGGTCGTGAACTGGCAGGATTTGATTCCCGCCTGATATCTAACCGTAGCGTAAGTAATCGGCGAAGAGCCGTTTGCGCCCACGCTAAAGCTAGAAAAGCCGCCTGCAACTACCTTGTTCGGCTTAGGTAAAGCGTTCAGATACGTAGTCAACTCATTACTGTTACTGCCACGTATATAATCGGCATCCTCAGCTGTATTATTTTGGAAATTTACGGTGACGTTGGGTGCGGCACTCACCACGCCCGCAGTGGCCAAAGTAGACAACAGCAAAAATGCATTAACTTTAAATGTAGTTTCATTTTTTAGATCCTCCTTTTTATTAAATCTAAAAAAAGCTAATCAGGCATCGCTTTAAATGCCTACTACCCGAACGGATAGGCTCTTTGGAGCGCATCGAGCGCGGACAGCAGGCGCCGTCAGGATCACGCTTCAGCTGCAGGCTTGGGTGAAGCAGAAACTTGCGCACCGGCGTTCGCAGCCGCTGGCTTTTCAACCTCCTGCGCAGCCGCCGTAGTCGACACCGGTGAGGTACGGGGCGCGTACTTCTTCGTGTAGGCGATGTTGTTTGGGTCAGCTTTCTTGTCTTTGGTGGTGTCAACGATGCCGGCGAGGATGTCGTAAAGGGTCAGTTTGCGGTCTGCCGCCTGACGTCCAAAAGCGCCCGGCAGGCTGGGCAGCGTGAGGGCGCTCTTGATTCGCGCCTCCAGTATGGCTTCTGCTCCCTTGGGATAGCTCACCGCCTTTTCGATCGCCGGCAGCGACTTGAGGTAGCTCAGGGCGTCGTTGTAGAACCGGGAGGCCTTGCCCGTCCGGGCTTGCTCGATCACCCCCTCGTTTATCGCCACCTTGCGCCAGTCCTCGTCCATCTTCTGCACGCCCTGCCAGGCCGCGCGCCGCTCGTTGAGCGTGAAGGCTCCGCTGTCGTCAAAGGTAATCAGGTTCAGTTGTTCACGGGACAGGTTCTCGAAAGGGCTTTTGGCGTTCTTGTCACCGGCCAGTGTCCGGGTCACGAACGCACTGGCCTCTCGCGCGCGGTCCAGCAACTCAGGGTCGTTAGTCTTGGGCACTTCCATGGCCCGGGTGCCGCTGTTGACTGTGCGGCTTTCGATCAAAAACTCATTGATGCGATTTCGCCCGTACTGCCCCAGCTCAGCGTGAGTCATCCCTGCGTCCCTCTTCTCGGCTCGCGCTGCGCTCTCGTTCAACTGAGCCGCCAGTGTCGAAAACGTCGCCTTGTCGGTCGCGGTCGTTGCAGGTTTATCGACGGTTTTGGGGGCGCTGTTTGAAGCGGCGTCAACGACTGGCTTTTTATTCGCGACAACCGCTGCAACCGCGGCCTGGATCTGGCTGATCATGGGCGACTCCCTGGCTATGAGATGACAGGGGCCGACGCGCATGTTCGTCAGTCAGCCCCTCGCGTCGACACTAGCGACGGCCAGGCAGGGCGAACAGTTGGGCGAACGGGGGATGCTTTCGGGGAATCAGCGACCGAGGATTGGGCTTAACGCCCGTAGTCAGGGGCTGGGACGAACGGTGAAGGAGGAATTTGTTGCGTCTTCAGGTTTGAGCTTTTATTGGACGTGGGTGCTTAAACGAGCGGTGAAAGCTGCAGTAGGTCGCACCTCGGCTCAGATCAATCAATCAATCGTGCAAGTCGATGACACTCAGCACTTTAGAGACGATATCGTTGGTCGTAATCCTGTCCAGACTTTCAATGTACTTTGCGGACCCCATTTGCACCCGGCTCTCTATGTCAAAGCTGCGCACCTGATTACACACCGCGACGCCATTTGTTTCGTGACCGCCGATGACGACTGCCAGCCCTGACTCTCGCGCATGCACGCCAGCACTGGTTACCGGAACAGCCATACACAGGCCCAACTGATTAATACGCTGGGAGGTGATAACGACGAAGCGGTGCCGCCCTTTCATTTCACGACCTGAAACCGGATTTGGGTCTATCCAGTACACGTCACCTTGACGAGGTGCCTTGCGACGAACCATCAGGTCAGTTCCCTTCCTACCGAGTCGCCCTCTCTGGCCCATGCCGTTTCGCTGTTGAGCTCAGCCACATGCTCTGCGCCTTTGAGCAGCTCCGTAGCCGAGTACCGTTTGCGTGCAATGTGTGTGAGGGGCTTTGCGACCAAGCCTCCTGACTCCACGCTCAGCTCGACCTGAGATCCGATGTCCAGGTCAAGCAGCTTGAGAAACGCGGGCGGAATGGTCATGACTGCTGCGCCACCCTGGCGCCGAATTGTGGAGCTCATCGTCATCTTATTTCTCTTTCGATTCATAGCAGGGCCTCACCAGAAGTGCTACGAACGTAGCACTCGCTACATCTCAATGCGAGCGATGGGGGCAGGGGCGAAGCATACCCACAAGCCGATTTTTCACCAATCGGACGCCACGACCAAGTTCGTAGGAATTCGCTCAATCCCCCCGGTCGCCTTAACTAATCCATGTAAAGCATCGCTGCCGCAATAAGAGTGGAGCCTGTAAAGCTTGATAACCCAGCCCCCAGACTCCACGTAACAGTCATCAACCCTACTCAGGCCTCTCCCATGTCCGATTCCCTGCTAATCCCCTGCCCACATTGCAACGGGCTCAATCGCATCCCTGCCGGGCGGGTGTCCGACCAGCCGAAATGCGGGCGTTGCAAGCAGCCGGTTTTGCTGAGCAAGCCGTTCAACCTGACGCAGGGCGATTACGCCAGTCAGATCAAGGGCGATCTGCCGCTACTGGTGGACGTATGGGCGGAGTGGTGCGGGCCGTGCAAATCCTTCGCGCCGACGTTCGAGCAAGCGGCCACTCAACTGAGCGGGCGTGTTCGCCTGGCGAAGCTGGACAGCGAGGCCAATCAGCAGCTTTCCGCGCAGCTGGGCATTCGTTCGATCCCGAGCTTGATCCTGTTTAAGGACGGTCGTGAAGTTGCCCGGCAGAGTGGCGCGATGCCGTTGCAACAGCTGATGGCCTGGCTGACCAGTCAGGGAATATGAGAGACGCTTCTTCAGCGATCGAAGTGCATGACAGCAGGGGCTGTAGGCAGGTTCTGAAAGCCCCTTTTGGCCCCGAATCCGTCGAATTCTGCGTCTAGGCTTCGCCACTCCTATCGGTACCCTGGAGTGGTTAGCTATGACATACGTGGTCAGAGAGGGCGATTCAACGACAACCGGCGGCGTGGTGTTGAGCGCCTCAGGCTCGCACACATGGGAGGACCGGCGTCTGGCCCGCATGGGCGATCCGGTCTGGTGCGAGTTGTGTGCACAGGTTGGCTTCATTGCCCAAGGCAATCCGACCTTCATCGATGAGCTCGTGGCCGTGGCGACCCACGGACAGGCCGTGCGCTGCGGCTGTGCGGACGGCACCCACCATCTGATCGCCAGCCAGGATCAGCTTCAGGCCGACATGGAAGCGACCATCGACATTCCCAAGGACATGGCCGAAAAGGCGCGCAAGCGAGCCAAACACATGACCCGAGCCCGTCGGGAAAGCCACGAACCGCTCGCCTAGCAGTCAGCGATTGCCCGCACCCGTTTCCAGCAAGTGATGCAGCTCGACAAATTGCTGAGTCAGTTTATGCCGCGGCTCCAGATGGATCAGCGGCATATTGGCCTGGTGGGATTCACGCATCTTGATTGAGCTGGTGAGGTAGACCGGCAGCACCGGCAGCCCTTCAGCGATGAGCTCGTCGAGGATCTGCTGGGGCAGGCTCGCCCGCGCCTGGAACTGGTTGACGATAATGCCTTCCACTTCCAGATCCTCGTTGTGATCTTCCTTGAGCTCTTCGATTTCCTTGAGCAGGCCGTAAAGCGCCTGACGGGAGAAGCTGTCGCAGTCGAACGGAATCAGCACGCGATCCGCTGCGATCAATGCCGACACCGCGTAGAAATTCAGCGCCGGGGGCGTGTCCAGGTAGATGCGATCGTAGTCTTCGCTCAGCTCATCCAGCAATTTGCGGAGCTTGTTGATCTTGTGCTTGGCTTCCAGCTTGGGCTGCAGATCCGCCAGCTCCGCCGTGGCGGTCACGACATGAAGGTTGTCGAAGGGCGTTTCGTAGATGTCGACCTGATTCTTCTTGGCGCCAGGCCCGGATGACAGGGTCTGCTTGAAGAAATCCGCGATCCCCATGGGAATCTCGTCGCCGGTCAGACCGGTGAGGTACTGCGTCGAGTTGGCCTGGGCATCAAGATCGATCAACAGCGTCCGATAACCTTCATGAGCACTGACAGCCGCCAGATTGCAGGCGATGCTGGACTTGCCAACGCCGCCCTTCTGATTGAATACCACACGCCGCATGTATGACTCCCTGTTGCTGTCCAGCCGTGAAGGATCGCCTGCGACCCGATGAATGGTCTCGAGTCTAGGCAATCGCGAAGAGTAGGGCGAGCCTCTTGGAAAAATCTGACTGTAAGGGCGAGGCCCGCAACGCATACAGGTCCATTGCTCCTACAAAACCGTGTCAGATGCCGCCGCCATACCAGTAAGAATAATCGTCAGTAAACAAACCTTTTGTTTCAACGTTTGCCTCGGCGCTGTGGCATCCGGATAATGCCCGCCACTCGGCGATAGCGCCGCGCCATGGCTGGTGCCACTTCGGAGACTCGAAGTCCGGAAGTATGCCCGTATCAGGGCAGGATGATTTTGTGATCAAGTTCAACATTGCACAGTGGCGCGCGTGGGCGCCGGGGCTGACATCTGTCGAAGAGTGGCGCCAATGGAGCCACGAACCCGTGATCCCCGCCCCGACGGATGCAGCGCCAGACGTTTCATTTTTGCCGGCCATGCAACGCCGCCGGTTGAGTCGTCTGGCCCGCATGGCCTTCAGCGTAGGCTGGCCGCTGGCAGAGGGCCTGGAGCGATTGCCGCTGGTGTTCGTCTCGCGGCACGGCGAAACGCCCCGAACCTTCGACATCCTTAGCGATCTGGCCAACGACGAGCCGCTGTCGCCCACTCAGTTCAGCCTGTCCGTGCACAACGCCGTTATCGGCCTGTGGTCGATCCTGCGCGGCGAGACCAGCGAGATGACGGCCCTGGCCTGTGCGGGTGACGGGCTCGAACATGGCGTCGTCGAGGCCGCGTCCCTCCTTGAAGACGGTGCGCCGGCAGTGCTGCTGGTGATCACCGAGGAGCAGCCGCCTGCCGCCTACGCGCCGTGGATCGACGATGTGCCGTTTCCCTATGCGCTCGGCCTGCTGCTGACGCCGGGGGATGAGTGGCAGCTTTCGTTGATGACCCGCGAACCGACCGAGACGGATTCCGGGCGCAGCCAATGGCCCCACGCGCTCAACCTTTTACGTGCGCTGTCGACACAACAGAGCGCTCTGCAACATCCCTGGAAGAATCGGCTATGGAATTGGCAACACAACCGCTGAGCAAAAGCCGCGACGCCTATCACTGGCGCCTGCTGGCCACGGCCCTGAGCTTTGCCCTGTTCGGTGTGGGCGGGTTGTGCCTGCGCGTGTTCGTCTTTCCCCTGCTGGCGCTGCTGCCCGGCGATGCCTGCAGCCACCAACGCCGCGCCCGCCGGACCATCAGCCGCCTGTTCTGGGCATTTATCCGCATCATGAGCAACGCTGGCGTGCTGACTTACGAAATCCAGGGCGCCGAGCGTCTGGGCCGCCCCGGGCAAATGATCATCGCCAACCATCCGTCGCTGATCGACGTGGTGTTTCTCATCGGGCTGGTGCGCGACGCCAATTGCGTGGTCAAGCAGAGCTTGTGGCAGAACGTATTCACCCGAGGCCCGGTCCGGGCCACCGGGTATGTCAGCAACGACGGCAGCGCCGACATGCTGGAGCAAGCCGCGCATCTGCTGCGGACCGGGCAAACCCTGATCATCTTTCCCGAAGGCACGCGAACCCAGCCTGGCCATGCGCCCGCCTTTCATCGCGGCGCTGCGGCCATTGCCCTGCGTGGCGCCCACGTCATTACGCCGGTGACCATCCATGTGTCGCCGACCACGCTGACCAAAGCCGAGCCGTGGTACCGCATTCCCCTGCGCCGCCCGCATTTTCACCTGCGCGTGGGCAACGATATAGATCCAGCGGCATTCGCCGCGCTTGGCCCGGCCCCTGTGGCGTCGCGCAAGCTCAACGACTATCTGCATCAACACTTCACCAAGGAGCTCGCCACAGATGAGCGATCTGCACCAGGACATTAAACAGCTGATCATTGACGCCCTGGGCCTCGAAGACATCAGCACCCAGGACATCGGCAACGACCAGACGCTGTTCGGCGAAGGCTTGGGGCTGGATTCGGTCGACGCCCTGGAGTTGGGCCTGGCCATCCAGAAACGCTACGGCATCAAGATCGACGCCGACGCCAAAGACACTCGCAATCACTTCACCAGCGTCGACAGCCTCGCGGCATTCGTCAGCGCGCGCCAAGTGGCCTGAGGACAGAACATGCAATCCCGTGAAGACATCTTCGACACCCTGCGCTCGTCGATGGTTGAGCTGTTCGAGCTCGAACCCGAGCGCGTTACCCTCGAAGCCAACCTGTATCAGGACCTGGAAATCGACAGCATCGATGCCGTGGACCTGATCGACCACATCAAGCGCAAGACCGGCAAGAAGATCGCCGCCGAGGAATTCAAATCGGTACGCACCGTGGGCGATGTCGTCGACGCGGTCTATCGCCTGGTCCACAGCCCCGCATGAGTCGACTGATTGGCCTGGTCCTGGTGCTTGCAGGCGTCCTGTACCCGTTTGCCGTCTACTTCGGCATGGGCCATTTCGCCCCATGGCAATTCGCGCTGCTGCTCGGCGCGCTGTGGGGGGTGCGTGCGCTGACCAGCGAGGGACGTCCGGGCGGCGTGTCGATGGCGCTGACGGCGATGGGCTTTTGCCTGCTGCTCGGGTTGTTCAACAGCCCGCAATTGCTGCGCTGGTACCCGGTGCTGATCAGCGGTTTCATGCTGACCCTGTTCGGACTGAGCCTGATGCGCGGCATGCCGCTGATCGAGCGACTGGCACGCCTGACAGAGCCCGATTTGCCGGTCGTTGCGGTTCGCTACACCCGTCAGGTCACCCGCGTCTGGTGCCTGTTCTTTCTGTTCAACGGCTTCGTCGCCGCCGCCCTGACCCTCTGGGCGCCGCTGAGCTGGTGGACGTTATACACAGGGCTCATCGCCTACGGTTTGATGGGCCTGCTGTTCGCCGGTGAATGGATCGTTCGTCAGCGCGTCCGGGGGCGGGCATGAGCTGGATCGATCTCGAACACCTGTTGCTTGACGCTCATCCACAGCGCGCCGTTGCCCATACTCCCGCGCTGAGCCATGCCGCGTTGCAGGAACGCGCGCTGCGTGTCGCCGCCGCGCTGCAGCAACGTGGCGTGACACGTTTGGCAGTCCATCTGGAAGACGCCGCTGAACTGGCCATCGCATTGTTCGCGGCATGGCGAGCCGGCGTGGCGGTGTTGCTGCCGGCCGATTTGCAGGCGCAAACGAGACTGCGCTGGGCCGGCCATGTCGACCTGTGGCTGACGGATCTGCCGGACGACACTCGGCTCGATCAACTGAACGCCGACCCGCTTCCTCCCGCCGCGCTCGATCTGGATGAGTGCAGCTTGAGCCTGTGCACGTCCGGCTCCAGCGGCGAACCCAAGCTGATCGAGAAGCGCCTGCGACAGCTGGCCAACGAAGTCAGTGCACTCGAACGCCTGTGGGGCGCCGACCTGGGCGATGCCTGCATCATCGGCAGCGTGGCGGCGCAGCACATTTACGGACTGCTGTTTCGGGTGCTGTGGCCGCTGTGCGCCGGACGCAGCTTCGTGCGTCAGCAACTGCCGTTTCCCGAAGACTTGCAACGCGTCAGCCGTGAGCACCAATCCTTCGCCTGGGTGGCAAGCCCCGCGCTGCTCAAACGCATGGGCGACAATCTCGACTGGAATCACCTGAGCGCCGTGCGCCGTGTGTTTTCGTCCGGCGGCGCGCTGCCGACTGACGCGGCAGAGTGCCTGCATCAGCGGCTCGGGCAGTGGCCAAGCGAAATACTCGGCAGTTCTGAAACCGGCGGCATCGCCTGGCGCCAGGGCGACCCGCTGTGGCGCGCTTTCGATGATGTCACGCTGGGTCAGGACGACGACGGCGCCCTGCGGATCGAGTCGCCGTACCTGCCGATCGGCCATGTCGAACAGACAGCCGACGCGGTGCGCTTTCTGGAAGACGGTCGTTTCGAGCTGCTGGGCCGGCTGGACCGCATCGTCAAACTGGAAGAGAAACGCATCTCCCTGCCGCTTCTGGAGCAAGCACTCGCGACCCATGAATGGGTCAGCGAAGCACGCTTGGGCGTGGTCCGGGAAAACCGCGCATCGCTGGGCGCATTGGTGGTGTTGAGCGCCAGCGGCGTCCACGCACTGCGCAATCAGGGTCGGCGGGCGCTGACTCAGGCGTTGCGTCAGCATCTGGTGCCGCATTGCGAAGCGCTGGCATTGCCCCGCCGCTGGCGACTGCTGAGCCATCTGCCCCTCAATGCCCAGGGCAAGTTGCCGCAAGCGCTGATCGAGACATTGCTGGTGTCGCCGCGCACTCAAGCCCCTGATCTGGTTGCCCAGGAGCAACACGGCGACGAGTTACGTCTGGAGCTGATCGTCCCTCTGGACCTCGCGCATTTCCCCGGCCACTTCCCGGGCACGCCGATTCTGCCCGGCGTGGTGCAGGTCGACTGGGCGATGAACCTGTCCCAGCGTCTGATGGACCTGCCGCCGCGCTTTGCTGGCATGGAAGTGCTGAAGTTTCAACAACTGGTGCGCCCCGGCGATCGCATCAGCCTGACCCTGCGTTTCGACCCCGAGCGCAGCAAGCTGCATTTTGCCTATCGCAACGGCGAAGCGGCCTGCTCCAGCGGGCGGATTTTACTGGTGAACGCGGATGCATGAGCTCTGCACATTCAAGGAAGAGGTCGCTTATGCATAACCCCTGCGCCGTGATCCCGGTCTACAACCACGAACTCGCCGTACCGGCTGTGGTTCAGGAGTTGCTGCACGCCGGGTTGCCCTGCGTGCTGGTCGACGACGCCAGCAGCCCGGCCTGCGCGGCTGTGCTTGAATCACTCGCCCAACAGGCCAATGTCTTCCTGGTGAAGCTGGCGATCAATCAGGGCAAGGGCGGCGCCGTCATGGCCGGCCTGCGTGAAGCGTCGAAACTGGGCTTCAGCCACGCCCTGCAAGTCGACGCCGACGGCCAGCACGATCTGAACGACATCGCGGTGTTTCTCGATCATTCCCGCGAACACCCGGCGGCGCTGATCTGCGGCTATCCGCAGTACGACGCCAGCGTGCCCAAAGGTCGCTTGTACGCGCGCTACCTGACCCACGTCTGGGTCTGGATCAACAGCCTGTCTTTGCAGATTCCCGATTCCATGTGCGGCTTTCGGGTCTACCCGCTCAAGCCGGTGCTGCACCTGATCGACACCGTGAATCTGGGCAAGCGCATGGACTTTGACCCGGAAATCCTTGTGCGCCTGGCGTGGCGCAATCAGCCGATGCGCTGGCTGCCGACCAAGGTTCACTATCCCCAGGACGGCCTCTCGCATTTTCGGCTGTTTCACGACAACGCCCTCATCTCGAAGATGCACGCCAAGCTGTTCTTCGGCATGCTCGGCCGCTTCCCGCTGATCCTCTGGCGGCGGTGGTTGCCATGAGTGACGCCGATCAAAAGCAGCACTGGGCGGCCCACGAAGAACGCGGCAGTTTCCTGCTGATGAAGCTTACGGCCTGGGGCGTGAAGGTCCTTGGTCGCCGGGTGCTCAGCCCGATCCTGCACGGCATCGTGCTGTACTTTTTCCTGTTCGGCCGCCGCGCTCGCCGCAGCGCCTGGCAGTACCAAGAGCACCTGGCGGACTGGACCCAGCAGCCAGAGCTGCGGCCCACGCACTGGCGCGTGTTCGGGCAGTTCATGGCCTTCGCCGACGCCCTGCTCGACAAGCTGGATGTGTGGAACGGCAAGCTCGGTCTGGAGCAGATTGAAATCATCGACGACGCGCACTTGCGTGATCAGCTGCGCGGCGAGCGCGGGCAGATGCTGGTCGGCGCGCACCTGGGCAACCTTGAAGTCTGTCGGGCGCTGGCGGAGCTTGGCGAAAAAGTCACCATGAACGTGCTGGTGCACACCAAGCACGCCGAGCGTTTCAACCGCCTGCTGGGCGAAGCCGGCGCGACCAATCTGCGGCTAATCCAGGTCAGCGAGCTGGACCCGGCGATCATGCTGCAGTTGAGTCAGCGTCTGGATCGCGGCGAATGGCTCGCGATCGCCGGCGACCGGGTTCCGCTGCACGGCGGACGCAATGCACGGGTCGATTTCCTTGGCCATCAGGCTGCGTTCCCCCAGGGCCCGTGGCTGCTGGCCGGCTTGCTGAAATGCCCGATCAACCTGATTTTCTGCCTCAAGGCCGCGAGCGGTTACCGGGTGATACTGGAGCCGTTCGCCGCTGCCATCGAATGGCGCCGCAGCGATCGCCAGCAAGTGATCACCCAATGGACCCAACGCTACGCCGACCGTCTGGCGCACTACTGCGTGCAAGCGCCGCAGCAGTGGTTCAACTTCTACCCGTTCTGGAAATCCGATGACGAACCAAGCACCTGAGCCCATTATTTTTGGCGAAGGCCACCTGCGTATCGAAGACGTGCTGGCCCTGGCCAACCGCCAGCGGCCGACGGCGTTGCAGGACGACAGCGCCTACCGCCAGCGCATCGCCAAGGGCGCGCAGTTTCTTGATTCGTTGCTGGACAAGGAAGGCGTGATTTACGGCGTAACCACCGGTTATGGAGATTCGTGCGTGGTGGCGGTACCGCTGCAACACGTCGAAGCGCTGCCCCGCCATCTGTACACCTTTCATGGTTGCGGGCTTGGCAAGTTGCTCGATGCCCAGGCCACCCGCGCAGTGCTGGCCGCGCGTCTGCGCTCGCTGTGCCACGGCGTGTCCGGCGTTCGGGTCGAGTTGCTTGAGCGTCTTCAGGCGTTTCTTGACCACGACATCCTGCCGCTGATTCCGGAAGAGGGCTCGGTGGGCGCCAGTGGTGATCTGACGCCGCTCTCGTATGTCGCGGCGACACTTTCCGGCGAGCGCGAGGTGCTGTTCAACGGCGAGCGCCGCCAGTCCGCCGATGTGCATCGTCAACTGGGTTGGGATCCGCTGGTTCTGCGGCCGAAAGAAGCGCTGGCCTTGATGAACGGTACGGCGGTCATGACCGGTCTGGCGTGCCTGGCCTTCGCCCGTGCCGATTATCTGCTGCAACTGGCCACCCGCATCACCGCGATGAACGTCGTGGCGCTGCAAGGCAACCCTGAGCATTTCGACGAGCGCCTGTTTGCTGCCAAGCCGCACCCGGGGCAGATGCAAGTGGCCGCCTGGCTGCGCAAGGATCTGGCCATCGACGCGCCGACCGCCCCGCTGCATCGCCTGCAAGACCGTTATTCCCTGCGCTGTGCCCCCCACGTGCTCGGCGTGCTGGCAGACAGCCTGAACTGGCTGCGCAGCTTCATCGAAATCGAGCTGAACAGCGCCAATGACAACCCGATCATCGACGCCGAAGCCGAGCGCGTGCTGCATGGCGGTCACTTCTATGGCGGTCACATCGCCTTCGCCATGGACAGCCTGAAAAACCTGGTTGCCAACGTCGCCGACCTGCTGGACCGCCAGCTCGCGTTGCTGGTGGACGAGCGCTACAACCATGGCCTGCCGAGCAACCTGTCCGGCGCCCCGGCGGACCGCGCGATGATCAACCATGGCTTCAAGGCCGTGCAGATCGGCACCAGCGCCTGGACCGCCGAAGCGCTGAAAAACACCATGCCGGCCAGCGTGTTTTCCCGCTCCACCGAATGCCATAACCAGGACAAGGTGAGCATGGGCACCATCGCCGCCCGCGACGCCATTCGCGTGCTGGAGCTGACCGAGCAGGTCGCCGCCGCCACGCTGATCGCCGCTAATCAGGGCGTCTGGTTGCGCAGTCGCGACGCTGATGCGCGCCCGCTTCCACCGGCCCTTGCGGACATGCACGAACAACTGCGCGAGGATTTCCCGCCGGTGATCGAAGACCGCGCGCTGGAAGGCGAACTACGGCTGTGCCTGAAGCGCATCGCCGAACAACATTGGAGGCTGCATGCGTAGCAAAGGCGTGATCCACGAAGACACCGAAATCCTGGTGCCGTTTTTCGACGTCGACACCATGCACGTCGTCTGGCACGGGCACTACGTGAAGTATCTGGAAGTGGCGCGCTGCGCGCTCCTCGACAAGCTCGGCCACAACTACACGCACATGCTCGATTCGGGTTACGCCTGGCCGGTGATCGATCTGCAACTGCGCTATGTGCGCGGCGCGGTGTTCGGTCAGCGCATCAACGTGCGCGCCAGTCTCGTGGAGTGGGAGAACCGCTTGAAGATCGATTATCTGATCACCGACATCGCGACCGGCGAGCGCCTGACCCGCGCCAGCACCGTGCAAGTGGCCGTCGACGTTAACACCCGCGAAATGCAACTGGCCTGCCCCACGGTGTTTGTGGAAGCGGTCGAGAGGGCTTTGAAATGAGTGCCTTTAAAGGCCTCCTCAGCTTGATGCTGCTCACGCTGACCTCGCTGGCCCACGCCTTCGATCTGCAGCAACTGAGCGATCAACTGGCCAAACCTGCCGTCATTCATGGCGCCTTCGTGCAGGAAAAACACCTGCGCGCCCTGCCCCAGCCGCTGACCAGCAAGGGCGACTTCGTACTGGCGAAAGATTCAGGTCTGCTGTGGCTGCTCGATACGCCGCTGAAACAGGATTACCGCATCACCGCCGCCGGCATCGCCCGCCGCGATGCCGATGGCAGCTGGCAGATGCTGCCGGGCAAAAGCGCAGGCGCCGAGCAGAACCGGCTGTTTCTCGCCGTTTTACAAGGTGACAGCAGCGGCCTGCAGCGTGATTTCGACGTGCAGTTGAGCGGCGACGCCCAGGCCTGGCAACTGACCCTGGTGCCGCGCTCGATGTTGCTGAAACAGGTGTTCAACCAGATCAACATCAATGGCGGCGCACTGGTGCAACGTATCGAGCTGCTTGAAACCCAGGGCGACAGCACGCTGCTGAAGATGATCGACAGCTCCAGCGCCCAACCGCTGAGCGATTCGGAGCGCGCTGACTTTGCCGATTGAACGCCTGCTGCCGCGCCTTTTCCTGATTGCCTTGCTGGCCGTGCTCGCACTCGCCGGCTGGCAATGGCGTCATGGCGCGCCGCTGTCGGCCAACCTCATGGAACTGGTCCCCGGCACCACGCCGGATGCCTTGGAGCTGCGCGCCGAACAACGCATTCAGGAGCCGATGAACCGCGAGATGCTGGTGCTGGTGGGTCACGCCGATGCCGAAAAGGCCGTCGAGCTGGCGCGGCAGTTGAGCGACAAATGGCAGGCTAGTGGGCTCTTCGAAAAGGTCCAGTGGAACGTGCAGGCCGATCTTCCGGCGCTGCGTGAGCAACTGCTCAAAGGTCGTCTGGCGATGCTGCCGCCCAAGGACCGCACCGAACTCATCGAGCATCCGGAAGGTTTTATTCAACAGCGCGTACAAAGCCTGTTCGATCCGTTTGGCGGTTTCAGTCTTGTCCCCAGCCAGGAAGACTGGCTCGGGCTGACAGGGCGCATCCAGAACGGCCAGCCCATGCACGGCTCGGTGCAACTGGACATTGGCAGCGGCGCGCTGATCGCCAAGGCCGACGGCAAGAGCTGGGTGCTGCTGCGCGCCCGGACCCGCGCCGACGCCTTCGACATGCGCCTGCCGCTGCACGTCTCAGCGCTGCTGGACGAGGCGCGCCAACAGGCGAGCGCCAGAGACGCACAATTACTGGCGGCCAGCGGACTCTTGTACGCCGCCCACGGCCAGCAACAGGCTACCCGGGAAATCACCTGGGTCGGCGGCGGTGCCACGCTGGGCATCCTGTTGCTGCTGCTGCTGGCGTTCAAACGCTGGCGCGTGTTGCTGGCGTTCGTTCCGGTGATGGTCGGCATGCTGTTCGGCGCCACGGCCTGCGTTGCGCTGTTTGGCAAGATGCACGTCATGACGCTGGTGCTGGGCTCAAGCCTGATCGGCGTGGCGGTGGACTATCCGCTGCACTACCTCTCGAAAAGCTGGAGCCTGAAACCCTGGCGCAGCTGGCCGGCGTTGCGCCTGACGCTATCGGGTCTGAGCCTGAGTCTGGCCACCAGTTGCATTGGCTATCTGGCCCTCGCCTGGACACCCTTCCCGGCCCTGACCCAGATCGCCGTGTTCTCGGCGGCCGGTCTGGTTGGCGCTTATCTGACGGCGGTGTGCCTGCTGCCGGCGCTGCTCAACGGTGTCGAGTTGCGACCTGCGCAATGGCCACTGAAGATCGCTGAAGCCTTGATGAACGCACGCGCCAGACTGCTCACTCGAGTGGGCACGCCGGTGCTGTTGGGGGCGTTGCTCATTTTTTGCGCAGCAGGCCTGCTACAGCTGACCACCAAGAACGACATCCGCCAATGGATCGCCGCGCCACAAAGCCTGACCGACGAGGCCAGATCCGTGGCGCGCATCACCGGTTATCAACCTACCAGCCAGTTCTTCCTGGTGCGCGCCGCCGATCAGCAGCAACTGCTGGAGCGTCAGACCGCGCTGAGCCAGCGACTTGATCAACTGGTCACTCAAGGCAAGCTGCAGGGTTATCTGTCACTCAACCAATTGGTGGCGACGCCCGCTGAACAACAGGCTGCGCGCGCCGCCCTCGACACGCTGCCTGCGCACTGGCAGCCGCTGTTAGCGCTGGGTGTGCCACCGGAGGTGCTTGATAACGAATTGGCAAACCTGCGCGCCCTTCCCGTTCAGGGCATCGACGATGTGCTGGGCGGACCTTTGGGTGAACCCTGGCGCCTGCTGTGGCTGGGCAGCAACGATCAAGGCGTGGCCGGAATCGTCAGCCTGCAGGGCCTGAACGATGCGGCGCTGCTCCGCGTGCAGGCGCAGGACCTTCCGGGCGTCCAGTTGGTGGACCGTCTTGGCGACCTGAACAAGGTGTTTGCCGCCACCCAGATCAGCGCCGCCGAACTCAAGCTGGCGTCCTGCGTGCTGATCGTTCTGCTGCTGATTTTGCCATTCGGTCTGCGCGGGGCGCTGCGGGTGATTGCCCTGCCGTTGCTCGCGGCGGTGTGCAGTCTGGCGAGCCTCGGCTGGCTGGGTCAGCCGCTGACCCTGTTCAGCCTGTTCGGTCTGCTGCTGGTCACTGCGATCAGCGTCGATTACGCGATCCTCATGCGCGAGCAGATTGGCGGCGCGGCCGTGAGCCTGCTGGGCACGCTGCTGGCGGCGGCGACCACGTGGCTGTCGTTCGGTCTGCTGGCGATCTCCAGCACCCCGGCGGTGAGCAATTTCGGGCTGTCGGTGAGCCTCGGTCTGGCCTTCAGCTTCATTCTGGCGCCCTGGGCCGGTCGGCAGCACGGGGCGCGCTCGTGATGATTGTCGCGTTCTGGGCGCTGGTGCTCGGGCTGTTCGCGCTGGCCGGCCGGCTTGGCGCTCGACTGAACCTGATCCCCATCGTCAGCCAGTTGCTGCTGGCGACGTTTGCCATCCCGCTGCTGATGCTGTTCCTCGTCGAAGCGCAGTGGCAGCTCACCGGCGCGCAACTGGTCTCGCCGGTCTGGCTGAAAACCCTGTACGGCGTGAGCTTCGCGGTCGTGCTCGGTCACATCCTCAGCGACGTGATCGATGTGCGCCTCGACCCGCAGAGCCTCAAAGTCGCGCTGCCCAGCTTCTGCGTACCCTTTCTCTGCGGCATGGCCTGCGCCGTGTGGCTTTTGCCGGCATCGAGCTGGCTAAGCAGCCTGGCGCTGGGGTTGGTGTTCGCCATCACCGCCATTCCGGTGCTGTATCTCTATCTCAATCACATCGGCTACCCGCTGCACGCCACGCGACGTCTGGTGCAGACGGCGATCCTGATCGATCTGGCCTGCTGGGGGCTGTTCGGGCTGGCCCAGGGCAGCCTGCACCTGACCAGTCTGATTATCCCGTTGCTGCTCGCCGGCGTGCCGCTGCTGTTATGGCTGCTGCGGGTTCGCCAGCCACAGGTTTATGGGGCTGTTTTCTTTCTGCTGCTGATGGTCGCCGAGCACTACCGCCTCAACGCGCTCATCGTCGGCATCGGCTATCTGCTGTGCATGAACGCGCTCAAGCAACCCTTTGCGCTGCCGCTGAAAGCCGCCTGGCTCAAGGCGCTGCAGCACTACGTGGCGATCCCGCTGATCCTCACGTTCGGCATCGTCCAGATCAATATTCACAGCGCCATCGGCGAACTGGGCGGATTGAATCTGCTGGCGCTGATCGGGCTGCCAATCGCCAGCAAACTGCTGGGCAACTGGATCGGCGTGCGCTGGGCGGCGCCGTCGTTTGCGGGTGCCGTGCGCTGGAAGGAAGCCCTGCTGCTGAACATCCGTGGCCTCAGCGAAATCGTCTTTCTCAATCTGCTGTTGCAACAAGGGCTGATCAGCCCGTCGCTGTATTTCGCGCTGATGCTCATGAGCCTGATCGCCACCCTATTGCCTGCCCTCCTGGGCATGAATCGCCCTCTTGATTTGCATGACGTCGATGTCGTCGAACACTCGAAAAGGAAACCTTGTGCCAATAGCTGAAATGGAATGTCGCCAGATCGTCGTGATCGGTGCCGGTCCAGCCGGAGCCATCGCCGCTGCGTTGCTCAAACGTCAGGGCCACGATGTGCTGATCATCGAGCGCCAGCAGTTTCCGCGCTTCTCCATCGGCGAGAGCCTGCTGTCCCATTGTCTGGATTTCGTCGAAGAAGCGGGCATGCTGGAAGCGGTCAACGCCGCTGGTTTCCAGATGAAAAACGGTGCGGCGTTCGCCTGCGGTGAGCAATACAGCGCCTTCGACTTCGGCGACACCTTCAGCAACGGCAAGCCCACGACCTTTCAGGTGCAGCGCGCCGACTTCGACAAACTGCTCGCCGACGAGGCCGAGCGCCAGGGCGTTGAAGTTCGCTACCGGGAAACCATCACCGCCGCCGACTTCTCCGGCGAGCAGCCGACCCTCGACGTGCAGCGCGAAGACGGCACAGGCTACCGCGTGCAAGCGACGTTCGTGCTCGACGCCAGCGGTTATGGCCGCGTGCTGCCGCGCCTGCTGGACCTGGAGGCGCCGTCGAACTTTCCCCTGCGTCAGGCGGTGTTTACCCACGTTGAAGACCGCATCGACGACCCACGCTTTGATCGCGAAAAGATTCTGGTGACCGTTCACCCGACCCTGAAGGACGTGTGGTTCTGGTCTATTCCGTTCAGCAACGGTCGTTGCTCGGTGGGCGTCGTGGCGTCCGCCGAGCGCTTCGTGGACAAGCCCGATGACCTCGACGCCTGTCTGCGCGCGTTCATCGACGAGACCCCAAGCCTGAGCCGCGTGTTGCAAAACGCTGTCTGGGACACCCCGGCGCGTAGCATCGGCGGGTATTCGGCGAACGTCAAAACCCTGCACGGCAAAGGCTTCGCCCTGCTCGGCAATGCGGCTGAATTCCTTGATCCGGTATTTTCGTCTGGCGTCACCATCGCCATGCGCTCGGCGAGCACGGCGGCCGGAGTGCTTCATCGCCAGCTGCAAGGCGAGCCCGTTGACTGGGAAAGCGAGTTCGCCACGCCGCTGAAACGCGGCGTCGACACGTTCCGTGCCTACGTCGAAGGCTGGTACGAGGGCAGTTTTCAGGACGTGATTTTCTATCCGGACAGCCGACCCGACATACGCCGCATGATCAGTTCGATCCTGGCCGGGTACGCGTGGGATGAGCGCAACCCGTTCGTCGCCGAGCCCAAGCGTCGCCTGCGCATGCTCGCCGAAATCTGCGCGAGCCCACGGCCATGAGCGGCCAGTATTTCAGCGATAGCTACGTCGAAGAGACGCGCCTGGGCTTTCTTTTTCTGCGCAGTCACACGTGGCAGCACCGCGTTTTGCGGGTGGCCATCGACGACCTGCGCAGCCTGTTCAGTGAACCGCTGCCGGAGAGCCCGGTGGTGCTGGACGCCGGTTGCGGGCAGGGCAAGTCGTTTCAGTACCTGCACACTGCTTTCACCCCGGCGAAAATTTTAGGCATCGACGCCGACCCGCTCAGCCTGCAACTCAGCGCTGAAGAGGCCAGGCGTCGCGGGTTGAACGTCGAGCTGATCGGCAGCGATTGCGCAGACTTGCCACTGGCGGACGCGAGCGTCGACATGGTCTTCTGCCACCAGACGTTCCATCATCTGGTCGAGCAGGAAATGTCCCTCGCCGAATTCTATCGGGTGCTCAAGCCCGGCGGCTATCTGCTGTTCGCCGAGTCCACCGAGGCCTACATCGACACATGGGTGATTCGCTGGCTCTTCCGCCATCCGATGCATGTGCAGAAAAGCGCCGCGCAATACCTGGACATGCTGGGCAATGAAGGTTTTCATTTCACTGCGCACAACGTTTCGTACCCCTACCTCTGGTGGAGCCGGGCCAAAGATTTCGGTCTGCTGGAACGTTTGAAACTGGTCAAACCCAAGCCCTTTGGGGAACGTGAAGAGACGCTGATCAATGTCGTCGCACGCAAACCTCTCTCGGCCCCCATAGAAGGTAAAGCCTCATGATTCGCGCCTTTCTGCTGCTCTGCGTCCTGTTGGTGAGTGGCTGCGCCAGCCATGCGCCGCTCCCTGCGCAAACGCCCCACATCAAATTCCCGGTGCAGCTGCATGTGCAGCGCGAACAGGCCGGCCAGCGCCAGGACTGGCTGATGGTGATCCAGAAGGAACGCCACGGCCTGCGCTTCTCGTTGATGGACCCCCTCGGTATTCCCGTTGCGCGTCAGCAGCTTCGCGAAGATCGCTGGAAGGCCGACGGTCTGCTGCCGCCGAATCCTGAAGCGCGCGAGTTGTTCGCGGCCGTGCTGTTTGCCCTGACGTCACTGAAAGAAGTGCGCTTTGAATACCCCGGCGTCGAGCTGCGTCCGTATGGGCGCAGCCTGGATGATCGCTGGTTCGTCGATTACGCCTCCGAGGGCGTCTTCAAGATCAGCATGGAAAGCGGCGAACTGAAATACGTCGTCAGTCCGCTCGAAGGCAAGGCGAGTCAATGACGGCATACCTCAATGCTCTGGGGTTGATCTGCGCGCTAGGGGACGACCGCCAGAGCGTGGCCCGGACGCTGTTCGCCGGGGACACCTCATGCATGCGCTCGGAAAGCGGCTGGATACCCGAACGCTCGCTGCCCGTGGCCGGCGTGAAGAGCCTGCTGCCGACGATCCCTGCGACGCTCGGTCAACAAAGCAGCCGCAACAACCAGCTGCTGCTCGCCGCCGCCCTCCAGATCGAGCCTGACATTCAGCAGGCGATCACCCGCTATGGTCGTGGCCGCATCGGCGTGATTCTGGGCACCAGCACCTCGGGCATCGACGAAGCGAGCCGCGGGATCGCCAGCTACCTGGCCGATCAGACCTTTCCGGACAGCTACGACTATCGCCAGCAGGAGCTCAGCGCTCCGGCCAACTTCCTCGCGTCGTGGCTGGACCTCAGCGGCCCGGCCTACGTGATTTCCACCGCCTGCACCTCCAGCGCCCGCGCCCTGCTCAGTGCGCGTCGGCTGCTTGATATGAACCTGTGCGACGCGGTTTTGTGCGGGGGCGTCGACAGCCTTTGCAAGCTGACCATCAATGGCTTCTCGTCCCTTGAAGCGGTGGCGAACGAGCGCTGCAACCCGTTCTCGCGCAATCGCAACGGCATCAATATCGGCGAAGCGGCCGTGCTGTTTCTGATGACCCGCGAGCCAGCGAACGACCACCGCATTGCCTTGCTGGGCGCCGGGGCCAGTTCGGATGCGCACCATATTTCCGCCCCCGAGCCCAGCGGCCGCGGTGCGCGAGACGCCATGACCAAGGCGCTGACCATCGCCAGCCTGGCGCCCACGGACATCGCGTATCTCAACTTGCACGGCACCGCGACCCAGCACAACGATGCGATGGAAAGTCTCGCGGTCAACGCCGTCTTCCCCGATGGCGTGGCGTGCTCGTCCACCAAACCCATGAGCGGGCACACCTTGGGGGCCGCCGGGGCCTTGGAAGCCGCGTTCTGCTGGCTGGCACTCGCCCCTGAAAATACCGAGGGGCAACTGCCGCCTCATGTGTGGGATGGCGAGGCCGATACAGGCCTGCCCGGGCTGAACTGGGTCAAGGCAAACGAAGCCCTTCAGCCTGATTCACCGCGCCGGATGATGAGCAACTCCTTTGCCTTCGGCGGCAACAACGTCAGCCTGATCATCGGGGAGCAGCCATGACCGCTGCACCTTCATGCCCGTGGCCTCCGGCTGATTTACTGCCCCACGCCGGCGACATGGTACTCATCGACCAAGTGCTGTCGTTCGACGAAGAGCAGATTCACACCCGCGTCATCGTTCGGCCCGGCGGGCTTTTCAATCGCCCTGACGGGAGCATGCCGGCCTGGGTCGGCATCGAACTCATGGCGCAAAGCGTCGCGGCGTTTGCCGGCTGTCAGGCACGGGTGAAGGGTGACCCGGTTGAGCTGGGGTTTCTGCTGGGCACACGCAAATTCGAATGCAACGTCGAGCACTTTCCGGTTGGCAGCGAGCTGACCATTCATGCGCGGCGGTCCTTGCAGGACGACAGCGGCATGGGCGTGTTCGAGTGTTCTCTGAGCGGTGCCGGCATTCAGGTCAGCGCCCGACTCAATGTTTATTGCCCGCCACAATCGGCGAGCTATCTGGCCGAAGGAGCCGCACATGACTGACTCAATTCTGGTCACAGGCTCAAGCCGCGGTATCGGTCGCGCCATCGCGCTGCGCCTGGCCCGGGCCGGCTACGACATCGTCCTGCACTGCCGCAGTGGCCGGGCCGAAGCTGACGCCGTGCAGCGTGAAGTCGAGGCGCTCGGGCGTCAGGCGCGCGTTCTGCAATTCGACGTCGCCGACCGTGCTGCGTGCAAGGTCATCCTTGAAGCCGACGTCGAAACCCACGGCGCCTATTACGGCGTGGTCTGTAACGCCGGCCTGACCCGGGACGGCGCGTTTCCGGCGCTCACCGATGACGACTGGGACATGGTCATCCGCACCAACCTCGACGGCTTCTACAACGTGCTGCACCCGGTGATGATGCCGATGATCCGTCGCCGCGCCGCCGGACGCATCGTCTGTATCACGTCCGTGTCCGGGCTGATCGGCAATCGCGGCCAGGTCAACTACAGCGCCTCGAAGGCTGGCGTCATCGGCGCGGCCAAGGCGCTGGCGATCGAGCTGGGCAAACGCAAAATCACCGTTAACTGCGTTGCGCCGGGGCTTATCGACACGGCCATGCTCGACGAAAACGTGCCGGTCGATGAACTGATGAAGATGATCCCCGCGCAGCGCATGGGCACCCCGGAAGAAGTCGCTGGCGCCGTGAATTTCCTGATGTCGGCGGAAGCGTCCTACATCACCCGCCAGGTGCTGGCCGTCAACGGAGGCCTGTGCTGATGAAACGCGTCGTCGTCACCGGCATGGCCGGCATTACGTCACTGGGCAGCGACTGGGCCAGCATCGAGGCCAATTTCAGTGGCAATCGCAGCGGCATCCGGCGCATGGACGAATGGGATCGCTTCACCGAACTCAACACCCGTCTGGCCGGACCCATCGATGATTTCGCGGTGCCCTCATACTGGACGCGCAAGCAACTGCGCAGCATGGGCCGGGTGTCGCGACTGGCGGTCGGCGCCGCCGAACAGGCGCTGCGTGACGCGGGCTTGCTGGGCGATCCGATCATTCGTGACGGGCGCATGGGCGTGGCCTGCGGTTCGTCCACCGGCAGCACCGACGAGATCAAGGCCTTCGGCAACATGCTGCTGAATTCCGTGGCCGAAGGCCTCAATGCCAATTCGTATGTGCGCATGATGCCGCACACCACGGCGGCGAATATCAGCATCTTCTTCAACCTCACCGGCCGCCTGATCCCGACTTCCAGTGCCTGCACCAGCGGCAGCCAGGGCGTGGGCTATGCCTATGAAGCAATCAAGTTCGGGCGTCTGCCGTTGATGCTCGCTGGTGGTGCCGAAGAGCTTTGTCCCACCGAGGCCATGGTGTTCGACGCGCTGTACGCGACCAGCCTGAAAAACGATGCGCCGCACACCAGCCCTCGCCCTTACGACAGCGGGCGCGATGGTCTGGTGATCGGCGAAGGCGGCGGCATGCTGGTGCTTGAGGAGCTGGAACATGCGCTGGCGCGGGGGGCGAAGATTCACGCCGAGGTCGTCGGCTTTGGCAGCAACGCCGATGGCGTGCACACCACCCGCCCCGAGCAGGTCACCATGCGCCGGGCCATGGAACTGGCGCTGGAAGACGCGGGTCTGCCGCCCGAGGCCATCGGTTACGTCAACGGCCACGGCACGGCAACGGAACAGGGCGACATCGCCGAGACCCTCGCCACCCAGAGCCTGTTCGGCTCGCGCATGCCGATCAGTTCGCAGAAGAGTTTCCTGGGTCACACCCTCGGCGCCTGCGGTGCGCTGGAGTCCTGGTTCAGCATCGAAATGATGAACCGCGACCGCTACATCCACACGCTCAACCTCGACGAGGTCGACAGTCGCTGCGGCGAGCTGGACTACCTGCGCGGCGAGCCGCGCCACATGAGCCACGAGTTCGTGATGAACAACAATTTTGCTTTCGGCGGGGTCAACACGTCGTTGATTTTCCGGCGTTGGTCTTGACCCCGTAATTCGTTCAACCCGCCGGCGCAACGGAAAACGCTCCCGACGGGGCACTCCACTGATCTTCTACACCCGTTAAACACCTCAAGGAGCGACACCATGAAATTGAAAGTCTGGGCAGCAACGGCCGCCGTCGTTTTGTGCACACTGCCGGGCATCAGCCAGGCTCGGGACACGGCGCTGTATCTACCGTTCGACAAGGTGGTCGCGCAGATGACCCAGGAGAAAAAACTCGACGGCAGCGTGAAGTTCTATCTCGCTGGCGTACAGCCAAAAGGCAAGGTGTCCGTGCTGTCGCCGAATGTGGTGACCAACAAGAAAACCAACGCTTTCAACAAGAGTGACAACGACGCCTGCGAATGGGTCTTGCAGTCCGCGATCCTGCAACTGAATGAGGCCGCAAAAGGCGCAGGCGCCAACGCAGTGGTCAACATCGCCAGCTACTACAAAAAGATCGAACGCAAAGACCCGGCCACCTATGAGTGCCACGCTGGCGCCATAATGGCAGGCGTTGCGTTGAAGGGTGATCTGGCGAAGGTGCAGTAAGTTTTTGCCAGTGAGTTAACGCGTCTCGCGTGGTTCACTGGCTTGCACGGTTACGTTGTGGAGCGAGTTAGCGTGCGAAGAGGGCGGTTCAACCGACAAATCATCGGCGAACCCACCTGAGTCTTCGTGAGCAAGCTCACTCCCACAATCCCACCCGCTCCGGATCAGTTACCCCGCCTTGCGCGTCACCAGTTCGACAAACGCCTTGGCCATCGGGGATTTCTGATCCTTGCGCTGCACCAACCATACCGCTGACGTCGCCTGCGCATCCAGAAGGGTTCGGTACACCACCCCGTCGATGCGCATGCGTTGATACGACGCCGGTAGCACCGTCACGCCCAGCCCAGCTGCCACCAGACCAATGATGGTCATCGCCTCACCCGCCTCCTGAGTAAACAACGGGCTGAAGCCCGCCTCCCGCGCCAGATCCAGCAACTGTGCGTAAAGCCCGCTGCCGTAGCTGCGCGGGAAGAACACAAACGGTTCACTGGCCAGTTCACGCAGATGAATACCGCGTTCCGAGCCTTCGGCCAGCGGATGGTCCGAGCGCAATATCGCCACCAACGGTTCGTGGAGCAGCTCCACGGCGACCAGTGAATCCGGCAACGGCAGGGGCCGCATGATGCCCACTTGCATCGACTCGTTCTCAAGCCGCTCGGCAACTTCCCGGCTGCTCATTTCCTGAAGCGCCAGATGCACCGCGGGGTAACGCTGGCGAAACGCGAAGATGGCCTGCGGGATGCTTGAGGTGAACGGTGCGGACGCCGTGAAGCCTATCTTCAATTCGCCCAGCTCCCCCAGCTGCGCACGCCGGGCCACGTCCGAAGCCTTCTCAACCTGCGCCAGCACCAGCCGTGCTTCGTCAAGGAACAACCGGCCCGCTTCGCTCAGCTCCACCCGCCGATTGGTCCGCTCAAACAGACGCGCGCCGAGCTCTTGCTCCAGCGCCTGGATCTGCTGACTCAACGGCGGTTGAGAGATACCGAGGGCCTGCGCGGCACGGCCAAAGTGCAGCTCCTCAGCAACGGCAATGAAGTAACGCAGATGACGCAATTCCATGGCGATTCCATTGGGTCGTTAAACCTATCAAACAGGTCGAACAATATATTGGAAGCAATCGTTAGCCGGCTATATTCTTTCGTCACTGCGTCCGCTCTCCCGTCTGAGGTCAATCGTGAATACTGCTGCATCCGCCGCCGCGCCTGCCGAGTTCGCCACAGCAGCCATCCCTTTGGGCGATACCTACATCGAGAAGGACACGCCTGCTTTCATTCGTACCGTATTAGCGCTGTTCTCCGGTGGCTTCGCGACGTTTGCGCTGCTGTACTGCGTGCAACCGATGATGCCGGTGCTGTCGCGGGACTTCTCCATCAACGCCGCCCAGAGCAGCATGATCCTGTCGGTGTCCACCGCGATGCTGGCAATAGGACTGCTTATTACCGGCCCCATCTCAGACCGCCTCGGGCGCAAGTCGGTCATGGTGTTCTCGTTGTTCTCGGCTGCCCTTTTCACCATCGCCAGCGCACTGATGCCCACTTGGGAAGGCGTACTGATCACCCGGGCGTTCGTGGGCTTGTCGTTGAGCGGACTCGCCGCCGTCGCCATGACCTACCTCAGCGAGGAGATCCACCCGCAGCACATCGGCCTGGCGATGGGCCTGTACATCGGTGGCAACGCCATTGGCGGCATGAGCGGCCGGGTGATCACCGGGGTCCTGAGCGATTACGTCAGCTGGCACACGGCACTGTTGATCATGGGCATCATTGCGCTGGGCGCGGCGGGCGTGTTCTGGAAAATCCTGCCGCCGTCGCGCAACTTCCGCGCCCGTCCGCTCAATGGCCGCAGCCTGCTGGAAGGTTTTGTCCTGCAGTTCCGTGATGCCGGGCTGCCATGGCTGTTCCTCGAAGGCTTCCTGCTGATGGGCGCGTTCGTGACGCTGTTCAACTACATCGGCTACCGCCTGTTGGCCGACCCGTACAACTTGAGCCAGGCCGTGGTCGGCTTGTTCTCGGTGGTGTACCTGTCGGGCATCTACAGCTCGGCGAAGATCGGCGCACTGGCCGACCAACTGGGCCGACGCAACGTGTTGTGGGCCGTGATCGTGCTGATGTTTGTCGGCGTGACGCTGACCATGTTCACCCCACTGGTGGTGGTGATCGTCGGCGTACTGATGTTCACCTTCGGCTTCTTCGGCGCCCACTCCGTCGCCAGCAGCTGGATCGGCCGCCGCGCCATCAAAGCCAAAGGCCAGGCATCGTCGTTGTACCTGTTCAGCTACTACGTAGGCTCCAGCGTCGCCGGCACCGGCGGCGGTGTGTTCTGGCACTACGCCGGCTGGAACGGCATCGGCGCCTTCATCGGCGCCCTACTGCTGATAGCCCTCGCCGTGGCGCTGAAACTGGCGAAAGTGAAGCCGTTGGCAGTGAATGTGCAGGTTTGAGGCAAGGGTCACATCGGGCATTCGTTAAAAGAGACTCCGTGCACAAAGCTTGGTATTGATGGTTCCCATGCTCCGCGTGGGAAAGCACCATCTCGGGCAATGCGCGCGCTGTTTTAGTGGGACCGGCTTCAGCCGGGAAGAGGCCCTTATGTGCGCCGTCAATTTTGTATTGTGACGCCTGACGTATTCCCGGCTAAAGCCAGTCCTACATTTGCGTTCACAGCCACTCTCACTGACGGCACGCGCTGAGTGTTCGCAATCGGAGCTCACCGCAAGCTATACAGCCCAACAAGAAAAAGGACTCCTGCATGAGAATGCACAACCCTCCCCACCCTGGCGAAATGCTCCAGGAGATGCTGCCGGAGATGAACATCAAGATTGCCGAAATGGCGCGACGGCTCCATTTTTCACGTGAAATGTTGTCCCGGGTCATCAATTGCCGCGCTCCGGTTAGTCCAGATCTGGCCGTCCGACTGGAACGCGCCGGTCTGAGCACTGCACGAATGTGGCTGGCATTGCAGATGAGCCACGACCTCTGGCAGGCCGAGCACCGGGAGCAGCCGCCCATAACGCCGTTGTATATCGCACCGACGATTACTGCAGCCTGAACCCCACACAAAAACGCCCGGCATGTGCCGGGCGTTTTCATAGCTGCAAAGCGCTTACTGGTGGTACTTGGCCGACATTTCGTGCACCGCTTCGATAAAGGCGCCGGCGTTGGCCGGGTCGACTTCGGGGGTGATGCCGTGGCCGAGGTTGAAGACGTGGCCGGTGCCGCTGCCGTAGCTGGCGAGGATGTTCGAGACTTCCTGGCGGATGGCGTTTGGGTTGGCGTAGAGCACGGTCGGGTCCATGTTGCCCTGCAGCGCCACTTTGTTGCCGACGCGCCGGCGGGCTTCGCCGATGTCGCAGGTCCAGTCCAAGCCCAGCGCATCGGCGCCGGCGTCGGCGATGCTTTCCAGCCACATGCCGCCGCCCTTGGTGAACAGGATGACCGGCACTTTGCGACCGTCGCGCTCACGGATCAGCCCGTTGACGATCTTGCGCATGTAAGCCAGTGAGAATTCCTGATACGCCGCGGCCGAAAGGCTCCCGCCCCAGCTGTCGAAGATCTGCACTGCTTGCGCGCCTGCGAGAATCTGGCCGTTCAGGTAAGCCGTCACCGACTGCGCGAGCTTATCGAGCAACAAGTGCATGGCCTGCGGGTTGTCGTAGAGCATCGCCTTGGATTTGCGGAAGTCCTTGGACGAGCCGCCTTCAACCATATAGGTCGCGAGGGTCCACGGGCTCCCGGCGAAACCGATCAGCGGTACGCGGCCGTTGAGTTCGCGGCGAATGGTGCTGACTGCGTCCATGACATAGCCGAGGTCTTTCTGGGCGTCAGGGATCGGCAGCGCTTCGATGTCAGCCAGGGTGGTGACAGTTTTGCGGAAGCGCGGACCTTCGCCGGTTTCGAAGTACAGGCCAAGGCCCATGGCGTCGGGAACGGTGAGGATGTCGGAGAACAGAATGGCGGCGTCGAGCGGATAGCGCTCAAGGGGCTGCAGGGTAACTTCACAGGCGAACGCCGGGTTCATGCACAAGCTCATGAAGTCTCCGGCCTTGGCGCGACTGGCGCGGTACTCCGGGAGATAGCGGCCAGCCTGGCGCATCATCCATACAGGCGTGACGTCAACAGGCTGCTTGAGCAGGGCGCGAAGGAAACGGTCGTTCTTCAGGGCAGTCATGTCGGCATCCGGAAAAAAAGTGCGGGCATTTTCTCAGACACCAACGCAAAAGGCACGGTCGGTGCCGTGCCATTTATTTATCGGGGCGATTTGTCGCATGAATGCAGCTGCGAGCTTCAAGCCGCAAGCTTCAAGTAAAAACAGATCAGCGTCTGCCTTAAGCTTGTGGCTTGGAGCTTACCGCTTGCAGCTTGCAGCTTGCCGCTGGCGTCATCAGACGCCCAGATAATCCAGAATCCCTTCCCCCGCATTGCGGCCTTCGAAGATGGCTGTCACCACCAGATCGGACCCGCGCACCATGTCGCCGCCGGCGAAGATCTTCGGGTTGCTGGTCTGGTGTTTGAACTGGCCCTGCTCCGGCGCCACGACGCGGCCCTGGCTGTCGGTCTGGATACCTTGCGGATCGAACCACGATGCCGGGCTTGGACGGAAACCGAACGCGATGACCACGGCGTCCGCCGGGATGATCTCTTCGGAACCCGGAATCGGCTCGGGGCTGCGACGGCCGCGCGCATCAGGCTCGCCCAGACGCGTTTCGACGACTTTTACGCCTTCGACACGATCCTCGCCAACGATGGCGATGGGCTGGCGGTTGTACAGAAACCTTACGCCTTCTTCCTTGGCGTTCTTCACTTCCTTGCGCGAACCCGGCATGTTTTCTTCGTCCCGGCGATAGGCGCAGGTCACTGACTTGGCGCCCTGACGGATCGACGTGCGGTTGCAGTCCATCGCCGTATCGCCGCCGCCGAGTACCACGACCTTCTTGCCCTTCATGTCGACGAAATCTTCCGGCGACTTTTCAAAGCCCAGGTTGCGGTTGACGTTGGCGATCAGGAAGTCCAGCGCATCGTGCACGCCCGGCAGGTCTTCACCGGGGAAGCCGCCCTTCATATACGTGTACGTGCCCATGCCCATGAACACCGCGTCGTACTCTTCCAGCAACTGCTCGACGGTGATGTCCTTGCCGATCTCGGTATTGAGGCGGAACTCGATGCCCATGCCGGTGAACACTTCGCGGCGATTACTCAGCACGCTCTTCTCGAGCTTGAACTCGGGAATGCCGAAGGTCAGCAGACCGCCGATTTCCGGGTTCTTGTCGAACACCACAGGCTTCACGCCGCCGCGCACCAGAATGTCAGCGCAGCCCAGACCTGCCGGGCCTGCGCCGATGATGGCCACGCGCTTGCCGTTTGGCACCACGCGGGACATGTCCGGACGCCAGCCCATGGCGAAGGCCGTGTCGGTGATGTACTTCTCGACCGAGCCGATGGTGACGGCGCCAAAGCCGTCGTTGAGGGTACACGCGCCCTCACACAGACGATCCTGTGGGCACACGCGGCCGCAGACTTCCGGCAGGGTGTTGGTCTGGTGCGACAGCTCGGCGGCCGCGAGGATGTTGCCCTCAGCCACCAGCTTCAGCCAGTTGGGAATGAAGTTATGCACAGGGCATTTCCATTCACAGTACGGGTTGCCGCAACCCAGGCAGCGGTGCGCCTGATCGGCCGACTGCTGAGGCTTGAAGGGTTCGTAGATTTCAACGAACTCTTTCTTGCGTTGACGCAGCAGTTTCTTTTTCGGGTCTTTACGCCCGACTTCGATGAACTGGAAGTCGTTACTGAGACGTTCAGCCATTTGGAGCCTCTTCGCGGCAGCTTCAAGCGATAAGCTTCAAGCTGCAAGAAAATCAAATTCTGTCGACCCACGAAGCTGCACGCTTGACGCTTCAAGCTTGCAGCTTGTGGCTGCTTTACTGCGGATTCGCGCGGGTGCTGGACAACAGCGACTTCAAGCTCGCGGCCTTCGGCTTGACCAGCCAGAAGCGGCGCAGGTAGTCGTCCAGGTTTTCCCAGAGATTGCGGCCCCACTCGCTGTCGGTTTCGGTCACGTATTCGGCCAGCACACGCTCCAGGTGGCTGCGATAGGCTTCCATCGCTTCACCGCTGATGCGCTGAATCTCGACCAGCTCGTGGTTGACCCGATCTACGAAGGTGTTGTCCTGATCAAGCACGTACGCGAAGCCGCCGGTCATGCCTGAGCCGAAGTTGTAGCCGGTTTTGCCCAGCACGCAGACGAAACCGCCGGTCATGTATTCGCAGCAGTGGTCGCCCGTGCCTTCCACAACGGTGTGGGCGCCAGAGTTGCGCACCGCGAAACGCTCACCCGCCGTGCCCGCCGCGAACAGCTTGCCGCCCGTCGCGCCGTACAGACAGGTGTTGCCGATGATGGCGCTGTCCTGGGTTTTAAACGGGCTGCCTTTGGGCGGCACGATCACCAGCTTGCCGGCGGTCATGCCTTTACCGACGTAGTCGTTGGCGTCGCCTTCCAGGTACATGTTCAGGCCGCCGGCGTTCCACACGCCAAAGCTCTGCCCTGCCGTGCCCTTGAAGCGGAAGGTCACCGGCGCGTCGTTCATGCCCTGGTTGCCGTGGAGCTTGGCGATCTCGCCGGAAATCCGCGCGCCGATGGAGCGGTCGCAGTTGCAGATGTCCAGTTCGTAGTCGCCGCCGCTCTTGGCCTGAATGGCGGTGATCGCCAGTTCAACCATTTTCTCGGCCAGCAGGCCCTTGTCGAACGGCGGGTTGCGCTCGACTTGGCTGAACTGCGGTTTGTCGGCCGGAATGTGGTCGCTGCCCAGCAACGGCGTCAGGTCGAGATGCTGCTGCTTGGCGGTTTCACCCGGCAGGATGTCCAGCAGATCGGTACGCCCGATCAGTTCTTCCAGCGAACGCACGCCTAGCCTGGCCAGCCACTCGCGGGTTTCTTCAGCCACGTAGGTGAAGAAGTTGATCACCATGTCGACGGTGCCGATGTAGTGGTCCTTGCGCAGCTTGTCGTTCTGGGTCGCCACGCCGGTGGCGCAGTTGTTCAGGTGGCAGATGCGCAGGTATTTGCAGCCCAGCGCGATCATCGGCGCGGTACCGAAGCCGAAGCTCTCGGCGCCGAGGATGGCCGCCTTGATCACGTCCAGCCCGGTCTTCAGGCCGCCGTCGGTCTGCACCCGAACCTTGCCGCGCAGGTCGTTGCCGCGCAGGGTCTGGTGGGTCTCCGCCAGGCCGATTTCCCACGGCGAGCCCGCGTATTTGATCGACGACAGCGGTGATGCACCGGTGCCGCCGTCATAGCCGGAAATCGTAATCAGGTCGGCATAGGCCTTGGCTACACCGGCTGCGATCGTGCCCACGCCCGCTTCGGCCACCAGCTTGACCGAGACCAGCGCGGCCGGGTTGACCTGCTTGAGGTCAAAGATCAGCTGCGACAAGTCTTCAATGGAGTAGATGTCGTGGTGTGGCGGCGGCGAAATCAGTGTCACACCCGGCACTGCGTAGCGCAGCTTGGCGATCAGGCCGTTGACCTTGCCGCCTGGGAGTTGCCCGCCCTCGCCCGGTTTGGCGCCCTGGGCGACCTTGATCTGCAGCACGTCGGCGTTGACCAGGTACTCAGGCGTCACGCCAAAACGGCCGGTCGCGATCTGTTTGATCTTGGAGCTGCGGATGGTGCCGTAGCGCGCCGGATCTTCGCCGCCCTCACCGGAGTTGGAGCGCGCCCCCAGGCGGTTCATCGCCTCGGCCAGCGCTTCGTGGGCTTCCGGCGACAGCGCGCCCAGCGAGATACCCGCCGAGTCGAAGCGCTTGAGAATGCCTTCCAGCGGCTCGATTTCATCGATGGCCAGCGGCGTGTCGAGCTCTTTGACCTTGAGCAGGTCGCGGATCATCGACACCGGACGATTGTCCACCAGCGCCGTGTATTCCTTGAATTTGCTGTAATCGCCCTGTTGCACGGCAGCTTGCAGCATCGCCACCACATCAGGGTTGTACGCGTGGTATTCGCCGCCGTAGACAAACTTCAGCAAACCGCCCTGCTGGATCGGCTTGCGTGCGCTCCAGGCCTCAAAGGCCAGGGCTTTCTGCTCGGCTTCGATGTCGACGAAACGCGCGCCCTTGATGCGGCTCGGCACGCCACGGAAGCTCAGGTCGCAGACTTCTTCCGACAGACCGATGGCTTCGAAAAGCTGCGCGCCACGGTAGGACGCGACGGTCGAGATGCCCATCTTCGACAGGATCTTGAGCAGGCCTTTGGTGATGCCCTTGCGATAGTTCTTGAAGACTTCGTACAGATCGCCCAGCACTTCGCCGGTACGGATCAGGTCGCCCAGCACTTCGTACGCCAGGAACGGATAGACCGCCGACGCGCCGAAGCCGATCAACACGGCGAAATGGTGCGGGTCGCGAGCCGTTGCTGTCTCGACAAGAATGTTGCTGTCGCAGCGCAGGCCTTTTTCGGTCAAACGGTGATGCACCGCACCGGTGGCCAGCGATGCGTGAATCGGCAGTTTGCCGGGTGCGATATGACGGTCGCTCAGGACAATCTGGGTCTTGCCCGAACGCACGGCTTCTTCAGCCTGATCAGCGATGTTGCGCACGGCCGCTTCCAGGCCCGTGGCTTCGTCATAGTTCAGGTCGATGATCTGACGATCAAAGCCCGGACGATCCAGGGTCATCAGCGAGCGCCACTTGGCCGGGGAAATGACCGGCGAGCTGAGAATCACGCGAGACGCATGCTCTGGCGACTCCTGGAAAATGTTGCGCTCCGCACCGAGGCAGACTTCCAGCGACATGACGATGGCTTCACGCAGCGGGTCGATCGGCGGGTTGGTGACCTGCGCGAACTGCTGACGGAAATAGTCGTACGGCGTGCGGACACGACGGGACAGCACCGCCATCGGCGTGTCATCGCCCATGGAACCGACCGCTTCCTGACCCTGCTCACCCAGCGGGCGCAGGATCTGATCACGCTCTTCGAACGTGACCTGGAACATCTTCATGTACTGCTTGAGCTGATCCGGGTTGTAGAACGCCGAACCGTGGTCGTGGTCTTCCAGCGTTGCCTGAATACGCAGGGCGTTTTTGCGCAGCCACTGCTTGTACGGGTGGCGCGACTTCAGACGGCTGTCGATGGCATCGGTGTCGAGGATCTGCCCGGTTTCGGTGTCCACAGCGAAAATCTGGCCCGGACCAACACGGCCCTTGGCGATGACATCTTCGGGCTTGTAGTTCCACACGCCGATTTCCGACGCGAGGGTGATGTAGCCGTTCTTGGTGGTGACCCAGCGCGCAGGGCGCAGGCCGTTACGGTCCAGCAGGCAGACCGCATGGCGACCTTCGGTCATGACGATGCCGGCCGGGCCGTCCCACGGCTCCATGTGCATGGAGTTGAATTCGTAGAACGCACGCAGATCCGGGTCCATGGTTTCGACGTTCTGCCACGCCGGCGGCACGAGCATCCGCACGCCACGGAACAGGTCGATGCCGCCGGTCACCATCAGCTCGAGCATGTTGTCCATGCTCGAAGAGTCGGAGCCTACGCGGTTGACCAGCGGGCCCAGCTCGTCGAGGTCCATCAGGTCGTTGGCGAACTTGGTGCGACGGGCCTGAGCCCAATTGCGGTTACCGGTGATGGTGTTGATCTCGCCGTTGTGGGCGAGGAAGCGGAATGGCTGAGCCAGCGGCCATTTCGGCAGGGTATTGGTCGAGAAGCGCTGGTGGAACACGCAAATCGCGGTTTGCAGGCGCTCGTCGTTGAGGTCCGGGAAGAATGCCGTGAGGTCACGCGGCATCATCAGGCCTTTGTAGATGATGGTCTTGTGGGAAAAGCTGCAGATGTAGTGGTCGGTGTCGGCAGCGTTGGCCACCGAGGAGCGACGACGCGCGCAAAACAGCTTGATTGCGAATTCCTGATCGCTCAGGCCTTCGCCTCCGATGAACACCTGTTCGATCTTCGGCAAGCGCTCAAGGGCCAAACGGCCCAGTACGCTGGTGTCGATCGGAACCTGGCGCCAGCCAATCAAGGTCAGGCCGGCCGCGAGGATTTCACGGTTCATGTTTTCGCGGGCGGCTTCAGCCTTCGCGTCGTCCTGATTGAGGAAGACCATGCCTGCGCAATACTGGCGCGGAAGCTCGACGCCGAAAGCTTCGGTGGCGACCGCGCGCAGGAAGGTGTCAGGTTTTTGCATCAACAGCCCGCAACCGTCACCGGTCTTGCCGTCGGCGTTGATACCACCACGGTGGGTCATGCAGGTCAGGGCTTCGATAGCCGTCTGCAACAGGTGATGACTGGGCTCGCCTTGCATATGGGCGATCAGGCCGAAACCACAGTTATCCTTGAATTCTTCTGGATGGTACAGACCTGCTTTCATAGACACATTCTCACCAGGCTGCCCCTTAACGGGACAAATTTCTTTTCAATTCAACCATTTACCATCCACGCCGAACGTATGCCGGCTTTGCGGGAGCAAAAGGGAGGTCATTGTACACAGCGACACAAGTCCTCACAAATTTGACGACGAAGTGTCGCAAATTTATGTCGCATTCATGAAAGGTTTTATATCGATTCTCGTGCTAGTCAGAGCTTTGTTGCGAGTCTGACCAACGAGAGCCCGAAGATCAATGCGTGCCTGAGACGCAGACACCGCAAGTCGCGCTGCTCATTGGCAGCACGCTCATGCGTGGTATCGGGAGGGCCAAGCGAGGGACCTGGATAAGGTCCCTGCGTCATCAGCGGGCGGCGGCGAGTTCCTGTTGGATGCTGCCGACAGTACGAGGCCAAGGTTTACCAGCCTGAACCTTCTCTGGCAAGGCCTTGATAGCGGTCAGTGCCGCGTTGCGGTCGGCGAAGCTGCCGTAAGTGACCACAAACAGGGGCTTGCCCTGCAGGGTTTTCTTGAAGTAGCGGTATTCACCGCCCTGCTCTTTCACGTAGCTCTGCGCGGTGGCTTCGGAGCTGGTACCGAGGATCTGCACCACGTAATGCGTTGGTGCCTGACCTGCGTACCAGCCACTGCCCGCAGCGCCGGACGCTGCAGCTGCCGCAGCTGGTTTGGCCGCCGGTGCCGGGGCAGGTTTGGCGGTGGCCACCTGAGTCGGCGCTGGCGCAGGCTTCGCGGCAGGCGCCGGAGCAGGCGTTGGCTTGGCCGCCGGTGCAGGGCGCGTTGCCGGAACCGGCTGCTGAGCCATGGTCGGAGCAGGACTCGCCGTCGCACCGGCCGGTGGCGCAGTGGTGGTCACGGTCGGTGGCTGCAGCGACTGGTTAGCTGCAGGGCCGCCATCTTCGCCATCACCTTCACCCGAGCCTGCGGCCTCGGCCAGCGGCGCGCGGGTCGCGGGTTGAGAGCCGTTCATCGGCAACGGCATAGGCTGCGAATTACCGGCGAATTCGATGGCCGGGCCACCGTTGTTCGATTGTTGCGCAGGCGTCTGGCCCTGACCCAGAGGCAGTTGCGCCTGAGAGTTGGCAGGTGCAGTGGCAGGTGCGTTGCTGCGGCCTGGAATCAGCCAAGCCGCGAGAACGGCTGCAACAACAACCCCACCCAAAGCCAACACGTGTTTCTTAGGCATTTTGAACCCCATACTTGGACGCTTGACCGCAGAGCGGCTGGCAATCATGGCTTCGATCATCGAATCGCGCGCGACCTGGTTGATCGCACCTGGCCATCCACCGGACTGCTCGTGGATATCAGTGATCTGTGCGGCGCTGAACAACTCCACGCCCTGCCCTGCGCCGTCGAGACGCTGAGCCAGATACTCACGGGTTTCTTCTTCGGTATACGGCGCGAGCTCGATAACGTGGAAGCGCTCTTCCTCGGTACCGCTCTCGGCGCACAGCTGATCCAGGCGATCAATGATCGAAGCCTCGCCGAACAGGAAGACATGCGGACGCCCTTCCGGGGTGCCTGCTGCCAATCCCAACAACGCTTCGAGTGCGGATTCGCCCAGTTGTTCGGCATCGTCCACCAGGATGTAGACTTCCTGACCGGTCAGCGCCAACTGCACGACTTGCGCCAGGATCGGGCGCATTTCCGCTTGAGCGACGTTCAGCGCCTGGGCAACCTGACGCAACACGCCCGTCGCATCACCTGCCCCACGCGCGGACACCACAACGCTCTGCACCGACTGCTTGTTGGTGCTTGCCACCAGTGCCTGACGCAACAGCGTCTTGCCGCTGCCCTGAGGCCCCGTGACGACCAACAGCAACTGGCTGTAGCGCGCGAGATGATGCAGCTGACCCAGCACGGGCTTGCGCTGTGCCGGGAAGAATTTGAAGCCGGGAACCCGCGTTGCAAAGGGGTCATGACTCAACTGGTAATGACCGAGGAAGGCCTCATCGGCGTGCAAACTAGTCATGGATTTCTCATTAACCTCTAAGCTGATCCACCAAGGCGCGGTAGTCCGCGACCAGTGTGGCCTGTAGTACTTCTTGTGGATATTCGTCAGTTACCACTGCTTCACCGATGCGACGCAACAGCACCAGGCGCAGACGACCGTCAATGACTTTCTTGTCCACCGCCATGTGCTCGAGGAAGTGCTCGGGCGTCATGTCTTCCGGCGGAACCACCGGCAAGCCGGCGCGCTGAAAAATACGAATGCCGCGGTCACGTTCCTGCTCGCTGATCCAGCCCAGACGCGCCGACATCTCCAGCGCCATCACCGTGCCTGCGGCCACCGCCTCGCCGTGCAGCCACACGCCGTAGCCCATGTGGGTTTCGATGGCGTGGCCGAAAGTGTGGCCGAGGTTCAGTGTGGCACGCACGCCGGACTCGCGTTCATCGGCGCCAACGACTGCAGCCTTGGCAGCGCACGAACGCTCGATCGCCGTGGTCAGCGCGGCCTGATCCAGCCCACGCAGCTTGTTCACGTTCTCTTCGAGCCACGTCAGGAACGGTTCGTCACAGATCAAACCGTATTTGATGACCTCGGCAAGACCGGCGGACAGCTCGCGCTCAGGCAGGGTGTTCAGCGACAACGTATCGATCAGCACCGCATTGGGCTGGTAGAACGCGCCCACCATGTTTTTGCCCAATGGATGATTGATGCCGGTTTTGCCACCGACCGACGAATCGACCTGGGACAGCAGCGTGGTCGGCACTTGAATGAATTCAACGCCGCGCTGGTAACAGGCCGCAGCAAAGCCGGCCATGTCACCGATAACGCCGCCGCCCAGCGCAATCACAGTGGTGCGGCGGTCGTGGCGTGCGGTGAGCAGCGCGTCGAAGATGGTTTGCAGGGTTTCCCAGTTCTTGAAGGCTTCACCGTCGGGAAGCACGATCGGCAAGACGCTGTAACCGGCAAGGGATCGGGTGAGGCGGTCCATGTACAGCGGCGCGACGGTGGCATTGGAAACGATCGCCACCTGTTTTCCGGCAATGTACGGCTTGAGCAACTCGGGCTGATCCAGCAAGCCTTCGCCGATATGGATCGGGTAGCTGCGTTCGCCAAGCTCGACCTTGAGTGTCTGCATGTGTCCCCACGCTGTTAACAATTGGTTGCCTGCGGGCGTCTGAGAAAACGCCGATACCGGCTATGGCGCAAGGCCATGTAGCGACCCCACTTTTTATGGTCGCCGAGGATAGCGCATTTCCGTCTGCGCTTTAACGGGGAGGAAGCTCGGCCAGCAGGGCGAGGATGTCGATAACCACCATTCGCGGCGGCCGCTCATCGGTTTCGATGATGACATCGGCGATCTCGCGGTACAGCGGATCGCGGATGGCCAACAGTTCGCGCAGCACCCGCGCCGGGTCCGCGGTGCGCAGCAAGGGGCGATTGCGATCCCGCGAGGTGCGGCCCACCTGCTGCTCAACCGATGCATGCAAATACACCACCCGACCACCGGCGTGGAGCGCGCGGCGGTTCTCTTCGCGCATGACCGCACCACCGCCGGTGGCCACGACCACACCGTCCAGCGCGGAAAGCTCGGCGATCATCGCCTGTTCTCGATCACGAAAACCCGCTTCGCCTTCCTTGTCGAAGATCCAGGGAATATTGGCGCCCGTTCGCAGCTCGATTTCCTTGTCGGAATCCTTGAACGGCAGTCGAAGCTCTTTGGCCAGCAAGCGACCGATGGTGCTTTTGCCCGCCCCCATCGGCCCCACAAGAATTAAATTTCGCACAGAATCAACGACTCACAGCAATCGCCTGGTTATTCATGATACGCGGAGTGAGAAACACCAACAGCTCGGATTTTGACTCCGAAACCACATCGCGCCGGAAAAGGCGGCCAACATACGGCACATCGCCCAAAAATGGCACCTTGTCGACGACTTTACTCTGCGTATTCGAGAACACGCCACCAATTACGATGGTCTCGCCATCGGCCACCAGCACCTTGGCATTGACTTCGTTTTTCTTGATCGGCGGCACGCCCAGCACGGTATTCACGTAGTCCGGCTCATCCTTCGTGACCTTAACCTCCATGATGATGCGGTTGTCAGGGGTGATCTGCGGGGTCACTTCCAGCGACAGCGAGGCCTCTTTGAAAGACACCGACGTCGCGCCGCTGGAGCTCGCTTCCTGATAAGGCACTTCCGTACCTTTCAGAATTTTCGCGGTTTCCTTGTCCGACGTAACGACCTTCGGCTGCGAGACCACTTCGCCGTTGCCGCTCTTTTCCATCGCGGTCAGCTCAAGGTCAAGAATCGTGTTGTTGGTCAGGAAGCCCAGACCGATAGACGAGGTGGCATCGGTCACGCCCATGTCGACATAGGGACCATTGGTCGCTGCTGCGCCGGTCACGGTGCCGCTGCCGCCGGTGGTGAAATTGCCTCTGTTGCTCGACCCGCCCCAGCGCACGCCAAGGGCCTTGTCGTAATCGACGTTGGCTTCGACGATACGGGCCTCGATCATCACCTGGCGCACCGGGATGTCCAGCTGCGACACGATGCGGCGCAGCTCGTCGAGACGATCCTGAGTCTGGTAGGCAATGATGTTGTTGGTGCGCTCATCGACGGTGATCGAACCGCGCTCGTCGGTCTTCGATTCAGCGCTGGTCACCGATTGGAACAGCTTGGCGATGTCCGCGGCCTTGGCGTAGTTCACTTGCAGCAACTCGCGACGCAGGGGGGCAAGCTCGGAAATCTGCTTCAGGGATTCCAGCTCCTGGCGCTCGCGGGCGGCGATCTCATCAGCAGGACCGACCAGCAAAACGTTACCGATCTTGCGCTTATCCAGGCCTTTGGTCTTGAGCACCAGATCCAGCGCCTGGTCCCACGGCACGTTCTGCAGGCGCAGAGTGATGCCGCCTTGAACGGTGTCGCTCGCCACGAGATTGAGGTTGGTGAAGTCGGCGATCAGTTGCAGCACCGAACGCACGTCGATGTCCTGGAAATTAAGCGACAGTTTCTCGCCGGTGTAGACCAGTTTCTCCGAGTTGCGGCGCTCCTGATCTTCGTTGGTCAGGGGACGCACGCTAATGGTCAGCTTGTTGTCGGTCTGGTAGGCGGAGTAATCAAACGCGCCGGACGGCTCGATGGAGATGCTGGCCTTGTCACCTGTGGCGCTGGAATTGACGAACTGCACCGGGGTCGCGAAATCCTTCACATCCAGACGCACGCGCAGCGGTTCAGGCAGTTGCGTTTTGGCGAAATCAACGCGGATCTTGCCCCCCTGCTCCTGAATATCGGGCGCAATGCCGGTGTCGCTCAATTCGATGATGACGTTGCCTTCACCCAACTCTCCACGCTGGAAGTCGACGTTTTTTACCGACCGTGGGCCCGGCGCATACGAGCGGGCAACGGGTTTCGATTGCGCGGCAGGTCCGCTCGGCACACTCACTCGCGCTGCGCCTGTGGCAGTGCTCGGCTGCGAGCCCTGGGCCGCGGCAGCGCCTTGGCCCACGACCACGAACAGGTTGTTGCCGTCGACACGCGAGCTGTACGGCGCGAGCGTGGTGAGGTTGATGATCACGCGCGTGCGATCCTTGGCTTCGACGACCACTACGCTGTGGGCATTGCCTGAACCCAGGTCACGGCTCTTGATCGCCAACTGGCTGGTCACGCCCGGCAAGTCCAGCGCGATGCGCGCCGGCTGCTCGGTGGTGTAGCCGCGAGGCGCCGCCACCGGACCGTCGAAGGACAGTTTCAATTCGACTCGATCCCCCGGCAATGCAGCGACATCCAGCGTCTTGAGGTTAGCCGCCAGGACAACCGGTGAAAGCATCGCCATCCCTAGCGACAGGCCGATAATCGAAAGAATCCTGTTCATGTTCACATTCCACCACTGTGCCGATCCGAAGGTGCTTCGCTTGCTTGCCGTCTTCATGAGCGCTCCTTGAGAGAGATGCTGAGCGGGCGTTCCAGCCACGCCCCCTCTCCGTCCGGAACGATTTCCATCACTTGCACCGCCGAGTCGGTGATCGCCGTGATCCGGCCATCGTTACGCCCCAGGTAATCGCCCACTTTCACTCGATGCACCCCACCCGCCCCGCGAAGCAGCGCGAACGTGCCGGATTCATTGCTCAACGTGCCGACCATTTCGAAGGAATCGATGTTGAAGCCTTCGAGGAACTGCTTCACCCGCGTCGGATCAGGCTGCACCAGGTGCGAGCCCTTTGGACGGTTGACCAGATCGATCTTGACCGGCGGCTGAAACGGACTGCGCAAACTGGCCGCCGCATACGTAAAGGCTTCATACGGCCGAAACTTGGGCATCGGCTCGATAG
Source organism: Pseudomonas sp. 1L-C-7-B-C1 (assembly GCF_057291635.1). Lineage (NCBI taxonomy): Bacteria > Pseudomonadati > Pseudomonadota > Gammaproteobacteria > Pseudomonadales > Pseudomonadaceae > Pseudomonas > Pseudomonas sp. 1L-C-7-B-C1. Next base: position 72,804 of record NZ_JBXAWH010000009.1, on the reverse strand, counting down.
TGCCAACAGGCCGCGCGCGCACCTCGGCCATGAACTGCTTGAGATCGTCAAATTCGTTCGAGCTGTCGCAACCCGCGAGCCCCATCAGCGTGACGCCGACGCACAACCAACGCATCGCCCTCATTTCGCTGGCCCTTTCGTGTCGACGTTCTGAAGACCTTTGTCGTTATAGCGATAGGTCTTGGCAAGGATGCTCATGCGCAGCTTGCCGGGGGACTTGACGTCCAGCGGTTTGATCTCGAAGTCATGCAGCGTCACGATTCGCGGCAGGCTGGCGACGCCGCTGGCGAAGGTCGCGAGGTCGTGGTAACTGCCTGTCACGGTAATCTGGATCGGCAGTTCGATATAAAACTGCTGGGCCTCTTCGGGGAGCAGCTTGATTTCCTCGAACTCCAGGCCACTGCCCAGACCGGTGCGGGTAATGTCTTCAAGCAGGCCGGGGACCTCAGTGTCGCTCGGCAACTGCCGCAGCAAGGCGCCGAAAGTGTTTTCCATCTCCACCATCTGGCTCTTGTAGGCCGCGAGGTTGGCAGCCTGATATGCCTTGGTCGCGAACTGCTCTTTCAGCGCCGTCTCTTCGCCACGGGCCTGATCGAGCTGAGCCTGCATATCCTGGATATAGAAGAAGTACCCACCGGCCAGTACCAGCGCCAGCAACAGCGCGCCGGCAATGGTTTTCACCGCAGCAGGCCATGAACCCAGGTTATTGACGTCCAGGTCATTGATGTCGATCTTTTTCAGGCTATCGAGCCAGTCATTCATGTTCATGGCTTGACCCCCTCAACGGCTGGCTGCGTCTGGCGCACCGTCAACTGGAAGGTATTGGTCTGATCCACGCCACCCGCCGCAGTGTTTGCCTTGACCTCGGTCAGACTCGGCGACTCCAGCCAGTCAGACGCATCCAGATTCCGCAGCAGGTCCGACACCCGGTTATTGGATTCCGCAGCGCCGGAAATGCTGATCATCTGTCCGGTCATCTTCACGTCGTTGAAATAGACGCCATCGGGGAGGGTACGAGCCATCTGATCGAAGATGCGTCCGATGATTGGCCGGTTACCCTGCAGGTCCTGAATGATCTTCATCCGTTCCAGCAATTGCTTGCGACGCGCCTTCAGCTCGCTGATCTCTTTTATGCGCGCATCGAGCTGGACGATTTCGGTCCTGACAAATTGATTGCGAGCGTTTTGGTGGGCGATGGCACTGCTCAAATATTGATCAGCCAAAAGAATGGCGCCTACGCCAAGCACCAGCACACCAACCAGTGCCAGAATGAAGCGCTTCTTGCGCTCCTCGCGTTGCTGCTCGCGCCAGGGAAGTAAGTTGATCCGTGCCATTAGTCGAAGCTCCTCAGGGCCAGACCGCAAGCGATCATCAGTGCGGGAGCATCGCTGGCGAGGGCGCCGGCGTTGACCTTGACGCTCAGCGCCATGTCAGCAAAGGGGTTGGCCACCAGCGTCGGCGTGCCCAGGCGCTCCTGGATCAGCCGATCAAGACCGGAAATAGAGGCGGTGCCGCCGGCCAGCATGATGTAGTCGACGCGGTTGTACTGGCCGGCCGCGAAGAAAAACTGCAGCGAGCGAGACACCTGTTGCACCACGGCGTCCTTGAACGGCTGCAGGACTTCCATAACGTAGTCGTCGGGGAGTCCGCCCTGCTTTTTCGCAAGCCCGGCCTCGCTGACCGACAAGCCATAACGGCGCTGGATTTCTTCGGTTAACTGGCGACCGCCAAATAATTGTTCACGCGTATAGATGATGCGGCCGTTGTGCAGCACGCTGAGGGTGGTCATGGTCGCGCCGATGTCGATGACGGCGACGGTCAACTGTTCGTGGTCCTGGCCCAATTGCGCCGACAGCAGACCGAACGAGCGCTCCAAGGCATAGGCTTCGACGTCGACCACGCGAGCGGTGAGCCCGGCCAGTGCCAGCGCGGCTTCGCGCACTTCTACGTTTTCCTTGCGGCAGGCGGCGAGCAATACCTCCACGCGTTCGGGATTGCGCGCTGAATAGCCTTGGACTTCGAAGTCGATGGCGACTTCTTCGAGCGGATAGGGAATGTACTGATCGGCCTCGATCTTGAGCTGGTTTTCCATCTCGTCGTCGGAAAGACCTGCGTCCATCTCGATGGTCTTGGTAATAACAGCCGAACCGGCGACGGCAACCGCCGCGATTTTGACGTTACTTTTGGCTTTTACCAGCAGCCGCGTCAAAGCACTGCCGACACCTTCGAGCTCCGCGATGTTCTTTTCGACCACTGCGTTGGCGGGCAGTGGCTCGACCGCATAAGACTCGACCTTGTAACGGTTGCCGGAACGACTTAGCTCCAGGAGCTTGACCGAGGTGGAGCTAATATCGATCCCCAGAAGGGTGTTGGCCTTCTTACTGAAGAGTTCGAACACAACCGATTCCCTATGCGTTTCCGTCACTTACGGATGATTTCTAGTCCAGTGCCACTGTCGGCTGACTTGACAGTAGCGCAAATAACGCTCGACGACGAAAAATGCTTATAATGCCCAGCGTTTTTTTCGTGTACCAAAGCTTCAAGGCGTGTTCATTTGTAAATGCCTGCGTCTAACTCATTCTTTTTTCTGGAAATCCAAAAGCCTTGATACGCCTGCTGAAGTTCGTCTGGTGGTCCATCGTCGCGGTCGTCTGCGGGCTGCTGCTCGGCCTGAGCGGCGCCTTTCTCTACCTGGCCCCGAACCTGCCCTCGGTCGATGCCCTGCGCAATATTCAGCTGCAGATCCCGCTGCGCGTGTTCAGCAGCGACGGCAAACTGATTGCAGAGTTTGGCGAAATGCGCCGCTCTCCCATCCGTTTCGCCGACATTCCCCCCAATTTCATCCACGCCCTGCTGTCGGCCGAAGACGATAACTTCGAGAACCACTATGGCGTGGACCCGAGCAGTCTGATGCGCGCGGCCAGCCAACTGATCAAGAGCGGTCACATTCAGTCCGGCGGCTCGACCATCACCATGCAGGTCGCAAAAAATTACTTCCTGACCAGCGAGCGCAGTTTTTCGCGCAAAACCACCGAGATTCTTTTGGCCTTGCAAATCGAGCGCCAACTTACCAAGGACGAGATTCTCGAGCTGTACGTCAACAAGATCTATCTGGGTAACCGCGCTTACGGCATCGAGGCCGCGGCGCAGGTCTACTACGGCAAATCGATACGCGACCTGAGCGTTGCGCAGATGGCAATGATCGCCGGCCTGCCCAAGGCGCCGTCACGATTCAACCCACTGGCCAACCCGGTGCGTGCCAAAGAGCGCCGCGACTGGATTCTGGGCCGCATGTTCAAACTGGGGAAAATCGACCAGAACACCTACCAGACCGCGCTTGTCGAGCCGATCAACGCCAGCTATCACGTTCAGAGTCCTGAAGTGAATGCGCCGTATATCGCTGAAATGGCGCGGGCCGAAATGGTGGGTCGTTATGGCAGCGCAGCCTACACAGAAGGCTTCCGCGTCACCACTACCGTGCCGAGCGGCTTGCAGGAAGACGCCAACAAGGCGGTGCAGGACGGTCTGATCGAATACGACCAGCGCCATGGCTATCGCGGGCCTGAGAGCCGGTTCCCCGGCCTGACCCGCGAGGGCTGGGTGCAGGAGCTGAGCAAACAGCGCCCGATCAGCGGTCTGGAGCCGGCCATCGTCACCCAGGTCGACAAGACCGGCGTCCGCGTACTGACCCGCAACGGCGAGAACGAGGAGACCGTCGCCTGGGACAACATGAAGTGGGCCAAGGCGTTCCTGAACACCAACAGCGTCGGCGCCAATCCCAAGCAGCCCGGTGATGTCGCCCATGTCGGCGATCTGGTGCGCCTGCAGCGTCAGCCGGACAACTCGCTCAAGTTCAGCCAGCTTCCCGTGGCGCAGAGCGCGCTGGTTTCGCTGGATCCGCAGAACGGCGCGATTCGTGCGCTGGTCGGCGGTTTCGCGTTCGAGCAGAGCAACTACAACCGCGCGATGCAGGCCAAGCGTCAGCCGGGCTCCAGCTTCAAGCCATTCCTGTACTCGGCAGCGCTGGACAACGGCTACACCGCCGCCAGCCTGGTCAACGATGCGCCGATCGTATTCGTCGACGAGGCCATCGACAAAGTCTGGCGGCCAAAGAACGACACCGGGACCTTCCTCGGTCCGATTCGGCTGCGCGAGGCGCTGTACAAGTCACGCAACCTCGTGTCGATCCGCCTGCTGCAAAGCCTGGGCGTGAACACCGCGATCAACTACATCACCCGCTTTGGCTTCAACAAGCAGGATTTGCCGCCCAACCTGTCTCTAGCACTGGGCACCGCAACCCTGACACCGATGGAAATCGTCGGCGGCTGGAGTGCGTTTGCCAACGGCGGTTACAAGATCAGCCCGTACCTCATCCAGAAGATTGAGGACCGTGAAGGCAAAACCCTGTTCGTCGCCAATCCGCCGACAGTGCCCGCCAACGACCCTAACCCGAAAGCGGTCAGCGAAGCGGCCATCAGTAGCGCATCGACGTACGCTGCGCCAGAAACACCGCCACTGACGGCCAACGTGGTGCCAAACGCGCTGGATGCCTCGGGCGCAGCGCCGGCCCCTGTGGTGGCGGAACGGATTGTTGACGGTCGCACGGTCTACATCCTCAACAGCATGCTGCAGGACGTGATCAAACGCGGCACCGGTCGCCGCGCTCTGGCGATGAACCGTCCGGATATCGCAGGCAAAACCGGTACCACCAACGAATCGAAGGACGCATGGTTCACCGGCTACAACGCGGATTATGTGACGACGGTCTGGACCGGTTTCGATCAACCGGAGAGCCTGGGTCGCCATGAGTTCGGTGGCACGGTCGCGCTGCCAATCTGGATGAAGTACATGAGCGCCGCCCTGAAGGACAAGCCGCCCCACGTTCAAGCCGAACCAGACGGCATCCTCAGCCTGCGCATCGATCCGGTCAGCGGCCGCTCCGCCACGCCGAGCACGCCGGGTGCGTTCTTCGAGCTGTTCAAGAGCGAAGACACGCCGCCTAGCGTGAACGAACTCGGCGGCAGCCCGCCTCCAGGCAGCCCGTTGCCGGCGGACGAATCAGCGCCGATCGATTTGTTCTAGTGAGGCAGCGGCGAGCTTGAAGCGGCAAGCTACAAGTAAAGGCAAGAGCAGCGGCGATCTTTGCACTGCTTGTAGCTTGTAGCTTGCAGCTCAAAAAAAACCCAGCACTTGGCTGGGTTTTTTGTGGCCGCGGTTATCAGCCGTTAAACACGTCATCCACGCTTTTCAGCGGGTAGTGCTTTGGATACGGCAGGGTCGCAACACCGCTTTCGATGGCTGCCTTTGCAACGGCATCGGAAACGATAGTCAGCAGGCGCACGTCCAGTGGTTTCGGAATGATGTACTCACGACCGAATTCCAGGGCGATGCCGCCGTAGGCGTCGCAGACTTCCTGAGGCACCGGCAGCTTGGCCAGTTCGCGCAGGGCGTTGGCCGCAGCGATCTTCATCTCTTCGTTGATGCGCTTGGCGCGAACGTCCAGTGCACCGCGGAAGATAAACGGGAAGCCCAGCACGTTGTTGACCTGGTTCGGGTAGTCCGAACGGCCGGTCGCCATGATTACGTCGCTGCGAGTGGCGTGAGCCAGTTCCGGCGAGATTTCCGGATCCGGGTTCGAACAGGCGAACACGATCGGGTTGGCTGCCATCGACTTCAAGCCTTCAGCGCTCAGCAGGTTCGGACCGGACAGACCGACGAACACATCAGCGCCTTCCAGAGCATCGGCCAGCGTGCGCTTGTCGGTGGAGTGAGCGAACTGGGCCTTGTACTGGTTCAGATCGGTACGCCCGTCGTGAACCACGCCGTTGCGGTCGATCATGAAGATGTTTTCGATCTTCGCGCCCATGCTCACCAGCAACTTCATGCAGGAGATGGCTGCAGCGCCAGCGCCCAGGCAGACGATCTTCGCCGCTTCCAGGGTTTTGCCTGCGATTTCCAGCGCGTTGATCATGCCTGCTGCGGTAACGATCGCGGTGCCGTGCTGGTCATCGTGGAAAACCGGAATGTCGCACTGCTCGATCAGCGCCTTTTCGATCTCGAAGCACTCAGGTGCCTTGATGTCTTCCAGGTTGATCCCACCGAAGGTGATGGAGATGCGTCGCACGGTGTCGATGAAGGCCTGCGGGCTTTCCGAATCGACTTCGATATCGAACACGTCGATACCGGCAAAGCGCTTGAACAGCACGCCCTTGCCTTCCATCACCGGCTTGGACGCGAGAGGCCCGAGGTTACCCAGACCCAGAATCGCGGTGCCATCAGAGATGACCGCTACCAGGTTGCCTTTGCCGGTGTACTTGTAGGCAAGCTCCGGATCGCGACCGATTTCGCGGACCGGCTCAGCCACACCCGGGCTGTAGGCCAGCGACAGATCGCGAGCGGTTGCAGTGGCTTTGGTGAGCTCGACGCTGAGTTTCCCTGGACGGGGATGAGCGTGATATTCGAGAGCGGCAGTTTTCAAATCTGACATGGGGGCATTCCGCTTTTTTGCTGTTGGACAGACGGACCGCCGAGCATACGCAAGTCATAAAGTCCTAACAAGACTGGCGGGTCACCTGTGTCAAGAGGCCGCATCTGCGACTTTCAGCGTAGAGCCGCAGGAAACAAGGCCTCCATAGGCGACAATCCAGGCTAAAGATGTCTACAATTTATTTATTTAATGTATCCAACATTGCAGGGTGAGTAATCGACATCATCCAGCGCGGTTGGCCTGATTTCAGACCGCCCCGACGCGAACGATCGACCACCCAGCCACGGGCTTCGATTCGCTGCCCCTTCAAGCGCTGCAGCGCGGCAGTGTCGAACTGGCCGAGCAGCTTGGGCGCAATGCGCAGCACCAGTGAATCGCCGAATGCGATCCACAGGCCGCCGCCATTGCGCTGCACGCGGGTCACGCGCCCACTGACCAACGCGAACCCGCCGGCGTTGATCTGCTCCGCCGACTGAACCGGCGAATTGCGCCACAGGCCCAAGCCGGCCTGGCGAGCTGACTTCTCTGCGGCCTGCTGGCAGCTGACCAGCGCAACGTTTGGTGCGACCGCAACCAGATAGCCAAGGCCTTCCGCCAGGAGTTGCGCTTCAAGGTTGGCGCCATCGTGGCCATAGACGTTGGCGAGGGTGCGCCCGTAGTGATCGGTCGGCTCTTCACCGACGCGCAGCCTGACCTGCCCGTCACCGGCATCCACCAACGCCTGCAATCGACGCTTGGCCGCTTCGGCAAAAGGCTGGGCGGACTGACCCTTTTTGCCGGTTTCTGGCGTGTTCAGGCCAATCATGCGAACGCTGCGACCATCGCTCAGGCGCACCGTGTCGCCATCGACCACTCGCTGCACCTGAACCACAGGCAGAGACGGCGGCGCAGGGCACAAGGCCTGGGCCGTCGAAAGCCAAATCGCGGACATAAAAAAGGCGCCCGCGAGGGACGCCTTTTTAAGCAGCCTGGAGAAACGCATCGGCGACTCCAGAACGGCCAACCTTACTCTGCAGCAGGAGCTTTGGTAGGACCGAATGCACCGAAACGCGACTTGAACTTGTCGACACGACCGCCGACGTCCAGAGTTTTTTGCTTGCCGGTGTAGAACGGGTGGCACTCGTTGCACACGTCCAGGCTCAGAGGCTTGGCCAGTGTGGAACGGGTTTTGATGACATTGCCGCAGCTGCAGGTTGCGTCAATGGCTTCGTAAACTGGATGGATATCAGCTTTCATGGGTATTTCCTCAGGCTATCGTGCCGCCACCCAACACTATTGTTGAATACCGCACGGAATTAGGCCGCGCATATTAACAGACAACGCCAATCACGCAAGGGAACGTTCACGCCGGTCGTCTGCTAAGATCGCGCCCTTCGTCATACTCCGTAACAGGAAATCCCCCGCGTGCCCGACGCCATCTTGCGCCTCGCCCTGCCCTCGCCGCTGCGTCGCCTGTTCGACTACCTTGCCCCCGCAGGTGTGGCGCGCAGTGCCTTGCAACCGGGGATGCGCCTGCGCGTGCCGTTCGGTCGTCGGGAAATGATCGGCGTGCTGGTGGAAGTCGTCGATCACAGTGACGTGCCGGCCGACAAGCTCAAGCCGGCCATTGCCGTGCTGGATGCCGAACCGCCGCTGCCGCCCGCGCTGTTCAAGTTGTGCCTGTGGACGGCCCAGTATTACCAGCACAGCCTGGGCGACACCCTCAGTTGGGCGTTGCCAGTGCTGCTGCGTCAGGGCGAACCGGCGGAAGCGCGGCAGGAGCGGTTCTGGCACGCAGCCCCGGACGCGAGCGTCGATGACCCGCGCATCGCCCGGGCGCCTAAACAAAAGGAAGCGCTGCGCACGCTGGCCCAGCACCCCCATGGCGTGGCTCACCAGTTGCTGAGCAAGCTGATGCTCAACCGGGACAGCCTGAATCTGTTGCTCGCCAAAGGACTGGTGACCGTCGAGGTCCGCGGTCACGGTCCGGTCGAGCGGCACGAGCACTGGCTGGCGCAGCCGGAACTGCCGCTCAACACCGAGCAACGGGCCGCCTATGAAGCCATTCGGTCGGGTTTCGGCAGTTTCCACGCTTCACTGTTGGCGGGGGTCACCGGCAGCGGCAAGACCGAAGTGTATCTGCAGCTCATCCGCGAAACGCTGGAAGCGGGCAAGCAGGCGCTGGTGTTGATTCCGGAAATCAATTTGGGGCCGCAGACCCTCGCGCGCTTCGAGCAGCGTTTCAACGCGCGCATTGCGCTGCTGCATTCGGCGGTCAACGATCGGGATCGGCTCGACGCCTGGCTGGCAGCACGCGATGGCGAAGCTGACATCATCATCGGCACCCGTTCGGCGCTGTTCACCCCGATGAAAAACCCCGGGCTGATCATCATCGACGAGGAGCACGACGGCTCCTATAAACAGCAGGAGGGCCTGCGCTATCACGCCCGAGACCTGGCACTGGTGAGGGCGCATCAGGAGGACATCCCGATCGTGCTCGGCTCGGCGACGCCTTCGCTGGAAAGCCTGCACAACGCCCACACCGGTCGGTACGCGCTCCTGCGTCTGAATCAGCGCGCTGGTGGCGCTCAGCAACCGCGCTTCCTGCGGCTGGATGTGAAAAGTCGCCCCCTCGACAGCGGCATTTCAGGCCCCATGCAGCAAGCCATCGGCCAGACCCTGGCGGCGGGCCAGCAAGTGTTGGTGTTCCTCAACCGGCGCGGCTTTGCCCCTACGCTGCTGTGTCACGACTGTGGCTGGTTGTCGGAATGCCCTCGCTGTGACGCGCGCATGACCGTTCACCAGCGCTCGGGCGAGCTGCGCTGCCACCACTGCGGCCATGTCGAGCGGGTGCCACGCAATTGCCCGGCGTGTGGCAAGGTCGATCTGCGCCCGGTGGGTGCAGGGACCGAACGTGCCGAGGAGCGGCTGGCGATTCTGTTTCCCGACTACCCGGTGCTGCGCGTTGATCGGGACAGCACCTCACGCAAGGACGCGATGAATCAGCTGTTCGCAACCATCCAGAAAGGCCAGCCGTGCATTCTGGTGGGCACGCAGATGCTCGCCAAAGGGCATCACTTCCCGCGCGTGACGCTGGTGTCGATTCTCGATGCCGATGGCGGGCTGTTCTCCGGCGACTTCCGCGCCAGCGAGCGCATGGCGCAATTGATTGTGCAGGTCGCAGGCAGAGCCGGGCGCGCCGAAGAGCCGGGCAAGGTGATCATCCAGACTCACCTGGCCGACCATCCTTTATTGATTCAACTGACCGAACAGGGCTATTTCGCGTTTGCCGAGCAGGCCTTGAGCGAACGTCGCGCCGCCGGGCTGCCGCCGTTTTCGCACCTGGCGCTGCTGCGCGCCGAAGCGCACAAGCCTGGTCAGGCCGAGGGGTTTCTCGACGAAGCCTGCACCGAAGCCGAGCGCTTGCTGAAGGACCTGGCGCTGGGCGGCATCGAGCTGCTGGGCCCGGTTCCGGCACCGATGGAACGACGCGCCGGGCGCTATCGCGCTCAGTTGCTGGTCCAGGCCAACGCCCGCGCGCCGCTGCACAAGCTGCTCGCGACCTGGCTGCTGACACTGGAAAACATGCCCAGCGGGCGCCAGGTCAGATGGTCGCTGGACGTGGATCCGGTGGACCTTTATTGATTCGCATCGGTTGACCGCGCATCCAGCGCGGTTGGCAAGGTGGCCCCGGCCACGGATAATGCCCAGTTTTTCCACCCGCGCATCCAGGCGCGGCCGCGCTTGCGGTCGAAAGAGAGCACCATGAAAGACACCATTCGCCAGCTGATTCAACAAGCTCTGAGCCAACTCGTCACCGATGGCGTCTTGCCGGAAGGGCTGACGCCGGCGATTCAGGTGGAGAACGCCAAGGACAAGAAAAACGGCGACTTCGCCAGCAATATCGCCATGATGCTGGCCAAGCCTGCGGGCATGAAGCCGCGTGACCTGGCCGAGAAAATCGTCGCCGCGTTGCCCGCCGACGAGCAGATCACCCAGGTCGACATCGCCGGCCCCGGTTTCCTCAATTTCTTCCAGAACACCCAGGCCCTGGCTTCGCGACTCGACGAAGCTCTGGCCGACGCGACCCTGTCCGTGCGCAAGAACGGCCCTGCTCAACGCGTTGTGGTCGACCTGTCTGCGCCGAATCTGGCCAAAGAGATGCACGTCGGCCACTTGCGCTCGACCATCATTGGCGACGGCGTGGCCAGCGTCCTTGAGTTTCTTGGCGACACCGTGATCCGTCAGAACCACGTCGGCGATTGGGGCACTCAGTTCGGCATGCTGCTGGCCTATCTGCAGGAAACCCCGGCGACCAGCGATGAGCTGGCTGACCTCGAAAACTTCTACCGCGCCGCCAAGGGCCGTTTCGACGAGTCCGAAGAGTTCGCCGAGCGCGCACGTGGGCTGGTGGTCAAGCTGCAAGCTGGCGACGCCGAGTGCCTGAGCCTGTGGACGCGCTTCAAAGACATCTCCCTGTCCCACTGCCAAGAAGTGTACGAGCGCCTGAACGTCAAACTCACGCCGAAGGACGTCATGGGCGAAAGCGCCTACAACGACGACCTCGCCAATGTGGTCGCTGATTTGAAAAAAGCCGGTCTGCTGGTCGAGAGCAACGGCGCGCAGTGCGTGTTTCTTGAAGAATTCAAAACCGCTGAAGGCACGCCGCTGCCGGTGATCGTGCAAAAGGCCGGTGGTGGTTATTTGTATGCCACCACTGACCTCGCGGCTGTGCGCTATCGCAGCAACGTGTTGAAAGCCGATCGCGCGCTGTATTTCGTTGATCAGCGTCAGGCCCTGCACTTCCAGCAGGTCTTCGAAGTGGCCCGCCGTGCAGGCTTCGTCACCAACGGCATGCAGATGGAGCACATGGGCTTCGGCACCATGAACGGCGCCGATGGCCGTCCGTTCAAGACCCGCGATGGCGGTACGGTCAAGCTGGTCGACCTGCTCGACGAAGCCGAAGAGCGCGCCTATACGCTGGTGAAAGAGAAAAACCCGGACGTCGCCGAAGACGAGTTGCGCTTGATCGCCAAGGCCGTAGGCATCAGCGCGGTGAAATATGCGGACCTGTCCAAGCATCGCGCCAGTGACTACAGCTTCAACTTCGACCAGATGCTCAGCTTCGAAGGCAACACCGCGCCTTATCTGCTGTACGCCTACACCCGTGTGGCCGGTGTATTCCGCAAGCTCGAAGAAAAGGGCGAAACCTTCGACGCGAGCGCGGGCCGGATCATCCTCGACGCACCGCAGGAGCAAGACCTGGCCGCGCGCCTGGCGCAGTTCGGCGAGACCATCAACACCGTCGCTGAAAAGGGCACGCCCCATGTGCTCTGCGCCTATCTGTACGACCTCGCCGGTCTGTTTTCCAGTTTCTACGAGAACTGCCCGATCCTGGCCGCGGAAAACCCTGAACAACAGCAAAGCCGTCTGCGCCTCGCCGCCCTGACGGGTCGCACCCTCAAGCAAGGCCTGCAGTTGCTGGGTCTGGACACTCTGGAGCGTATGTAAGTTGGCCGTTAAAAAGAAACCTGCTCCCAAGCGCGGCGCCAGCCGGTATCAGGCTCCCGCAAAGACGCCGATTCCGGGCTGGGTGTGGATGGCGATCGGCCTGACCGTCGGCGCTTTCGTTGTGTTCCTGATGAAACTCGAACCCGGCAGCGGCGACGACATCAAGCGCGTCAAGGCTGAAGCCAAGGCCGCGAAGATTGCCGAAGCAAACAAGACGCCGCCCAGCCCGACCGCGCCTGTGAAGCCGAAATACGACTTCTACACGCTGTTGCCTGAGTCGGAAGTCATCGTGCCGAACGAAGCAGTGCCGGAGAAGACGCCACCGGTCGTTGCGCCAAGCACGCCGGTTACGCCTGAAGTGGCCGCAAAGATCGACACCGCTCGCGCCCAGGCGGCACTCAGTGGTTTGACCCCGCCACCAGCACCTCCGGTGACCAAACCGGCGGCGGTGACGACGTTCTTCCTGCAAGCGGGCTCGTTCCGCAAACAGGCCGACGCCGAGAAAGTGCGCGCGCAGATCATTCTGCTGGGGCAAACGTCGACCGTGGAATCGGGCACGGTGAAGGATGAAACCTGGTACCGCGTGCTGGTCGGCCCGTTCAGCAACCGCGAACAGCTGACCATCGCGCAGAAGCAACTGGCGGGCGGCGGCTTCAGCAACCTGCTGCTGCAACAGCGCCAGGCTCGCTAGGGCACTGCCACCCACCGCAGGACCAACGATCGGTCGCGCTACAGGCGGGGACGATCAGCTGTAGGAGTGAGCTTGCTCGCGATGACATTGGCATATCCAACATAATGGTGCCTGATTCACCGCAATCGCGAGCAAGCTCACTCCTACACAAATTTGAAGCAACCTTACCCACCGCCTTTCATCCCTCAACCCACTCAACGGTTGAAATACCCGCCCCCACCCCCATATGAGTTTCCATCAGGGCATTTTCGCCCCGCAGCGTGGAGACTCTCCCCTTGACCACCATCGTTTCAGTGCGCCGCCAAGGCAAAGTCGTCATGGCCGGTGACGGCCAGGTTTCTCTGGGCAATACCGTCATGAAAGGCAACGCCAAGAAAGTCCGGCGCCTTTACCACGGCCAGGTCATTGCCGGCTTCGCAGGCGCCACCGCTGACGCCTTCACCCTGTTCGAACGCTTCGAAGCCCAGCTGGAAAAACACCAGGGTCACCTCATTCGTGCCGCCGTAGAGCTGGCGAAGGAATGGCGTACCGACCGCTCTCTGAGCCGGCTTGAAGCCATGCTGGCCGTTGCCAACAAAGACGCTTCGCTGATCATTACCGGTAACGGCGACGTCGTTGAGCCCGAAGATGGCCTGATCGCCATGGGTTCCGGCGGCGCCTTTGCCCAGGCTGCGGCCCGCGCACTGCTGCTGAAGACCGAACTCTCCGCCCGTGAAATCGCCGAAACCGCTTTGCACATTGCTGGCGACATTTGCGTCTTCACCAACCACAACATCACCATTGAGGAGCAGGACCTCGCCGAGTAAGCCTCAGGTAATGGCCGCCATTCATCGCGGCCTGCCCGACTTGCACTCTGCCGAGGACCGTTGAAAACCATGTCCATGACTCCCCGTGAAATCGTCCACGAACTCAATCGCCATATCATCGGCCAGGACGATGCCAAACGCGCCGTCGCCATCGCGCTGCGTAACCGCTGGCGCCGGATGCAACTCCCTGAAGAGCTGCGCGTTGAAGTCACCCCCAAGAACATCCTGATGATCGGCCCGACCGGCGTCGGCAAGACCGAAATCGCCCGTCGTCTGGCCAAGCTCGCCAACGCGCCGTTCATCAAGGTCGAAGCGACCAAGTTCACCGAAGTCGGCTACGTGGGTCGCGACGTCGAGTCGATCATCCGTGATCTGGCCGACGCTGCCATGAAGCTGCTGCGCGAACAGGAAATCACCAAGGTTCGCCACCGCGCCGAAGACGCTGCCGAAGACCGCATTCTCGACGCCCTGCTGCCACCGGCACGCGCGGGCTTCAACGAAGACGCGACGTCGGGCAGCGACTCCAACACCCGTCAGCTGTTCCGCAAGCGCCTGCGCGAAGGCCAACTGGACGATAAGGAAATCGAGATCGAGGTCGCTGAAATGGGCGGCGTCGACATTTCCGCGCCGCCGGGCATGGAAGAGATGACCAACCAGCTGCAGAGCCTGTTTGCCAACATGGGCAAGGGCAAGAAGAAGAGCCGCAAGCTGAAAGTCAAAGACGCGCTGAAGATGGTTCGCGACGAAGAAGCGGGCCGTCTGGTCAACGACGAAGAGCTGAAAGCTAAAGCGCTGGAAGCGGTTGAGCAGCACGGTATCGTGTTCATCGACGAGATCGACAAAGTGGCCAAGCGTGGCAATGTCGGCGGCGCTGATGTGTCCCGCGAAGGCGTTCAGCGCGACCTGCTGCCGCTGATCGAAGGCTGCACCGTCAACACCAAGCTGGGCATGGTCAAAACCGATCACATCCTGTTCATCGCGTCCGGCGCGTTCCACCTGAGCAAGCCGAGCGATCTGGTGCCTGAGCTGCAGGGTCGTCTGCCGATCCGCGTCGAGCTCAAAGCGCTGAGCCCGCAGGATTTCGAACGCATCCTGACCGAGCCCCATGCGTCGCTGACCGAGCAATACCGCGAGCTGCTGAAGACCGAAGGCCTGAACATCGCGTTCCTGCCGGATGGCATCAAGCGTCTGGCCGAGATCGCCTGGCAGGTCAACGAGAAGACCGAGAACATCGGTGCGCGTCGCTTGCACACGCTGCTTGAGCGGTTGCTGGAAGAGGTTTCTTTCAGTGCCGGTGACTTGGCAGGCGCGCAGGATGGCGGGACGATTCAGATCGACGCTGAATACGTGAACAGCCATTTGGGTGAACTGGCGGAAGACGAAGATCTGTCGCGCTATATCCTTTAAAGCAGCTGCAAGCGGTTAGCTTCAAGCGGCAAGCAGATTTCACTGGCTGCACGAATCTGCTTCGCTTGTAGCTTGCCGCTTGTAGCTTGCCGCTTGTAGCTTGTAGCTTGTAGCTTGTAGCTTGTAGCTTGTAGCTGAGATTACCTCTATGACCCGCATCCCCATCGCCATCCAGCTACACAAAGCCTCGAAAGTCCTCAGCCTGAAATACGGGCCGGATGAGGTGTACCGCCTGCCGGCGGAATTTCTGCGGGTGCACTCGCCGTCGGCGGAGGTGCAGGGCCATGGCAATCCGATTCTGCAGTTCGGCAAGCTGGGCGTCGGGCTCACCAAGGTCGAGCCCGCCGGGCAGTACGCGCTGAAGCTGACCTTCGACGACGGTCATGACAGCGGGCTGTTTACCTGGGAATACCTGGAGCAACTGGCGCAACGCCAGGCGCAGCTTTGGGAGGAATACCTGGCCGAGCTCAAGGCCGCCGGCAAATCCCGCGACCCCTCCGAGCAAGTCATCAAACTGATGCTCTAGCCGTCGCTCCAGACGTCAGGCGGTCAGCACCTTGTCCAGTTGCCGTTCAACTTCCGACTGAATCGAACCGCTCATGGCGGAGAGGAAGAAGTTGAGGTCGATGTTCACCCGCACCCACTCATCCTCGACTGCGACAGTACCCTTGGCGCCCTTGCCTTCCAGAGCCACGGTGTCACCTGTCCACTCGTGCTCGATGCCGTACTTGTCGGACAGCTTCTGCAGCATGATCTCAGCCTTCTCGCGGGCTTTTTCCTTTCCCAGCGTGTGCTGACGTTCCACGGTAATTCTGGCCACTGACGGGTTCCTGCTTCGGCTTAAATCGTCGGCGCACTATACCAGCGGCCAGAACCGAAGAAACTGTTGGCGGTGAGCCTTGTCAAGACAAAGCCAGCCTCGACGATTAGAATGGCGCCACTTTATTCCGGTGACAGCGATATGAATGATCCGCGCAAAGGCAGCGATGCCGAACCCATCACCCACTTCGGTTACAAAAACGTACCGGAAAGCCAGAAGGCCGAGAAAGTCGCCGAGGTATTTCACTCCGTAGCGGCCAAATATGACCTGATGAACGACGTGTTGTCCGGCGGCATGCATCGCCTCTGGAAGCGCTTCACCATCGAACTGTCCGGCGTTCGCAGCGGCAACCGCGTGCTCGACATCGCAGGCGGCACCGGCGACCTGGCGAAGAAGTTCTCCCATCTTGTCGGTCCGACCGGCGAAGTCGTGCTGGCCGACATCAACGCTTCGATGCTCAAAGTCGGTCGTGACCGCCTGCTGGATCGCGGCGTGGTTGGCAACATCAAGTTCGTTCAGGCCGACGCTGAAAAGCTGCCGTTCCCGGACAACTACTTCGACTGCGTGACCATCGCTTTCGGCCTGCGCAACGTGACCCACAAAGAAGACGCCATCCGCTCCATGCTGCGCGTGCTCAAGCCGGGTGGTCGTTTGCTGGTGCTGGAGTTCTCCAAGCCCACCAGCAAAGTCATGTCCAAGATCTACGACGCCTACTCGTTCGCCTTCATGCCGCTGGCCGGCAAGTTGATCACCAACGATTCGGAAAGCTACCGCTATCTGGCAGAGTCGATCCGCATGCACCCCGACCAGGAAACCCTGAAGTCAATGATGGTCCAGGCCGGTTTTGACCGCGTGACCTACCACAACATGACCTCCGGGATCGTCGCGCTGCACCGGGGCATCAAACCCTGATGCTGCTCAACGGCTTGCTCGCCAGTGCCGAGCACGGCATCAATCGCGTGCTGCGCATGGACAGCACCGCCCTGCCGCGCCTTGACCGGCTCGGCGGCAAGGTCATCGCGATCGAATGCACCAGCCCTGCGTTTCATCTGCACGTGCTGCCCAGTGACGACGGCCTGATGCTGGCGGCGAACTGGGAAGGCGGTGCTGATGTAACGCTGCGTGCCCCCGCTGCGAGCCTGATGCGCCTGGCGATGAGCAAAGACAAAAATGCCGTGCTGCACAGCCCGGAAGTCGAGCTGGAGGGCGAAAGCGCCGTGTTGCTTGAGCTGGTGGGCGTGCTGCAGGATCTCGACCTCGACTGGGAGTACGAGCTGCAACGCTGGCTCGGCCCTGTCGCCGCGCCCCTGATCGGCGGGCACTTGCGCAACAGCGCACGCTGGACCCGCGACAGCGCAGCCAGCCTCAGCCACAATCTGGCCGAATACCTGGCCGAAGAATCCCGCACGCTGGTCGGCAAGCGCGAGGCCGAA
This sequence comes from Pseudomonas sp. 1L-C-7-B-C1, assembly GCF_057291635.1. Lineage (NCBI taxonomy): Bacteria > Pseudomonadati > Pseudomonadota > Gammaproteobacteria > Pseudomonadales > Pseudomonadaceae > Pseudomonas > Pseudomonas sp. 1L-C-7-B-C1. The sequence continues at coordinate 55,670 of NZ_JBXAWH010000009.1, read as the reverse complement.
GCCCGCTTCGCCGAACTGGATCAGACCAAACAAGACCTGGAACGCCTCGAAGCCCGCTTCGAGCGTCTGGCCCACTCCCTCAAATCCAGCGATAACGCATGAGCCTGCTTGCCGTCCGCCGCCTGTTTCGCATCCAGCGTGTCGTAATCCGTTACCGCCTCGATGACCTGTTGTTCGCCCTGCCCCTGCCCTGGTGGCTGCTGGCCGTGCGCTTCGTGCTGCCATGGCGCTGGCTGCCGCGGCGCAAAAACGAACTGAGCCGTGGCGCCCGTCTGCGACTGGCGTTGCAGGACCTGGGGCCGATTTTCATCAAGTTCGGGCAGTTGCTGTCGACCCGACGCGATCTGCTGCCTGAAGACGTCGCCGACGAGCTGATGATGCTGCAGGACCGCGTGCCGCCGTTCGACTCCGCCAAAGCCGTCGCGCTGATCGAATCGCAGCTGGGCGCGAAAATCAGCGAAGTCTTCAGCCGCTTCGACGTCGCCCCGCTGGCTTCGGCTTCTGTCGCTCAAGTCCACGCCGCGCGTTTGAAAACAGGCGAAGAAGTGGTAGTCAAAGTGGTGCGGCCGGGCTTGAAGCCGATCATTGGTTCTGATCTTGCGTGGCTGTTCATTCTGGCGAAGATCGCCGAGCGGGTATCCGCTGACGCGCGACTGCTGCACCCGGTGGACGTGGTCGCCGATTACGAAAAAACCATTTACGACGAACTCGACCTGTTGCGCGAAGCGGCCAACTCCAGCCAGCTGCGCCGCAACTTCGAAGGCTCGACCATGCTGTACGTGCCGCAGGTCTATTGGGACTGGTGCCGGCCGAAGGTGTTGGTGATGGAGCGCATTTACGGTGTGCAAGTGACCGATCTGGCGACCCTCGCCGATCAACGCACCGACATGAAGAAGCTGGCCGAGCGCGGTGTCGAGCTGTTCTTCACCCAAGTCTTCCGCGACAGTTTTTTCCACGCCGACATGCACCCCGGCAATATTTTCGTCAGCACGGTCACACCGTGGGATCCGCAGTACATCGCCATCGACTGCGGCATTGTCGGCAGCCTGACGCCTGAGGATCAGGACTACCTGGCGCGCAACCTGTTTGCCTTCTTCAAGCGCGACTACCGCCGCGTGGCTCAGTTGCATATCGACTCGGGCTGGGTGCCGGCCGAGACCAAGCTGAATGAATTCGAGGCGGCCATCCGCACGGTGTGCGAGCCGATCTTCGAGAAACCCCTGAAGGACATTTCCTTCGGGCAGGTGCTGATGCGCCTGTTCCAGACCGCCCGCCGCTTCAACATGGAAGTGCAGCCGCAACTGGTGCTGCTGCAAAAAACGCTGCTCAACATCGAAGGCCTCGGCCGTCAGCTGTACCCGGAGCTGGATCTCTGGGCGACCGCGCAGCCGTTCCTTGAACGCTGGATGCGCGAGCGCGTCAGCCCGAAAACCCTGCTCGGCAATCTGCAGTCCCAGGTCGAACAGATTCCGCATCTGGCCAACATGACCCGGGATTTGCTCGAGCGTCTGTCGCAGCCCCATCGTCATGATCCGCCCCCGCCCTATCGGCGAGATGGCGATCACTGGGCCCTTCGCCTGCTCGGCGCAGGCCTGCTGGCTGGCGGCGTACTGTTGGCGATCACCCATACCCAGACTGGCGCAGCGCTGAACAGCCTGAGCGCCTGGCCTGCCTTGTTGATGCTGGCGGCAGGCGTCTATCTGGTCGTTCGCCGATAGCCATTGGCGCGAGCCGCTGGCACACTAGCCCTCCCCTGGACCGGCCGGAGCCGATGATGAAAGACTGGCTGGACGAGATTAAGTGGGACAAGGACGGTCTGGTGCCCGCTATCGCGCAGGACCACAAGACCGGTCGCGTGCTGATGATGGCCTGGATGAACCGCGAAGCCTTGAGCCTGACTGCCAGCGAACAGCGCGCTATCTATTGGTCACGTTCGCGTGGCAAGTTGTGGCGAAAGGGCGAAGAATCGGGCCACGTGCAGAAGCTTCATGAACTGCGCCTGGACTGTGATGCCGACGTCATTATCCTGATGGTCGAGCAAATCGGCGGCATCGCTTGCCATACCGGCCGCGAGAGCTGCTTCTACCGCGTCTACGACGACGCAGCCTGGAAGACCGTGGACCCGGTGCTCAAAGACCCCGATGCCATTTACCAAGCAGGACACTGAACATGACTGATACCTTGTCACGCCTTGCCGAGGTGCTTGAATCACGCAAAGGCGCGGCTGCCGACTCGTCTTACGTCGCCAGCCTCTACCACAAGGGACTGAACAAGATTCTGGAGAAGGTCGGCGAAGAGTCGGTCGAAACCATAATCGCTGCCAAGGACGCTGCCATCAGCGGTGACTGCAGTGATGTCGTCTACGAAACCGCCGATTTATGGTTCCACAGCATGGTGATGCTTGCCCAACTGGGTCAACACCCGCAAGCCGTGCTGGATGAGCTGGACCGCCGCTTCGGCCTGTCCGGCCACGCCGAGAAAGCGTCGCGCTCGGCGGAATAAACACCTGGGCTGCGGCCCGAAATTTCTTGTGAGGAACGCGTCATGGGCATTTTTGACTGGAAACACTGGATCGTCATTCTTGTGGTTGTCGTGCTGGTCTTCGGCACCAAGAAACTCAAGAACCTGGGGACCGACGTGGGTGAGTCGATCAAGGGCTTTCGCAAAGCCATGAATGACGACGACAAGCACCCTGAAGAGCCAACCGTGACGCCGCCGGTTCAGCCACAGCCGACCGCGCAGCCTGTGCCTCCGACTCAGCCGCTGCACCAGCCGCACACCATCGACGCTCAAGCGCAACGAGTCGAAGACCCCCTCCGCAAAGACTAGGTCGTGACGCATGTTTGGTATCAGCTTTTCTGAACTGCTGCTGGTCGGCCTCGTTGCCCTGCTGGTATTGGGCCCCGAGCGTTTGCCAGGCGCAGCAAGGACGGCCGGACTCTGGATCGGCCGCCTGAAACGCAGCTTCAATGCGATCAAACAGGAAGTTGAGCGCGAAATCGGCGCTGACGAGATTCGGCGTCAGTTGCACAACGAGCATATTCTTTCGCTGGAAGAAGAGGCTCGAAAAATCATGCAGCCGCAACAGCCGCCAGCGGCGCCGGTAGCCCCTGCGACCCCGGCACTGACTGAGCCCGCCGCCGAAACGCCTGTTTCGCCGGCACCTGCATCGACAACGCCACCCTCGGCGCCGGTCATGGGTGCGGCCTCACCGGCCCAGAGCGCCGACATTGGCCCGGCCGCGCCGGCTGAAAGCGCGTCGGTCACGCCGCCGCCCGTTCATGTCGAGCCTGCTGCACCTTCGCCTGTCGGGCCGGGATCTGCACCCGCACCTGCGCCGGTCACCACCCCTGCGACCGCGGTGCAAAGTGCGCCTTCTGCCAACGATTCGTCACTGCCACCACGAGCCCCATGAGCGAAATCCCGGAAAACGACCAGCAAATGCCGCTGGTCTCGCACCTGACAGAACTGCGCTCGCGCCTGCTGCGCTGCGTGCTGGCGATCTTCGTGATCTTCGGCGCGCTGTTCTACTTCACCCAGAAGATCTACACCTTCGTTTCTGCCCCGCTGCGCAAGTTTCTGCCTGACGGCGCCACAATGATTGCGACGGACGTGGCTTCGCCGTTCATCACGCCGTTCAAGCTGACGATGATGGTGGCGCTGTTCCTGGCGATGCCGGTGATTCTTCATCAGATATGGGGATTCATTGCGCCGGGCCTGTACAAGCATGAAAAGCGCGTGGCAGTGCCGCTGTTGATCTCCAGCATCATCCTGTTCTACGCCGGGATGGCGTTTGCCTACTTTCTGGTCTTCCCGTTGATTTTCCACTTCTTCGCCAGCGTCACTCCGGAAGGCGTGTCGATGATGACGGACATCGCCAGCTATCTGGACTTTGTCATGACGCTGTTCCTGGCGTTTGGCGTCGCGTTCGAGATTCCGGTGGCGGTTGTGCTGCTGGTGTGGATCGGCATCGTCGACGTCAAATACCTGAAGAAGATTCGTCCGTACGTGGTGATCGGCTGCTTCGTGGTCGGCATGATCCTCACCCCGCCGGACATCTTTTCGCAGACCCTGCTGGCTGTGCCGATGTGGCTGCTGTTTGAAATCGGCGTGCTGTGCAGTTCGATGATCACCAAGCGCGGCGATCATGAAGACGACGAAAAAGCCGAAGACGAACAGAGCCAACCGCCAGCGACCCAACCGTGAACCTGCTGTTGCTTGAGGAAGCCGACTTCATCGCGGCTGACCGGGTGGTGCTGCGTGACCGGCGCCTCAAGCACATGCAGGAAGTGCATCGCAGCGAAGTGGGCGACAGCCTGCGGGTCGGCCGGGTGAACGGCCTGCTGGGGAGCGCCCAATTGCTGCGACTGGAGGCTCGGGAAGCCGAGCTTTCGGTGAGCTTCGAGCACGCGCCGCCCGCCAAACTCCCCTTGACGCTGATCCTCGCCCTGCCTCGCCCGAAGATGCTGCGCCGGGTGTTTCAGACGGTGGCGACGATGGGCGTGCCACGGGTCATTCTGGTCAACAGTTACCGCGTCGAGAAAAGCTTCTGGCAGACACCCTTTCTGGAGCCTGGGGCGATTCGCGAGCAGTTGATTCTCGGGCTGGAGCAGGCCCGGGACAGCGTGCTGCCGGAGATCGTCATTGAAAAGCGCTTCAAGCCCTTCGTTGAAGACCGCCTTCCCGCTGTGGTTGAAGGAACGTTGGGATTGGTCGGTCATCCGGGTGATTTCCCGGCCTGCCCGCGCGCCGTTGAACAGCCTGTCACCCTGGCCATTGGTCCTGAAGGCGGCTGGATTCCCTACGAAGTTGATTTGCTGCACGCCTCCGGCTTGAACCCCGTCCAGTTGGGCGCGCGGATCCTGCGCGTCGAAACCGCCGTCACCGCACTGCTCGCCCGGTTGTTCTAAAACATAGCAACATCACCGATCTCCCTACAAACGACGCGTCTGTGGGAGCGACAGGCTGGCGCTCCGCCTTGCTTGCGAATAGGCCGGTACATCCGTCCGAGCTTTAGCGCTTGACACGCCGCCTTCGTGAGCAAGCTCACTCCCACAAGTCCTGTGTTTGCTGCGCGACAGCGCGGTGTCAGCGCGAACATGACTACACCGATTTCCCGCAGACGGATAACCCGTGGGAGCGAGCTTGCTCGCGAAGGCTCACTTTCAGTCACCCGAGAACGTTGCTGACTGTCCCGGCCTCTTCCTGAGCGAGCTCAGTCACACAGGGGGATTGTTGGCGGTCTGAATCGCGCGGTGTCAGAACGACGGGCAATGTCCTTGCCCCAAGCCATCTCCCTTCCTCACTCCACACTTCAGTTCGGCGCGCATCGGCCGATGCACAGGCGTCCATAACTACAATTCGCAGGAATCATCATGTCTCGCTGGTTTACCCAACGCCTTGGAAATATGAGCGTCAGCCTCAAACTGGGTATCGGTTTCGGCCTGGTGCTATTGCTGACGCTGCTCATCACGGCGACGGGGTGGTCTAGCGTGAAGGCGGTGATCGAGCGCGGCGACAAGCTGGGGATGATCTCGCAGATCAGTGAGCGGACGATGGATCTGCGCACGGCACGCATGGTGTATGAAACCCAATACACCGCTGAAGCCGCGACGGCCGTCATGACCGCGCTGGACAAGCTCGACGCCGACCTGAAAACCGCGCAGAGCATGGTCAAAGGCGTCGGCGATCTCAAACTGATGGACGCTCAGGCTCAGGCCGCGGGCGAATACCGCCGCGCTTTTGGTGACATGACCAAAGCCATCCAGTCCCGCGAAGCCAGCCGAGCCAATCTGGGAAATACGGCCGATGCCGCCGTGGATGTCGTCAAAAAGATCGAAGAAGCGTTGATCCAGCACGACAACATCCTGCAATTCAACAGCGCGGTAGATGTCAGCAAACAGATTCAGCAGGCACGCTTCCAGGTGCGCGGTTACACCTTCAGCGGCAAACCGGATTTCGAGAAGAACGCCACCGCCGCCATCGACGAAGCCATCGTCGGAGTGAACACGCTGGCCGGGGACGTTTCCTCCCAATACATCCCGCAGTTGCAAAAGGCCAACCTGGCGCTCAAAGGCTACCGCGACGCTGTCGGCCAGTACCGTGACGCACAACTGGTCAGCGTCCAGGCCCTGGCCAAAATGACCGAGCTGGGCCAGCAGCTGCTGGACAACAGCGAACAATTGAACAGTTCGCAAAACGCCAAGCGCGATGCAGACACCCGTCAGGCCCAATCGACTCTCGGCATCGCTACGGTAGTGGCCCTGATCCTCGGTGTTCTCGCCGCCTGGATCATTACACGACAAATCACGGTGCCGTTGGGCCAGACGCTTGTGGCGGTCGAGCGCGTGGCGTCCGGTGATCTGACCCACAACTTGAGCGTCGACCGCCGCGATGAGCTGGGTCAGTTGCAGGGCAGCATCCAGCGCATGACCGTGGAGCTTCGCCAGTTGATCAGCGGCATCGGCGAAGGCGTGACCCAGATCGCCAGCGCCGCCGAAGAGCTGTCGGCGGTTACCGAACAGACCAGCGCCGGCGTCAACAGCCAGAAGGTCGAGACCGATCAAGTGGCGACGGCTATGCACGAGATGACCGCTACGGTGCAGGAGGTGGCGCGTAACGCCGAAGAAGCGTCCGAGGCCGCCGTAGCCGCCGACCAGCAGGCCCGCGAAGGCGACAAAGTGGTGAACGAGGCCATCGCGCAGATTGAGCGGCTCGCGACCGAAGTGGGTCACTCCACCGAGGCAATGGCCGAACTCAAGCGCGAGAGCGACAAGATCGGCAGCGTCCTCGACGTGATCAAATCCGTCGCACAGCAAACCAACCTCCTCGCCCTTAACGCCGCCATCGAGGCCGCGCGGGCTGGTGAGGCCGGGCGTGGATTTGCCGTGGTTGCGGACGAAGTGCGCAGCCTGGCGCAGCGCACGCAGAAATCCACCGAAGAGATCGAAGAGCTGATTTCAGGCCTGCAGAACGGCACCCGGCAAGTGGCGACGATCATGGACAACAGCCGCGAGCTTACCGTCAGCAGCGTCGAGCTGACCCGCCGCGCCGGCACCTCCTTGGAAAGCATCACCCGCACCGTGTCTGCGATTCAATCCATGAACCAGCAGATCGCCGCTGCGGCCGAGGAGCAAAGCGCTACCGCCGAAGAGATTAACCGCAGTGTGCTCAACGTGCGCGATGTGTCGGAACAGACCTCGGCCGCCAGCGAGGAAACCGCCGCGTCGAGCGTCGAGCTGGCGCGCCTGGGCAGCCATCTCCAAGCGCTGGTGGGTCGCTTCCGGGTCTGATCCAGTGGCCTGATCCGCGTCCGCTTCAGTAACGGACTTGCCGGCAAAATCTCCAATCAGGGGCGGAATCTGTGACACGCGTCACCCCTTTCCGCCCCTCGGAAATCTCCTACGACCTGATCAGGTCACGCCTCCGCTTCCCCTGCCGATGCGCGTTTATCGCTCATCCGCAGGAGACGCATCATGCTGCAAGGCATCAATCGGGCGCTGGCCAATACCAGCGTCAAACTCAAACTCTCGCTGGGCTTCGGCCTGGTTCTGCTTCTGACCCTGGCCATCACGCTGACCGGATGGCATGGGCTCGACACCATGATCGAGCGCTCGGAGTCATTGACCTCCATCGCTCAGCTTAATGCGATGACCAAGGACCTGCGCGCCGAGCGCATCGTCTTTCGGGTCGAAAACACCGCGGACAGCGCCTCGCGTGTCGTCGACCGCATCAACGAGATTGAAGCGCATCTGGTGGTGCTGCGCGCCGACGCGCCTCCTGCCGACATCCTCAAGTTGCTCAATGGGCAGAGCGACACTGTCAGAGCGCTCGAAGCCACGTTTGCCGATCTGGCGAAGCTGTTGAGCGCACGGGCAGATTCCCGCGCGCAACTTGCCCTTCTGTCTGAAGAGGCGATCAAGTCCATTGGCCTGGTGGAAAGCGAGGTTCTGAAAGCCGTCAGTCAGGAGCAGGACAGCAGCGAGCGCCTCGGGGAGTTCACCAACATCCAGCAATTGCGCGGGCAGGTGCAAAATGCCCGTTACGAAGTCCAGGCGTACGTGTTCAGCGGTAAAGAGTCCTACGAAGTCGCGGCCATTACTGCCATCGACGAAGCATTGAAAGAGGTCGAACAAATTGCCACCGACCAGGCCGATGGCAATGTCAGTGAATTGCTCAACGCCCGTAAGACGCTGCTCAAGTACCGCGAGCACATGGGCCAGTTCAAGGACCTCCAGGTCAAGGTTGAAGCGGCGCAGGAGTCCATGGAGGCGCTCAGCGAGAATCTGCTGACATCAACCGGGGAGATCACTGCGCTGCAAGGCCAGCGGCGTGATTCCGAAGCCACCCAGTCGCGGCAGACACTCAGCGGCGTGGCCGGGCTGGCAATGCTGCTCGGCCTGCTCGCGGCCTGGTTGATCACCCAGCAGATCATCGCGCCCCTGCGGTTGACCTTGAGTGCCGCTGCGCGCATCGCCAAAGGTGATCTGAGTCAGGACCTGGAAATCGGCCGTCGCGACGAAATGGGCATGCTCCAGCGCAGCATGCAGGAGATGACCCTGAGCCTGCGCCAGCTCATCAGCGGCATCAGCGACGGCGTCACCCAGATTGCCAGTGCGGCAGAACAGTTGTCGGCCGTGACCGAGCAGACCAGCGTGGGCGTTAACAGCCAGAAAGACGAAACCGACTGCGTCGCCACGGCGATGAACCAGATGACCTCGACCGTCATGGAAGTGGCCCGCAATGCCGAAGAAGCCAGTGAGGCAGCGCGCCACGCCGATCAGCAGGCGCGGGACGGCGACAAGGTGGTCAACGACGCCATCGCGCAGATCGAGCGCCTTGCGGTGGAGGTCAATAACTCGACCGAAGCCATGGGCAAGCTGAAGCTGGAGAGCGACAAGATCGGCGGGGTGCTCGACGTCATCAAATCGGTGTCGCAGCAGACCAATCTGCTCGCCCTGAACGCCGCGATCGAAGCCGCCCGCGCAGGCGAAGCAGGACGCGGGTTTGCGGTCGTCGCCGACGAGGTTCGCGGCCTGGCCCAGCGCACCCAGGAATCCACCGAAGAAATCGAAGTGCTCATCGCAGCACTGCAGAGCGGCACCCAGCAAGTGGTGATGACCCTCGACGCCAGCCGAACCCTGACGGACAGCAGCGTCGATTTGAGTCGCCAGGCTGGCAATGCCCTGGGACACATCACACGCACGGTGTCGACGATTCAGACGATGAACCAGCAGATTGCTGCAGCGGGTGAGGAACAGAGCAGCGTGGCCGAGCAGATCAACCGCAGCGTGCTGAACGTGCGGGATGTGTCCGAGCAAACCGCGGCATCCAGTGAAGAGACCGCCGCCTCAAGCATCGAACTGGCGCGGCTTGGGGTGCAGTTACAGGAGATGGTCGGCAAGTTTCGGGTGAGTTGAGGCGAAACGGACTGCGACGTCGAGTTGTAGGACTGGCTTTAGCCGGGAATGTGTCTGGCCTCACACCGCAGAATAGCGCACGCACTGGCCCCCTTCCCGGCTAAGGCCAGTCCTACAGGGGAAGCGCCAACATAGATTACCCAAACAAAAACGCCGCCGAAGATCACTCTTCGGCGGCGTTTTGTTTAGCGGGTGGATCAGGCGTTGACGAGGGTCGCGTCGTTCACATGGGTCGCTGGCTGCAATGGCAGCAGCGGCGCATGGGGGTCGGCTTCCACCGAAGCGCGCCAGGCATTCAGCCAGGCGGAGTTGCCTTCGCTCCAGACCAGCTCGTGCAACCGAGCCAGCGCAACCGGATCGCTCAGCAACTGCAGGCGCTCGTGGTTGTTCAGAAGCTCAGGGCCTCCCTTGATCGCATGACGCACACGCTCGACACGCATCCACTCGATCGGCTCGGCGTCGCGATGGCGAGAGGTCGCCAGCGCGCAGGCCAAGGCGTTCTGCTGTGGATCAACCACGGCGCGAACAAAGCCGTCGTTCAGCGCGTGCCAGCGGTTTTCATGGGTGTACTGATCAGTGGACACCAGCTCTTGGGGCGGCGTGTGCTCTTCCGGAATCAGGAACAGCTTGTTGTCGCGCGCCTTCAGACCCAGATTCGTGCGGCTGGAAATCACCGAGACCGGGATCGACAGCATCAACGAACCCACGATCGGCACCAGCCACCATAGGAAGCTTGGGTTCAGCCAAGCCACCAGCAACGCCCAGCAAAAGCCCAGCAGCGTCTGCGGCCCGTGGCGCTTGACCGCTTCGCTCCACGGCGTCGAGTCATCATCACGCTGCGGCGAGTTCCACGTCGCTGCCCAGCCCAGGAACGCAGCCAGTACAAAGCGGGTGTGGAAGATCATGCGCACTGGCGCCAGCAGCATGGAAAACAGCATTTCCAGCAGCATGGACAGGGTGACCTTGATACGACCACCAAAACCGGTCGCGCCCTTGGCCCAGATCAGAATCACGCTGAGCAGCTTCGGCAGGAACAACAGCACGACCGTCGTGGAGAACAGCGCAACGGCTTTTTCCGGGTGCCACTGCGGCCACAACGGATACAGCTGACGCGGTTCCATGAAGTAGGTCGGCTCCATCAGCGTGTTCACCGCCAGTAGCGCTGTGGACAACACGAGGAAGAAGAACCACAACGGCGCCGACAGGTACGACATCACGCCGGTCAGGAATACCGCGCGATGCACCGGGTGCATGCCTTTTACCAGGAACAGACGGAAGTTCATCAGGTTACCGTGACACCAGCGACGGTCACGCTTGAGCTCATCCAGCAGGTTCGGCGGCAGCTCTTCATAACTGCCCGGCAAGTCGTAGGCAATCCACACGCCCCAGCCGGCCCGGCGCATGAGCGCAGCTTCAACGAAGTCGTGGGACAGAATCGCACCGGCAAACGCACCCTTCCCGGGCAGCGGCGCCAGGGCGCAGTGCTCGATGAACGGTTTCATGCGGATGATCGCGTTGTGACCCCAGTAGTGGGATTCACCCAACTGCCAGAAGTGCAGGCCGGCCGTGAACAGCGGGCCGTACACGCGAGTCGCGAACTGCTGCATGCGCGCGTACAGCGTGTCCATGCCCGACGCACGTGGCGCGGTCTGGATGATACCGGCGTCCGGCGTCGCTTCCATCAGACGCACGAGGCTGGTCAAACATTCGCCGCTCATGACCGAGTCAGCGTCAAGCACGACCATGTAGCGGTATTCACCGCCCCAGCGACGGCAGAAGTCATCGAGGTTACCGCTCTTGCGCTTAACGCGACGGCGGCGACGACGATAGAAGATCTTGCCGAAACCGCCGGTTTCACGGCACACGTCCAGCCAGGCTTGTTGCTCGGCCACGCAGATGTCGGTTTCGTTGGAGTCACTGAGGATGAAGAAGTCGAAGCGATCCAGATCGCCCGTGGCCTTGACCGATTCGAACGTCGCTCGCAAACCCGCGAATACGCGAGGCACGTCTTCGTTGCAGATCGGCATGACCAGCGCAGTGCGCGCACCGGCCTCGATTGGCTCATTGCCCGCACTGGCACCGGAAATACGGTACTTGTCGTGGCCAGTGAGCAGTTCGAGGAAGCCCATCAGCGCGGTCCAGAAACCGGCCGATACCCAGCAGAAGAGAATCCCGAACAACAGAAGGATGCTGGTCTGCAGCGCATACGGCACGACCTGAACAGCGGTCTGCCACAGGGTCTGATGACTGATTTCGTCGAATGAAACCAGCGACCAGCCTTGATACGGCAGGATGCCCTTCATGTAGAAGCCGGCAACGATGGTCTGGCCGAGCATGAGGACCAGCAAGATGTAGCGACGGATCGAACCCACGGTGCGCCAGCGCGCCTTCGGCAGATCACGTGGCAGATCATCCTTGGGCGGCGGCGGATTGGTCTTGCCGGTCAGTCGGCGCCAGCCGCGGTGCAGGATGTTGGTCCGCCACGGTTCCGGCACGACTTTGGTACGACGAATCGGCGGCGTCGCTTTCAGGACAACGCGGCCACTGGCGTCCACACTCAGCATCTCGGCTTCGTGCAATTCATCAGCGGTCGTCAGGGTCAGGCGACGACCCACCGAGGCCTGGGAGGCCTCGGCGGAATCAGCGACGGTTTGCGCGGAAAGGCGCTCATGCAGCTCAGCGAACGACGTGCAGCTGGCAAGTTCTGCCCGCTGCGCGTCGGTCATCGGCAGATGCGCGAGGTACTCGCTGAGAGACTCATTCAAAGGCTCTGGCACCGCGTGTGAATTACTCATCGGCTGGCAACTGGTAGCTCCAGGTTTCGGTCAGGATTTGTTGAATCATGTCCGGCCCCTGTTGGGTGGGTGCAGCCTGGACCGCTGGCTGCGGTGTGTCTTTGGCGCCTTTGTTGGCCTTGGCGGCATCGCCCAGTGCGGCTTCAGGCTTGTAGGCCTCGTCCGACTTGGCTTCGGCTACCTTGGCGGCGTCAGCAGGCTTGGCAGCGTCCTTACTGTCGGCTTTAGGCCCTTTGGCGTCCTTCATGTCTTTCGCGTCTTTCGCATCACCGGCCTTCAAGGCGTCGGTTTTGACGATTTCGGCTTTCTCGTCCTTCGGTGCAGCAACGACTGGCGCCGCGGCAACAACAGCTTTGGCGTCAGCCTTGGCAGCCGGCTTCTTGTCCGACTTGTCAGCGGTGATCACCGCTGGCTCCTTGCCCGGTTCGGCAGGGGTTTCGCGCAGCAGGTAGGCACGCATTTCAACCGACTTGCCCGGATCCTTGACCTTCAGGCGCAGCGTCAGACGCCAGCCTTTGGTCACCGGGTTGTAACGCAGGTTGTTCTCGACCAGGTCGGTGTTGTCATCGGTGATGACCTGACTGCGGATCGAAGGATCTTCGCCCAGCTTGGCCAGATTCGGACCGACGAAGTCGACGAGGTAGGCAACACTGCCGTCCGGCTGACGAATCAGGTTGGACTGCTTCACGTCACCGGTGGAGCGCAGGGTCTGCTTGACCCAACCCAGATCAGGCGAGTGAATGGCGTCTTCATCCATGGTCCAGTGCAGACGATAGTTGAAGTCGATCGGCTGACCCGGCTCTGGCTGGGTTTCCGGCTTCCAGAACGCAACGATGTTGTCGTTGGTTTCGTCAGCCGTCGGGATCTCCACCAGATCAACAGTGCCCTTGCCCCAATCGCCCTTCGGCTCGATCCAGGCGCTCGGACGCTTGTCATAGCGGTCATCCAGGTCTTCGTAATGGCTGAAGTTGCGGCCACGCTGCAGCAGACCGAAACCGCGCGGGTTCTCGACCGAGAAGCTGCTGACGGCAAGGTGTTTAGGGTTGTTCAGCGGACGCCAGATCCACTCGCCATTGGCTGCCTGGATCGACAGACCGCTGGAGTCGTGCAGCTCGCGACGGTAGTTGAGGACTTTAGACGGCTGATTGGCGCCGAACAGGAACATGCTGGTCAGCGGCGCTACGCCGAGCTTGCCGACCTTGTCACGCAGGTACATGCGCGACTGGACGTCGACCAGTGTGTTGGTGCCCGGACGCAGGGTCAGCTTGTACGCGCCGGTGGCACGAGGGGAGTCGAGGAGCGCGAAGATGACCAGATGATTGTCATCCGGGCTCGGCTTCTCGATCCAGAATTCGGTGAAGCGAGGAAATTCCTCACCTGACGGCATGGCCGTGTCGATCGCCATCCCGCGCGCAGACAGACCATAAACCTGACCTTTACCGATGACGCGGAAGTAGCTCGCGCCCAGCATGGTCATGATTTCGTCTTGCTTGTCGTCTTTGTTGATCGGGTAAGTGACGCGAAAACCGGCATAGCCCAGGTTTTCGGTCGACTTGGGATCGAACTTCACGTCGCCGAAATCGAAACGACTCGGGTCGTACTTGATCTCGTTGACGGAGTTGGCGGTGACTTCGTTGATTTTGACCGGGGTGTCGAAGTGCATGCCCTGGTGGTAGAACGACACCTTGAACGGGGTCTTGTCATTGGCCCATTCGGCTTTGTCTTGCAGGAAGCGGATCTTTTGATAATCCGCGAACTTCATGTCGCGGAATTCGGCCGGAAGATTGCTCTTCGGCGCGGTGAATTTCTGTCCGGCCAGATCTTTGGCCTTTGTCGCCACGTCGTCGAGATCGAACGCCCACAGCTGACTGGCGCCGAACAGACAAAACAAAGCCGACCCTGCCAGCAGCGCGCTGCGCAAGCGTCCGCCCGGGTTCTTTGGTGCATTACATGGACTAACAATCACGAGCAACCCTCGCCGAAAACAGATGAAGAAACCAACGGCCAGCTTTCAAATGCCGGGTTGGCGAGCACTGTTCCGACTCCAAAAAGGGCCAATGATTCCCCAAGCGGTGCCGGAGCAGTCTGCGTTTTACCGATTTGACGGGCCTTGGCCCGTCCTTGTAGCGCGCGATTATCCAGTAGCTCGCGTTACAACGCATCAGGGGACGCAAACTATTTATTGCGTTTGGAGCGCGTAAATCCGGGGCCATCAATCGGACCAGGCTATTCAGGTCTCAAGCAAAAATGTCACGGGGCCATCATTGATCAGGTGCACCTGCATATCCGCACCAAACTGGCCCGTTTCCACCGTCGTGTGAGACGTCTTGGCCTTTGTTACCAGATAGCCAAACAGCTCGGCGCCGAGAGCCGGGGGTGCTGCTTTTGAAAAGCTTGGCCGCATCCCGCTTTTAGTGTCTGCCGCCAGTGTGAACTGTGAGACCAGCAGTAACCCGCCATTAACGTCGGTTAACGAAAGATTCATCTTGCCGTCGGCGTCACTGAATACCCGGTAGTTAAGCAGCTTGTGCAACATCTTGTCGGCGCTGGCCGGCGTGTCTTGAGGCTCGATGCCAATCAGGACCATTAATCCTTGATCGATCGCGCCAATGGTTTCGCCGGCCACGTCAACGCGCGCCTGGGAAACGCGCTGAAGCAACGCTTTCATTTATGCCTCTTCCGGTGGCAGATCCAGCAAACGGCGCGCCACTTCTGATGCTGCGCGCACCAATGCGTCGGTGATACCCGGCTCGGACGCCGAGTGACCCGCGTCACGGATAACCTGCAGCTCACTGTTCGGCCACGCCTGATGCAGCTCCCAGGCGTTGTCCAGGGTGCAGATCATGTCGTAGCGGCCGTGCACGATGATGCCCGGCAGATGGGCGATCTTCGGCATATCGCGAATCAGCTGGTTTTCTTCAAGGAACGCGCCGTTGGTGAAGTAGTGGCATTCGATGCGCGCAATGGACAGGGCGCGATGGGGCTCGGTGAATCGGTCGACCACCTGCGGATTCGGACGCAATGTGGCGGTGCGCCCTTCCCATGTCGACCATGCCTTAGCGGCGTGCATCTGAGCGATCTGGTCGCTGCCGGTCAGGCGCTTGTGGAACGCGCCGAGCACGTCGTGGCGCTCGTCCGGCGGAATCGGCGCCATGTAGTCCTGCCAGTAATCCGGGAACAGGCGGCTGGCGCCTTCCTGATAAAACCACTTGATGTCCTGGGGCCGGCTGAGAAAGATGCCGCGCAAAATCAGTGCATGAACTCGATCAGGGTGCTTCTGCGCGTAGGCCAGGGAAAGCGTCGAACCCCACGAGCCACCGAACACCACCCATTTGTCGATGCCCAGGTGGGTGCGGATACGTTCCAGGTCATCGACCAGATGCCAGGTGGTGTTGTTTTCCAGGCTGGCGTGGGGGATAGAGCGGCCGCAACCGCGCTGATCGAAGGTGATCATGCGATAGAGATTCGGATCGAAGTAGCGGCGGCTCTGTGCATCGCATCCCGAACCCGGCCCGCCGTGGATGAAGATGACGGGCAAGCCGTCTGGCGAGCCGCTTTCATCGACATACAGCACATGCGGCTCTTCAACCGCGAGATCGTGCCGGGCGTAAGGTTTGATCTGCGGGTACAAAGTCTGCATAGGTGCTCCAAAAGTCCGGTTCAGGGGCTGCGGTCTATCTGCCGTGGGGCATCATAAACCCGAATCGGCGAATGAACATGCTTGCCTGATTCGGGCCAACTGTTGTTGCCTGTTAGAGCCCATGGGCCCAACTCTGCCCCGCACCAGCCGGCGCATCAGCAAGAGTGGAACGATCAATGCAAGCCGTCTTCACATCAGGGGAAAGCGCCAGAGATTCGTCGCGATGTGCAATGACGGCGAACCGAAGGTAGCTTGTTTGAGTCGAACCGAGGGTCGTGCAACTGCGTATTTTTCATCCTGTCGGGAGGAAATAACCAATGACACGCCCTACAGTCAACCCACCCATTTAATCGTCAAACCAACTTGAGGTCGTACCCGATGTCTCCGGAACCCAACGTTCGTGACGCTGAAGTGGCAGCCTTCCGAGAAGCTGTGCTGAACAAACTCGAGTATGCCGTCGGTAAAGACCCCGACCATGCCTTCGATCATGACTGGTTCATGGCAATCGCCCTGGCGACGCGCGACAAAATGGCCGAGCGCTGGATGAACCACACGCGCTACGTCTACCGGCAGGAAAAGAAGCGCGTCTATTACCTCTCCCTCGAGTTCTTGATCGGCCGTCTGATGTTCGACAGCCTGAGCAACCTTGGCATTCTCGAAACCGCGCGGGAAGCGTTGAAGGGCCTGAACGTCGACCTGGAGCAGATTCGCTCGCTGGAGCCTGATGCTGCATTGGGCAACGGCGGCCTCGGTCGTCTGGCCGCGTGCTTCATGGAAAGTATGTCGACCCTTGGGATTGCCGGTCACGGCTATGGCATTCGTTACGAACACGGTCTCTTCCGTCAGGCTATCGTCGATGGCTGGCAGCAGGAGCAGACCGAGAACTGGCTGGACTTCGGTAACCCGTGGGAATTCGAACGTCCTGAAGTGATTTACCAGATCGGTTTCGGCGGCAGCGTGCAGCCTCTGCTGGATGCAGCCGGCGCGCCTGTTCTGGATGCCTCGGGAGAAACCCGCCAGGTCTGGACCGCGGGTGAAACCGTCCGCGCGATTGCTTACGACACCCCGGTCGTGGGCTGGCGTGGCAAAGCGGTGAACACGCTGCGTCTGTGGCGTGCCCGTGCGGTGGAAGACCTGCACCTGGAACGCTTCAACGCCGGTGACCACGTGGGTGCGGTGGCGGAAGTGGTGCGGGCAGAAAGTATCTCTCGCGTGCTTTACCCGAACGACAGTACCGAAGCCGGCCAGGAACTGCGCCTGCGCCAGGAATTCTTCTTCGTTTCGGCGTCGCTGCAGGATTTGCTGCGCCGCCACAAGAACATGGGCTACAGCATCAGCAGCCTGCCGGAACACGTGGCCATCCAGATGAACGACACGCACCCGTCGATCGCCGTGGCGGAGCTGATGCGCGTTCTGATCGACTTGCATGAAGTGGAGTGGGACGAGGCCTGGCGCATTACCGTCGGCACCCTGGCGTACACCAACCACACGCTGCTGCCTGAAGCGCTGGAAACCTGGTCCGTCGGCCTGATGGAGCGCATGTTGCCGCGCCACATGCAGATCATTTACATGATCAACGCCCAGCACATCGACAAGGTTCGCCAGGACTTCAAAGACGACCCTGCCCTGTTCGACCTGCTGCGCGCCGTCTCGCTGATCGAGGAAGACAACGGCCGTCGCGTGCGCATGGGCAACCTCGCGTTCCTCGGTTCCCACAGCGTGAACGGCGTTTCCGCGCTGCACACGCAACTGATGCGCAAAACCGTTTTCGCCCATCTGCACAAGCTGCACCCTGACCGTATCAACAATAAAACCAACGGCATCACCTTCCGCCGCTGGCTGTTCCAGTCCAACCCGCAACTGACGTCCATGCTGGTCAACGAGTTGGGCGAGCAAGTGCTCGACAACCACGAGACCGCGCTGCTGAAACTGGAGCCGCTGGCCGATGACGCACGATTCCAGCAGGAATTCGCTGCTCAACGCCTGCAGAGCAAACAGGCCCTGGCCACGATCATTCAGGACCGCATGGGCATCGTAATCAATCCTGAGGCGATGTTCGACGTACAGGTCAAACGCATCCACGAATACAAGCGTCAGCTGCTGAACCTGTTCCACACCGTGGCGCTGTATCAGGCCATGCGTGCCGACCCGAGCACCGATTGGGTGCCGCGTGTGAAGATCTTCGGCGGCAAGGCGGCGGCCAGTTATCACTCGGCCAAGCTGATCATCAAGCTGACCAACGACATCGCACGCACGGTCAACAACGACCCGACGCTGCGCGGCCGTTTGAAAGTGGTGTTCATGCCCAACTACAACGTCAGCCTGGCGGAAAGCATCATTCCGGCGGCGGATCTGTCGGAGCAGATTTCCACGGCGGGTCTGGAAGCGTCCGGCACCAGCAACATGAAGTTCGGCCTCAACGGCGCACTGACCATCGGCACACTCGACGGCGCCAACGTGGAGATGAGCGAGCAGGTCGGCCTGGAGCACATGTTCATCTTCGGCATGACCGCGCAGGAAGTCGAAGCGCGCAAGCATGCCGGTGAGTTCAACGCGCATCAGGACATCGCCGCGTCCGGGCGTTTGAATGACGTGCTGCAAGCCATTCGGGGCGGGGTGTTCTCACCGGATGATCCGTATCGCTATGCCGGGTTGATCGATCAGTTGATCAACTACGACCGCTTCTTCGTCTGCGCTGACTTCGAGTCGTACTGGCACGCCCAGGCAAAGGTCGAAGCGCGCTGGCACGATTCGAAAGAGTGGTGGCGCTCTGCGGTGCTCAACACCGCACGCATGGGCTGGTTCTCCTCGGACCGGACCATCCGCGAGTACGCGACCGAAATCTGGAACGCTCTGGATTAAGGACGCGTGGGGTGATCGCCTCAGCGGAGACGATCACCTTCATGTGACCGCTCGCTCTCGCAGCAAGTACTAATCCTGTGGGAGCGAGCTTGCTCGCGAATAAGGCAGTTCAGCCGCTGATGATCTGGCGGATGTACCGACCTTTTCGTGAGCAAGCTCACTCCCACAAGTTCACCAGCGTGGCCGAGATCCCGAGTCCATCCAGATCTCACTCCACAGTTCTCATTTGCATGTTGTCCACTGCCCCCCCTCCCCGACACAAAATGTTTCCCCTTTCCTGACGCCCGATATACTTTTCGCCATCGCCGTTAATCGGCCGAAAAGGGACGTCGTCGCGTGCAATGGATTCTTCTGCTGGCCGGTCTGGTAATCGGGGCGCTTCTTGATGAGTCGCTGTTGGGCGGCGCCGTCGGTGCGGTTGTCGGCCTGGCCGCGGGCTTGAGCCTCCGGCTGACTGCGTTGTCACGCGAAACGGCCGCGCAGAAAGCCGAACTTGCCAAAACCCGGCTAGATCTCGACGCCGTCCAGCAACGTCTCAGCCAGCTGGACTCGGCCGCCGCGCAATTGCCGGATGCGCCGGTCACGGCGCCGTTGAATGTTCAGCCTATCGCAGACGACGGCCCGGAACTGCTGTGGGACCTTCCGGACCTCGAGCCTGCTGCCTCGGATGTCAGCGATTCGGAATGGCGTCGGCCTCAGCAGCCGCCAGCCCCTGCAGCCCCGAGTTATGAGCCGGCTTCTGCGCCCGCTGCCGCCCAGCCCAATCTGTTCGACAGCGCCTTGCTCCGCGCCCAGAGCTGGCTGCTGGGTGGCAACACCGTGCTCCGGGTCGGCGTGGTGTTGCTGTTTCTCGGTCTGGCGTTTCTGCTGCGCTACGCCACCGAGGGCATGGTCGTTCCGATCGAGGCCCGCTATGCCGGCGTCGCTTTGGCAGCGTTGGCGCTGCTGGGTCTGGGTTGGTGGCTACGGCAACGCAATGAGTCCTTCGCGCTAATGCTGCAGGGGACCGGCGTCGCGGTGCTGTACCTGACCGTGTTCGCCGCCATGAAAGTCCACACCCTGCTGGCGCCGGGGATGGCGTTCAGCCTGTTGGTTGCAGTCACCGTGTTTTCGGCCATTCTCGCCGTCACGCAAAACTCCCTGGCCCTCGCCTGCGTCGCCGCGCTGGGCGGGTTTGCCGCGCCGCTGCTGACGTCCTCCGGCGAGGGGAGTCATGTCGCGTTGTTCAGTTATTTCGCCCTGCTCAACGCCGGCATTTTCGCCATCGCGTGGTTCAAGGCATGGCGCCCGCTGAACCTGATCGGCTTCATCGGCACGTTCGGGATCGGTTTCGCCTGGGGCATGGACGCTTACACGCCCGAGCTGTTCTGGAGTACCGAACCGTTCCTGATTCTGTTCTTCCTGATGTACCTGGCCATCGGCCTGCTGTTCGCCCGACGCAAGCTGCGAGAACACGCCGCGGGGCCCGACGACGACAGCCGGGAAGCCACCCTGCGCTGGTCTGCGCGCCAGACCCACTATGTCGATGGCAGCCTGTTGTTTGGCACACCTATCGTCGGTTTCGGCCTGCAATACGCCCTCGTTCGACACATTGAATTCGGCGCTGCGTTGAGCGCACTGGCGCTTGGCTTGCTGTACATGGGCATCGCTCGGCTTCTGACCGGGCGCGTACCGGGTCGGGCATTGCTGCTGGTCGAAACGTGCCTGTCACTGGGCGTGGTGTTCGGCACCCTGGCGATTCCCCTTGGCCTGAGCGCGCAATGGACGACGGTGGCCTGGGCCGTCGAAGGCGCGGCCGTGTTCTGGCTCGGCATGCGCCAGAACCGCTTGCTGGCGCGGGGTTTTGGCTTGCTGCTGCAACTGGGCGCCGGGATCGCGTTCCTGGGAGTGGTCGGTCGCTGGTATGTGCCGACGTTCAATCAGGGGGATTTCTGGACCCCCTTGATCATCGCACTCGCTGGTCTGGTCAGCGCGTTCTCCGTGGAGCGCATCGGGACTTTACGTCTGTCGCTAAGCAAGCGTGTATTGCAACCTGCATTGCTGATGTGGGGAGCGCTTTGGTGGTCCGTAGCGCTGTTCATCATGACTGACTACGTAGCAGGCCCGAACGTGTTCTCGACGTTGCTGTTGCTGGGCGCCGTTAGCGTTGGGCTATGGACCATGGCAGCCCTGCGCCTGAACTGGACCGGAGTTGCTCAACTGTCCACGCTGCTGACGCCGATGAGCGCGGTGTTGCTGGCGCTGATGAGTTTCAGTTCCTACTACAACCCTGCCGCTGATTGGGGCTGGCTGGGCTGGATCGCGGTGTTTGCGGTTCACCTGTGGTCATTGAAGCGGCTCGACAATATGCTGCTTCCGCGCCTGCGCAGTGCGGCCCACGTCATCGGCTGCTGGCTGATCATCGGCGTGCTTTCGTTGCAGCTTCGTTATGGATTACTGGTGCTGTCGGACGCATACAACGCCTGGCGCTGGCTGGGCTGGGCGTTGCTGCCGAGCCTGTACTTGCTGGCGATGACCGCACCCCGCACGTGGCCCTGGCCTGTCAGGGCGTACCCGCGTGAGTACCGTGTCTGGGCTGCCGCGCCGCTGGCGGCATTGATGCTCGGCTGGTTCTGGCTGGCGAACGGGTTCAGCGAAGGCGCTGCCGATCCCCTGCCCTATCTTCCGCTGCTGAACCCGCTGGAACTGGGCTTGCTGATCACGCTGACCGGTATCGTCAGCTGGACCCGCCAGCACCTCCCGCAATTGGGCGTCAGCGAGGGGCGTGCTCAAAAAACGGCGCTGGTCATTGCCGGCGCATCGCTGTTTGCACTGATCACTGCCATGGTCCTGCGCACGGCCCATCACTGGCTCGGCGTGGCCTGGTACCCCGACGCGCTGTTCGAATCGATGCGTGTGCAGGCCGGGCTTTCCATCGTATGGACGCTGATGGCCCTGGCACTGATGATCGGCGGCCACCTGCGCGCCCGCCGGGACCTGTGGATTGCCGGCGCCGCATTGATTGGGGTCGTCGTCGCCAAACTGTTCTTCGTCGAGCTGAGCAATCGTGGCGGTCTGGAGCGAATCATTTCCTTTATCGGCGTTGGCGTTCTGTTGCTGGTGGTGGGATATTTCGCCCCCCTGCCGCCCCGGCATCCGGCCCGAGACCAGGGTTTGACCGATGCGGATGTTGCGGACAGGGCATCGAAATGAAGCGCGTAAGGAGTGTTCAGTTGAGTCGTCAGTTCATCGTCAAGGCCGCCCTGCTCGCCCCGTTGCTGGGCTCGCTACTGTGCGCAGCAACGCTCAGTCAGGCCGAGGATCTGCCGGATGATTTCACCACCCATGCGCCGCTGACCGTCACCGGTGAAGGGCCTTGGTATCGGCTGGAATTGCCCCTCGGCGTGCAGTTAAACGCGCGCCAGAGCACTCTCAACGACGTGCGTGTTTTCAATGCAGACGGCCAGGCCCAACCCTACGCAATCACCCAAAGCCCGCCCCAGCGTGCGGCCGACGCCAGTCCGGTGTCGGTGAAGTGGTTCCCGCTGTACAACAGCGATGGCGCCAAAGACGCCGAGCCGAAAATCCGCGTCGAACGCACGCCCAACGGCACGCTGGTGGAGGTTCAGCCCCAGGGCGAGATTGAGGCGGGCGAAGAGATTCTGCGCGGCTGGCTGCTCGACACCAGCGCGATCGACGCGCCGCTGGATCAGCTGATTCTGGACTGGAGCAGCGAGCGCGACGGTTTTCAGCGGTTCAGCATCGAGGCCAGCGACGACCTCCAGCATTGGCAGCGCTGGGGCGACGGTCAGGTGGCGAGGCTGTCATTTGCCGAGGAATTGGTTGAGCAGCGCGTCGTCAATCTGCCGGGGCGCAGCGCCCGCTATCTGCGTTTGCTGTGGAAATCGCCGCTTTCCGCGCCCACGCTGAACGCCGTGCAACTGATCAGCACGCAACCCGGCGTGCTGCCGTTGAGCTGGTCACCGGCCATCAATGGTCGCGTCGAAAAACCTGGCGTGTATGTGTGGCAACTGCCGGTGGCTCTGCCGCTGGAACGTATGCGGATCAACATTGCGCAACCCAACAGCCTCGCGCCCGCCACGCTGTATGGGCGTCGTGACAGCAACGCGCCTTGGCAGATGATCGACAACGGCCTGCTTTATCGGCTCAGCCAGAACGGTCAGGACGTTGTGCAGGACGAAATGGAGCTGCCCGGCAATGTCGTGCAGCAGCTGAAACTTGAGGTCGATGACCGTGGCGGCGGCCTGGGCAAGGACGCGCCAGCGCTGAGTTTCGCCGTGCGCGCCACACAACTGGTGTTCCTCGGACGGGGCGCGCCGCCTTACAGCCTGGCAGTTGGCAATGCCACGGTGAAAAGCGCGGCGCTGCCGCTGGCGACGCTGATTCCCGGCGTCAGCCCCGAGAAGCTGGCAGCACTTGGCAGCGCGTCCATGGCCTCCACACCGGTCGCGCCAGTTGCTGCGGCTGCGCCCGTGGAGGCCATGCCTGACCTGAAGCGCATCGGTCTGTGGGCCGTGCTGATAATCGGGGTGGTTTTTCTGGCATGGATGGCGCTTGGCACGCTGCGCGGGTCTCGTAGCAAATAACGCGCAAAACAACGCGCCTGCTCAGGCGCCAAAGAATAGGTGTCGGGGTGATGACGCTGAATCGATCCGGGATCGAAAAAATTGCAGACGATGCAAGCCAATTCGTCACCCCGATCGCGCTACGCTTAACGTACAACCGATGCGACTGGGTACGGAGATCCCTTGTGGGACCGGCTTCAGCCGGGAAGGCGTCAGTCGTCACGCTGCAAGATTTGTGGTGTTCACACTGGCCTCTTCCCGGCTAAAGCCGGTCCCACTTGGATGTAGCCCGTGAACTGAATCACTACCTAACCGGTCTGACAGGCAGTATTAAATCTCCGCTCACGCTAGACTGTGCGCGTTTTTATCCCCCATTTCGGAGCTCTCCATGTCCCGCGTTACCTTGAGTCGTTATCTGATCGAGCAGACCCGCACCAACAACACCCCTGCCGATCTGCGCTTTCTGATTGAAGTGGTGGCGCGTGCGTGCAAGGAGATCAGCCACGCGGTATCCAAAGGCGCCCTGGGCGGCGTGCTCGGCAGCATGGGCACTGAAAACGTGCAGGGTGAAGTGCAGAAGAAACTGGACGTGATGTCCAACGAGATTCTGCTCGAAGCCAACGAATGGGGCGGTCACCTGGCCGGCATGGCCTCCGAAGAAATGGACAACGCCTACCAGATTCCCGGCAAATACCCGAAAGGCGCCTACCTGCTGGTGTTCGACCCACTGGACGGTTCGTCCAACATCGACATCAACGCGCCGGTCGGCACGATCTTCTCGGTGCTGCGTTGCCCGAACGAGTACCTGAGCCAGAACGAAGCGCTGAACGAGAAGGCATTTCTGCAGCCAGGCACCCAGCAAGTCGCCGCCGGTTACGCCATCTACGGCCCGCAGACCATGCTGGTGCTGACCCTGGGTGACGGCGTCAAAGGCTTCACGCTGGACCGCGAGATGGGCAGCTTTGTCCTCAGCCACGAAGACATCAAGATCCCGGAGTCCACTCAGGAATTCGCGGTCAACATGTCCAATCAGCGTCACTGGGAAGCCCCGGTCAAGCGCTACGTCGAAGAGCTGCTGGCGGGCGAAGACGGTCCGTTGAAGAAGAACTACAACATGCGCTGGGTCGCGGCGATGGTCGCTGATGTACACCGTATCCTGACCCGTGGCGGCCTGTTCATGTACCCGCGCGATTCCCGCGAGCCTTCCAAGCCGGGCAAGCTGCGCCTGATGTACGAAGCCAACCCGATGTCGTTCCTGGTTGAGCAAGCTGGCGGCGCGTCGACCGACGGCCATCAGCGCATCCTCGACATCCAGCCCGAAGGCCTGCACCAGCGTGTCGCTGTCTTCCTGGGTTCGAAAGAAGAAGTGGAACGCGCAACGGCGTATCACAAGGAATGAGGTCCTGAATGGCCGCTTTTAGCGGCCATTTTCTTTTCAATGTCAGCGCTGTGACACTGCCCCCCCTTGGATCCAGGAGCTTCATCTCATGTCTTTGCGCACTCTCGCGGTGTTGTCGTTCTGTGTCTTGCTGGCGGCCTGCAGCAAGGTCACCCAGGAAAACTACTCGAAAATCTCCGCTGGCATGTCGAAGGCGCAGGTCGAGCAGCTGCTCGGCAGCCCGACCGAATGCTCCGGCGCCTTGGGCATGTCCAGCTGCACGTGGGGCGATGCGAAGACGTTCATCAGCGTCCAGTACGCCGCCGACAAGGTTGTGCTGTTTTCCGGGCAGGGCCTTAAATGAGCATTCGTCAGGCATTGAAAATCGGCGCTGTGGCGCTGGCAGCATTGTGGATCAGCGCCTGTGCGACGAAGCCTGAAACTGAATCCATGGCGCCGAAGACGGTCGATCATGTCGACCTCAAGCGCTACCAGGGCACGTGGTACGAGGTGGCGCGGCTGCCGATGTTCTTTCAGCGCAACTGCGCGCAGTCCGAAGCGCACTACACGCTGAAGGATGACGGGAATATTGCCGTCACCAACCGCTGCCGCACCATTGAGGGCAAGTGGGAGGAAGCAACCGGGACAGCTTCGCCGCAAATCAAGGGCAAGACCGACAAGTTGTGGGTCGTGTTCGATAACTGGTTCTCGAACCTCTTCCCGGGTGTGGCGAAAGGCGACTACTGGGTGCTGTACGTGAGCCCCGACTACAAAGTAGCGCTGGTGGGCAGCCCCAACCGCAAGTTCCTGTGGCTGCTGTCGCGCACGCCTCAAGTGCCGGACTTAGTGCGTAACGACATGCTGATGAGAGCGCAGCAACAGGGTTACGACACCACCAAGCTGATCTGGCGGGTGGCGGATTCGAAGGTGGGCAAGGCGGACTGACCCTTCGCGAGCAAGGTGATGCTTCACCTTGCTCGCGAAACTACTATCCATTCACTGCAGCGCATCAGCCCAGCAATTCTCGCAACACCTGAGCGAACGCGCGGCTGGTCTGCGCTTCGTCGTTGTGGTGGCCGTCGCGGATCACCCAGCGGCCATTGACCATTACGTCCTTGATCTGGCGATCACTCCCGGCGAACAGCCAGCGATTGAGAATGGCATCATCGGATGCCGTCGCCAGATACGGGTCGTTGCCATCGAGCACCAGCCAGTCCGCCCGTTTGCCTACTTCCAGCGCACCCACCGGTTGCCCCATCGCTTGGGTACCGCCCACCAGGGCTGCGTCGTACAGCGTGCGTCCGACCATCGGTTGATCAGGCCGGTACAGACGATTACGGCGCTGGTCGCGCAGACGCTGGCCGTATTCCAGCCAGCGCAACTCTTCGACTACGCTCAGCGACACATGGCTGTCGGAACCAATGCCCCAACGCCCGCCCTGGGCGATGTAATCCACCGCCGGAAAAATCCCGTCGCCCAGGTTTGCTTCGGTGGTCAGGCACAGTCCTGCGATCGCACGACTTTTCGCCATCAACGCCACTTCGTCCGGCTCGGCATGGGTCGCATGCACCAGGCACCAGCGCCCATCGACCTCGACGTTTTCATACAGCCACTGCAACGGCCTGCGACCGCTCCAGCTCAGGCAGTCATCGACTTCCTTCTGCTGCTCGGCGATATGAATGTGGATCGGGCATTGGGGGTCGCTGGCGGCTGTCACGTCGCTGATCTGCTGTGGGGTCACGGCGCGCAACGAGTGAAAGCAAAGGCCCAGGGCCTGAGCCGGCTGCTTACCGATGATCGGCTTCAGACGGGACTGCAAATCCAGGTAACTGTCGGTGCTGTTGATAAACCGGCGCTGCCCTTCGTTCGGGGTCAGACCGCCAAAGCCGGAGTGGCTGTAAAGCACCGGCAGCAGGGTCATGCCGATGCCAACCGAACTTGCCGCCTGACTGACCTGCAGCGCGAGTTCGGCAGGGTCGGCGTAAGGCTTGCCGGTGGTGTCCTGATGGACGTAGTGAAATTCGGCGACCGAGGTGAAGCCGCCCTTGAGCATTTCGATGTACAGCTGCCGCGCGATGACGCCAAGCTGCTGCGGACTGATCTGCCCGACGAGGCGATACATCAGGTCGCGCCAGGTCCAGAAACTGTCATTGGGATTGCCGGCCACTTCCGCCAGGCCGGCCATGGCGCGTTGAAAAGCGTGGGAATGCAGATTGGGCATGCCCGGCACGACCGGCCCGTCGAGCCACTCGGCGTCACCGCGCTCGGCGTTGGCCTGAACCTGGCTCAGCAAGCCGTCGGCGCTGACCTCGAAACGTACGTCAGTGGCCCAGCCGGTGGGCAGTAACGCGCGTTCGGCAAAGAAAACGGACATGAATCGGCACCCCTTGCTTGAAATTGTCTATACATATACAGACGTTTATACGGCCGGTAAACTGCGAGGCGCTTGTCGGCCCACGTGTTAATGGTTAGCGTGAACGCTGTAACCTCTCTCGCCTGAATAACGCCATAACAAGGATTTCTCTGTGCCGACTCCACCTGCCCATTTGCCGCTGGCTTCCCAGATGGGTGACAGTCCGGCGCCGCTCTACGCTAGGGTGAAGCACATGATCACCCAGCAGATTCAGAACGGCACCTGGCCGCCGCATCACCGCGTGCCGTCCGAGAGCGAACTGGTGACGCGGCTGGGCTTCAGCCGTATGACCATTAACCGCGCCCTGCGCGAGATGACCGCCGAAGGGCTGTTGGTGCGCATGCAGGGCGTCGGCACTTTCGTCGCCGAGCCCAAGACTCAATCCGCGCTGTTCGAAGTGCATAACATCGCCGATGAGATTGCCGCCCGCGGACATGCCCACACCTGCAAGGTGATTATTCTGACCGAAGAAGCTGCCGGCTCCGAACGCGCGCTGGCGCTGGACATGCGTGAAGGCCAGCGGGTGTTTCACTCGCTGATTGTGCATTTCGAAAACGATATTCCCGTGCAAATCGAAGACCGCTTCGTCAACGCCCTCGTCGCGCCGGATTACCTGCAGCAGGACTTCACACAACAAACGCCCTACGCTTATCTGTCCCAAGTCGCGCCGCTGACCGAGGGCGAGCACGTGGTCGAGGCGATTCTCGCCGAGCCCGACGAGTGTAAATTGCTGCAGATCGAGAAGGGCGAGCCGTGCCTGCTGGTGCGTCGCCGCACTTGGTCCGGCCGCCAACCAGTGACCGCTGCCCGCCTGATCCACCCCGGCTCACGCCACCGCCTGGAAGGACGCTTCAGCAAATGACTCAACCGACTGTTCTGCGCGCCGCTGACTACCGGCGCATGCCCTGGAAAAACGGTGGCGGCAGCACTGAAGAAATTACCCGCGATGCCGGAAAAGGACTGGAAGGTTTCGGCTGGCGGTTGTCCATCGCCGACATCGCCGAGTCAGGTGGCTTTTCGGTGTTCGCCGGTTATCAACGCATCATCACGGTGCTGCAAGGCGCAGGCATGACGCTGAATATCGATGGCAGAGATAGCGAGCCACTGCTGCCCTCCGATCCGTTCGCGTTCAGCGGCGACAGCGCGGTGTCATGCACGCTGCTCGACGGCCCGATACGCGATTTCAACCTGATCTACTCGCCTGCCCGCTACCGCGCGCGCCTGCAGTGGATCGACGTGATGCAGCCGCAGCGGTTTTTCAGTTCGGCTGACGTTTTTCTGGTGTTCAGCACCGCTGAGCAGATGGCCGCCAACATCGGCGAGCATCCGCCGCAATTGCTCGAACAACATGACTGCTTACAATTGGACAATGCCCCCGGCGCGCTAGTGGAAGCGGTGCTCTACGCTCCACGCGCCAGCCGCGTCTGCGTGATCGAGCTGTCACGCGTCTGAGTCCCGCCGTCACTGTGGTAGATTGCGTTTTTTTTCGCCAGCACACAGGGACGACCATGACGACGCTCAACAACAGAGAAAGCCCACGAGCCCTCGCCATTCTTGCCAGTTTCCTTGCGTCGGAATCAGCAGGCGGCCTTGTGCTGATGGGCGCCGCCCTTGCAGCAATCATCGTTGCCAACTCCCCCCTCGCCCCCACGTATTTCGCCGCACTGCAAAGTGTCTGGGGCGGGTTGTCGATCGAGCTGTGGATCAACGACGGGCTGATGGCGATCTTCTTTCTGATGGTCGGTCTGGAAATCAAACGCGAAGTATTGGCCGGCGGTCTCGCCAGTTGGGGTCAGCGTGCGCTGCCCGGTTTTGCAGCAGCGGGCGGCATGCTGGTGCCGGCGCTGATCTACATCGGCGTCAATATGGGCAACGCCGAAACCCTGAGCGGTTGGGCGATCCCGGCGGCCACCGACATCGCTTTCGCCCTCGGCGTGCTGTCGTTGCTGGGCAAGCGGGTGCCGACGTCGTTGAAGGTTTTTCTTGCCGCGCTGGCGATTCTCGACGACCTGGGCGCCGTTACCATCATTGCGCTGTTTTACAGCACCGGCCTGAACATGCCGATGCTCGGCGCCTCGTTCGCGACGCTGGCCGTGCTGGTGATCATGAACCGAATGGGCGTGCAGCGATTGCTGCCGTACCTGCTGCTCGGTCTGTTGTTGTGGTTCTTCGTGCTGCAATCAGGCGTGCATGCAACGCTGGCCGGTGTAGCCCTGGCGCTGTGCATTCCGTTGGGCACGCGCAAGGAAGAAGCCCGCTCGCCGCTGCTGTTTCTTGAAGAGAAAATGCACTACTGGGTGGCGTTCGCGGTGGTGCCCATTTTCGGCTTCGCCAACGCAGGCGTGTCCTTGTCGGGCATCACGTTGGGCAACCTGGTAGACCCGGTGCCGCTGGGCGTGGCACTGGGGTTGTTTGTCGGCAAGCAGATCGGCGTGTTTCTTGCGGCGGTGCTGGCCATCCGGTCCGGTCTGGCGACACTGCCGGAAGGCAGCAACTGGACGCAGCTGTATGGCGTGGCCCTGCTCTGCGGGATCGGGTTCACCATGAGCCTGTTCATCGGCAACCTGGCATTCCCGGGCGCCGCGCATCTGATCGATGAAGTGAAAGTAGGCGTGTTGCTGGGCTCGATCGCGTCGGCGCTTGCCGGGGTGTGGCTGTTGCGCAGCAAGCTGGCTCAGCGCTGATTAGCACTGAGACTACCCTGATATATCCAGCGCTACCGATCATGTGGGAGTGAGCTTGCTCACGAAGATGGCAGTACATCCGCTGCATCTCCGCGGCTGAAATGGCCTCTTCGCGAGCAAGCTCGCTCCCACAGGTCGTGTGTCAGCGCACAAGGTTCTGTTACCCCTAGCCACGCACCGCACTGGGGCGCGCGCACCGAAAAGTAACAATTTCCTTCCTGTGGCCGCTTCTGCGCTTTTCGATATCCCGACTCACTCACCTTCGGAACGACCGGGCCAGCACGGCCCAACGGCTTTTCTGCGCCCGCAAAACCAACATTGGCCCCTTGGTTGCATATGCTTGTATGTACAAGTAAGCATGAGTCAGCACGAGGCCATCGAGCCCGGTCCGGATCACAACGGCAGCACTCACGCAGAACCTTATTCCACGTTCGTCACGGACCCCGCGTCCAGGCCGGATTGATCATCGAGGATTGTTAAGTGACTACTGACCACACCCCCCCTGCTCAGCAATGGACCAAACGCCGCGATGTCGAAATCCGCGCAGCCCGTGGCACGCAACTGACCGCCAAGAGCTGGATGACCGAGGCGCCATTGCGGATGTTGATGAACAACCTCGATCCGGAAGTCGCCGAGAACCCGAACGAACTGGTGGTCTACGGCGGTATCGGTCGTGCAGCGCGTAACTGGGAGTGCTACGACAAGATCGTCGAGAGCCTCACGAACCTGAACGACGACGAAACCCTGCTGGTGCAATCCGGCAAGCCGGTCGGCGTGTTCAAGACTCACAGCAACGCGCCCCGCGTGCTGATCGCCAACTCCAACCTGGTGCCGCACTGGGCCAGTTGGGAGCACTTCAACGAACTGGATGCAAAAGGCCTGGCGATGTACGGCCAGATGACCGCCGGCAGCTGGATCTACATCGGCAGCCAGGGCATCGTTCAAGGCACCTACGAAACCTTCGTCGAAGCCGGTCGCCAGCATTACGACGGCAATCTTAAAGGCCGCTGGGTGCTGACCGCAGGACTGGGCGGCATGGGCGGCGCGCAGCCTCTGGCTGCAGGCATGGCGGGCGCCTGCTCGCTGAACATCGAATGCCAGCAAAGCCGCATCGATTTCCGCCTGAAAACCCGCTATGTCGATGAGCAAGCCACGGACCTCGACGACGCCCTCGCCCGCATCGCCAAATACACTGCCGAAGGCAAAGCGATCTCAATCGCCTTGTGCGGCAACGCCGCCGAGATCCTTCCGGAAATGGTCCGCCGTGGCGTACGCCCGGACATGGTCACCGACCAGACCAGCGCTCACGACCCGCTCAACGGCTACCTGCCCAAAGGCTGGACCTGGGAGCAGTACCGCGAGCGCGCCGCCAGCGAGCCTGCCGCAGTAGTCAAGGCCGCCAAGCAGTCCATGGCCGAGCACGTCGAAGCCATGCTGGCGTTTCAGAAAATGGGCGTGCCGACGTTCGATTACGGCAACAACATCCGTCAGATGGCCAAGGAAGTCGGCGTGACCCATGCCTTCGACTTCCCCGGTTTCGTCCCCGCGTACATTCGGCCGTTGTTCTGCCGCGGCGTCGGTCCATTCCGCTGGGCCGCGCTGTCGGGCAATCCTGAAGACATCTACAAGACCGACGCCAAAGTCAAAGAGCTGATCCCGGACGACGCACACCTGCACAACTGGCTGGACATGGCCCGTGAGCGCATCAGCTTCCAGGGTCTGCCGGCACGCATCTGCTGGGTCGGCCTGGGCCAGCGCGCCAAGCTGGGCCTGGCCTTCAACGAAATGGTCCGCAGCGGCGAGCTGTCGGCGCCGGTGGTGATCGGTCGTGATCACCTGGATTCCGGCTCCGTCGCCAGCCCGAACCGCGAGACCGAATCGATGCAGGACGGCTCCGACGCCGTCTCCGACTGGCCACTGCTCAACGCCCTGCTCAATACCGCGAGCGGCGCGACCTGGGTCTCGTTGCACCACGGCGGCGGCGTCGGCATGGGCTTCTCGCAGCACTCGGGCATGGTCATCGTCTGCGACGGCACCGATGAAGCCGCCGACCGCATCGCCCGCGTCCTGCACAACGACCCGGCCACTGGCGTGATGCGTCATGCCGATGCCGGGTATCAGATCGCGATCGACTGCGCCAAAGAGCAGGGGTTGAACCTGCCGATGATCAATAACTGATCAATGCCATTGGTGCACACAGCACCCGTGGGAGCGACCGGGGTGGCGCGCCACCTTGCTCGCGAATGCTGAGGCCCAGACGCCGGTGATGCGTCGTCCGTACCGGCCCCTTCGCGAGCAAGCTCGCTCCCACAAATCCGCGGCAGCACAAGTACGCGTGCCAACAATCGATTTAGGGGATGTTTGAGATGGCTATTCCAGATGATCGTGCTGCACCTGCTTCCGTGATCGAGCGGCGTTCGATCGATTACATCCCTGATGCCGAACGACACGGGCGTCTGTTCAGTCAGTTCACGCTCTGGCTGGGCGCCAACCTGCAGATCACCGCGATCGTCACCGGGGCGCTAGCCGTGGTGCTGGGCGGCGATGTGTTCTGGTCGCTGATCGGGTTGTTCATCGGTCAGCTAATCGGCGGTGGCGTCATGGCGCTGCATGCGGCGCAGGGCCCGAAGCTCGGTCTGCCGCAGATGATTTCCAGCCGGGTGCAGTTCGGCGTTTATGGCGCGGTGATTCCGCTGGTGCTGGTGTGCCTGATGTACATCGGCTTTTCCGCCAGCGGCTCGTTGCTCGCAGGGCAAGCGGTGGCGCAACTGATCAACGTGCCGGACTGGCAGGGCGTGGTGATCTTCGCAGCGGCCATCGTGGTACTGACCATTCTCGGCTACCGGGTCATCCACATGATCGGCCGCGTCGCCAGCCTCATCGGCGTGATCGCCTTCGTTTACCTGTTCGCTGCGCTGCTGGCAGGCAACGACGTCGGCGCCCTGCTGGGCAACAAGCATTTCTCGCTGAGCAGCTTCCTGCTGGCGATCTCGTTGTCGGCATCCTGGCAGATTGCCTTTGGCCCTTATGTCGCGGACTACTCCCGCTACCTGCCGCGCAGCACGTCCGCCGGCAAAACGTTCTGGGCGGTGGGCCTGGGTTCGGTGATCGGCGCGCAGGCGTCCATGGTCTTCGGCGTGTTCGCCGCGGCACTGGCCGGCAAGAACTTTGCCCATCACGAGGTCTCGTTCATTGTCGGCCTCGGCGGGACCGGCGCGGTGGCGGCAGCGCTGTATTTCAGCATCGCATTCGGCAAGGTGACCATCACCACGCTCAACGCCTACGGCAGCTTCATGTCCATTGCCACCATCGTCAGCGGCTTTCGCGGCAACCGGCACATCTCCAGCGCGCTGCGACTGACGTACATCTTCGCCATGGTCGGCATCGCCACGGCCCTGGCGCTGCTGGGCAAGGACTCGTTCCTCAAGGACTTCTCGGCGTTCATCCTGTTCCTGCTGGCGTTTTTCACGCCGTGGAGCGCGATCAATCTGGTGGATTTCTACTGCATCACCAAAGAGCGCTACGACATCCCGGCGCTGTCGGACCCGGACGGTCGCTATGGCCGCTGGAACGGGATGGGCATCGGGATATACGTGTTGGGCGTGCTGATTCAAATGCCGTTCATCTCCACGCATTTCTACACCGGCCCACTGGTGGCGAGCCTCGATGACACTGACATCTCATGGATCATCGGTCTCATCGTGCCTGCTGTGCTGTACTACGTGGCGGCGAAGACGTGGCCGGGCAACGTGGCCGATCGTTTGATCCTGCCAACGGAGCAAAACGCGTCTCCTGCAAGCGGCAGCGTTGCTCCTGCGCACGTCGAGGTGAACTGACCGTTCGTCATGCACGTCTGTTGCAGGGGGCATGCTGGAGAGAGAAGCGGGAAGAGGCCGACAAGTGCCTCTCCCCTTGGCTGGAAGCCGTCTGTTTTCGTTACTGCCGTCATCCACTACAAGACCGGAGCGTCACTCAATGAACACGAAAAAGGCCCTGCTATCCACGTTGCTCACCGCGGGCGTGCTCGCCAGTGGCGCCAGTCAGGCTGCGGGATGGTGCGAGTCCGGCAAACCGGTGAAATTCGCCGGTCTGAACTGGGAAAGCGCAATGCTGCTGACCGATGTGCTGCAAGTTGTGCTGAACAAGGGCTATGGCTGCGAAACGGACAGCCTGCCGGGCAACTCCATCACCATGGAAAACGCCCTGGGCACCAATGACATTCAAGTGTTTGCTGAAGAGTGGGTAGGCCGCAGCGAAGTGTGGAACAAGGCTGAAGCCGCCGGCAAAGTGGTGGGTGTCGGCTCGCCGGTGAAGGGCGCGGTGGAAGGCTGGTACGTGCCGCGTTACGTGATTGAAGGCGACGCCAAGCGCAAGCTGGAAGCCAAGGCACCGGACCTGAAGTCCATCGCCGATCTGGGCAAATACTCAGCACTGTTCAAGGACGCCGAAGAACCGGAGAAAGGCCGCTTCTATAACTGCCCGGCTGGCTGGACCTGCGAGCTGGAAAACAGCGAGATGCTGAAAAGCTATGGCCTGGAAAGCAAATACACCAACTTCCGCCCAGGCACCGGACCGGCGCTGGATGCGGCGATTCTGTCCAGCTACAAGCGTGGCGAGCCGATCCTGGCTTACTACTGGTCGCCAACGCCGCTGATGGGCCAGGTGGACATGGTGCGTCTGGAAGAAAAAGCCGGCGTGAACAAGACCATCGAGATCAAGGTCGGCCTGTCCAAGGCGTTCCACGAGCAGGCGCCTGAACTGGTGGCAGTGATGGAAAAGGTCAATATCCCGATCGACCTGCTCAACCAGAACCTGGCGCGCATGACCAAGGAGCGCATCGAGTCGCCGAAGCTGGCGAAGATCTTCCTCAAGGAACACCCGGAAGTGTGGCATCAGTGGGTGAGCGAGGATGCGGCGAAGAAGGTGGATGCTTCGCTGTAAACCTTGATCCGGGTGCCGCGCTACGGCGGTACACCGAACCTGTAGGAGTGAGCTTGCTCGCGATGACGTCGGCACACCCACCATCGTTGGTGGCTGACAAATTGCTATCGCGAGCAAGGTGGAGCGCCACCCCGGTCACTCCTACAGGAATCAGTACCACCTACTTGATCGAGAAAACCTATGTTCCCCGAAAGCTTCACGTTCTCCATCGCCGACTGGGTCAATGACTGGGTCGACAAGCTGGTCACCAACTACGGCGACGTGTTCCGGCACATCTCCGACACGCTGCTGTGGGCCATCGTCAAACTCGAAGGCCTGCTGCGCGTTGCGCCGTGGTGGCTGCTGCTGGCCATCGTCGGTCTGATCGCCTGGCACGCGACACGCAAAATCACGACCACTGTGGTCATCGTCGGCCTGCTGTTCCTGGTCGGTGCCGTAGGCCTGTGGGACAAGCTGATGCAGACCCTGGCGCTGATGCTGGTCGCCACGCTGATCTCGGTGATCATCGGCATCCCCCTCGGCATTCTGTCGGCGCGCAGCAATCGCCTGCGTTCGGTGTTGATGCCCTTGCTGGACATCATGCAGACCATGCCCAGCTTCGTGTACCTGATTCCGGTGCTGATGCTGTTTGGCCTGGGCAAGGTCCCGGCGATCTTCGCCACGGTCATCTACGCCGCGCCGCCGCTGATTCGTCTGACCGACCTGGGCATTCGTCAGGTGGATGGCGAGGTCATGGAAGCGATCAACGCATTCGGCGCCAACCGCTGGCAACAACTGTTCGGCGTGCAACTGCCGCTGGCCCTGCCGAGCATCATGGCCGGGATCAACCAGACCACGATGATGGCGCTGTCGATGGTGGTGATCGCCTCGATGATCGGTGCGCGCGGCCTGGGCGAAGACGTGCTGGTCGGCATCCAGACCCTCAACGTCGGACGCGGCCTGGAAGCGGGCCTGGCCATCGTCATTCTGGCGGTCGTGATCGACCGCATCACGCAGGCCTACGGCCGCCCACGGCATGAGGCGAACAAATGAGCGTCGAGACTATTAATCCAGCGAGCTCGGGCAATCCGCTTGGCGCGGGCAGTCCAGATAGCACGGACGGCAAAATCGTCGTCAAGAACGTGTACAAGATCTTCGGCAACCGCGCCAAGGATGCGCTGGCGATGGTTCAGAACAACCAGACCAAGGATCAGGTGCTGGCGCAGACCGGCTGCGTGGTCGGCGTGAACGACCTGTCGCTGTCCATCTCTAGCGGCGAGATCTTCGTGATCATGGGCCTGTCCGGCTCCGGCAAATCGACCCTGGTGCGCCATTTCAATCGTCTGATCGACCCCACCAGCGGCGAGATTCTGGTCGATGGCGAGAACATCCTGACCTACGACATGGAAGCGCTGCGCAACTTCCGTCGGCACAAGATCAGCATGGTGTTCCAGAGCTTCGGTCTGCTGCCGCACAAGACCGTGATCGACAACGTCGCCTACGGGCTGACCATTCGCGGCGAGAGCAAAACGCAATGCGCCGAGCGCGCGCAGCACTGGATCACCACGGTGGGGCTGAAGGGCTACGAGAAAAAGTACCCGCATCAGCTCTCCGGCGGCATGCGCCAGCGTGTTGGCCTGGCACGGGCGCTGGCGGCTGACACCGACATCATCCTGATGGACGAAGCGTTCAGCGCACTCGATCCGCTGATTCGCGCGGAGATGCAGGACCAGTTGCTGGAGCTGCAATCGAGCCTGAAGAAAACCATCGTGTTCATCACCCACGACCTCGACGAAGCCGTGCGCATCGGTAACCGCATTGCGATTCTCAAGGACGGTCGGCTGATTCAGGTTGGCACGCCGAAGGAAATCCTCTACTCGCCCGCCGACGATTACGTTGACCGTTTCGTGCAGCGGCGCGTGGCGACTCTTTAAGGACGCTGTGGTCATGTCGCGAGCAGAACAGATCATCATCGGCGAAGGCCCGCTCAGCTGGCGGGATGTGACCGCGGTTGCCCGTCATGGCGCGACGCTTTCGTTATCGGAAGCCGCCTGGGCGCGGATCGACAATGCTCAGGCGATTGTGCAGCGCATCGTTGCCAGCGGCGAACGCGCC
Source organism: Pseudomonas sp. 1L-C-7-B-C1 (assembly GCF_057291635.1). Lineage (NCBI taxonomy): Bacteria > Pseudomonadati > Pseudomonadota > Gammaproteobacteria > Pseudomonadales > Pseudomonadaceae > Pseudomonas > Pseudomonas sp. 1L-C-7-B-C1. The sequence goes on along the minus strand of NZ_JBXAWH010000009.1, from coordinate 18,879 downwards.
TATGGCGTGAACACCGGCCTCGGCGCCCTGTGCAATGTGTCGCTGGCGGGCGAGCAACTGGGTCGACTGTCACGCAATACCCTGCTCAGCCATGCCTGCGGCGTTGGCCCGGCGTTACCGGACGAGCAGACCCGCGCGATCACCTGCGCCGCGATCATCAACTACAGCCAGGGCAAGTCCGGGATTCATCGTCAGGTGGTCGAGGCCTTGCTCGCCCTGCTCAATCGACGCATCACACCGCAAGTGCCGTCCCAGGGTTCGGTGGGTTACCTCACGCACATGGCGCACATCGGCGTCGCGCTGCTCGGCGTGGGTCAGGTCAGTTACCGCGGGCAAGTGATGTCGGCGTTGCAGGCGCTCAGCGAAGAAGGCCTGTCGCCGGTGGAGCTGGGCGCAAAAGACGGGTTGTGTCTGGTCAACGGCACGCCGTGCATGACCGGCCTCAGTTGCCTGGCCGTTGCCGACGTGAATCGCCTGATGCAGTGGGCTGACGTGATCAGCGCCATGACCTTCGAGGGCCTGCGCGGCCAGCTCGACGCTTTTGACGAAACCATCATCGCGCTCAAGCCGCACCCCGGCATGCAGCAGGTCGGCAAAAACCTGCGCGGCCTGCTCGCGGGCAGTGAAGTGCTCGCCAACAGTCAGGGTATCCGCACCCAGGACGCCTTGAGCATCCGCTCGATCCCGCAGGTCCACGGCGCCACCCGCGACCAGTTGGCCCACGCAACGCGGCAGATCGAGATCGAGCTGAATTCCGCCACCGACAACCCGCTGCTGCTGGGCACGCCCAAAGCGTATCGCGTGGTTTCCCAGGCCAACCCGCACGGCCAGTCCGTGGCGATGGCCGCTGACTTGCTGGCGATCGCCATGGCCGAACTGGGCTCGATTGCCGAGCGACGGCTGGACCGGTTGATCAACCCGACAGTCAGCGGACTTCCGGCGTTTCTGGTCAGCCAGCCTGGGGTCAACTCCGGGATGATGATCACCCAATACGTCGCCGCCTCGCTGTGCGCGGAAAACCGCCAGCTGGCACAACCGGCGGTCATTGATAACTACGTGACGTCCGGCCTGCAGGAGGATCATCTGAGCATGGGCACCAGCGCCGCCTTGAAGCTGCACAAGGTGCTGGAGAACGTGACGCAGATCCTCGCGATCGAGTATTTGCTGGCCGCCCAGGCGTTCGAGTTTTTCAAGGGCCCGCGCTTTGGCGTCGGCACCGAAGCGGCGTGGCGTCTGCTGCGCGAGCGCGTGCCGGCCTATGACGAAGACCGCTGGCTGGCCCCGGACATCGCCAGCAGCGTGACCCTGCTCAAGAACGAAGAGTCATTGGAAACCGTATTCCAGCGCTGCCGCGATTACGCGGCGCAGGCTCACCCCGACACCGACAACAACGGTCGCAGCGCAAGCGCCCCCCGCGCAGGACAGGCAGGAGCCGGTTCAGCGCAGACGACCGATATCCATTCAGGAGTAGCAGCATCGTGACCGACACCCAACAGGCGACCCCGCTGAATCTGATCCCCGGCCAATTGAGCCTCGCCCAGTTGCGCGCGATTTATCAGCGGCCGGTTACGCTGACCCTCGACGCCAGCGCCAATCGGCAGATCGAAGACAGCGTGGCCTGCGTCGAGCAGATCCTCGCGGAGAACCGCACCGCCTACGGCATCAACACCGGTTTCGGCCTGCTGGCGTCGACGCGCATTGCCAGCGCCGACCTCGAGAACCTGCAGCGTTCGCTGGTGCTGTCTCACGCTGCGGGCGTTGGCGGGCCGATCAGCGATGAGCTGGTGCGCCTGATCATGGTGCTCAAGGTCAACAGCCTGAGCCGGGGTTTCTCCGGGATTCGCCGCCAGGTCATCGACGCGCTGATCGCCCTGATCAACGCCGAGGTTTACCCGCACATCCCGCTCAAGGGTTCGGTCGGTGCCTCCGGAGATCTCGCGCCATTGGCGCACATGTCGCTGGTGCTGCTGGGCGAAGGCAAGGCGCGCTACAAGGGCGAATGGCTGAATGCTGTGGAAGCACTGGCGATTGCCGGGCTCACCCCGCTGACGCTGGCGGCCAAAGAAGGCCTGGCGCTGCTCAACGGCACGCAAGTGTCGACGGCCTACGCGCTGCGCGGCCTGTTTGAAGCCGAAGACCTGTTCGCCGGCGCCCTGAGCTGCGGCGCGCTGACCGTTGAAGCCGTGCTCGGCTCCCGCGCGCCGTTCGACGCGCGCATTCATGCGGCTCGCGGTCAGCGCGGCCAGATCGATTCGGCTGCGGCCTATCGCGCCCTGCTCGGCGAAGGCAGTCAGGTTTCCGACTCCCACCGCGACTGCGACAAGGTTCAGGACCCCTACTCCCTGCGCTGCCAGCCCCAAGTCATGGGCGCTTGCCTGACCCAACTGCGTCAGGCCGCCGAAGTGCTGGCGATCGAATCCAACGCGGTGTCGGACAACCCGCTGGTGTTCGCGGCCGAAGGCGAAGTGATTTCCGGCGGTAACTTCCACGCCGAACCCGTTGCCATGGCGGCCGACAACATCGCCTTGGCCATCGCTGAAATCGGCTCGCTGAGCGAGCGTCGCATCTCGCTGATGATGGACAAGCACATGTCGCAACTGCCGCCGTTCCTGGTGGCCAATGGCGGCGTAAATTCCGGCTTCATGATTGCCCAGGTCACGGCCGCTGCGCTGGCCAGTGAAAACAAGGCGCTGTCCCACCCGCACAGCGTCGACAGCCTGCCAACCTCCGCCAACCAGGAAGACCACGTGTCGATGGCGCCTGCCGCCGGCAAGCGCTTGTGGGAAATGGCGGAGAACACTCGCGGCGTGCTGGCTGTAGAATGGCTGGCTGCGTGTCAGGGTCTGGACTTGCGCAACGGTCTGAAGACCTCCGAAAAACTGGAAATCGCCCGCACCACGCTGCGCGGCAAAGTCCCGTTCTATGAGAAAGACCGCTTCTTCGCCCCTGATATCGAGGCCGCCATCGAGCTGCTGGCTTCCAACTGCCTGAGCGACCTGGTTTCTGCTGACCTGCTGCCGAGCTTCTGATCGGGACAGGCCAGGATGGCCTGTCGTTGAAATGAGTGTGGGGGTATCGCCCCCCGCAACCGCTCGTTTCGCAGCAAAAAGTAAGACTAGGAACGTGTGAAATGACATCGCAAAACGCAACAGATCTGAAACGCGGGCTCAGCGCGCGTCACATTCGCTTCATGGCGCTGGGCTCGGCCATTGGCACCGGGTTGTTCTACGGTTCCGCGTCAGCCATCCAACTGGCCGGTCCCGCCGTTCTGCTGGTGTACATAATCGCCGGCGCTGCGGTTTACATGGTCATGCGCGCTCTCGGCGAGATGGCCGTGCGCAACCCGGTGTCCGGCTCGTTCGGCGAATACGCCACCACCTATCTGGGTCCGCTCGCGGGGTTTGTCCTCGGCTGGACCTATGCGTTCGAGATGGTCATCGTCTGCCTGGCCGATGTCACTGCGTTCGGCATCTACATGGGCTTCTGGTTTCCCGAGGTGCCACGCTGGATCTGGGTGCTCGGCATCGTCTTTCTGATCGGCGCGCTCAACCTGTGCAGCGTCAAGGTTTTCGGTGAAACGGAGTTCTGGCTGTCGCTGCTCAAGGTCGGCGCGATCATCGCGATGATCCTTGCAGGCTTCGGCATCATGCTGTTCGGCATCGGCTCGGTCTCAGGCGGCGGCGTCAGCAGCGTGAGCAATCTGTGGGCCTACGGCGGCTTCATGCCCAACGGCATCGGTGGTCTTGTGGCCTCCCTGGCGGTCGTCATGTTTGCCTTCGGCGGCATCGAAATCATCGGCATCACCGCCGGCGAAGCGCGCAACCCGGAGCGCGTGATTCCTCGCGCGATCAATGCGGTGCCGCTGCGGATTCTGCTGTTTTACGTGCTCACGTTGTTCGTCCTGATGTCGCTGTACCCGTGGCAGCAGATCGGCAGCCAGGGCAGCCCGTTCGTCCAGATCTTCGATCACCTGGGGATTTCATCCGCGGCCACCGTCCTCAACATCGTGGTCATCACCGCAGCCGTTTCGGCGATCAACAGCGACATTTTCGGTGCCGGACGCATGATGTACGGCCTGGCGATACAAGGTCAGGCACCCAAGGGTTTTGCTCAGTTGTCCGCCCAGGGCGTGCCGTGGATGACCGTGCTGGTGATGGGCGTCGCGCTGCTCTGCGGCGTTGTGCTGAATTACCTGATTCCTGAAAACGTGTTCCTGCTGATCGCTTCGATCGCAACCTTCGCGACGGTCTGGGTGTGGCTGATGATTTTGGTTACGCAGATCGCCATGCGCCGCTCCATGAGCGCAGAAGAAGTCGCCCAGCTGAAATTCCCGGTGCCGTTCTGGCCCGTCGCGCCGATCGTTGCCACATTGTTCATGGTGTTCGTATTCGGCGTGCTGGGTTATTTCCCGGACAGCCAGGCCGCGCTGGTGGTGGGGGCGGTGTGGATCGGGTTGCTGGTGGTTGCGTACTGGGTATGGGTCAAGCCGAAGCAGAACCTGAGGAAGGCAACATCAAACCGCTGATAAATGGGCTGTCATGAATGGTCCGTGTGGGAGCTAGCTTGCTCGCGAAGACTGAAGTTCAGGCGTTGGAGATTTGGCGGACACACTCGCCTCTTCGTGAGCAAGCTCACGCCCACACTTAACGCTTGCGATACCCGAAACAGGTTGTAAAACCGGACTCTTGGAGGCATCGATGAAAACGCTCTGGCACCACTGTCACGCAGCAACCATGGCGAACGGCACGTACTCGATCATCGAGGACGCCGCCATCGTGACCGATGCAGCGCAGATCATCTGGATCGGTCCTCTCCGAGACCTGCCGGACCAGGGCGACATCAAGCGCGTCGACCTGAACGGCGCGTGGGTGACGCCCGGCCTGATCGATTGCCATACCCACACGGTGTTCGGCGGTAACCGCAGCGGTGAGTTCGAGCAGCGTTTGCAGGGCGTCAGTTACGCGGAAATCGCCGCAGCCGGCGGCGGTATCGCCAGCACAGTGCGCGCCACCCGCGCCGCCAGTGAGGAAGAACTCTACGCCAGCGCCGAGCGTCGCTTGATGCACCTGCTCAGGGACGGCGTGACCACGATCGAGATGAAATCAGGCTACGGCCTGGACCTCGCCAGCGAACGCAAGATCCTGCGGGTGATTCGCCAACTGGGTGAAAACCTGCCGGTCACCGTGCGCAGCACTTGCCTGGCCGCCCACGCCCTGCCGCCGGAATACAAAGACCGCGCCGACGATTACATCGCCCATATCTGCAGCGAAATGTTGCCCGCGCTGGCGGCGGAGAATCTGGTGGATGCGGTCGATGCGTTCTGCGAATTCCTGGCGTTTTCGCCGGCGCAGGTCGAGCAGGTGTTCATCACCGCCGGCCAGTTGGGGCTGCCAGTGAAGCTGCACGCCGAGCAATTGTCTTCGCTGCACGGCTCGAGTCTGGCGGCGCGTTATCAGGCACTGTCGGCTGATCATCTGGAGTTCATGACCGAAGAAGACGCCATCGCGATGGCGGCCTCAGGCACGGTCGCCGTCTTGCTGCCGGGGGCGTTCTACTTCCTGCGCGAAACTCAATTGCCGCCGATGGATGCCCTGCGCAAACACGGGGTGAAGATCGCCATTTCCACCGACCTCAATCCGGGCACGTCGCCGGGCCTGTCGCTGCGGCTGATGCTGAACATGGCCTGCACGCTGTTCCGCATGACGCCGGAAGAAGCCCTGGCTGGCGCCACAGTTCATGCGGCTCAAGCGCTGGGCATGGCCGAAACCCATGGCTCGCTGGAAGTCGGCAAAACGGCGGATTTCGTCGCCTGGCACATCGAACGGCCTGCCGACCTGGCCTACTGGCTGGGCGGCGATCTGGACAAACGCGTCGTGCGTCATGGCGTGGAACGCACTCTCTAATCAGGGGAATACTGTGGACAAGGTTCTGAGTTTCACTCGCGGTCGCGTACCGCTGCTGATCAGCATGCCGCACCCGGGACTGCACCTGACGCCCGTCGTGCGTGACGGTCTGGTGGACGAGGCCGTGAGCCTGCCGGACACCGATTGGCACATTCCGCGTCTGTATGACTTTGCGTCTGATCTGGGGGCAAGCGTGCTCTCGGCGGAATATTCGCGCTTCGTCATCGACCTTAATCGCCCGTCCGACGACACGCCGCTGTACGCGGGCGCGACCACCGGGTTGTTCCCGTCGACGCTGTTTGAGGGCGATCCGTTGTTCAAAGAGGGTTTGGCGCCGAGCAAGGAAGAACGCGCGACTTATCTGGAGAAGATCTGGACGCCGTACCACGACACGCTGCGCAACGAGTTGGAGCGCCTGCGCGCGGAGTTCGGTTACGCGCTGCTGTTCGATGCGCATTCCATTCGCGGGCACATCCCGCATCTGTTTGACGGTCGGCTGCCGGACTTCAACCTCGGGACCTTTAATGGTGCGAGCTGCGATGAAGCGCTGGCCCGGCGTCTGGATTCAACCTGCGCCGCGGCGAAGAACTACAGCCATGTGCTCAACGGTCGTTTCAAGGGCGGCCACATCACCCGCCACTACGGCGACCCGGCCAACCATATCCACGCCGTGCAACTGGAACTGGCGCAGAGCACGTACATGGACGAGTTCGTGCCGTTCCACTACCGCCGTGATCTGGCCGAGCCGACGCAAGTGGTGTTGAAAGGTTTGCTGGAAGAAATGATCGCATGGGGGCGGGAGAAGTACGGGAAGTAGGCCTGGGTTGATGATTTTCTTGGTGGGACCGGCTTTAGCCGGGAAGAGGCCAGTTTGAGCGCCATCAATTTTGCGGCATTGCACCTGACGCCTTCCCGGCTAAAGCCGGTCCCACTGGATGCGCACGTGGCGTTAGTGGGACCGGCTTCAGCCGGGAAGAGGCCTGCCTACGCACCATCAGTCTCCTGATGGTGAGCGTCACTTCTTCAACAACCGCAACCCGTTGAACACTACCAACAGACTCACGCCCATGTCGGCGAATACCGCCATCCACATGGTCGCCATACCGGCGAAGGTCACCGCCAGAAAGATCAGCTTGATCACCAGCGCCAGCGCGATGTTCTGCTTGAGCACTGCTGCGGTGTCCCGCGACAGCCGAATGAAGGTCGGGATCTTGCGCAGGTCGTCGTCCATCAGCGCCACGTCGGCGGTTTCGATGGCGGTGTCCGTGCCCGCTGCCGCCATGGCAAAACCGATCTCCGCCCGGGCCAGCGCCGGCGCATCATTGATGCCGTCGCCGACCATGCCCACTCGGTGGTTCTTCGCATACAGAGCTTCGATGGCTTGCAGCTTGTCGGTTGGCATCAGATTGCCCTGGGCCTGATCGATGCCCACCTGAGCAGCGATGGCCTTGGCCGTGTGCGGGTTGTCACCCGTCAGCATCATCGTCTTCACGCCCAGCGCATGCAGTTGCTCGATGGCCTCGCGGCTGCTGTCCTTGACCGTGTCGGCGACCGCAAACAGCGCCAGCGGGCCGGAGGCGTCGAACAGCAGCACCACGGTTTTGCCTTGGCTTTCCAGCGCTTCAAGTTGCGCTTCCAGTTCCGGCGAGCAATACCCGGCGTCATGCACCAGACGGTGGTTGCCCAAGTGGTACAAACGCCCTTGTACTTCGCCCTTCACGCCAAGCCCCGCAAGGGCTTCGAATGCTTCAACCGGCAGCCGGGTACCTTCCTGCGCGGCCTTGGCAATGGCTTGAGACACCGGGTGATCCGAGCGACCGGCCAGGCTCGCCGAGATCGCCAGCGCTTGCTCGCCCAACGACGTATCGAGCAACACGTAATCGGTCTGCACCGGCTTGCCATGGGTAATGGTGCCAGTCTTGTCGAGGGCAAGGTAATCGAGCTTGTGCCCCTTCTCCAGGTACACGCCGCCCTTGATCAGGATGCCTTTGCGCGCCGCCGCCGCCAGGCCGCTGACGATCGTCACCGGCGTGGAAATCACCAGCGCACACGGGCACGCAACCACCAGCAGCACCAGCGCGCGATAGATCCAGTCGAACCAGACCGCGCCCATGAACAGCGGCGGAATGATCGCGATCGCCAGCGCCAGTGCGAACACCGCAGGTGTATAGATTTTTGAAAAGCTGTCAACGAATCGCTGGGTCGGCGCGCGCGCACCTTGGGCCGCCTCGACGGCATGGATGATCCGCGCCAGCGTCGAGTTGTTGGCGGCGGCGGTCACTTTGTATTCCAGCGAACCGGCCTGATTGATGGTGCCGGCAAAAACCTTGTCGCCGACGGTTTTCTCGACCGGCAGGCTTTCACCGGTAATCGGCGCCTGATCGATGCTCGACTGGCCGGCAACCACTGCACCGTCCAGCCCGATGCGCTCGCCCGGTTTGACCCGGACGACGCTGCCCAACGCAATATCCTTGACCTCAAGCTCGAGCCACTCGCCGTTCTGCTGCACGGTGGCGGTTTCCGGCGTCAGCTGCATCAGGCCGCCGATGGCGTTGCGGGCACGGTCCAGGGACTTGGCTTCAATCAGCTCGGCAACAGTGAACAGAAACATCACCATCGCCGCTTCCGGCCACTGCCCGATCAGCACCGCACCGGTGACCGCAATGCTCATCAGCGCGTTGATATTCAGATTGAAGTTTTTCAGGGCGATCCAGCCCTTCTTGTACGTGGTCAGGCCGCCGCTGAAAATGGCGATCAGCGCAACGATGGCGACCACCCACGTTGGCGCGGCGTTGGTGAAATGGATGACCTCCGCAGACAACGCAGCGACACCCGACAGCGCCAGCGGCCACCACGGTTTGTTCGCAGGCGGCAGCGACGCGGTTTCCTTGTCGGCGCCCTCCTCGATCAGGTCCGCCTGCATGCCCAGCGAGCCAATGGCGTCGCGGATGGGATCGGTGGACGGCAACTCGTGCCACACGCCCAGCACGCGGTTGATCAGGTTGAATTCAAGCTTCTGAATGCCCTTCATTTTGCCGAGTTTATTCTGGATCAGCGTCTGCTCAGTGGGGCAGTCCATGGCTTCGATGCGGAAGCTGCTGAGCTGACCCTCAGCGTCTGACGCGCCATCAATGGTCACGACGGCCGGTGCGCTGTCATGGGAGCAGCAGGCATGGGCGGCATGGTCGTGTTTCTGCACGGGCGTGAGTTTGGACTGCCCGTGGTCGTGACCGGCATGATCGTGATCGGCGTGGTCATGGGCGGAATGGTCATGGCCAGCGTGCTCGTGCTCGGCATGGTTGTGCGAGTAGTGGCCAGGCTTGTGCGGGGAAGGTGTGTGTACAGAGTCACTCATGGGTTGAGTCTCTAAGTGTGCGTGTTGCCAAGTGAACACCCTGTAGCCACTATAGGGTCAAGCGTCCTATCGAGGTCTTGCGCATGAACCCTTCATTTAAAATCGGCGAACTGGCGAAACTCACGGACTGCCCGGTGGAAACCATCCGCTATTACGAGCGTGAAGGCCTGCTTAGCGAACCCGCACGCAGCGACGGTAACTATCGGCTGTACACCCAAGAGCACGTCGAGCGCCTGACTTTCATCCGCAATTGCCGCAGCCTGGACATGACGCTGGACGAGATTCGCAGCCTGCTCGCACTGCGCGACAGTCCCCGGGACCAGTGCGAAAACGTCAACGCGCTGATCGACGAACACATCCAGCACGTGAACGCCCGCGTTGCGAGCCTGCAAGCGCTGCAGGAGCAATTGGTGGACCTGCGCCAACGCTGCAGCGAAGGCGCGCCGGATCACTGCGGCATACTTGATCGACTGGAAATCAGCGGCAGCGTCGTAGCCGCGGACGTCGAACACTCCCACGTAGGCCGCAGCCACGGGCATTGACTGGTTAGTGGGACCGGTTTTAGCCGGGAAGGGGCCATTGGGGGCAACATCACTTTCGCGGTGTGGCATCCGACGCCTTCCCGGCTGAAGCCGGTCCCACAAGGGATATGCGGTGTGTCAGTGGGACCGGCTTTAGCCGGGAAGGGGCCATTGGGGGCAACATCACTTTCGCAGTGTGGCATCCGACGCCTTCCCGGCTGAAGCCGGTCCCACAGGGATCAGGCGTTGTGAATACGCTCAACCGCAGCCGCCACACCAATCCCGTACTCAGGATCGGCCATCGAGCAGTGTTCGATGTGCAGCTGGATAATCGGCGCCGACACGCCGCGCAGCGAGCGGGCGGTGTTGTCGAACAGCGACTGTTTCTCCCGGGCGTTCATTAGGCGGAACAGGTTGCCTGGCTGTGAGTAGTAGTCGCCATCCACGCGGTGGTTCCAGTGAGCGGCCGCGCCTTCGATGGACAGCGGCGGCTCTCTGAAATCCGGCTGTTCCTGAAATGCGCCCTTGGTGTTCGGCTCGTAAGAGGTCATGCCCCCACGGTTGCCGTCGACGCGCATCAGGCCGTCGCGGTGGTAGCTGTTCACGTGCAGCGCCGCCCGTGGCGAGTTCACCGGGATCTGGTGGTGGTTGACGCTCAAACGGTAGCGCTGCGCATCGCCGTAGGAAAACAGCCGACCCTGGAGCATTTTGTCCGGCGAGAAGCTGATGCCAGGCACCACGTTGGAAGGCGCAAATGCCGCCTGCTCGACGTCCGCAAAGTTGTTCTCCGGATTGCGGTTCAGCTCGACCACGCCCACTTCAATCAGCGGGTAATCGCCCTTCGGCCAGACCTTGGTCAGGTCGAACGGGTTGATCGGATACGAGCCCGCCTCTTTCTCCGGCATGATCTGCACGAACAGCTTCCAGCGCGGGAAGTTGCCCTGCTCGATGTTTTCGTACAGGTCGCGGTGATGGGACTCACGGTCACGTCCGACCAGTTCCTGCGCTTCGGCGTCGCTCAGGTTGGCGATGCCTTGTTGCGAGACGAAGTGGAATTTGACCCAGAACCGCTCGTGCTGTGCGTTGAGGAAGCTGTAAGTATGGCTGCCGAAACCGTGCATTTCGCGGTAACTGCGGGGGATGCCGCGTTCGCTCATGACCACGGTCACCTGGTGCAGCGCTTCCGGCAGTTGAGTCCAGAAGTCCCAGTTGTTTTCAGCACTGCGCATGCCGGTGCGTGGGTCGCGTTTGACGGCGTGGTTCAGGTCAGGAAACTTCATTGGGTCACGCAGGAAAAACACCGGCGTGTTATTGCCGACCATGTCCCAGTTGCCTTCCTCGGTGTAGAACTTCATCGCAAAACCGCGAATATCCCGCTCGGCGTCAGCCGCACCGCGCTCGCCGGCAACGGTGGAGAAGCGGGCGAACATTTCAGTGCTCTTGCCGATTTCAGAAAAGATTTTTGCGCGGGTGTAGCGGGTGATGTCGTGGGTGACGGTGAAGGTGCCAAACGCGCCAGAACCCTTGGCGTGCATGCGACGCTCAGGGATGACCTCACGATCGAAATGGGCGAGCTTCTCGAGGAACCAGACATCCTGCAGCAGCGCGGGGCCGTGGGGGCCAGCGGTCTGGATATTCTGGTTATCGACTACAGGGGCGCCAAAAGCGGTCGTCAGTTTGTTGCTCATGCGTGTTTCTCCACCAAGGATACTGGCGGGCGACCTCTGCTGAGGCCGCCCTGTGTCTGTCCGATGGGGAGAACGATAGGGAAATCGACGCGTTTAAGCTCATTGTCACTGCGCACTGAGCGGATAGAGGATTTCAATCGATTGCCGATTGATCAATAGCCTCCGCTCATGAGCGCAGCCGGATCACACCGCTACGGGCGCCTTGATGCTCGGATCCGCGTCATAACCCACGATCTCGAAATCTTCGAATCGGTAATCGTAGATGCTCTCCGGGCGACGCTTGATGTTCAGCTGCGGCAGCTGTCGAGGCGTGCGAGTCAGCTGGGTCGCGATTTGCTCTTCGTGGTTGGAGTAAGCGTGGGTGTCGCCCAGGCTGACGATGATCTCGTGGGGGATCAGGTCGCATTGCTGAGCCAGCATGTGGGTCAGCAGCGCCAGCGCGGCGATGTTGTACGGCAGGCCGAGGAAGACGTCGGAACTGCGGATGTACAACTGCATCGACAGCTTGCCGTCGGCCACGAAGGCTTGGTACAGCAAATGGCACACCGCAAGGGCCTGGCGCCCGGCCTTGACGTTTTCCTGGGGCGACAGCTTCTCGTCCGGCAGGTATTCGGTATTCCAGCCATGGAACAGGATGCGGCGGCTGTTCGGGTTGTTCTTCAGGCAGTCGACCATGTAGTCGATCTGGTTGATCTTGCCGCCGTCCTTGGTCGGCCAGCCGGTCCACTGCGCGCCGTACACCGGGCCCAGGTCGCCGTCTTCGGTGGCCCACTCGTCCCAGATGGTCACTCCGTTTTCATTGAGCCACTTGGTGTTGGTGTTGCCGCTGAGCATCCAGATCAGTTCGTTGGCGATGCTCTTGAAGTGCAGTTTTTTGGTGGTCAGCAGCGGGAAGCCATCGGCCAGGTTGTGGCGAATCTGCCGACCGAACACGGCAGTGGTGCCGGTCCCGGTGCGGTCGCCCTTGCGGGTTCCGTTATTGATGACGTCCTGCAGCAGCTCAAGGTATTGCTTCATGACCAGAGGTCCTCTGATTCGGTGAATCCGCCGAACCCTTCAGGCCCGGCGTTCAGCAGATGTAACCGGCGCGTCACGCCGCAGCGTTGTTGGCAGCGGGCGCGCGGTGGTAGGCAAGCCAGATCAGCACCAGACCGCCGATGATCATCGGCAAGCTGAGGATCTGCCCCATGGTGACCCAGCCCCAGGCCAGATAACCCAGCTGCGCGTCCGGTACCCGAACGAACTCCACAACAAAGCGGAAGATGCCGTAGAACAGGGCGAACATGCCGGACACGGCCATGGTCGGACGCGGCTTGCGGGAATAAAAATAGAGAATGGCGAACAAGGCCACGCCTTCCAGCGCGAACTGGTAGAGCTGGGACGGGTGGCGCGCCAGCTGCGCAGGATCGCTGTAGGGCGGGAACACCATGGCCCAGGGCAGATCAGTCGGTTTGCCCCACAGTTCGGCGTTGATGAAGTTGCCGATGCGCCCGGCGCCCAGACCAATCGGCACCAGTGGCGCGATGAAGTCCATGAGCTGGAAGAACGACTTGCCGTTGCGCTTGCCGAACCAGTACGTCGCGATCATCACGCCGATGAAACCGCCGTGGAAGGCCATGCCGCCCTTCCACACTTCGAAGATCAGCAGCGGGTTGGCGATGTAATTGGGCAGATCGTAGAACAGCACGTAGCCGAGACGCCCACCGACAATGACGCCCATGGCGACCCAGAAAATCATGTCCGAGAGTTTTTCCTTGGTCCACGTCGGGTCGAAGCGATTAAGCCGACGGGATGCCAGGTACCAGGCACTGCCGATACCGACCAGATACATCAGGCCGTACCAGTGAATTTGCAGCGGACCGATGGCCACAGCTACCGGGTCAATCTGCGGGTAAGGCAGCATTGCGACTCCTTGAAATAGAAGCGCTCATTGAGCGACGAAGCAGAACTATGCGGCGGCGGCGGCAGGTCATGCCACCCAATAATCATGAAATCTGGTGTAAGGCGACTGCGAAGGGAAACCCGCGAGCCGATGATGTCACCACAGCTCGGTGGGGCATCTCTCAAAAACAGAGTGCGGCATGTTACCGGACCGCGCCGATCCGCTCTAGCAGCGTGCGATGGATGTCGGCGTGCGGGGTGGGTAAAGTGGCGAAAAAAGGAGTCATCCATGTGCCTTATCGTCTTCGCCTGGCGGCCGACGCACGCGCAGCCGCTGATTCTGGCAGCCAATCGCGACGAGTTCTACGCGCGCCCTACGTTGCCGCTCGCGCAGTGGGAAGAAGCGCCACAGATCTATGCCGGACGCGATCTTGAAGCGGGTGGAACGTGGCTGGGGATCAATGCTGACGGACGATTCGCAGCGCTCACCAACATCCGCGACCCAGGCAAGCCGCCAGGCCGTCGTTCGCGGGGGGAATTAGTCGCCGGTTTTTTAAACAATGAAGTTGCGATTGACGATTATTTGCGTGGTGTCGCCGCGCGTTCGGCGGAGTACGGCGGATTCAACGTGCTGGTAGGTGATCGTGAGCAGTTGCACTTCCTCAACGGGAACGATCCGACACCCCGCCGACTGGAAGCAGGCATCTACGGAGTGTCCAACGCCGGACTCGACACGCCGTGGCCCAAGCTGGTGAAGGCCAAGGCTGCCCTGTCTGATCATTTGGACAATCCTGATCCCGAAGCGCTGTTTGGCTTTCTCAGCGATCACGCGCCTGCGCCAGACGCTGAACTGCCAAGCACCGGCGTTGGGCTTGCGACGGAGAAGCTGCTGTCGAGCGTGTTCATCGCCAGCCCCAATTACGGCACGCGAGCGAGCACGGTGTTGCTGGTTAATGCGGATGGCAGCCGGCGACTTATCGAGCGCAGCTTTGGGCCGTATGGCGGGAGATTGGGAGAAGTGGACCTGCAGGTTTAGCCTGCATCAAGGTTTTAGTAGGACCGGCTTTAGCCGGGAAAGCGTCCTGTGTCACGCCCAACATCTTAGGGTGTTCAAGCCGGCCTCTTTCCGGCTGAAGCCGGTCCCACCAGGAGCAGCGCAGCGCCAGCCCTCAATGCCCTTTCACAGACCCCGGATTGATCATCCGCGACAGGCCCAGATTCCTCAGCGCCAGCTGCAACGAGCTGCTGATGACTTGCGGGTTGTCGTTCTTCATCAGTTGGGCCAACAGATCCTTGGCCATGCTCAGGTTGATCTGACGCAGCATCCATTTCACTTTCGGCAAGTTGGTGGCGTTCATCGACAGGCTGTCAAAGCCCATCGCCATCAGCAGCACCGCCGCCGCAGGATCACCGGCCATCTCGCCGCAAATGCTAACCGGCTTGCCTTCGGCGTGGGCATCACGCACCACGCTCTGCAAGGCCTGGAGCACCGCCGGATGGAGATAATCGTACAAATCCGCCACGCGCGGGTTGTTACGGTCGACCGCCAGCAGATATTGAGTCAGATCGTTCGAACCAACAGACAGGAAATCCACCTGACGCGCCAGCTCACGGGTCTGGTAGACCGCTGCCGGTACTTCAATCATCACGCCCACCGGCGGCATCGGCACGTCGGTGCCTTCATCGCGCACTTCGCCCCACGCCCGGTGAATGAGGTGCAGCGCCTCTTCGGTCTCGTGGGTGCCGGAGATCATCGGCAGCAGAATCCGCAGGTTGTTAAGGCCCTCGCTCGCTTTGAGCATGGCGCGGGTCTGCACGAGGAAGATTTCAGGATGATCCAGCGTCACGCGGATGCCGCGCCAGCCGAGGAACGGGTTGTCTTCCTTGATCGGGAAGTACGACAGCGACTTGTCGCCGCCGATGTCCAAAGTTCGCATCGTCACCGGCAATGGGTGGAATGCCGCCAATTGCTCACGATAGATGGCGAGCTGTTCCTTCTCGCTCGGGAAACGCTGCTGAATCATGAACGGCACTTCGGTGCGGTACAGGCCAACGCCTTCCGCGCCCCGTTGTTGCGCGCGGGCCACGTCCGCCAGCAGACCCGTGTTGACCCACAGCGGCATGCGGTGTCCGTCGAGGGTCACGCAGGGCAATTCACGCAGCGCGTCGAGGCCTTGAGAAAGCTGACGCTCCTCTTCGACGACGACGGAATACTGTTTGATCAGAATCTCGGACGGGTTGGTGAAGACCTCGCCGTGATAGCCGTCGACGATCAGCTGGATGCCGTCGACTTTCGAGTACGGCAGGTCCACCACGCCCATGACCGTGGGAATGCCCATGGCCCGGGCGAGAATGGCGACGTGGGAGTTACCCGAGCCGAGTACCGAAATCAGGCCCACCAACTTCCCTTCCGGCACCTCGCCGAGCATGGCGGGGGACAGCTCTTCGCTGACCAGAATGGTGTTGTCGGGATAAACCAGTGTTTGCTGGCGCGCTTCCTGAAGGTAGGCAAGCAGGCGGCGACCGAGGTCTTTGACGTCCGATGCACGTTCGCGCAGGTAGGCGTCGTCCATCAGCTCGAAGCGTTTGACGTGCTCGTTGACCACCGAGCGCAAAGCGCCCTGGGCCCACTGGCCGGTCTTGATGACGTTGGTGACTTCACTGCCCAGCGACGCATCGTCAAGCATCATCAGGTACACATCAAACAACGCGCGTTCTTCTGGGCGCAACTGTGTCGCCAACTTCGCCGAAAGGGTGCGCATGTCATTGCGAACGCCTTCAAGGGCAGTCTGGAACAACTTGAGTTCAGCGGTGATATCAGAGACGGTTTTGTCCGGCACAACTTCGAGGTCGGCCGGCGGCAGCATGACCAGGGCAGTACCGACCGCAGCGCCCGGCGAACCCGGCACGCCGACAAATCGGGCTTCCTGAATGCCCTTGCCCTGCCGACCCAGCCCGCGAATGGAGCCGGTGGCTTCCGCATGGGCGATAACGCCTGCGAGTTGCGCGCTCATCGTCACGAGGAAGGCTTCTTCGCCCTCGTCGAACTGACGGCGCTCCTTTTGCTGGATAACCAATACGCCCACTACCCTGCGGTGGTGGATGATCGGCGCGCCGAGGAACGACGCGTAACGCTCTTCACCGGTTTCAGCAAAGTACCGATAGCGAGGGTGGTCGGCGGCGTTTTCGAGGTTCAGTGGTTCTTCACGTGTACCGACCAGACCCACGAGGCCTTCGTTCGGGGCCATGCTCACCTTGCCGATCGAGCGCTTGTTCAGGCCTTCGGTCGCCATGAGTACAAAGCGGTTGGCTTCAGGGTCGAGCAGATAGACCGAGCAGACCTGGCTGCTCATGGCCTCTTTGACGCGTAACACAATAATGCCCAACGCCGCCTTGAGATCCTTGGCGGAGTTAACTTCCTGGACGATCTTGCGCAGCGTATTGAGCATGGCTCGGGGTCGAACTCCGTGTCAGTCGCGCGCCAACAGGCGCGGGGCAAGCTCTTTGAGTGCGCGGCGATATACCTCGCGCTTGAATGTCACCACCTGGCCCAACGGGTACCAATAACTGACCCAACGCCAGCCATCGAACTCCGGTTTGCCGGTCAAATCCATCCGCACCCGCTGCTCGTTGGAGATCAGGCGCAGGAGAAACCATTTTTGCTTCTGGCCGATGCACAGCGGTTGGCTGTGGGTACGGACCAATCGTTGCGGCAGACGATAGCGCAACCAACCCCGGGTGCAGGCAAGAATTTCAACATCATGCCGTTCCAGCCCGACTTCTTCATTCAATTCACGGTAAAGCGCGTCTTCCGGCGTCTCTTGAGGGTTGATACCCCCCTGCGGAAACTGCCAGGCGTCTTGATTGATGCGCCGAGCCCATAAGACCTGACCAGCATCATTTGTCAGAATTATCCCGACATTAGGGCGAAAACCATCGGGGTCGATCACGGCTACAACCTCGCAAACGCATGTCGCCGCATTGTTCCACAAAGATCGTGAAGGCAGCAACGAGGCTGCGACAGCTTATCGTGACAACTGCATTAATAGATGCGATCTCTCGAGCAAACCTCGTATTCTTGTGCTCTTTTTTCTGATATTTCAGCGAGTAAAGCTCATGCGCCTGGCCCTCTTCGACCTCGACAACACCCTTCTCGGCGGCGACAGCGACCACGCCTGGGGCGATTACCTGTGCGAACGCGGCATCCTGGACGGCGCGGCCTACAAGGCACGCAACGATGCTTTTTATCAGGACTATCTGGCCGGCACGCTGAACCTGACCGACTACCTGAATTTCAGCCTGGAGATTCTGGGGCGCACCGACATGGCGCAGCTCGACGAATGGCACCGGGAATTCATGCGCGATTGCGTCGAGCCCCTGATCCTGCCAAAGGCCATGGCCCTCATCGCCAAGCACCGCGACGCTGGCGACAAACTGGTAGTGATCACGGCGACCAACCGTTTCGTCACCGCGCCGATCGTGGCCCGACTGGGCATCGACACGCTGCTGGCGACCGAGTGCGAAATCGTCGATGGCCGCTACACCGGGCGGACCACTGACGTGCCGTGCTTCCGCGAGGGCAAAGTGACCCGCCTGAACCGCTGGATCGAGGAGAACGGTTTCAACCTGGACGACAGCTGGTTTTACAGTGACTCGATGAACGATTTGCCATTGCTGGAGCAGGTGGTGAACCCGGTGGCGGTCGATCCTGATGAAAAGCTGCGCGCCGAAGCCACCCGTCGCGGCTGGCCGGTGATTTCACTGCGCGGTTGAAAGCCTTCGCGAGCAAGCTCGCTCCCACCGTTCTTTATCGGCGGGAACATCTGCGCTGGCGTCCGTTTGGATGACTGAGATTTAGACCGGTTTGGCGCCCATCAGACCGGCAATCGCCACGAAGCAGACGACGCTGAAGATGGCCAGCGCCAGGGTGAAGCGGGAGTTACCCACGATGACCGGCCGGCGCAGGCGATTGACCCGCACCGCCAGCCAGGCCCAGCTCAAGGCGCCGAAGAGATACAGCACACTCGCCGCCAGCAGCCAGGTCTGTCCCAGCGGCCAGCCGGCGTAGTGCACCAGCCACCAGCCGCTGATCGGCAGGGTTAGCAGGCATACGCCCATCAGCACCCAGACGAATGCCCACGGCCGTTGCATGGCGCGGTTCTGCACGGTCACATCACCGGCCCGACGACCACGGACGATCCACACGACCAGCCCCAGCGCGCAGATGAACAGCAGCACCGTGCTGACGACGTGCAGGATTTTCAGTGCAGCGAAGTGTTCCATTGTGTCGTGTCCCTGTGTCTGGCGGTGTTTGAAGCGTAGCAGCCGGTCGCATGCCGCTGCCGTTATCCCAGAAACAGCTTGTAAGCCGGATTCCTGGTCTCGTCCCAGTACGGATAGCCAATCTCCGCCAGCGCCTGCGGCACCAGATGCCGCTCATCCTCCGGCACCACCAATCCGGCCACCACACGCCCGTCTGCCGCGCCATGGTTGCGGTAGTGGAACATCGAAATATTCCACTTCCCGCCCAA
>NZ_JBXAWH010000008.1:0-288303 GCF_057291635.1 Pseudomonas sp. 1L-C-7-B-C1 | reverse complement strand
CGCTTCGTTCGACTTGGCGTCTCACGTCAGCGGGAGGCGAATTCTACAGCGTTACAACCTGCTGTCAACTGCCTTTTTCACCGCTGTCGATTCAAACATCTGAACCGAAGCATTCCTCGCCGCCTACTTCGTCCAACTCTTTGATTATCAAGGAGTTTTCCGTTTCGTCTGCGCCGGAAGTGGGGCGAATTATAGACAGATCCAAAGGGGCGTCAAGCACTTATTCAAACTTTAGTGGCAACGGTGCCGCTCTTTACCCTGCGGCGCTGAATACGCCCAGCAATCACGGGAATTCTAAGCACGAGGAGCAACGCGCCAATCACCGCATATATAGCCCACTCTTTCAGATCAGCCCGGACAATCCACAGCATATGCAGCAACCCTAGCCCGAGAATCAGGTAACTGAGCCGATGCAGTTTCTTCCAACGCACGCCCAAACGGCGCTGACTATAGCGATTGGACGTGACGGCCAGCGACAAGAGACCCAGAAAACCTAGCGCGCCGACAATGATGTAGGGCCGCTTGACCAACTCCACGCCCAGTTGCGCCCAGTCGAAACCCAGAATAAAGAAGCCATAGCCCAGCATGTGCAGCGACACATAGGTAAAACACCACAGCCCCAGTTGCCGACGCACCGCGATCCATCCGGGCCAGCCCGTCGTGCGCTGTAATGGGGTCATTGCCAAGGTGATCAACAGCAGCACAAGCGTTCCCAGCCCGAGGCGATCGACCAGCACCTTCCCCGGATCAGGCCCCAAGGCAAAAATCCACGCCTGATAGAGCCAATACATGGGCACTAACGCTGCAGCGATGAACACCGACACTCGCCAGTAGATGAAGCGCATCAATAGTTTTTCCGTAGATCCAGACCCGCATAGAGAGAAGCAACCTGCTCCCCATACCCGTTAAACATCTCGGTCTGGCGAATATTCGGGCTGAACAGCCCGCTGGGCAGGCGCCGCTCGTGTGCTTGGGTCCAGCGTGGGTGATCAACAGTCGGGTTCACGTTGGCGTAGAAACCGTACTCGCTTGCCGCAATGCTTTGCCATGTAGTCTTCGGCTGCTCGCTTGTCAGACTGATGCGCACGATGGACTTCACGCTTTTAAAGCCGTATTTCCAAGGCACTACCAGACGCAAGGGCGCGCCGTTCTGATTGGGCAGCTCCCGCCCATACATACCCACCGCCAGTATCGCGAGCGGGTTCATCGCCTCATCCAGGCGCAGCCCCTCTACATAAGGCCAGTCAATCAACGCGAAGCCGGAGCGCTGGCCAGGCATGGTCTTCGGGTCCTGCAGCGTTTCGAAGCGGATGTATTTGGCATTCGCCGTCGGCTCGACCTGCTTGAGCAGCTCGGAGATCGGGAAACCCAGCCAAGGGATCACCATCGACCACGCCTCTACGCAGCGCAGGCGATAGATACGCTCTTCCAGTTGATAGGGCTTCATGAAGTCTTCGAGTGCGTAGCGACCAGGCTTGGCCACTTCCCCGTCAATGACTACGCTCCAGGGCTCGGTTTTCAAAGACCCTGCGTTTTGCGCCGGGTCGCCCTTGTCGGTGCCGAACTCGTAAAAGTTGTTGTAGTGAGTCGCATCTTTGAACGGAGTGATCGTCTCGTCCTTGACGGTGACGGCTTGCCACTTGGTCGCAGGCAATTTTCCTTTGAACCAGTCAGGAGCAGCGCCGGCTTCGACGTCGGCGTAGCGCGAAGCTTCTTCGGCTTGGGCCCAACCAGGCATCGCGCTTACGGCAAGTCCTGCAAGTGAGCTGCCAAGCAATGCGCGACGGGAGAGATAAATGGATTCGGGCGTGACATCCGACTCTGTGCAATCGGATGTAGAAGGGATCTTGATCAGCATGATGACTCCGCAGCTATGGAGAACTGAAGCATCTATAGCTGCGGAGTATGCGGGAAATGCAGGCCGACTAACTACCTCTGGCGACGTAGACGCAGCAGGTATTGGATGGGGCCAGATGCTGCATAGCCGAGGAATATCAGCAGCAGAATACGCGGCGGATCACTGAACACCACGGCAAATACCAGAACCACCGCCAGGATGGCAACGAATGGCACGCGTCCCTTGAGATCCAACTCCTTGAAGCTGTTGTATTTGATGTTGCTGACCATCAGCATCCCGGCGGCTGCAACCAATAGCGCGACCAGGAACGACAGTTTCGAGCCCTGAATGCCGTAATCGCTGAATGCCCAGACGGTGCCTGCTACAACGCCCGCGGCGGCGGGACTTGCCAGGCCGATGAAGTAGCGCTTGTCGGCCTTGCCCACTTGGGTATTGAAGCGGGCCAGACGCAACGCCGCACCCGCCACATAGATGAAGGCGACCATCCAGCCGACCTTGCCCATGTCACCCAGCGCCCAGCCAAACGCCAACAGTGCTGGCGCCACGCCGAAAGCAACCATGTCGGACAGCGAGTCGTACTCTGCACCGAAGGCGCTCTGAGTGTTGGTCATCCGCGCGACCCGGCCATCCAGACCATCCAGGACCATGGCAACGAAGATGGCGATGGCAGAGAACGCGAAGTACTTGCTCGCGCTCGCCTGGTCACCCGCACTCAACGCACTTTGCGCACTCATCGCACTGATGATTGCGTAGAAGCCGGCGAACAGGTTAGCGGTGGTGAACAGATTGGGTAGCAGGTAAATGCCGCGATGGCGCACCTTGCGCCCCTCGTCGTCATGGCCCTCTTCAATGTGTTCATCGATCGGTAGCAGGCTTTCGGCGTCAGAAGCCTTGTTCGGCTCTTCGGGACGTTCGCTCATGGACAATACCTTGCAGCTGAATAATTTCGACAAATGCTTGTGGCCTCGGGGCCGACAAACGATGCAGCTTTATACCAGATGAGCCCCCATAACGAAAAAACGCGACCCGAGGGCCGCGTTTTTTCATGCAAGAAGCTGATCTGTGATCTTAGTTCTTGGCTTGGTCGACGATCTTGTTCTTCGCGATCCAAGGCATCATCGAGCGCAGTTGCTCACCGATGATTTCCAGGCCATGCGCCTTGTTGTTACGACGCTTGGCGGTCATCGACGGGTAGCCGCTGGCACCCTCGGCGATGAACATCTTCGCGTACTCGCCGTCCTGGATGCGCTTCAGAGCGTTGCGCATGGCCTGACGGGATTCGGCATTGATGACCTCCGGGCCGGTCACGTACTCGCCGTATTCGGCGTTGTTGGAGATCGAGTAGTTCATGTTGGCGATACCGCCTTCGTACATGAGGTCAACGATCAGCTTCAGTTCGTGCAGGCATTCGAAGTAGGCCATTTCCGGCGCATAACCGGCTTCAACCAAAGTCTCGAAACCGGCCTTGACCAGCTCAACGGTACCGCCACACAGAACGGCTTGCTCGCCGAACAGGTCGGTTTCGGTCTCGTCCTTGAACGTGGTTTCGATGATACCGGTACGGCCGCCGCCAACACCCGAAGCGTACGACAGAGCGACGTTCTTGGCGTTGCCAGAGGCGTCCTGGTAAACGGCGATCAGGTCAGGGATGCCACCGCCTTTGACGAACTCGGTGCGCACGGTGTGGCCCGGTGCCTTTGGCGCGATCATGATCACGTCGAGGTCGGCGCGCGGGACAACCTGGTTGTAGTGAATCGCGAAGCCGTGGGAGAAGGCCAGTGTCGCGCCCTTCTTGATGTTCGGCTCGATTTCGTTCTTGTACAGCTGAGACTGGAATTCGTCCGGGGTCAAGATCATGACCAGGTCTGCAGCGGCGACAGCGGAAGCCACGTCGGTCACTTTCAGGCCGTGAGCTTCAGCTTTGGCGACAGTAGCCGAACCCTTGCGCAGGCCAACAGTGACATCAACGCCGGAGTCTTTCAGGTTGCACGCTTGAGCGTGACCCTGGGAACCGTAACCGATGATGGCAACTTTTTTGCCCTGGATGATCGAAAGGTCGCAGTCTTTGTCGTAATAAACTTTCATGAAATTCCCCTGATAACGTGGCCGCAAGGCCATTTGCAAAATTAGGTTAGATGCTCAGCACTTTGTCGCCGCGGGCTATGCCGGTAACGCCGCTGCGAACGGTTTCCAGAATGGCCGTGGTGCCAATCGCCTGGATGAAGCTGTCCAGCTTGTCGCTTGTCCCGGTCAACTGCACGGTATAGACGCTGCTGGAAACATCCACGATCTGGCCGCGGAAAATGTCGGTGGTGCGCTTGATCTCAGCACGCTGTGCGCCGGTGGCCTTCACCTTGATCAGCATCAGTTCGCGCTCGATGTGGGCGCTTTCCGACAGGTCGACCAGCTTGACCACTTCGACCAGCTTGTTGAGGTTTTTGGTGATTTGCTCGATCACTTCATCATGACCAACAGTGGTCAGCGTCAGACGCGACAGGGTCGGGTCCTCGGTTGGCGCCACTGTCAGGCTTTCGATGTTGTAGTTGCGCTGGGAAAACAGGCCAACCACACGAGACAGGGCACCCGGTTCGTTTTCCAGCAATAGCGAAATAATGTGGCGCATGGTTATGTCCGCTCCGTCTTGCTCAGCCACATGTCACGCATGGACCCGTCTCTGATCTGCATCGGATAGACGTGCTCGCCGACATCGACCTTGATATCAAGGAATACCAGGCGATCCTTCATGGCGAACGCTTCTTCCATCATCGGCTTCAGGTCTTTCAGGTCAGTGATGCGCATGCCGACATGACCGTATGCCTCGACCAATTTGACGAAGTCAGGCAGCGACTCCATGTAGGAATGCGAGTGACGGCCGCTGTAACTCATGTCTTGCCACTGACGGACCATGCCGAGCACGCCGTTGTTGAGCAGGATGATCTTCACCGGCAGGTTGTACTGCAGGCAGGTCGACAGTTCCTGAATGTTCATCTGAATGCTGCCTTCGCCGGTGACGCAGGCGACATTGTCATTCGGGAAACTCAGCGCAACGCCCATCGCGGCAGGCAGGCCAAAGCCCATCGTGCCGAGACCGCCGGAGTTGATCCAGCGATTGGGTTTGTTGAAGCGATAGTACTGAGCCGCGAACATCTGGTGCTGACCCACGTCGGAGGTGACGTAGGCATCGCCTTTGGTCACTTCACACAGCGTCTCGATCACGGTCTGCGGCTTGATGACGGTTCCGTCGCCACGGTTGTACGGAAACAGGTCGCCGCCGGCGCGCCATTCTTCGATCTGCTTCCACCACGTCTCGACCGACTCCTTGTTAGGGGTTTCGGCAAGCTCTTTGAGGGTCGCAACCATTTCGGTCAGCACGCTCTCAACCGGCCCGACAATGGGCACGTCGGCCTTGATGGTCTTGGAGATGGATGCAGGGTCGATGTCGACGTGAATGATTTTAGCGTTCGGGCAGAACTTCGCCGGGCCATTGATCACGCGATCATCGAAACGCGCGCCGACCGCAAGAATCACGTCGGCGTGGTGCATCGCCAGATTGGCGGTGTAGCTGCCATGCATGCCCAACATACCGACGAACTGGCGATCAGTGCCCGGATAGGCACCCAACCCCATCAGCGTGTTGGTGACCGGGGCGTTCAATTGCTGCGCCAGTTCGGTCAATGGCGCCGAACCGTTGCCCATGATCACGCCGCCGCCGGCGTAGATGACCGGGCGTTTGGCCGCCACCAGCATTTCCACGGCCTTGCGGATCTGCCCTGAGTGGCCACGGACCGCCGGGCTGTAGGAACGCAGCTTGGCTTTCTTGGGGAAAATGTATTCGAACTTTTCAGCCGGGTTGGTCATGTCTTTCGGAATATCGACAACGACAGGACCAGGACGACCGGATTGAGCGAGGTAAAACGCCTTTTTCAGGACTTCCGGGATTTCCGACGGGTGCTTGATCATGAAGCTGTGCTTCACGATCGGCCGAGAGATACCGATCATGTCGGTTTCCTGGAACGCGTCGGTACCGACCATGTTGCTAGGAACCTGGCCGGACAGCACCACCATCGGAATCGAGTCCATGTAGGCGGTCGCGATACCCGTAATGGCGTTGGTTGCGCCGGGACCTGAAGTCACCAGCACAACGCCTGCCTTGCCGGTGGCGCGGGCGTAGCCGTCAGCCATGTGAGTCGCCGCCTGTTCGTGACGAACGAGGATGTGGCTCACAGCCGGTTCTTTGAACAGCGCGTCGTATATATGCAGGAGGGCACCGCCAGGGTACCCGTAGATGTGCTCTACGCCTTCGTCACGCAAAAAGCGGACGACCATTTCAGCGCCAGATAAAAGCTCCACGTTGTTCACCTCTAAAACGCCAGAATACCGTCCACACAAGCGAGGAGACGGGTCTTAATAGGTTTACTGCAAAGCAGAGCATGAGCGACGGTGGTCGCCGACTACGTCAGCACTGACTGAGCAAGTATTGGGATCGCCCCTTTAAGTGTTTCGGGGTCTTCCCACCCAGCGCGAGGTAACGCGTTGCGGGTGTTACGGGTCGGCGCGGGTGTGCGCCTCATGATCTACCGAGACGGTCTGCTTCTGGCAGTCCTTCTACAGCGAGCTTTGGATTGTTGGGATTCGCCCCTCTCAAGTCAAGTCATCGATGCGCTTTCTTCGTCCGCCGCCCGCCAAAAGGCACCGAATGAGGTCGCGGCGTCCCGCTTGTGATACGTTTCCGGCCATTGCCACAGAAGTAAGGAACCGGGAATGCGCTGGATGATTCTTGCGGCGACGCTGACACTTGCCGTCGCCCCGGCGGTCGGACAGGCCGCGCAGATATACAAATGGGTCGACGCTCAGGGCGTAACGCATTTCGACGCCCAGCCGCCTGCCGGGCAGACCGCACAGGAAATCAATACAGGGAGCCCTGTCGCCGCGCCCCCTGCCCCGCCGCCGCAGAATCAAGATGGAGCTCGGGAGCAGGAAGCAGTCGATGCCAAAGTCAGGAAGCAGGTTGCGGCTCAGGAGGCCAAGCGCAAAGAGGCGTGCGACGAACAGCGAACCAGCCTCGCGCAACTGCAGAACAATCCGCGGGTACGACAGGAGGTGGATGGCGAGCTAAGGCGGTTCACGGAAGAAGAGCGGCAGGCACGCATCGCCGAGGTCAAGAAATACCTCGACGATCAATGCAACTAAGGGTCAAACAGCCTCGGTGATCAACCGATCGAAGTCCTTCAGCAGCGCCAGGAGGTTGCGCGCTTCACGTATACGGCTGGCGTAGACCATCTCCGCCATTTCCAGGATGCCAGATGCCGTAGGCAACGGCATGTCCTGCTCGAGGATGATCTTCATGCGCGGCAGGAAGATCCATTGCAGCCACTGGTCAAAGTCCAGCGTGTCGACACAGAAGGGTTCACGGCTGGACAGCGACTCATCGCTGGGCGGCACGTCCTTCCACCATCCCAGCACGCGCAATTCGCGCTCGATCAACAGCAACTGGTCGGCAATTTTCGGAAAGCGTTTATCCATTGGCTTTCTGCCGTGCCAGCGCTGCACCGGCGGCGTCGCCCTGTTTCTCACGCGATTGGGCAATCAATCCCCAAAGACTTGCTTGAAGGCTGGCGCGACCGTTGGCGTAGGTCAGAGCGCGGCGGGCTAACTGCTCAGCCTGAGGCGCATCGCCCTGAGCCAGGCGTACTTGCGCCAGACGGTAAAGGACCTGCGGCTCACGGGGGGCAACACGTTGCGCACGCTCAAGGCTCGATGATGCGCCGTTAAGATCACCGCCGGACTGCTGTTGCTGAGCGGTTGTCAGCAGCGCCAGCACGGGCCCATCCAGTTGCTCGTCTTCTGACAATCCGCCGCTGGACGCAGAGGGAATACCAGTCGGCGCCGACGCTGGCATGTTGTAGGTATTACTGTTGGCCGGTGGCGGTGTGTACGGGTTGTTTACCGGGGCCTGATTAACCGGCGCCGTATTGATCGGTGCCGTGCTGATCGGCGCCGTGGTGGGTGGCACGAATGTGGAAATAGGTGCACCACTGGCATTGGCGCCGCCGGGCACCATGACCGTGACACCGGAATCTTCCTGAATCGTCTGCGACTGCGCTGGCGCCTGCACCGGCGCGCGGTAGGTGTTGCTGCGTGTCGACGAAACGCGTTCGCCATTCGAAACGCGTGACCCTGAATCCACCACCGGAATTGCACTGCGCGTCTGGGACGCGCAACCGTTGAGCAAAGCCAGAGCCGTTACAGCCGGAATCCACCACTTGTTCACGTCACATCCTCTTTGCTTGATTCAACCAGGCTTAATTCAACCAGCCCTTGACCCAGTCCATTACCGAATCGGCAGGCGCTGCAGCCCCCCCGCAGGTCGGGCCGGGTTGCGGCTCACTGCCGCGAATATACGGCATCTGGACGGCGTTCGGGCAGCTGGCGTCGGTGCCTTCGCCAGTACTGGCATTGACCCAGGCCTGCACGACGTTGTCGGGCATCGCCATGTCCAGTGGCAGCGGATCGGCCTTCTTCATGAAACTGGTCCAGATCTGCAATGCGCCGGTGGCCCCGGTAAACGGCGTCTTGCCGTTGTCGTCGCGGCCCATCCAGACGATTGCCAGCAAGTCCTGACTGAAACCGGCAAACCAGCTGTCGCGCGAATCGTTGGTAGTGCCCGATTTACCCGCCAGATTCAGCGTGCCTGGCAGCACGTTGTACACCGATTTACCCGTGCCTTCGCGCATCACCCGCTGCATGGCGTTCTGCAAGAGATAGATCGAGCCCGGGTCAAAACGTTGCTGAATCTGGAACGGGTAGCGCTTGAGCGGCTCCCCTTCGGCGGTCAGTACGCTGCGAATCCCGCGCAACGGCGTGTTGAAGCCGCCACTGGCGATGGTCTGGTACATCGTCGCCACTTCGATCGGCGTCAGAGCGCCAGCACCCAAAAGCATCGACGGGAACGCAGGCCACTCGCGGGTCACGCCCAGTTTGGTCAGGGTTTTGAAGACATTGGGTATGCCCAGGTCCAGACCCAGCTTGGCGCTGGACAGGTTGTAGGAATGCGCCAACCCCTGATACAGAAAAATATTGCCGTGGGCTTTGTGATCGTAGTTCTGCGGTTTCCAGATCTGGCCGTCGGCGCCTTTCACCTGGAAGGGCTCGTCCGGAATCCAACTGGTCAGGGTGTATTGTTGCGGGCGTTCGAGAGCGGTGAGGTAGATGGCCGGCTTGACCAACGACCCAATCGGCCGTACAGCATCCAGCGCTCGGTTGAACCCCGCGAAGCCCGCTTGTCGACTACCAATCAGCGCCTGGACTTCGCCGGTTTCCGGATTGGTCACGACCATAGCCGTTTCCATTTCGTCAGCGCCTTTGCGGCCCGATATCTTGGCGAAGCTTTCGCGCACGGCGGCTTCGGATTTCATCTGCAGAATCGGATCAAAGCTGGTGAAGATCCGCAGGCCCTCTTCGGTCAAGTCTTCGTCGCGGTAGTCCTGACGCAACTGGCGTTTGACCAGGTCAAGGAAGTCCGGAAACGAACTGTCGGCCAGTGAACCGGTTTTGGTCACGCCCAGCGGCATTTTCTTCGCCGCCGCAACCACTTCCGGCGTGGCGATACCCTGCTGCTCGAGCAGATCGAGGACCAGATTGCGCCGCTCCAGCGCACGCTCAGGATTGCGGCGCGGGTTGTAATACGAGGGCCCCTTGACCAGACCGACCAGCAAGGCAACCTGATGCAGCTTCAGTTCCGACAGCGGCTGGCTGAAGAAATACTGACTCGCCAGACCAAAGCCGTGGACCGCACGCTGACCGTCCTGGCCCACGAACACTTCGTTGAGGTAGGCCTCGAGAATCTCCTGCTTGCTGTAATGGATCTCCAGCAAAACAGCCATTATCGCTTCGGTCAGCTTGCGGGTGATGCTGCGCTCGTTGGTCAGGTAGAAGTTCTTGACCAGTTGCTGAGTCAGCGTCGATCCGCCCTGGCGCATCTGC
This sequence comes from Pseudomonas sp. 1L-C-7-B-C1, assembly GCF_057291635.1. Classification (NCBI taxonomy): domain Bacteria; kingdom Pseudomonadati; phylum Pseudomonadota; class Gammaproteobacteria; order Pseudomonadales; family Pseudomonadaceae; genus Pseudomonas; species Pseudomonas sp. 1L-C-7-B-C1. The sequence continues at coordinate 278,462 of NZ_JBXAWH010000008.1, read as the reverse complement.
CCAGCGGATGCGTTGATCCAGAAAGCGCGCACGATCCCCTTCGGGGATACGCCGAAATGATGGTAGAAATCGCGGTCTTCGACGGTGACGAGCGTGTCGAGCAAATAAGGCGGCGCCTGATCGAGTTTGATCAGAATCCGGTCTTCGAGATTCTTCGGATACAAGCCGCCGATCATCAAGGGCTCAAGCCGTGCGACAGCCAGCTTGGCACCGTTGGCGGCGGTCAGTTCAGCGACGTAATCGCCGGAGAAGCGCACATGGATCTGCTGGGCCGGATCAGCGCCTTCATAAAACTGGAAACCACGGGTGTTGAGGTCGACAGTGTTGCCGTTGACCGCAGCAGCGCCCGGCCCATTGGCCACGCCTTCGCGGCGATAGCCCAGCGCATCGAGCTCCAGAAGGAAGTCATCGCGTGAAAGCTTCTGCCCGACGAACAGCTCCAGTGGCCGTGCATAGACCTTGGCCGGAATGGTCCAGCGCTTGCCGGAGAATTTCTCCTGGACGATGGAATCCAGGTAAACGGCGAAGCAGCCAAGGATCACCAGCCCGACAAGACTGAGTTTCAGGGCCCAGCCCAACAGGCTGCGCAGGCGGCTGTTGGTGGGTTTGGGGGATTTTTTCGGGGAGCGGGATCGGGTCATGGCGGCGGATTATACGCACTTTCAAAGCCCCCGACAGACCGCCCTTTAAGCGGTTTGCAGCATTGTCTCCAGCGGCCATAATGGCCGCCTTTCGCTACTTCTCTATCGACTTATCACCTTTCAAGGATCGTCCGTGAGCCAGACACTGATAGCCGCGTTGCAAAACCCCGCCCTGTTTCCTCACCCGGTCGAAGAATTTCAGGTCATCGAGACGCATATTTCCTGGGTACTGCTCACCGGCCCATACGTTTACAAGATGAAGAAGCCGGTCAATTTCGGCTTTCTGGACTTCACCAGCCTGCCGGCGCGCCAGCATTTCTGTGAGCAGGAGCTGATGCTGAACCAGCGCCTGACAGACAATCTGTACCTGGAAGTACTGCCCATCACCGGCAGCATCGAAGCCCCGCAGTTGAATGGTGAAGGCGAAGCAATCGAGTACGTGCTGAAAATGCGCCAGTTCCCGCAGGACGGATTGCTCAGCACCTTGCAAGCCAAAGGCGAGTTGACGACGGCGCATATCGACGACATGGCCCGGCAGATCGCCGAGTTTCATCTCAAGTCGCCCAAGGTGCCGATGGAAAATCCGCTCGGTAGCGCTGACAGCGCCATGGCGCCGGTCACGCAGAACTTTGAACAGATTCTGCCTTTCCTCAGCGAAAAATCTGACCTCATCCAGCTGGAAGCGCTGGAAGCCTGGGCCAACACCAGTTTCGAGCGCCTCAAGCCTCTGATGAACCAGCGCAAGCTCGACGGCTTTGTGCGGGAATGCCATGGCGACATCCACTTGGGCAATGCAACGCTGATCGATGGCAAGGTCGTGATTTTCGACTGCATCGAGTTCAACGAGCCGTTCCGCATGACGGATGTCTATGCGGACATCGGCTTCCTGGCCATGGACCTTGAGGATCGCGGTCTGAAAAGCCTGTCGCGCCGACTCGTCAGCCAGTACCTGGAGCTGACCGGCGACTACGAAGGCTTGCAACTGCTCAATTTCTACAAAGCCTACCGCGCGATGGTGCGTGCCAAAGTGGCGCTGTTCAGCCTGAATGCCAACGCCGATCAGGTGCAGCGCGCCGCGACACTGCGCCAGTACCGCAACTACGCCAACCTGGCCGAAAGCTACAGCGCGATTCCGTCCAACTTCCTGGCCATCACCCATGGCGTTTCGGCGGTCGGCAAAAGTCAGGTCGCCATGAGGTTGGTCGAAGCCCTGGGTGCAATCCGCCTGCGTTCAGATGTCGAGCGCAAGCGTGCATTCGCCAACCATGAAGATCTGTATTCCGCCGACGTCAGCGCGGCCACGTATCAACGTCTGAATGAGCTGGCGGGTGTCGTGCTCCGCGCAGGCTTGCCGGTGGTCATTGATGCAACCTATTTGAAGCTCGCGCAACGTCAGGCGGCCGCACAGATTGCCGAGGCGATGGGCAGTCCGTTTCTGATCATTGATTGCGCCGCGCCCAAAGCCGTTATCGAAGGTTGGCTGGCCCAGCGTCGAGCGCAAAATCAGGACCCATCCGACGCAACCATGGAAGTCATCGAAATGCAGCTGGCCAGTCGCGAAGCGTTGACTGCCGACGAGATACTGCGCAGTCGGCACGTCGAGACCAACGTCTCCGGCGATCTGGACAAGCTGGTCGCCGACATTCGTCAGCACCTGCCGGGGCTCTGACTTCCCGCCCCACCAGTGGTCGAGTCGTGAAGGATACCGCTTCACGGCTCGACACTAGTGGCATTATAGTGGCGTCAGAATTCCAACAAAGGAGACGTCAAATGAACCAGCCCAAGCACCTTGACTCCCCCCTGTTCGCGCTATTGCGAAACGACGACGTGACCGCCTTCAACCTCGAACGGCCCAAACAGGGACCTGTTGATCTGTCTGGAGGAGATTTTCGCGGCCTTGACCTGCGTGAACTCAACGCTGAAGAGGTCGATTTCAGCGACGCCTACTTCAGATCGGCGGACCTGCGTGGCGTTGATTTCCGGACAACCAGGCTCGAGGGTGCAAGCATCGCCCACGCGCAGATATCCGGGGCGTACTTCCCGCCAGAGCTAAGTGCTGACGAAATCCTCATGTCGGTCAATTTCGGTACGCGCCTGCGTTATCGCACCCGCTGACGTCATCACCCCACTAAGCCCCGCCCTGACTTTTCGCCCCGCATGCGCCGCCGTGCCGTGCCCGTGCTCGCCTTTCATTTCAGTTGACCCTACCGTTCGGCGGCGCGTGCCGCATTCCACTGAGATTTTCTGCGGAGCAATTCTAGGGCGTCTACGCTCAAGGGCATGGCTCGCCTTTTCAGTTTGTGTCGGGCCTACGGAGAAGTTATTACATGGAATGATTGGAAAGGGCTGCAATCATGGACGATGAGTTGTTGGGGATGAAGAACCTGGGGAAGACCTCGGTTCAATGGCTTCACGCTGCGGGCATTCACACTATCGCCGACCTGCGCCGTCTTGGCGCAATCCAGGCCTACCGGGCCGTCCAGGTCAGGGGCTTCCGAGCATCCAAAGCGCTGCTGTATTCACTCGAAGGTGCGTTGTCGAATCGCCCTTGGAGCGAGCTGTCTCAGGAATACAAAGACTCCCTGGACACCGAATTGAAGAATGCATGCCCTGGGGCTATCGGAGAGCGCTGAACGCGCACAGCAAAATAGTCTTCAGAACACTGTTGACTTACAAATGAGAATCACTATGATTATCACATCCGGTCGCGAGACTGGCCGATAAACTGAAAGGCTCCTTGGTTCGGACTCTCAGATTATCTCCTCATCAGGCTAATCACGGTTTTTGACCCGGCTCTTTGCCGGGTCTTTTTTTGCCCGCGATTTACGCGCCTACGCCCAAGCGGATCAGCAGATCATCCAGCAGGCTGGTAGCCCCGAGCCGCAATCTCCCCTGCTCACGCCAGCGCGGCCCAAACCGCGCTTTGACCAAATCCATATGCACCCGCGCTTCATCGAGCGTTCGTACATTGCCGGAAACATTGATCCCCAAATGCGCGCCTGAGTCGGCGATGGCCGCGATCAAAATGCGGCTGGCCTGGGGCGTTGCATTCAGGATGTGTTTGCCGGTGCTGGTTTTGAGAAAGTTGGCGCCCTCCTCAATCGCCACACAGCTTGCGCCGTGAATAACCTGCGGATCACGCAGCACGCCGGTTTCCAGCGTGACGGTCAACGCTGCCCGACCGCACCTGGTCTTGCAGGCATTGATGATCTCAGCGCCAATCTGCCTGTCCCCGCCAAGCAACGCATAAAAAGGGTAAACCAGATCAATTTCGTCGGCCCCCGCGAGAATCGCCGCCTGGGTTTCCAGCTCGGCTGAACTGACAGAAGCCGAACCGCTCGGAAAGTTAACCGCTGCCACGACCTTGATCTCGCGCGCATGAAGGCTGTCGAGTGTGCGCCGCGCCAGTCCTGCGAACCTGGGCATGACGCAGACGGCGGCAACCTGCCCGACCGGTGTCAGTGCTCTATGACACAAGGCAACAATTTTTTCCGGCGTGTCGTCAGCATTCAGTGAAGCCAACTCCATCAGACCAATAGCCAGTTGCGCCAATGACGCATCGACCTCATACACGTCAATCGCCGCATTTATGTCGTTCATTACCCACCCTCAATGCCTTTGTCTGAGGCGACGATAATCGAGAATGGCTGTGCCTGAACGCTCACAACGACGCAAAAGAGCAGGCCTACGTGATTACAAGAATTGTCCGAAGGACGTTGCCTGCATGAGCATTGGAAATGGGGCTGCCGCATCGAAAAAAGGAACTGATGCCGGTCGATAACCAAGCCACTTCAGCGAGTGATCACCAGAGGGTGCCCACGCTCGGGATGGGGTTGCACCAGAACATCCAGGCCAAATACCGACATCAGCGCGTCAGGCGTCAGCACTTGCTGTGGCGTGCCGGATACATACGCGAGACCCTGACTCAGCAACAACAAGTGATCGCAATAACGGGCCGCCAGGTTCAAATCATGCAGGATCACCATCACCGCGCCGCCACGGTCGGCGAACGCGCGAACGGCCAACAGTGTGGTGTGTTGATGCAATGGGTCGAGCGCCGAGGTGGGCTCGTCCAGCAACAGAACCTGCCCCTTCTCCCCGGGCCACACCTGAGCCAGCGCCCGCGCCAGATGGACCCGCTGACGCTCGCCCCCCGATAGCTTCAGATAGCTGCGGCCGAGCAGGTGCATTGCATCGGCGGCCTCAAGGGCATGCTGGATAATTTCACCGTCACGTTGCTGACCGCTTTCATGGGGCAAGCGGCCCATCGCAACCACTTCCTCGACCTTGAACGCGAAACTCAATGTCGAGGCCTGCGGCAGTACGGCCAAGCGCCGAGCCCGCTCCGGACCACGCCATTGATCCAGAGGAATATCGTCCAGAAATACCTGGCCGCGGGTCGGGACAAGCTCGCCGCACAGAGCAGCCAACAGTGTACTTTTGCCAGCCCCGTTGGGGCCCAGCACGCCAAGCATCTGACCGGGCGCCATTGTCAATTCGATGCTGTCGAGCACCTGTTTGCCATCACGAACAACGCCGATGTCTTTGCCGATCAACATCAGGCACGCCCTCGAACGAGCAGGAAAAGAAAGAACGGCGCGCCGATGAATACGGTGACAATCCCGATCGGCAATTCCGCCGGGGCCATTACCAGTCGGGCGAAAATGTCTGCGAAGAGCAACAACGATGCGCCCGCCAGCGCTGATGCGGGTAGAACAACGCGGTGGTCTGGCCCCGTCAGCAGTCGCACAAGGTGCGGCACGATCAGGCCAATGAAACCGATGAGCCCCGCCGCCGCGACGGCTGCCCCCACGCCGAGTGCGATGCAAAGAATCAGCTCGCGCTTGAGGCGTTCGACCTCGATGCCCAAGTGACGCGCCTCCGATTCTCCAAGCAGCAATGCGTTAAGCGCCTTCGCTCGGCGCGGCAACCAGAGGATCACTGCCGCGCAAACCAGCAACAGAGGCCAGAGCCGGGCATAGCTGGCACCGTTGAGCGTGCCCAGATTCCAGAACGTCAGCGTTCGCAGGCTCGCATCATCGGCCAGATACGTGAACAGGCCGATGATCGAACCGGCCAGCGCAGTCATCGCCACACCCGCCAGCAGCATCGTACTGACACTAGTGTGACCGTCGCGGCGTCCGAGCCGATAGACGATTGCGGTCACCCCAAGCCCACCGGCGAAGGCGCAGATGGACAGCAGATAAGGCTGGAGCGGCTCGGGCAGTCCGCCAAGGGACGCTCCGGCGACGATGGCCACTGCCGCACCCAATGCCGCACCACTGGAAACGCCAACCAGACCGGGATCGGCGAGAGGGTTGCGAAACAGACCCTGCATCGCCACGCCAGACAAGGCCAGCACTGCACCGACTGCCAGTCCAAGCAGCGTACGAGGCAGGCGGATCTGGCCCACGATCAGTTCCGCCTGTTGCAAGTTGTCTTCCGCCATGGGCACGCCCACCAGATGAAGAACCGCGCGCAAGGTATCCATCATCGGCAGACTGACCGGGCCGAGCGCGAGGGACAGCCATATCGCCAGTAAACAGGCAAAACCCAGCGTGATGAACAGCGTTTTGGGGGCGAGATCAAGCCTCATCGGGCGTTCGAGACTCTGGCGCTGCCTGGTGCAGCGCCAGGATAGAACGCGTCTGCCAGTGATCTGACTGCGTCCGGCAACCGTGGGCCAAGACCGCCTACCAGTAAGGTCGGATCAATCTCGACGACGCGGTTATCCCGCAAGGCCTTGGTTGCCCTAAGGAGCGGGTTTTCACGCAGCAACGCCTCGCGGGGCTGGACGCCGTTTTGAGCACGGTCGCTGACAACGAGCACTTCAGGGTTCAGCCCGCTCATTGCCTCAGTGGAAAACACCTTGTAGCCGGTGTGGGTTGCCAGGTTGCGGCCGCCAGCCTGAGTGATCAGCCAGTCGCCGACAGTGCCTGCGCCAGCCACCATCGGCGCGCTCCCCGCGTGGCTCACCAGCAACAGAACACCCGGCGCGGCACGCTTCAGTTGCGTCACTCGCTGATGCTCCGTCGCGAGCCGCTTGATGAATTGGTCGCTCAACTGACGCGCCTCGCCCTTTTTGCCCAGTAATGCGCCGAGTCTTTCAAGACTGGCCTGGAGCGCGGGCAGCTCTGCACTGGCCGACAACACCTCGACCTGCACGCCGGCCGTACGCAGTTGCTGGATAACTGGCGGCGGGCCCATTTCTTCGGTGCCTATCAGAACGTTCGGACGCAACGTGAGGATGCCTTCCGCCGACAACTGTCGCTGGTAACCGATGCCCGGCAGCGATTTGACCGACCGCGGGTGCTGGCTCGTGCTGTCCACGCCCACCAGACGCGACTCTCCGCCCAGAGCGACTATCCACTCCGTCAAGGCGCCGCCGGCACTGACCCACCGCTGCGGCTCGGGTGAAGCGGCGGCTGCCAGGTGGGCGATAAAAAGCCCCGTGACGATCGCGATCAATCGGGAGGTGAAGCGCATAAGCGGTGGGTCCTCTATAAAGGAAGGCTCAGTCGATCACCTCAAGGCGCGACTGGCAGGATTTCGCTCATCGACTGGCGGGTTTGACTGCTGGCAGAATGCGCAGCCTGCTACGGCCAGGCATTTGATAATTATTTGCATTTGAGCGTCAAGCGCCAAGGAGACCCCGCTGAAATACCTGTGCGACAGCGCTGCGCTGATTGAAGGCAAAAGCCTCGGGTTCGATGTCGATGAGCTCAAGATTCTGGCCGTCCGGCGAGGGGGTCAGGTGTATGTGTACGCCAACCGGTGTCCCCATCGAGGGGTGGCGCTGGAATGGCAGCCCAATGAGTTTCTCGATGCCAGCGCCAGTCTGATCCAGTGCGCCACTCACGGTGCGCTGTTCTTGATCGAGAACGGCGAGTGCGTCGCCGGCCCTTGCGAGGGCAAATTCCTGAGGGCTATCGACTGCGGCGAAGACGCTCAGGGCATCTGGATCAACCCAGTGGCACCGGACTGAGCGGGCGCGTTTCCGAGAGATGAATCTCAAGCGGTCGATCAATGCGCACTCCGTCAGGGGTCAGCTCCACGCCATACGCCAGGACTTCGACCCCTGCCGCAGCCGCCTCAAGCAAGGCTGAGGCGTAGGCCGCGTCGATTTCGGCGGCGGGCCGCACGGCATCGATCCCTGTCAGGTTCACGCAATAGAGCAACACTGCGCGCACGCCCTCCCTGGCCAACGCTGCCAATTCACGCAGGTGCTTCGCGCCGCGCTGAGTGACCGCATCGGGAAACGCAGCGACCCGGCTGTCATCAAAACCCAGGGTCACGCTTTTGACTTCCAGGTAGAGCGGGCCATCGGGGTAATCCAGACGGAAGTCAACGCGGCTGTTTTCCTGACCGTAGGCGACTTCGCGCTTAAGCGCCGTAAACCCCGCCAACTCCGTGATCACGCCGTCCAGAAGCGCTTCTTCTACCAGCTTGTTGGCGCGCGCGGTGTTGACGCAGGCGAGCCGCCCCTGTGGCGTTTCGGTGATTTCCCAAGTGCCCGGAAGCTTGCGCTTGGGGTCATTGGACCTGCTGAACCAGACGCGGCCACCCGGCATCATGCAATTGAACATGGAGCCCGTATTGGGGCAGTGAATCGTCAGCAGCTCGCCGCTGGCGGTCTCGATGTCGGCGAGGAACCGCTTGTAGCGCTGAATCAGCCGGCCTTCTTCAAGTGGAGGAGAGAAACGCATCAGCCTTGCCAGCTCCGCAGGCCACGACCTATTCGCTCGACCGCTTCCTGAAGCCGAGGCAAGCTCTGGGTGTAGGCGAAGCGCACGTGATGGCCGGCGCGGTAGCGACCGAAATCCAGCCCGGGTGTGAACGCGACGTGCTCGGTTTCCAGAAAGTGATGGCAGAACGCAAACGCATCACCGCCGAATGCGCTGATGTCTGCGTATAGATAGAAGGCGCCTTCGGGTTCCACGGCAATGTTAAAGCCCAGTTCGCGCAGCGCCGGAAGCAGGAAGTCGCGACGGCGGGCAAACTCGGCTCGACGTTGTTCGAGGATCTCCAGGGTTTGCGGCTCGAAGCAGGCAAGCGCCGCACTTTGCGCCATGCTCGGCGCGCTGATGTAGAGATTCTGTGCCAGTTTTTCCAGATCGCCGACCGCCGCCTCGGGGGCAACCAGCCAACCGAGTCGCCAACCGGTCATGCCGAAATACTTGGAAAAACTATTCAGCACGAAGGCGTCATTGTCGACTTCCAGCACGCTGCTCGCGTCGGTGCCGTAGGTCAAACCGTGGTAAATCTCGTCAACCACAAGGTGCCCATCCCGCGCCTTGAGCGACGCCGACAGCGCGGCCAACTCGTCGCGGTGCAGCAGCGTCCCGGTCGGATTGGCCGGTGACGCCACCAGCGCACCGACGCTGTCCTCGTTCCAGTGTTGAGCGACCAGATCGGCCGTCAGCTGATAGCGCACGTCCGGCCCCACGGGCACCAGTTGAGCGGCGCCCTCCACCAGACGCAGAAAATGCCGGTTGCAGGGGTAACCCGGATCGGCCAGTAGCCAGTGTTTGCCGGGATCGACCAGCAGACTCGCCGCCAGCAGCAACGCACCGGAACCACCCGGCGTGATCAGAATCCGGCCCGGATCGACGTTCACGCCATAACGCTGAGCGTAAAAACCCGAGATCGCCTCGCGCAATTCCGGCAGACCACGGGCCGCCGTGTATCGGGTCTTGCCAGCGGCCAACGCCGCCTGACCGGCCTTGATGATCGGCTCGGCCGTGGTGAAATCCGGCTCGCCTATCTCAAGGTGGATGACGTCATGCCCCGCCGCTTGCAGTTCGTTCGCCCGCGCCAGCAGCGCCATCACATGAAAGGGTTCTATGGCGCGGCTGCGCGCACTGTAGGGCTGTGGCATGGGCCTTCCTTTGGTGAGGGGTGGCGAGAGGAATCGCCGATTCTACCCATCCGCCCGAGCGGGCTACAGCGTTTATCCGCCTGGGCAGCAGCAACTTGCAATCGACAGGCCGGTAAACCGGGGACTTGCGCCACACGCACTAAACTCGGCGCACTGCAAAAATAGATAAAACCGGGCGCTCAGGCTGTGGTCATAGTTCGGGTGCGTGTTGCAGGCCATCCTCGACAACCGGGAGTAGCGCGCTCCGATTCGATCTGGTAAGTTCGCCCGCTTGCAGCCGCAGGGCCGGCAGGTGTCGGCGATGGATCTTAACCTGTGTAATGGCTTAGAAGAGTGAGAGGCGGTCCGTTCATGCCCACCGAAGAAAAGCAAAAGAGCACCCCGGCAATCAGTGGTTTCGAACCCTACGTTGCGACGAAGGGCGAGGAATACATGGGCGAACCCATGCGCAAGCACTTCACCAAAATCCTGTCCCAGTGGAAGCAGGATCTGATGGTAGAAGTTGACCGCACGGTTGTTCACATGAAGGACGAGGCGGCTAATTTCCCTGACCCTGCCGACCGTGCAAGCCAGGAAGAAGAATTCGCACTGGAGCTGCGCGCCCGCGATCGTGAGCGCAAGTTGATCAAGAAGATCGACAAGACGCTGCAGCTGATCCAAGACAAGGAATACGGCTGGTGCGAATCGTGCGGCGTCGAGATCGGTATCAAGCGCCTCGAGGCCCGTCCAACGGCCGACATGTGCGTTGACTGCAAAAGCCTCGCTGAAATCAAGGAAAAACAGGTCGGTAAATGACCCTGTTGATCCAGTAGAAAAGGACGCCTCGGCGTCCTTTTCTTGTTTTGCCTGTACCGATCCACCGAGCGGAGAACGGTGCAAGCTGGAAGGCGCTACACGGATGCGTTGCGTTTTCCCACACAGCACGGCCAGTCGTCCGGTATTTCGTACGTTTTATTTCCAGTACCATCAGCGCCCATGAAAAACCCTTCCTATATAGGGCGCTTTGCGCCGACCCCCAGCGGTTATCTGCACTTCGGCTCTCTGGTCGCAGCGCTGGCCTCCTACCTCGACGCCCGCTCGGTCGGCGGGAAATGGCTGATGCGCATGGAGGATCTCGACCCTCCCCGCGAAGTTCAGGGTGCCCAGGCGGGCATACTCCAGACGCTCGAAGCCTACGGATTCGAATGGGACGGCGAACTGGTAAGGCAAAGCGACCGGCATGAGGCTTATCAGGAGATCATCAATCGGTGGTTCAACCACGGGCTTGCTTACGCGTGCACCTGTTCGCGCAAGCAATTGGAAGACTACAACGGGATCTACCCGGGTTTTTGCCGCAACGCCGGGCACTCACCCGAAGACGCGGCCATCCGGATTCGGGTGCCTGAGCTGGAATACCGCTTCGAAGACCGGGTTCAGGGCGAGTTTCGTCAACATTTGGGGCGCGACGCGGGGGATTTCATCATTCGGCGACGGGACGGCTTCTACGCCTACCAACTGGCGGTCGTCCTGGACGACGGCTGGCAGGGCGTGACCGACATCGTACGCGGCGCCGATCTGCTCGACTCCACGCCACGTCAGCTGTACCTGCAAGAACTGCTGGGCCTGCCGCAACCACGTTACCTTCACGTGCCGCTGATCACCCAACCCGACGGTCATAAGCTGGGGAAATCCTACCGTTCGCCGCCGCTGCCGCCTGATCAGGCCACGCCGCTGCTGCTCCGGGGTTTACGTGCCCTGGGGCAAAAGACGCCGGGTGAACTGAACGACGCGACACCCCGAGCGGTGCTGGACTGGGCCATTGCGCACTGGAATGCCGATTCGATACCTCGCCTCGGCGCTATCGAGGAAGCTCGAATAGACTGAGCTCCCGCGGCCGATTCATATGGGGCAGCACAAAGCTGGCGGAAACGTCGCTTGCAGCCCCATCGCCATCCGTTACCATGCCGCTCCGTCATCTTCTGGTCAGTCAACCTGGGAGGCCAAATGTACATTTATCGATTGGTCCTGCTACTGGTGGTGGGCATCTATCTGTTCTCCCCGGCCATCATGGACTGGTGGATCGACGCGACGGGCGCCTGGTACAGGCCGTACATGCTGTGGCTGATCCTGATCGTAGTGACCTTCATTCTGCAGAGCCAACGAGATGCCGATGAGCTTTAGCCTGACCCAGATGATTCTGGTCAGTGCCGCCTACCTGACGGTGCTATTCGGCGTTGCCTGGATCAGCGAACGTGGCCTGATCCCGCGCTGGATCATTCGTCACCCGCTGACCTACACACTGTCACTTGGCGTCTACGCCAGTGCGTGGGCGTTTTACGGCACGGTCGGATTGGCCTACGAATACGGCTACGGCTTTCTGTCGAGTTACCTGGGTGTGTCCGGCGCCTTCCTGCTCGCCCCCGTTCTGCTTTACCCCATTCTCAAAATCACTCGCACCTACCAGCTCTCGTCCCTGGCCGATCTGTTCGCGTTCCGCTTTCGCAGCACCTGGGCGGGGGCATTGACGACGATCTTCATGCTGATCGGTGTGTTGCCATTGCTGGCGCTGCAGATTCAGGCCGTCGCCGACTCCATCGGCATTCTTACCCGGGAGCCTGTGCGCAACTACGTGGCCTTCGCGTTCTGCGTGCTGATCACACTGTTCACCATCTTCTTCGGCTCGCGCCATATCGCTACGCGGGAAAAACACGAAGGGCTGGTGTTCGCCATTGCCTTCGAGTCGGTCATCAAACTGGTCGCCATCGGCGGCATCGGTCTCTATGCGCTGTATGGCGTGTTCGACGGGCCGCAGAGCCTTGAACAATGGCTGCTGCAGAACCAAAGCGCACTGGCGGCATTGCACACGCCACTGCAGGAAGGCCCTTGGCGGACGCTGCTGCTGGTGTTCTTTGCCTCGGCCATCGTGATGCCGCACATGTATCACATGACCTTCACCGAGAACCTCAACCCGCGCTCGCTGGTCAGCGCCAGTTGGGGGCTGCCACTGTTTCTGCTGCTGATGAGTCTGGCAGTACCGCTGGTGCTGTGGGCCGGGCTGAAACTGGGCGCCACGACCAGCCCCGAGTACTTCACGCTGGGTATTGGCATCGCCGCCCACAGCAAGACCCTGGCCTTGCTTGGCTATATCGGCGGGCTTTCCGCGGCAAGCGGGCTGATCATCGTCACCACGCTGGCGCTGTCCGGCATGGCGCTGAACCACCTGGTGCTGCCGCTTTATCAGCCGCCAGCCGAAGGCAATATCTATCGCTGGCTGAAGTGGACCCGGCGCGGCCTGATCGTCGCGATCATCATGGCCGGGTTTGGCTTTTATCTGCTGCTTGGCGCCAAGCAGAATCTCGCAAATCTGGGCATCGTTGCGTTCGTAGCGACGTTGCAATTTCTGCCCGGTGTGCTGTCCGTTCTGTACTGGCCGGCTGCCAACCGCCGCGGTTTCATGGCGGGGCTGATCGCCGGCATCGCGGTCTGGACTTTCAGCATGTTGCTGCCGCTGATCGGCGACTTCCAGGGGTTCTACATCCCGCTGCTGAACATGATTTACGTGCTGGATGACACCAGCTGGCATATGGCGGCAATTGCCTCTCTAGCGGCCAACGTGCTGGTTTTCACCCTGATTTCGCTGTTCAGCAATCCCAGTCCCGAAGAGGCGAGTGCGGCCGAGGCCTGCGCGGTGGACAACGTTCGCCGCCCCCAGCGCCGCGAACTGCACGCAGCCTCTCCCCAGGAGTTTGCGACCCAGCTGGCCAAACCCTTGGGCGCGAAGGCCGCGCAGAAGGAAGTCGAACAGGCGCTGCGGGATCTTTACCTGCCGTTCGACGAGCGCCGGCCATATGCGCTGCGGCGTTTACGCGACCGTATCGAAGCCAACCTCTCTGGGCTGATGGGGCCAAGTGTTGCGCAGGACATGGTCGAGACGTTTCTGCCGTACAAGTCCGGCAGCGAGAACTATGTCACCGAGGACATTCACTTCATTGAAAGCCGGCTCGAGGATTACCACTCCCGTCTCACAGGCCTGGCTGCCGAGCTCGACGCCCTGCGCCGTTATCACCGCCAGACCCTTCAAGAGCTGCCGATGGGTGTGTGCTCCCTGGCCAAGGATCAAGAGATCCTGATGTGGAACAAGGCGATGGAGGAGCTGACCGGCATCGGCGCTCAGCGCGTCGTCGGATCACGGCTCGAGACCATCGTCGATCCCTGGAAGCAGCTGCTGCTGGGGTTCATCAACGTACCTGACGAGCACTTGCACAAACAGCGCCTGGGCCTGGACGGTCAGACTCGCTGGCTCAACCTGCACAAGGCGGCCATCGACGAGCCGCTCGCGCCGGGCAACAGCGGGCTGGTGATTCTGGTTGAAGACCTGACCGACACGCAGATGCTCGAAGACAAACTGGTGCACTCCGAACGGCTTGCGAGCATCGGCCGACTGGCCGCCGGCGTTGCCCACGAAATCGGCAACCCGATCACCGGCATTGCCTGCCTGGCGCAGAACCTTCGCGAAGAACGGGAAGAAGACGCCGAGCTGACGGAAATCAGCAGCCAGATCATCGAACAGACCAAACGTGTCTCGCGCATCGTGCAGTCGCTGATGAGCTTCGCCCACGCCGGCGGGCATCAGCATGCCGACGAACCCGTATGCCTGGCAGAGGTGGCGCAGGATGCCATTGGTCTGCTGGCGCTGAACCGCCGTAATTTCGAAGTGCAGTTCTATAACCTGTGCAACCCTAACCACTGGGTCGATGGCGATCCCCAACGGCTGGCGCAGGTGTTGATCAACCTGCTGTCCAACGCCCGCGATGCATCGCCCGCCGGCAGTGCAGTACGGGTGAAAAGCGAGGCCTCCGAACACACGGTCGACCTGATCGTCGAAGACGAAGGCAGCGGCATTCCGAAAGCCATCATGGACCGATTGTTCGAACCTTTCTTCACCACCAAGGATCCGGGCGAAGGGACAGGGCTGGGCCTCGCGCTGGTCTATTCCATCGTTGAAGAGCATTATGGACAAATCACCATCGACAGCCCGGCTGACCCCGAGCACCAACGCGGAACCCGGATTCGGGTGACCTTACCGCGACATGTCGAAGCGACGTCCGCCGTGAACTGAGACCGTCGAGAGAACCGAATCAATGCCTCACATTTTGATCGTGGAAGACGAAACCATCATCCGCTCCGCCCTGCGTCGACTGCTGGAACGTAATCAGTACCAAGTCAGCGAAGCCGGGTCCGTGCAGGAAGCTCAGGAACGTTTCAGCATCCCCTCGTTTGACCTGATCGTCAGCGACTTACGCCTGCCTGGCGCACCTGGCACAGAGCTGATCAAGCTCGGCCATGGCAAGCCGGTGCTGATCATGACCAGTTACGCCAGCCTGCGCTCGGCCGTGGATTCGATGAAAATGGGCGCGGTGGATTACATCGCCAAACCCTTCGACCACGACGAAATGCTTCAGGCCGTCTCGCGTATCCTGCGTGATCGCCAGACGCTGCAAAGCATGCAGGCCGAACGCGCCGCCACCGCAAAAACCGTGACCGGTGACAAATCTGGCCCGGACAACAGCAACGGCGAGATCGGCATCATCGGCTCCTGCCCGCCAATGCAGGACATGTACAGCAAGATCCGCAAAGTCGCGCCGACTGACTCCAACGTCCTGATTCAGGGCGAGTCCGGTACGGGCAAGGAATTGGTGGCGCGCGCGCTGCACAATCTGTCCCGTCGCGCCAAGGCGCCGATGATTTCGGTCAACTGCGCAGCGATCCCGGAATCCCTCATCGAATCCGAGCTGTTCGGCCACGAGAAAGGCGCGTTCACCGGCGCCAGCGCCGGTCGTGCCGGTCTGGTTGAGGCAGCGGACGGTGGCACCCTCTTTCTCGACGAGATCGGCGAGCTACCGTTGGAAGCTCAGGCGAGGCTTCTGCGCGTCTTGCAAGAAGGCGAAATTCGCCGCGTGGGCTCGGTGCAATCGCAGAAAGTCGACGTACGCCTGATCGCAGCGACTCACCGCGACCTCAAGAGCCTGGCCAAAGTCGGGCAGTTCCGTGAAGACTTGTACTACCGCCTGCACGTGATCGCGTTGAAGCTGCCCGCATTGCGTGAGCGCGGCGCGGACGTTAACGAAATTGCCAATGCGTTTCTGGCGCGGCAAAGCCTCAAGGCCGGGCGTAACGACCTGCGGTTTGCGCCAGATGCGGAGCACGCGATCCGACACTATTCGTGGCCAGGCAACGTGAGGGAACTGGAGAACGCGGTCGAGCGCGCGGTAATCCTGTGCGAGAGCCCGGACATCTCCGCAGAGCTGCTAGGCATCGATATCGAGTTGAGCGATCTCGACGTCAACGAGTTCATCGGCCTTGCGCCACAGACGTCAAGCTCGTCGAGTTCCACGGCTGGCGAGCCGACGGAAGACTTGTCGCTGGAGGACTATTTCCAGCATTTCGTTCTGGAGCATCAGGACCACATGACCGAGACAGAACTCGCTCGCAAGCTCGGCGTCAGCCGCAAGTGCCTGTGGGAGCGTCGGCAGCGCCTCGGCATCCCCCGTCGCAAGACCGGAGTGGCAAGCGAAACCTGAGCAAGCCGTCGCGCAGGCTCTGGCACGCGGGTTACGGGCAATGTGAAAAAACTGTTACCTCTTTAAAGGTGACGTAACAGAACCGGGGCGTACGGTAACGAACCCCCGGTTTTTTTTCGTCCGCACTGAATAGCGTCAATTTGCCACACCCTCGGATTCAGTGGCCTGTAGCGATTTTTGCAAAAGTTGGCACAGGTACTGCTATAGGTATTCGTACAAAAACAACAAAAATCAGTCACCCGAAACACCAACATAATAAAAACAAGACGAATCGACTCACGCATAACAAGAACAACACGGCGGAGGCGCAGCTAACTGATTCTTTTGGAGAGGCGTTGCATTTGGGACTTGTCCCGCAACCAGGCCGAGAACAACAAAAACTACCCTTAGGTAGAGCCTGAACTGGTTGGATCGATAGATCACTGCCGCACAGCGACCAAAGCAATCCGTTTGCTCTTGACTCCCGATTGGGAGGTTTCACAGGCGAAAGCCGTGAATTGGGCGGTCAACAAAAATAAAAAGCCCATCAGACAATAAAAATAAGAGCACGCACTTTGGGGGAGCTTCGGCTCCCCCAGTAGCATCCGCACTAAACCCCTCCCGCTCGACACCCGCGCCACGCAGCGCATTCAATACCCGCACGCACCCATCGCGCTGCCTCCTACACCATCCCCCGACTAAATGCTAGAATCCCCGCCCATCGTGCGGTCACTCTTCGAAATTGGCCGAATATTCCTTCAAACAGTGCCTCCCATGCTGAAGAAGCTGTTCCAGTCATTCCGTTCCCCACTGCGCAAGCCGCAGCAACACGTGCGCACAACGCCTGAGGTGCTCAATAGCAGCCAGCACTCGTTGCAACGCAATCAATTCAGCCGCTATGCGGTGAACATCGTCGAGCGCCTGCAGACCGCCGGCTACCAGGCCTATCTGGTGGGCGGTTGCGTCCGAGACATGATGCTCGGCATCACGCCAAAGGATTTCGACGTCGCCACCAGCGCCACGCCCGAGCAGATCCGCGCCGAGTTTCGCAACGCCCGTATCATCGGCCGCCGCTTCAAGCTGGTTCACATCCATTTCGGCCGTGAAATCATTGAAGTCGCGACCTTCCGCGCCAATCATCCAATCGACGACGAAGACGAAGACAGCAACCAGTCTTCGCGCAACGAGAGCGGGCGCATTCTGCGTGACAACGTTTACGGCACCCTTGAAGACGATGCACAGCGTCGCGACTTCACAATCAATGCCCTGTATTACGATCCGGTCACCGAGCGCGTTCTCGATTATGCCAACGGCGTACACGACATCCGCAATCGCTTGATTCGCCTGATCGGTGATCCACAGCAGCGTTACAAGGAAGACCCGGTGCGCATGCTGCGGGCCGTGCGTTTCGCCGCCAAGCTGGATTTCGGTATCGAGAAGCACAGTGCCACGCCGATTCGCCCGTTGGCGCCGATGCTGCGCGACATCCCGTCGGCGCGCCTGTTTGAAGAAGTGCTGAAGCTGTTCCTTTCGGGTTACGCCGAGGCGACGTTCGAAATGCTCGTCGATCTCGAACTGTTCGAGCCGCTGTTCCCGGCCAGTTCCAAAGCGCTGGAATACAACCCGACCTACACCCACACGCTGATCAGCGAGGCGTTGGCCAACACCGATCTGCGCATCAAGCAGAACAAACCGGTCACGCCGGCGTTCCTGTTTGCCGCATTGTTGTGGCCTGCCCTGCCCGCCCGTGTGCTGCGTCTGCAAGAGCGCGGCATGCCGCCGATTCCGGCTATGCAGGAAGCGGCTCACGAACTGATCACCGAACAGTGCCAGCGGATTGCCATCCCGAAACGCTTCACCATGCCGATCCGCGAAATCTGGGACATGCAGGAACGTCTGCCGCGCCGCTCGGGCAAGCGTGCGGACCTGCTGCTGGAAAACCCGCGCTTCCGTGCCGGCTACGACTTCCTGCTGCTGCGCGAATTGGCTGGCGAAGAAACCGACGGCCTGGGTGAATGGTGGACGGACTATCAGGACGCCAACGATTCCGGACGCCGTGACATGATTCGTGACCTGGGCAGCAAGCCCGACGCCACCGGCCAGGGCCCGCGCAAACGTCGTCGCAGCAGCAGCGGCAAGCGCAAACGCGCCGGCGTCGACGGGGCGGAATAACAGCCAATGATCGAGCGCGTTTACGTCGGCCTGGGTAGCAACCTGGCCGACCCCGCCGAACAGTTGCGCGAAGCGATCAAGGCCATGGGCCTGTTGCCGCAGAGCAGCCTGTCAGGCGTTTCCTCTTTTTATGTCAGCGACTCGCTGTTGCCGGGTCAGCCGCGTTACACCAATGCAGTCGCTGCGCTCGACACCTCGCTCCCCCCGCTGGCACTGCTCGACGCCTTGCAAG
This sequence comes from Pseudomonas sp. 1L-C-7-B-C1, assembly GCF_057291635.1. Classification (NCBI taxonomy): domain Bacteria; kingdom Pseudomonadati; phylum Pseudomonadota; class Gammaproteobacteria; order Pseudomonadales; family Pseudomonadaceae; genus Pseudomonas; species Pseudomonas sp. 1L-C-7-B-C1. The sequence goes on along the minus strand of NZ_JBXAWH010000008.1, from coordinate 260,000 downwards.
GCATCGAAAACGATCAGGGCCGCGAGCGCCTCGAACGCTGGGGGCCGCGCACGCTGGACCTCGACATCTTGCTGTTCGGCGATCGCCTCATCGATGAGCCGCGCCTGAAGGTGCCGCATTACCACATCCAGGAGCGCGCGTTTGTGCTGTACCCACTGGCCGAACTGGCGCCAGGGATCACCCTCGCTGATGGCCGCGCGCTGAATGATTTGCTTGCTCGATGCCCGTTCGAAGGCCTGGAACGATTGGCGAGCTGACGCCGCTCTGCGGGCACGTTGAAACCGGCAACACCCGGAATTGACTTCCCGCCCCCTCCTCACGAAGATAAGCGTCCCAAAGCCGGACGACCGGCCACAAGGCGCGGATCAGGCCGTTGCAAACATCGCGAAACGACGATGTGCCTGCCTCCCAAGATGAATCACGCGTTGCTCGCCGCAGTATTCACAGCGCCTGAATGAGGACTTTCCATGCCCGATATCACCGTTACGTCCCTGCTGGCCCTGAAGCAGAAAGGTGAAAAAATCACCATGCTGACCTGCTACGACGCGACTTTTGCCCACACCGCCAGCCAGGCAGGTGTGGAAGTGCTGCTGGTCGGCGACTCGCTGGGCATGGTCCTTCAAGGCCACGACAGCACGCTGCCCGTCACCACCGCTGAAATGGCGTACCACGTGGCCGGCGTCAAACGCGGCAATCAGGGCGCGCTGATTCTGGTGGATTTGCCGTTCATGTCCTACGCCACGCCCGAGCAGACCTTCGCCAACAGCGCCACGCTGATGCAGGCAGGCGCACACATGGTCAAGATCGAAGGCGCAGCGTGGCTCGCCGACTCGATCCGGCTGCTCGCCGAACGCGGCGTGCCCGTCTGTGCACACATGGGTTTAACGCCCCAGGCGGTCAACGTGTTGGGCGGCTATAAAGTGCAGGGGCGTCAGGAGTCGCAGGCGCGGCAGATGCGGGCCGACGCGATTACCCTTGAGCAGGCCGGCGCCGCGATGATTCTGCTGGAATGCGTACCGAGCGAACTGGCCCAGGAAATCACCCACGCTGTAAAGATTCCGGTGATCGGGATCGGCGCCGGCAGCGCCACCGACGGTCAGGTGCTGGTGCTCCATGACATGCTCGGGCTGTCGATCACCGGCCGCGTGCCCAAGTTCGTGAAGAATTTCATGGCCGGTCAGCCGGACATTCAGTCGGCGATCGCCGCTTACGTCAGCGCGGTCAAGGACGTCAGCTTCCCCGCTCCAGAACACGGATTCTCGGCATGAACACAGTTAAAACCGTTCGCGAACTGCGCGCCGTCGTCGCTCGCGCTCGCAGCGAAGGCAAACGCATCGCTCTGGTGCCCACCATGGGCAACCTGCACAGCGGCCATATCGCGTTGGTCACCAAAGCCGTTCAACGCGCTGATTTTGTAATCGCCAGCATCTTCGTCAACCCGCTGCAGTTTGGTCCCAACGAAGACTTGGCGTCGTACCCCCGTACTCTGGCTGCCGATCAGGAGCAATTGCTTCAGGCCGGTTGCCATTTGCTGTTTACGCCGACGGTCGAAGAAATGTATCCCCATGGCATGGCTGACCAGACCATCGTGCGTGTGCCAGTGGTGTCCGAAGGACTGTGTGGCGGCAGCCGTCCTGGCCATTTCGACGGCGTATCGACGGTGGTCAGCAAGCTGTTCAACATGGTGCAGCCGGACATCGCGATTTTCGGTCAGAAGGATTTCCAGCAACTGGCCGTCGTCAACGCATTGGTGCGTGACCTGAACATGCCCATTCAAATCATCGGCGAACCCACCGTGCGTGCCGCCGATGGCCTGGCCCTGTCGTCGCGCAATGGCTACCTGACTGAAGACCAGCGCACGGCAGCGCCTGCGTTGTACCGCGTGATCAAACGGATCGGCACGGCATTGCAGCATGGCGAGCAGGATCATCAGCAGCTGATCAGCGATGGTGTGAAAGACCTCGAAGCAGCGGGCTTCCGGCCTGATTACCTGGAGATTCGCCATGCAGTGAGCCTGCGCCCTGCGACCCCGGATGATCGTGATCTGGTTGTGCTGGGCGCGGCGTTCATGGGCAAGACGCGCCTGATCGACAACCTGCATCTGGTCAAGGAATAACCTGCCCACCCGGCTGATGGATGCGCCGGGTCTCATGTGAAGCAAAAGTCACGTGATCGGATGACCATCTGCGCCTATGCTCAGGGCGCGAAACCGATTGTGCAGCGCAGGCCTTGGCCTTCGCAGGGTGCTGGCGATGAACTTAGCCACACCCGCAATGCCATACCGATACAGTTCGTGTCAGACCAGCAGCTCTACTCTGTGAGAAAAAGTACCGAGCAAAGGTAAAGCAGGGCGCAGACATCGGCGTTGCCGGGGACTAGTCTCTGATCCGCCCACGAATTCATGTCCAATCCTGCTTTTCAGTGTCCAAAAGGCAGTTCAAGTACAAGGAAACCCGCAGCGATGGCGTACTACCGCACTCCTCATGACGTCACTACCCTGCCCGCCTGGCAGGCGCTCAACGATCACCGCGAAGCGATGCAGAATTTCAGCATGCGCGACGCGTTCAACGCAGACCCGAAGCGTTTCGACGAATTCACGCTCAGCAGTGCCGGTCTGTTTCTCGACTACTCGAAGAACCTCATTACCGCCGAGACCCGCCAGTTGCTGGTCAACCTGGCCAATGAAGTTGGTTTGAAAGAAGCCATCAAGGCGCAGTACGACGGCGAACTGGTCAACGCTTCGGAAGGCCGCCCTGCTCTGCACACCGCACTGCGTCGTCCGGTGGGCGACAAGCTGTTGGTCAACGGCGTCAACGTGATGCCGGAAGTGCACAAGGTGCTGAACCAGATCACTGATCTGGTCGGCCGCATCCACGACGGTCTGTGGCGCGGCTACACCGAAAAGCCGATCACCGATGTGGTCAATATCGGCATCGGCGGCTCGTTCCTCGGTCCTGAGCTGGTGTCCGAGGCGCTGCTGTCCTACGCGCAGAAAGGCGTTCGCTGCCATTACCTGGCGAACATCGACGGCACCGAGCTGCACGAGCTGACTCAGAAGCTGCGCGCCGAAACCACGCTGTTCATCGTTTCGTCGAAGACGTTCACCACCCTTGAAACCCTGAAGAACGCCACCGCTGCCCGCGCCTGGTACCTCGCCCAGGGCGGGTCCGAAGCCGAGCTGTATCGCCACTTCATCGCGGTGTCGAGCAACAACGCCGCGGCGGTTGCGTTCGGGATTCGTGAAGAAAACATCTTCCCGATGTGGGACTGGGTTGGCGGCCGTTACTCGCTGTGGTCAGCCATCGGCCTGCCGATTGCGCTGGCGATCGGCATGTCGAACTTCAAGGAGCTGTTGTCCGGCGCCTACACCATGGATCAGCACTTCCAGAACGCCGAGTTCGAAGAGAACATGCCGGTGCTGCTGGGCTTGCTGGGTATCTGGTATGGCAACTTCTGGGGCGCGCAAAGCCACGCGATCCTGCCGTACGACCACTACCTGCGCAACATCACCAAGCACTTGCAGCAGCTGGACATGGAATCCAACGGCAAGAGCGTTCGCCAGGACGGCGTGCCCGTCAAAACCGACACGGGCCCGGTCATCTGGGGTGGCGTTGGCGCGAACGGTCAGCATGCTTACCACCAGTTGCTGCACCAAGGCACGCAAATGATCCCGGCCGACTTCATCGTGCCGATCGTCAGCTTCAACCCGGTGTCCGACCACCACCAGTGGCTGTACGCCAACTGCCTGTCCCAGAGCCAGGCGTTGATGCAGGGTAAAACCCGCCCCGAAGCGGAAGCCGAACTGCGCGCCAAGGGTGTACCGGAAGAAGAAGTGCAGCGTGTCGCGCCGCACAAGGTCATTCCGGGCAATCGTCCGAGCAACACCATTGTCGTCGAGCGCATCAGCCCTCGCCGCCTGGGCGCACTGGTCGCGATGTACGAGCACAAGGTGTTCGTGCAAAGCGTGGTCTGGGGCACGAATGCCTTCGACCAATGGGGTGTTGAGCTGGGTAAAGAGCTGGGCAAAGGCGTTTACAGCCGCCTCGTCGGCACCGACGAAACGATTGCTGAAGACGCTTCGACTCAAGGCCTGATCAACTATTTCCGCGGTCGTCACCGCGGCTGATCTGCCTTCCTGCAGCACACGCGAAACCCGCTGCCCTCTCCCACGAGGCAGCGGGTTTCGTGCGTTCAGGCTGCTCAGTCTTCTATGTCGGGAAGCACCGTCGGATCAAGCTGAATGGTGTGCTGTGCCGGATTGCGCACGCAGATGAATTGATCGTCACGTGCCCCTTCCTTGGGGCCGACGCGACGCAGATGCATCAATGAGCCACACCAAGGACATTGCGCGGTGAGGCGATTCACCCGCAGCCGTCCAGCCTGGCTGATTTCGATATAGTGCCGCGAGCCGAAGAAATGCTCGAATTTGCGTCGACGCAGCACGGACGACATGGCAACGGCCATGACGGCAACGATGAACGAAAACATGAAGAACGTTGACCACGAGCTTTGCCCGCCCAATGGCGGCTGGAACAGGGTGAAGTACAGCCCGATCAGACTGGCGACACCCGTGATGCCTCCAAAGACAGAGACGTTGCTGCTGTCGACGCTTCGGCCGCCAAATGCCGAATGGCGCTTAATGTGCAATTGCTCAGGGGTGAACGTGGAACGCTCGTTGTGACTGATGTTTACGTTGGCGCCACGGAAATCGCCGACGCCTACGTTCAGGCTGTTGTCGCCGCTTTGATCGCCATGATTGTTGTTAGGCAAAAGAGGGTCTCCTGGGACGTGGACGCTGAAATGGCCGGCGATTGTCACTGCCTTCACCTTCAACGAAAATCAGCCCCTTCCCGGATTTGCGTGGGAACTAGCGACACACCCTGTCATATGTTTCTGTAGGAAGGATCCGCAATCGGTCGAGGATGGCGGTGCCCTGCGCACCGTGATGACAGGGTTCAGGCGACAAAGGGCTTAAATTATCATCGTCATTCATGCAACCATGCTTCCCTTGATGCGGCTGCCTGCCCTCTCTGTTTAGCCTCTTTACATCCGGTCCGGCGCCATGTCCTACACCACTGAGGATTCGCACCATGCAAGACGTTGTAATCGTTGCCGCTACCCGCACAGCGGTGGGCAGTTTCCAGGGTTCTTTGGCGAATATTCCTGCAGTGGATCTCGGCGCTGCCGTCATCCGTCAACTGCTGGCACAGACGGGTCTGGACGGTGCGCTGGTCGATGAGGTGATCATGGGTCAGGTGCTCACCGCAGGCGCAGGCCAGAACCCTGCACGCCAGGCGGCGATCAAGGCGGGTTTGCCGTTCACAGTGCCGGCCATGACGCTGAACAAGGTCTGCGGCTCGGGCCTCAAGGCGCTGCATCTGGGCACGCAGGCAATTCGTTGCGGCGATGCTGAGGTGATCATTGCTGGCGGCCAGGAAAGCATGAGCCTGTCCAACTATGTGATGCCGGGCGCGCGAACCGGCTTACGCATGGGCCACGCGACGATGATCGACACGATGATCAGCGATGGCCTGTGGGATGCGTTCAACGATTACCACATGGGCATCACGGCCGAGAACCTGGCCGATAAATACGCCATCAGCCGTGAGGCACAGGATGCATTTGCGGCGGCGTCGCAACAGAAAGCCGCCGCTGCCATCGAGGCCGGGCGCTTCGTGGATGAAATCACCCCGATCCTGATTCCTCAGCGCAAAGGCGATCCGCTGTCCTTCGCAACCGACGAGCAGCCACGTTCGGGCACCACCGCTGAATCCCTGGGCAAGCTCAAGCCAGCCTTCAAAAAGGACGGCTCGGTCACGGCAGGTAATGCGTCATCGTTGAACGACGGCGCGGCCGCGGTCATTCTGATGAGTGCCCGGAAAGCAGAAGAACTGGGCTTGCCAGTGCTGGCGCGGATTGCCGCTTACGCGAATGCCGGCGTAGACCCGGCAATCATGGGCATCGGCCCGGTGAGCGCAACCCGCCGCTGCCTGGACAAGGCGGGTTGGTCGCTGGAGGCGCTGGATCTGATCGAAGCCAACGAAGCCTTCGCCGCGCAGTCCTTGTCAGTCGGCAAAGAGCTGGGCTGGAACACGGACAAGGTCAACGTCAACGGCGGCGCTATCGCCATCGGCCACCCGATCGGCGCGTCGGGCTGCCGCGTGCTGGTGACCCTGCTCCACGAAATGATCAAACGCGACGCGAAGAAGGGACTGGCGACGCTGTGCATTGGTGGCGGACAAGGTGTGGCGCTGGCGTTGGCCCGGCCATAAGAGCCTGGCCGAGACGCAGGTGTAGGACCAGTCCCACTAAAAGCACGTGGTCAGTCAGTGGGACCGGCGTCACATGCAATCATTGCCACCCAAACTTGCGCACATAAAAGCCCTTCACCGCCTGGGTCAACGCCACGTACCCGATCAGGATCAGCGGCAGTATGGCGAAGTACAGCGGGGGCAGTGCCTGGAGCTTGAAGTAGTGCGCCAGCGGGCCCATTGGCAGGAAGATGCCCACGGCCATGATCACCCCGGTCATCACCATCAACGGCATTGCCGCGCGGCTTTGCAGGAAAGGGATTTTTGGCGTGCGGATCATGTGCACGATCAGCGTTTGCGTCAGCAGGCCCACGACAAACCAGCCGGACTGGAACAGGGTCTGATGCTCAGGCGTGTTGGCGCCGAATACGTACCACATGACCGCGAACGTGGTGATGTCGAAGATCGAGCTGATCGGCCCGAAGAACAGCATGAAGCGACCTACATCCGCAGGCTGCCAGCGCTGGGGCTTTTTCAGCAATTCCTCATCGACGTTATCGAACGGGATGGCGATCTGGGAAATGTCGTACAGCAGGTTCTGCACCAGCAGGTGCATCGGCAGCATCGGCAGGAACGGGATGAACGCACTGGCGACCAGCACCGAGAACACGTTGCCGAAGTTAGAACTGGCCGTCATCTTGATGTACTTGAGCATGTTGGCGAACGTCCGGCGCCCTTCCAGCACGCCCTCCTCCAGCACCATCAGACTCTTCTCCAGCAGAATGATATCGGCGGCTTCCTTGGCGATGTCCACCGCGCTGTCCACGGAAATACCGATGTCGGCCGTGCGCAGCGCAGGCGCGTCGTTGATGCCATCGCCCATGAACCCCACCACGTGCCCGTTGGCCTTGAGCAGCCGAACGATGCGCTCCTTGTGGGAAGGCGTCAGTTTGGCAAACACGTTGGTGGTCTCTACAGCGACCGCCAGTTCAGCGTCGCTCATGCGTTCGATATCACCGCCCAGCAGCAGGCCCTGACGTTCCAGACCGACTTCGCGACAGATCTTCGCGGTGACGCGCTCGTTGTCGCCGGTGAGCACCTTCACCGCCACGCCATGCTCGGCCAGTGCCTTGAGTGCAGGCGCCGTGCTTTCCTTCGGTGGATCGAGAAACGCCACATAACCGATCAGGGTCAGGTCGCTTTCGTCAGCCAGGCCGTAGGTGTCGCGGCCCGCCTCCATAGGACGCGCGGCCACAGCCACAACGCGCAGGCCTTCTTCGTTGAACGCAGCGGTGACGTTCAGAATGCGCTCGAGCAGTTCAGGCGTCAGCGCTTCTTCGGCATCGCCGTGGCGCACGCGGTTGCACACGCTCAGCACTTCTTCCAGCGCGCCTTTGCAGATCAACAGATGCGGTTCGCGCTGCTGTTGCACCACCACCGACATGCGCCGGCGATTGAAGTCGAACGGGACCTCATCGACCTTGCTGAACGCGGTGCCGACTTGCAGCTCGCGGTGAATCTCGACGTGCTCCAGCACGGCGACGTCCAGCAGATTTTTCAGGCCGGTCTGGTAGTAGCTGTTGAGGTAGGCCATTTCCAGAACGTCGTCGGACTCATCGCCCCAGACGTCGACATGGCGTGCGAGAAAAATCTTGTCCTGGGTCAGCGTGCCGGTCTTGTCGGTGCACAGCACGTCCATGGCGCCGAAGTTCTGGATGGCGTCGAGGCGTTTGACGATGACTTTCTTGCGCGACAGAAACACCGCGCCCTTGGCCAGCGTCGAAGTGACGATCATCGGCAGCATTTCCGGGGTCAGGCCGACAGCGATGGACAGCGCGAACAGCAGCGCTTCCATCCAGTCGCCCTTGGTGAAGCCGTTGATGAACAGCACCAGCGGCGCCATCACGAACATGAAGCGGATCAGCAGCCAGCTGACTTTATTGACCCCGGCCTGGAACGAGGTCGGCGCGCGGTCGGTGGCACTGACCCGCTGCGCCAGCGCGCCGAAATAGGTGTTGTTGCCCGTCGCAAGTATGACGCCCGTCGCCGCGCCGGACACCACGTTGGTGCCCATGAACAGGATGTTTTCCAGGTCCAGCGGGTTGCTTGTGTCGACGTCCTGACGCCGCGCGAATTTCTCCACCGGCATGGATTCACCGGTCATCGCGGCCTGGCTGACGAACAGGTCCTTCGCGCTGAGCACGCGGCAGTCCGCAGGGATCATGTCGCCGGCAGACAGCACGATGAGGTCGCCCGGCACCAGGTGCTTGATCGGCAGCTCAATGCGTTTTTGCTTTGCGTTAGCGGCAGCGTCGAACGTGCCGTCGGCGCGACGCATGACGGTCGCTGTGTTGCTGACCATCGCCTTCAGCGCGTCGGCGGCCTGATTGGAGCGCGCCTCCTGCCAGAAACGCAGCAGTGTGGAGAGCACGACCATGGAAAAGATCACCGTGGCGGCTTTCATGTCCTCGGTCAGCCACGAGATGAACGCCAGCAGGGTCAGCAGCAGGTTGAACGGGTTTTTGTAGCAGTGCCACAGGTGCACCCACCATGGCAGCGGCTGTTCGTGCTCGACTTCGTTAAGGCCGTGTTGCTCGCGCAGCTCGTGCGCTTCGGTTTCGGTGAGACCGTCGGCGTGGCTGCACAGGCGTGCGAGCAATTCAGGCACATCGCTGCTGGCACCGCGGGTCAGGGTTTGCGCAAGGGTGGGCGGCACTTCGCGGCTGACGGTGGCGTCGGTCACGCTGTCGAGCGTCGCCAGCCGACGGAAGTGCCGGCCAAGTTTGCGAGTGCGGACGAAGTCTGCGAGAAATTCTTTCAGGAGGGTGTACTTCATGGTTATGTCCCCTGGACTGAAGGCTGCTGGAGCTGAAAGCACAGGAACCTGGAGCGGGTACGGCAAGCCTCAGGCGCCGCGCTCATTGATGAGCAGGCACCGCAGGCTGGCCCGCACAGCAAAAATGCCGCGCGCGTCCGATGCGCAGACGAACGACGGACGCGTCGGTCATCACGCAGGATTGGGCGTCAGGGAAAGGACAGGAAAGCGGGCTCTGATCAGAGTCTGCTGGCACTGCCGCTTCTCACGTTGTCGGCGAGATAGCGGCAGTGAAAAGACTGCGCGTTATCGGGCCGAGGATTGGCCGGTCGTTAGCACCGGCTGACGTCTGTCACTCGAACAAGTACCCACTGTGGGTCTCCGCATTGGTTGAAAACGGGCGAAGAATACGCCCGGGTTTTATGAGAGTAAATCGCCAGTACGTGGGGTGTAAGGGTTATTGCGGATGTCTTCAGGGGAGGTTCAGCAAAGGCTGCAACGGTGCGGTATGTGACGGCATTTGTGGGAGTGAGCTTGCTCACGAAGACGGTATTTCAATCGCTACAGATGCGACGGATGTCCCGGCCTTTTCGCGAGCAAGCTCGCTCCCACAATGTGTGTCTGCAGTGCTGTGATGTTCGGCCACAGCAGACCGTATGAAATCGAACTGCTAAACTGCCGCGCCTCATTCCTGCCCCAAGGCCGAGCATGTCTTCGTTGAATCAGGCGCTCAGCGTCGCCCTCGATAATCGTCAACCCCTGCTCGCGGAATTGCACGCCCAAGGCACCGACTGCTATCGCCTGTTCCACGGCAGCCAGGAGGGCGCAAGCGGGCTGACCGTCGACCGCTACGGTCCGCAACTGCTGGTGCAGAGTTTCCACAACAGCCTGGACCTTGATTCGCTGCTCGCGCTGCATGCCGCCGTCAATGCACGGCTGGGTCTGGAGCTGTTGCTGGTCTACAACGACCGCTCCCAGGGCAACTCGCGCGTCGACCGCACAGACCCGATCTACAAAGCCGACGACGCAGCGCTCGTCGATCTGGTCGGCCATGAATGGGGCCTCAATTACCGGGTGCGCGGCCGTCATGCCGGGCAGGATCCGCTGCTGTTTCTCGACCTGCGCAACGCCCGCGGCTGGGTCAAGCAACATGCCGCCGGCAAGAGCGTGCTCAACCTGTTCGCCTATACCTGCGGCGTCGGCCTGAGCGCGGCGGCGGGTGGCGCGCGCGAGGTGTGCAACCTGGATTTCGCCGAGGGCAACCTGGCCGTCGGGCGCGAGAACGGCCTGCTCAATCCGCAGCTGCCGACCATGCAGTTCGTCCAGTCCGATTATTTCCCGGCCATTCGCCAACTGGCCGGGCTGCCCATCGCTTCCCGTCGCGGCCACAAACTGCCGAGCTACGTCCGCCTCGAGCAACGCCAGTATGATCTGGTCCTGCTGGATCCGCCGGCCTGGGCCAAGAGCGCCTTCGGCACGGTTGACCTGCTGCGCGATTATCAAAGCCTGCTGAAACCCGCGCTGCTGACCACCGCCGAAGATGGCGTGTTGATCTGCTGCAACAACCTGGCGAAGGTCAGCCTGGACGATTGGCGCGAGCAAGTGCTGCGTTGCGCGAGCAAGATTGGCCGACCTGTGCGTGACTGCCAAGTGCTGACCCCGGGCGCCGACTTTCCGTCACAGGACCAGCAGCCCCCGCTCAAGACATTGATCTTGCAGCTGTGATGCTCAAACGGGCTTAAGGAAATTTCCCACAAGGATTGAAGCGACTGGATTCGGAACCAGATTGGCGTGCCATACTCCAAGGACCTCCCATCGAGAGAGTCGGCGACCTACATGCCCAAAGGATTGAAACGCGCCATCGGCGCCCTGCTGGCCGTCTTTGCCATCTACAGCGTGCTGGGGTTTCTGATCCTGCCAGGCGTTGCATTGCGAATCATCAATCAACAGCTGGCAAATTACAGCACGGTGCCGGCCAGGCTCGACCGCCTCGAACTCAATCCCTACAGCCTGGAAGTCACCCTTTGGGGCCTGAACATCGGGGTGCCGGGCAAGGAGCAAATCGGTTTCGCACGGCTTTACGCCAATCTGCAAATCGACAGCCTGTGGACCAAGGCCCTGCACCTCAAGGCCGTCGAACTCGATAAACCCAAGACCGAGCTGCTGTTCGCCAAGGACGGCACGCTCAATCTGGCCGGGCTGTTCAAGCTGCCCGCCAGTGAACCAGCCAAGCCTGACGAACCGCCCAGCAAGCCGTTTCCGCTACGCATCGGCGAGATCAAGCTGGCCGACGGTTACGTGCATTTTCAGGACATGCGCCCCAGCGAGCCCATCGAGTTTCTCTACGACGCGCTGAATTTCGAACTCAAAAACCTCAGCACGCTGCCGGAAGACAACGCTGACATGACGCTGGTCGCCGCCGGGCCTGAAGGCGGTCAAATCGACTGGGTCGGGCGTATCAGCCTGGTGCCGATCGCGTCGGAAGGCACGCTCAAAGTCACCGACGGCAAGATGAAAGTCTGGTGGCCTTACGTTCGCGATGCATTGCCGCTGGTGCTCAAAGACGGCGTGCTCAACTTCAACACCCATTACACACTCAGTCTGGCCGAGGAAACCGAGCTGCTGCTGGACAACACGTCCCTGAGCGTCGCGCCCTTTGCCATTGATGCGCCGGACGGCAGACCGCTGGCTCGCCTGAAAAAACTGAGCGTGAGCGAGACGTCGATCGATCTGGCCAAGCAGTTGGTGACCGTCGGCAAGATTCGCAGCGAAGGCCTGGAAACCTGGGCGACGCGTGAGTCGGACGGTGAGCTGGACTGGCAAAAGCTGTTCGCCAGCCAGCCTTCTAAGGAGCAGGCAAAAAAGGTTGAGGCTGAAAAACAGCAGCCCGCCACCGCGAGCAGCGCTGAAACCACGGCGAGCGCAAAGCCCACAACGCCGAGCAAACCCTGGCAGGTGTTGCTGCGCGATACGCAGCTGCGCGACTACCGCATTCATCTCGCCGACAAAGTGCCGAAAGAGCCTGTCGCCATTGACGTCGGCCCGTTGAATCTGGACCTGACCGGCTTCGACAGCCTCAACAAGTCGCCCTTCAAACTCAAGCTCGACACCGGCGTGGGCAAGCAAGGCAAGCTGACCGCAGACGGCGAGGTGAATCTGGCGCCGGTTCGCGCCAATCTTAATGTCACCACCCGCGATATCGACTTGCGTGTCGCGCAGTCCTACGTCACACCTTTCATTCGCCTGGAAGTGCGCAGCGGCATGCTCAACAGCGATCTGGCGGTGGACCTGAAAAGCACCGAGCCCTTGGCGCTGGGCATTACCGGCAAGGCGCAGGTTGACCAGCTGCACACCCTCGACACGCTCAAATCGCGAGACTTCGTGAAGTGGCAACGGCTGAATGTCGAGGGGCTGAATTTCCAGTTGGGCGACAGCCTGACGATTGCCTCGGTCAACATTGATCAGCCGTATGCGCGCTTCATGATCGCCGATGATCGCTCGACCAATATCGACGACCTTCTGATTCCACAGCCCGCTGATCAGGCGCCTGCTGCGCCGAAAGCCAAGGCTGCCGCCAGCAGCGAAAAGCCCATGGGCATTCGCATTGGCGAGGTCAACATCACCAATGGCTCGGCCAACTTCGCCGACTTCAGCCTGACGCCGAACTTCGCCACCGCCGTTCAGCAGCTCAACGGCAAGATCGGCACGCTGGACAACCGCCAAGACAAACCGGCAACGGTGAACATCAACGGCAAGGTTGATCGGTATGCGCCGGTGACCATCAAGGGCGCGCTGAATCCGTTCAACCCGATGGCGAGTCTGGACATCGCCACCAGCTTCAAGCGCGTGGAACTGACCACGTTGACGCCCTACTCCGGCAAGTTCGCCGGTTACCGTATTCGCAAGGGGCGCTTGAATCTGGATCTGCATTACCTGATCACCAAGGGCCAGCTCAAGGCCGAGAACAAAGTGGTCGTTGAGCAGCTGCAACTGGGTGAAAAGGTCGACAGCCCGGATGCGGTGAATCTTCCGTTGAAACTGGCGATTGCCCTGCTGAAGGATACCGATGGCAAGATTTCCATCGAGTTGCCCGTAACGGGCGACCTCAACAATCCGCAGTTCAGCGTCATGCCGATTGTCTGGCAGACCCTGCGCAATTTGGTGGTGAAGGCCGCGGCGGCGCCGTTCAAATTCATCGGCGGGTTGATCAGCGGCGGTGGCGGGTCGGAGGATTTGGGCACGGTGGCCTTCGCGCCGGGGGCTGATGAGTTGAGCCCTGAGGCAATGGCTTCGCTGGACAAGCTGGCGGCAGGATTGAAAGCGCGGCCGGCGTTGCGTCTGGAGATTGAAGGCACCAGCGCTGAAGCGAGCGACGGGCCGTTGATTGCCCAGCAACGACTGGAGCGCGAATACCAGAGCACGTACTACAAGATTCTCCAGCGCCGTGGCGACAAAGTGCCTGCGCAGCCGAGCGATCTGGCCGTGCCTGCTGATGAGAAAGCGCCGATGCTCGAGGGCATTTATCGCACACGTCTGAAGCAACAGCCGCCAGCCGAGTGGGTGAATCTGGGCAAGGAAGAGCGTCAGAACAAGCTGCGCGAAGCGGTGCTCAAATCCTGGAGTTCGAGCGCGCTGCTGCTGCGTCAGCTCGGCCAGGCGCGGGCCGGAAGCATTAAGGACTATCTGGTCGACAAGGGCCAACTGGCAGACGAGCGGGTGTATTTCGTCGACACCACCCTTGGCCAGCCAGAAAAAGACGGCCGCGTTATCAGCCCCATGCACCTCGACAGCGAGTGATGATTTTGAAGAATGCAATAACGAGGATGGCGTTGGTGCTCGGTGTGACCGCGCTGGTTGGCGTTGTTCAGGCGGATACATTGCGCTGTGGCAGCCAGTTGATCAGCGTGGGCGACCGGATGTTTGAAGTGCAGCAGAAGTGCGGCCAGCCGGTTAGCCAGGACATCATCGGCTACAAGGAAACCGTCAATCACTACCGTCAGGTGGATCAGGTGCAGGTCCAGGAATGGATCTACGGCCCGAGCAACGGGATGTACCAGTATTTGAGGTTCGAAGGTGGGCGATTGGTGAGGATCGATAGCAAACGCGGGAGGTGATGGCTGCGGAAGATTTATTGTGGGACCGGCTTTAGCCGGGAAGAGGCCGGGATGATCACCCTCAAATTTGCAGAGTGACACCCGACGTCTTCCCGGCTGAAGCCGGTCCTACAAAGGTGAGCCTGCTCCACTAGCACGCGCGCCGCGTCGCTTTTAGTGGGACCGGCTTTAGCCGGGAAGAGGCCAGTGTGAACACCATAGATTTCCGGTGTGAGACCCGACGCATTCCCGGCTAAAGCCGGTCCTACAAGATTGCGACCATCAACGCTCGTGCAATGCCTCGGCGCGGGCTTTTAGCACGGGTTTGAGCAGGTAGCTCAGGATGGTTTTCTTGCCGGTGATGATGTCCACCGAGGCGACCATGCCGGGGATGATGAGCAGCGGGTGCTCATCGGTGCCGAGGTGGCTGCGGTCGGTGCGCAGCTTGATCACGTAGAAGGTGTTCTTCTTCTCTTCGTCCTGAATGGTGTCGGCGCCGATCTGTTCCAGCTTGCCTTTCAGCCCGCCATAGATCGTGTAGTCGTAGGCCGTGAATTTGATCATCGCTTCCTGACCCGGGTGCAGGAAGGCAATGTCTTGCGGACGAATGCGCGCTTCTACCAACAGGGTGTCATCCAGCGGGACGACTTCGGCAATGTCGCTGCCCGGCTGAATAACGCCGCCCACGGTATTGACCAGCATCTGCTTGACCACGCCGCGCACCGGCGATGTCACCATCGTACGGTTGACGCGGTCTTCAAGGCCCTTGGCCGTCGACTGCGCTTTGGAAAGGTTGGTGCGCGCTTCATTCAGTTGGGTCAGCGCATCGCTGCGGAATTTGCCACGGGTTTCGTCGATCTTGCGCTGCACTTCGGCAATCGCCGCTTGTGCCCGAGGAATCGCCAGCGTGGTGCCGTCCAGCTGCCCGCGTGTTTCCACCTCGGAACGCTTCAGCCGCAGGATGTCCACCGGCGACACCGCGCCCTGGGACACCAACGGCTCGGACATGCCGATCTCCTGGCGCAACAGGCCCAGGCTGCTGCGGTACTGCTCCTGCTTGGAGGCGAACTCACGCAATTCCTGCTGACGCTGAATCAACTGCTGCTGCAAGCCACCGATCTCGTCGACCAGTTGCTGACGACGGCTCTTGTACAGCGACTCTTCGTTGGACGCCTGATTCGGCACCAACTTGCGTGCTTCGGCGCTGATGTTCAATGGCCGGTCATCGACCTCGGCGCTCAGACGCTCAACGCGCAGTTGCATCGCCAGACGATCCGCTTCGGTCTCGCCGACGTTGGACGCAAAGCGCGTGTCATCGAGACGAATCAGCGGGGCGCCGGCGTCGACGATCTGGCCGTCGTGGGCGTAGATCTGCGCGACGATGCCGCCTTCCAGGTTCTGGATCTTCTGGATCTTGGTCGACGGAATCGCCTTGCCCTCGCCCTTTGTCACTTCGTCGATCACGGCATAGTTGGCCCAGACCAGCAAGAAGACGAAGAACAGGATCACCGCCCAGATGGTCAGCCGCACGATGCGCGGAGCATCGTCAACCAGTGCCTTTTTGACTTCCGGCAGCGCCTGGCCTTCCAGCGAAGGCGAGCCTTTGAAGTAGCCGAAGATGCCGCCACCGGAGTTTTGACCTGACTTAAGCAACACTGATCTGCCCCTTCTTCAACGCTTCCATAACGGCGGCTTTCGGGCCGTCGGCCACGATCTGGCCGCGGTCGATGACTATCAGGCGATCAACCAGGCTGAGCAACGAAGCTCGGTGTGTCACAAGAATCACGGTCTTTTTCTCGATAACGCCATGCAGGCGCTGCTTCAAACGTTCTTCGCCGGTGTTGTCCATGGCGCTGGTGGGTTCGTCGAGCAACAGAATCGGCGGATCGAGCAACAAGGCCCGCGCCAGGGCGACGTTCTGCCGCTGACCGCCGGACAGGTTCTGCCCACGCTCACCCACCTGCAGCTCGTAGCCCTGGGGATGCAGACTCGCGAATTCATGCACGCCGGCCAGTTCGGCGGCCTGCAGCACCATCTCGTCATCCACGTAGCGCGCGCCGGAGATCAGGTTGTCGCGCAGCGTGCCCGACAACAGCTGAATGTCCTGAGCGACGTAGCCGATGTTGTGGCGCACTTCGCTGACGTCGATCTGGCGAATGTCGACGCCATCGACCAGCAACGAGCCTTCGTCCGGCTGATACAAACCGACCAGCAGCTTGGCCAGGGAGCTTTTCCCCGAACCGCTCCGGCCGATGATGCCGACCTTCTCGCCCGGGCGGATCACCAGATTGATGTTGCGCAGCGCCAGGTTTTGCTGGTTCGGGTAAGTGAACTCAAGGTTGCGGAATTCCATGGCGCCTTGCAGGACCTGACGGCTGAGCGGACGCTCGTCGAAATTGCGTTCCTGGGGCAGCTCCATCATCTGATCGACCGACACCATGGTCACTTTGGCTTGCTGATAACGGGTCAGCAGGCCGGACAATTGCGCCAACGGGCCGAGGGCGCGACCGCTGAGCATGTAGCACGCCACAAGGCCGCCCATGCTGAGAACGCCGTCCATGATCATATAAACGCCGAAACAGATCATCGCCACGCCCGCCAGTTGCTGAATCAGCAGCGTGATGTTCATGGCCAGACCGGAAAGGACCTTGACGCGCAATTCCAGGCGGCTGAGGGTACCGATGGTGTGTTCCCACTGGTACTGACGCTCGCTTTCGGCGTTATTGACCTTCACCGCGTCGAGGCCGGCGAGGGTTTCGATCAGGCTCGACTGACGCTCGGCACCCAGCGCCATGGTGCGCTCAAGGGTGGAGGTCAGCGGCTTTTGCAGGAAATGGCCAATGCCCAGCGCCAGCGGGAAGGCGATGATCGGAATCCACACCAGATGCCCGCCCAGCAGCGCAATCACCAGCAGGATGATCAGCGTGAACGGCAGATCAATAAGGCTGGTCAGGGTCAGCGACGTGAGGAAGTCACGCATGCCCTGAAACTCATGGATGTTCTGGGCGTAACTGCCCACCCGCGCCGGACGAAACTTCATCGCCATGCCGACGATTCGCTCGAACAGCGTGGCGGAAATGATCAGGTCGGTTTTCTTGCCGGCCAGGTCCAGACACAGACTGCGCAGGCCCTTGAGCAACAGGTCAAACAGGAACGCACCACAGATACCGGTCGCCAGCACCCACAAGGTTGCGGTGGCCTGATTGGGCACGACACGGTCGTAGACGTTCATCACGAAAAGAGGGGTAGCCAGAGCGATCAGGTTGATCACAAAGCTGGCAGCGATCGCGTCGACGTAAAGCCAGCGAGACAGCTTGAGGGTGTCCTTGAACCAGGAACGAGCGCGCGGGATAAGCGAGCCCTGGGTCACGTCAAATTTATGTTGCGGCTGTGCGAAAAACACCCGACCGCTGTAATCCTGCGCCAGCGCTTCGGTTTCGATCAGCACTTCGCCGCCGTTGCTTTCGCTGATCAGCAGGCGGGCCGATTCGCCCTCCCAACCGAGCAGAACGGCAGAGCGCCCTTCTTTCAGCAGCAGCAGGGCGGGCAATGCGATCTCGGGAATCTGGTTGAGCTTGCGTTGCAGCAAACGCCCTTGCAAACCGGCCCGGGCTGCGGCGCGAGGCAGCAGATCCGGGCTCAAGCGCTGGTCGGGCAATGGCAGACCGGTGGTCAGCATGGCCCGGCTCGCGGGTTTGTGATGCAGGGCACAGAGTGTCAGCAGCCCGTCGAGTAGCGGATCGTCGTGCTGGCTGCGTGGATCATGACCTAATTGAGCCGAAGGTAATTCCAAGTCCACGCTGACACTCTCTTTCTTAACGGTTAAAAGAAGCTGACTCCGTCAAGAATCAGTTCATGCCCGGCAGCTGAACGGTCGGTTTGACGTCGTTCTGCACAACCGATGCCATTGGCGCCACAACGCCCTGGCTTTTCAGCAGCGTGCCCATGTCCGCCTTGATGCGGTATTGGGTGTACGTCTGCAGGTTCTTCAGTTGCACCAGACGCTGTTGCGCGGTGAACAACTCGTTCTCGCTGTCGAGAAGGTCGAGCAGGGTACGCTCTCCCAGACTGAATTGCTGCTGGTAAGAGGTACGAACGCTGTTGGCACGCTCGACGTACTGCTGAGCAATCGGCACCTGGGCGTTGGCGTTGTTGTAGGCGTTCCAGGCCAGGCCCAGTTCTTCGTTCAACTGACGCAGCGCGTTGTTGCGGATGTCCAGGGCCTGGCTCGACAGGTACGACTTGGACTGCAGATCAGCCTTGTTGCTGCCACCGGCGTACAGGTTGAAGCGCATGCGCACCATGGCTTCCCAGCCATTGTTGTGGCCTTCGTCGCCGCCAATGTTGTTATCGGCATTGCGGCCCAGTTCTGCATCGAAACGCGGGTAATAATTGGACTGCGCCGAGCTGTACTGCTTTTCAGCGGCAACGATGTCGGCTTCGGCCGAGCGCAGCACCGGGCTGTTCTCGAGCATCTGGCGGCGGGCTTCGTTCAGATCGGCGGGCATCATGGCGAACGGCGACGGCGCTTCCAGCTGGTCAGCTTCCAGACCAACGGCACTTAGGTAGTTGGTCTGAGCGTCGGCCAAGTTGGTCTGTTCGGTGATCAGGTTGTTACGGGCCTGTGCCAGACGGGCATCGGCCTGGTCCATATCCGCCATACGCCCGACACCGCGGGAAGTGCGAAGTTTGATTTGATCGTAAATACGTTCGTGACTCTTCAGGTTCTCTTCTGCCAGCCGAACCATTTCACGTTGGGTCAGTACATCCAGATAGACCTGTGCAACAGTCAACGCCGTACGTTCGGTGGTATTCAACAGCGAATAGCCCCGGGAATTGGCGGTGGCTTGTTGACGCGCAACTTCGTTACTTGTTGCGAAGCCATCAAACAGCATCTGCTGAAGGCGGATTTGCGCTTCACCGCGGTCCAGCGTCTGGTAGTCATGACGGCCGGTCGAGGCACGGGTGCTTGGCGTATCGGAACCGGCCCGGCCGTAGCCCGCCGTGACGTCGACACGCGGCAGGTAACCGCCTTTTGCAGCACGAAGCGCGTAGTCCTGCGCGATACGGGCATTAATGCCGGCCTGCACCTCGGGATGCTCGTCCATGGCTTTCTGCATGGCGGACTGTAGCGTCTGGGCCTGAACGAAGCCGGCACAAAGGATAAGGGGTACAGCAGTGAAAAGGTGCTTACGCATTTTGGTGGTTTCCCGAGAACGTACTTGTTCAAAATGCAGCAATACACACTGCCGCATCGTAAAAATGGCCATTGAAGTGATCGTTTCGAGAGTGTTCTGAAGGGCGCTTGCGATCACACTGCAGAAATACGCGATCTCATCAAATATCAATGTGACATTACGGATGCGATTGTTTAGGATGTCGCCGAATAGGTCAATACTTTGGCAGAAAGTTAATTCCGGCGCCGACCTGCTGTTAATAAATTGACGCCAGATAACGTGCAACTTAATTAGTTCCCTAAGTTGTTATCTGTCATCGAATCAAATGCGAATCTTTACGTATTCCAATATGAAGCGGCTCTGTTAAGCCGGTCGGCATGATGGATACCCACTGAACGGTAATTTCGGAGAGTCACCCCCATGAGCAGTGTTGTTGCCATCGTCAAAAGCATTGTTGGCCAGGTAGTCGCAGTTTCCCCGGAAGGGATTCGTCGTGTGCTGATCGAGGGTGACCGGCTGTTCACCGGCGAGCAGGTTCTGACAGGCCCGGGAGGCGCAGTCACGCTGCAGCTTGCTGATGGCCGTCAACTGGACATCGGTCGTGACAGCCAATGGAGCGCCGACGCACCCGCTTCCACCACCAACCTTGCTGAAGCCACCGCGCAAGCGGCACCTTCGGTTGCGGAACTGCAGCAGGCCATCGCGGCCGGCGCCGACCCGACCAAGGACCTTGAAGCCACTGCGGCAGGTCCGCAGGCCGCGCCAGGTGATGGCGGCAACGCAGGCGGCGGCCACAGCGTCGTGATGCTCACCGAGACCGCAGGCGTGGTGAATCCGACCATCGGCTTCCCGACCAACGGCCTGGGCACCACTGCCACGCCTCCACCTACGCTGGTTAATGGCCTGGCCATCGACGACGGCAATGGCAACGGAACCCCTGTCGCGCCGACGCCGACGGGTACCCTGACACTGACCGCCACCCAGACGCTGACCGAAGCCGGCGGCGCGCTGGTTTACACGGCAAACGTCACTCAGGCCCCGACTTCGGACCTGACGATCACCCTGTCCAACGGGTCGACCATTGTCATTCGTGGCGGCGACACTTCGGGCTCCACCACTGTTCAAGTGGCTGACAACAACACGCCGTACATCGACCCGTCCGTGATTAGCACCACCATCACGGGCACCACCGGCGGTGGCGGCCTGGTCGTGACGACCGACCCGACTCCGGCGGTGACCACCATCACCGACACCATCGACACCACCTTCGCCAGCATCACCGGCACCCAGTCGGTGGTTGAAGGCCAGGCTGCCACGTACACCATTACGTTGAGCAATCCGGCGCAGACCGAAGTCACGATCAACCTGACCTACAGCGGCACCGCGACCGACGGCAGCGACTACACGCAAGTGGTCAGCGTGAAGATCCCTGCCAACAGCAGCAGCGTTACCTTCGACCTGAACACACTGAATGACACGATCCCGGAAGGCGTTGAAAACGTCACCGTCGCGATTGGCGCCATCAGTGGCGGCAACTTCGAGAACGTCGCTGTCAGCCCGACCAATGGCAGCGTCACCACCACCATCATCGACAACGACGCACTGCCGGTTGTCGATCCGAACGGCGGCGGTAACGGCACCAACAGCGAAACCACCTTCACCGAAGGCCAGGCTGGCGTATCGATCGCCAACCAGTTGACCATCACCGATGCCGACAGCCCGAACCTGCAAAGCGCGCGCGTCACCCTGACCAACGCTCAGGACGCCGACACATTAGTAGTGGGCAGCCCGAATGCGAACATCGCGGTCAGCACCGCCACCGTCAACGGCCAGATTGTCCTGACCCTGACCGGCGCCGCCACTTCTGCCGAGTACGAAGCCGTGATCAAGTCGATCACCTTCCAGAACAGCAGCGAAGACCCGAGTGTCGCGGACCGCACCATTACTGTGACCGTCAACGACGGCCAGAACGATTCCGTGCCGGCCACCAGCATCGTGCACGTCGTCGCGGTCAATGACGCCCCGACCGTCTCGTTCACCGGCACCGACTACGTCGAAAACGGCGCGCCTCAGGCACTGGTCAGCAACCTGCAGATTGGCGACGTCGACGGCGGCCAGTTGAGCGGCGCGAAGATCACCGTGACCGGCGTTCAGGCCGAAGACCTGATCGCCTCGCCGTCCTTCCAGGGCGGCAACAGCGGCACCACGGCTTCGGGCATCAGCTACACGCTGGGCAACGACGCCAACGGCAACGTTGTCATTCAGTTGAGCGGCAACGCGTCGATCGCCGACTACACCACGCTGATCAACTCGATCACGTACGCCAACAGCAGTGACGCTCCGATTACCACCCCACGCGGCGTGACGATCGAAGTGACTGACGTGGACACCCACGGCACTAACAACCTGACGGGCAGCGCCACCGGCGAAGTCGCCATCACCCCGGTCAACGACGCCCCTACCGTCATCGACGCATCGGGCAACGGCGACGAAGACACCACCATCGCGGTCAAGCTGACCGGCGCTGACGTCGACGGCACCATCGATCACTTCAACCTGGTCAGCCTGGCAGCCAACGGCACGTTCTACGCCGATGCTGCCGGTACCCAGGCGCTGACCAGTCTCAGCAACATCGCGGCTACCGCCAACGGCGCGACGATCTACTTCAAGCCGAACGCCAACTGGGCAGGCGACACCAGCTTTACTTATACCGCTGTCGACAATCAGGGCCAGCCAGCCGGCGCGCCAGCGAACGGCATCATCAACGTCACGCCAGTAGCCGACGCGCCAATCGTGACTGTTGCCGACGCCCAAGGCGCCGAAGACACCGCGATCAAGCTGACCCTGAGCACGGCGCTGGTCGATACCGACGGTTCCGAATCCCTGGGCCCGCTTGTTGTGTCGGGCATTCCGGTCAACGCCGTGCTGAGTGACGGCAATGGCCACAGCTACACCTCGATTCCGACCGGTGACGGCGCCGTCTACATCGACGGTTGGGACCTGAACAACCTGACGATCACTCCACCGAAAGACTTCAACGGCGAGATCATCCTGAAGGTGAGCTCGACGTCGACCGAGGGCGCCAACAAGGATTCGGCCACCACGACGCAGTCTCTGACCGTGACCGTCGGGCCGGTTAACGACGCGCCTACCGTCACCTTTACCAACCCTGACTACGTCGAGAACGGCGCACCTCAGCCATTGGTCGGCAACCTGCAGATCGGCGACATCGACAGCACCCAGCTGAGCAGCGCAAAAATCACGCTGACCGGTATTCAGGCTGAAGACTTGATCGTTTCCCAGTACTACAAGGACGCCAACAGCGGCGATGCCGCCTTTGGCATCAAGTACACGCTGAGCAACGACGCCAACGGCAACATCGTGATTGATCTGACCGGCAACGCGTCGGTCGCCGACTACACGACGGTGATCAACTCGATTACCTACGCCAACAGCAGTGATAACCCGAGCACCACACCGCGCGGCGTGACCATCGCTGTCACCGACGTGGATGCCAACGGCACCAACAACTTGTCGGGCAGCGCCACCGGTGTCATTAACGTCACACCGGTCAACGATGCGCCGACCGTGAGCGCGGCTCAGGGCCAGGGCAACGAAGATACGGCGATCGCGGTCAAGCTGACCGGCGCTGACGTCGACGGCAAGATTGATCACTTCAACCTGGTCACCATGGCCGAGCACGGCAAGTTCTACGCCGATGCCGCCGGGACCCAGGAGCTGACCAACCTCAGCAACATCGCCGCCAGCAACAACAGCGCGACGATCTACTTCAAGCCGGACGCCAACTGGGCCGGTGACACCAGCTTCACCTACACCGCTGTCGACAATCAGAATCTGGCAGCGGGCGCGCCGGCCAACGGCACGATCAACGTCACGCCGGTGGCCGATGCACCAACCGTTACCGTCACCAACGCTCAGGGCGCTGAAGACAGCGCCATCAAGCTGGACCTGAGCGCTGCACTGGTGGACACCGACGGTTCCGAGTCCCTCGGACCGGTCATTGTGGGCGGCATTCCAGTGGGCGCGGTGCTCAGCGATGGCAACGGCCACAGCTACACCTCCATCCCTGTTTCTGAAGGCGGCGATGGCGAGGCTTACCTCACCGGCTGGAACCTGAGCACCCTGACCATCACGCCGCCGAAAGACTTCAACGGCTTGATCAACCTGCAAGTGAGCTCGACGTCGACCGAAAGCGCCAACAACGACTCGGCCACTACGGTCAAGTTGCTGACCGTCAACGTCTCGCCAGTCAACGATGCACCTGTTGTCGACACGACCACGGGCAAGGGCAACGAAGACACAACTATCGCCGTCAAGCTGACTGGCTCTGACGTCGACGGCACCATTGACCACTTCAACCTGGTCAACACGCCTGCCAACGGCACGTTCTACTCCGACGCCGCGGGCACTCAGCCGCTGACCAACTTGACCAACATCACCGCCACCAACAACGGCGCGACGATCTACTTCAAGCCGGACGCGAACTGGAACGGCAGCACGCCGTTCACCTACACCGCCGTCGACAATCAGGGCCTGGCGTCGACTCCGGCAGCCGGCACCCTCACGGTTACGCCTGTCAACGACGCGCCTGTGGTGAATTTCGACAGCACCACCTACACCGAGAAAGGTGCCGCGGTAGCGCTGGTCAACAACTTCAGCATCACTGACGTCGACAGCACCCAGCTGAGCAGCGCGAAAATCACGCTGACCGGTATTCAGGCTGAAGACCTGATCGTTTCCTCGTACTACAAAGACAGCAACAGCGCCGAAACCGGTCTGGGCATCAAGTACACGCTGAGCAACGACGCCAACGGCAACATCGTTATCGATTTGACCGGTAAGGCTTCGGTGGCCAACTACGAGACCCTGATCAAGTCGATCACCTACGCCGATGACAGTAGCGACCCGAGCACCACGCCACGCGGCGTGACCATCACCGTGACCGACGTGGATGCCAACGGCACCAACAACCAGACCGTTGTTCACGACAGTAAGGTCAACGTCATCGCCGTGAACGACGCGCCTATCGTCGACAACGCCACAGGCAAGGGCAACGAAGACACCACCATCGCCGTCAAGCTGTCTGGCTCTGACGTCGACGGCACTATTGGCCACTTCAACCTGGTCAGTGCGCCTGCACATGGCACGTTCTACTCGGACGCCGCCGGCACCCAGCCGCTGACCAACTTGACCAACATCACCGCCAGCAACAACGGCGCGACGATCTACTTCAAGCCGGACGCCAACTGGGCCGGTGACACCACCTTCACCTACACCGCTGTCGATAACCAGAACCTGCCAGCCGGTAACACGGCAACTGGCACGATCAACGTCACGCCGGTGGCCGATGCGCCGATTGTTACCGTCACCAACGCCCAGGGCGCTGAAGACAGCGCCATCAAGCTGGACCTGAGCGCTGCACTGGTGGACACCGACGGTTCTGAGTCCCTCGGACCGGTCATTGTGGGCGGTATTCCAGTGGGCGCGGTGTTGAGCGATGGCAACGGCCACAGCTACACCTCCCTCCCTGTTTCTGAAGGCGGCGATGGCGAGGCTTACCTCACCGGCTGGAACCTGAGCACCCTGACCATCACGCCGCCGAAAGACTTCAACGGCTCGTTCAACCTGCAAGTGAGCTCGACGTCGACCGAAAGCGCCAACAACGACTCGGCCACCTCGATTAAGTCGCTGACCGTCAACGTCTCGTCAGTCAACGATGCGCCTGTTGTCGACACGACCACAGGCAAGGGCAACGAAGACACCCCTATCGCCGTCAAGCTGACTGGCTCTGATGTCGACGGCACCATTGACCACTTCAACCTGGTCAACCCGCCTGCCAATGGCACGTTCTACTCCGACGCCGCGGGCACTCAGCCGCTGACCAACTTGACCAACATCACCGCCACCAACAACGGCGCAACGATCTACTTCAAGCCGGACGCGAACTGGAACGGCAGCACGCCGTTCACGTATACCGCCGTCGACAACCAGGGCACGGCTTCCACCACCCCGGCAACCGGCACCATCACCGTAACGCCAGTCAACGACGCGCCTGTGGTCAACTTCGGCAGCATCACCTACACCGAAAACGGTGCAGCGACGCCGATCGTCAAAGACTTCAGCATCACCGATGTCGACAGCACTGAGCTGAGCAGCGCGAAAATCACGCTGACCGGCATCAAGGGCGAAGACCTGATCGTTTCGCAGTACTACAAAGGCGGCAACGACGGCACCACCGGCACAACCGATCTGGGTATCAGCTACAAGCTCAGCAACGACGCCAACGGCAACATCGTCATCGACCTGACCGGCAAGGCTTCGATCGCCAGCTACGAAACCTTGATCAAGTCGATCACCTACGCCGACAACAGCAACAACCCGAGCACCACGCCACGCGGCGTGACCATCGCTATCACCGACGTGGATGCCAACGGCACTGACAACCTGACTGTGGTTCACAACAGCCAGATCAACGTGATTGCCGTGAACGACGCACCTGTCATCGGCCACACCGGGACAGGCAAAGAGTTCGGCAACACCTGGAACGAAACCGCCGTCGGTGGCGATGTCACCGCGCCGGGCAAAGGCCCAGGTCAAATCGCTCGCGATTTCACCCTGAACGATGCGGACAGCACCACACTGAAAAGCGCGACCGTCACGCTAACCAACTTCAAAGACGGCGACGTCCTGAATGTCGGCAAACCGGGCGCCCTGACCTACACCCTGAGTGATGTAAAAGACGCTTCCGGCGCAGTGACCGGCAAAACCATCACCTTCGGTCCGGGCACAGCCGCCCAGTACCAGACGGCGATTCAGTCGATCACCTTCGACAGCACGTCCCATGATCCGTCGAAAGACAACCGCATCATCAACATCACTGTCGATGACGGCAGCGCGGTCAACAACATCGCGTCCACGACCTCGACGATCCACATCACCACGGTCAACGATTTACCGACCGTGAGCACTGCGTCGGTTGCCTTTACTGAAAACGACGCGGCGGTCTCGATCGTCAAGAACCTGAACCTGGCCGATGTCGACAACACCACCCTGAGCAAGGCCGTGGTGTCGGTCGATGTGAAGGCAGGCGACGTACTGACCTTCACCGGCACTGCGCCGAAAGGCGTCAGCGTGGTGGAAACCCACAACGATGCAGGCCTGGTGAACGGCTTCAAGATCAACGGCATCGCGACCATTGACCAGTACAAGGCGCTGATCCAGTCGATCACCTTCAACAGCCCGGGCGACAACCCTCAGGCGGGTGACCGTGCCGTGACGGTTCAAGTGACCGACTCCGGCGCGAAAGGCGACGGTACCGGTACGCAGGATTCGCTGGTTGCCGGCAGCAAGATCTCGGTCACCGCCGTGAACGACGCGCCAGTCATCGGCCACACCGGGACGGGCGCAGAGTTCGGCAACACCTGG
Source organism: Pseudomonas sp. 1L-C-7-B-C1 (assembly GCF_057291635.1). Classification (NCBI taxonomy): domain Bacteria; kingdom Pseudomonadati; phylum Pseudomonadota; class Gammaproteobacteria; order Pseudomonadales; family Pseudomonadaceae; genus Pseudomonas; species Pseudomonas sp. 1L-C-7-B-C1. Next base: position 233,218 of record NZ_JBXAWH010000008.1, on the reverse strand, counting down.
AACGAAACCCTGGTCGGCGGGGATGTCACCGCGCCGGGCAAAGGTCCAGGCCTGATTGCTGCAGACTTCACCCTGAAAGACGCCGACACCCCGACGCTGCAAAGCGCCACTGTCACGCTGACCAACTATAAGGCGGGTGATCTGCTGGCGATCGGCAACACCGCTGGCCTGAGCTACACCACCACTGACATCGTCACCAACAACGTGGTGACCGGCAAGGTCATCACGTTCGGTGCGGGCACGGCGGCTCAGTATCAGACGGCGATCTCGTCGATTACCTTCGACAGCACGTCTCACGACCCTGTCAAAGACGATCGCATCATCAACATCAGCCTCAACGACGGCAGTGCCACCAACAACATCGCCAACACCACCTCGACGATTCACATCACGACGGTCAACGATGTTCCGGTGGCCAACGCCACGACAGGCAGCGGTAACGAAGACAGCCCGGCCATCGCCGTGACGCTGAGCGCAACCGACGTGGACAGCAAAATCGACCACTTCAACCTGGTCGACATGGCGGCACACGGCACGTTCTACGCCGATGCGGCGGGCAAGGTCGCGTTGACCAGCCTGAGCAACATCGCGGCAGTCGGCAACGCTGCAACGGTGTACTTCAAGCCAGCCGCCGATTGGGCGGGCAGCACGTCGTTCACCTACAAGGCCGTCGACGATCAGGGTCTGGCGAGTTCGGTCAAAGCCACCGGCACCATCAATGTGGCGCCTGTCGCCGACCAACCAGTAGTGACGCTGGGCTCCGGCGTCGTTCAGTCGACCGGTCTGGTGAAAGACGTTTATGTCGGTACGCTGAAAAATATGGGCACCGACGGCAACGGCGCCAACGAAGCGACCATCAAGGCCGGCTTCAACACCACCGTTGCCCCGACCACTCACGGCGTCGCCACCGGCGCGCAGGACTCCTCCGCCGCAGTCGCCACCGGTACCGGCACCAAGCTGTCCGGCCTGATGTACATGGAAGCCGGCCACACCTACACCTTCTCCGGTACCGCGGACGACAGCCTGCTGATCACTGTCGGTGGCCAGACCGCAGCCAACGCCACATGGGGCGCGGGCGGCAAAATCCAGAGTGCGGGCTTTACGCCCACCGAGTCCGGTTATTACACCCTAGACATCTACCACTACAACCAGGCCGGCCCGGGCAGCTACAACGTCAGCCTGACCGACAAGAACCTCAGCACCAACGCCACCCAGACCGTGGCCCTGAACGGCAGCAACGTGCTGCTGTTCGCAACGGTCGATGACCTCAAGGCTTCCGGCCTGAACGTCTCGCCGCTGCACGAAGGCACGGTTGGCAGCGGTGAGGGTTACTACACCGGTTACGAGCTGAACCACGGCACCGAAGGCAGCGCGATCAAGCTGAGCCCGGTCAAAGTAGTGTTCGGTGACAGCCTCGACGGTTCGGAGACGCACGTCGTTACCGTCAGCGGCGCACCGGCAGGCTCGATCCTGACCGACGCAGCGGGCCACACCGCCACCGTGACCAGCGATAAGGGTTCGGTCGATGTCAGCAATTTCGACCTGTCGACACTGAGCGTCACCACCCGTGACTACTTCGTTGGCAAGTTCGACCTGACCGTCACTGCCAAGGCGACCGAAGCGAAGGTGCCAGGCGTGGACACGGCGGTAGAAAGCGCCACCGCCACTAAAGTCATCACCGTGACTGTCGAGCCTCAGACCTACACCCCGATCGAAGGCCTGCCCGGCACTGACCCAACCGTGATCACGGGCACCACCGGTGCGGATATCATCGTCGGCGACGTCAGCGGCACGACCATCGTGCAGGGGAAGAACTACAACATCGCCTTTATCGTCGACAGCTCGGGCAGCATGGGCAGTACGCTCGACACCGCCAAGACGCAATTGCAGTCGGTCTTCCAGAAACTGGCGAGCAGCGCCCAGACCGCCAACGCGGGCAAAATCAACGTACTGCTGGTGGATTTCGACACCAACGTGCGCTCGACCGTCTCCGTGGACATGTCTAACAAGGCCGCAGCGCTGGCTACCCTGAACACGGCCCTGGCAGGCATGAAGTCAGGCGGTACCACCAACTACGAAGATGCGTTCAAGTCTACGGCGAACTGGTTTGCCGGCCTGAACAGCACTAACCCGACGGGCGAGAACCGCACCTACTTCATCACCGACGGCGAGCCTAACGTTTACCAGAACACCAGCACGGTGCTAGGGACGGTGAACGGTACGGCCATCCTGCTCGCGACTGCGCTTGATAGCTGGCATCTGGGCAGCACGTACTCGGTGAATGGCAAGGTCGCCATCGACGCCGAGGGTCATGTTTACAGTTACGCCAATAGCACGACCGGCAAGTCGGTAGGCACCCTCGCTCTCCACGACGACGGCAAGGGCGGTCAGGAATACAGCCTGACCTCTCCGGAGATGAACGGCAGCAGCGTTGTGCTGGCTGAAGCGGATACGGGCTACGCCCTGCTGCTGAAGCAATCGCCCACCATCGAAGCGATTGGCCTTAACTCGTCGGTCAAGACGAGCACGCTCAATCACTACGACAGCGACGGCCACGCGCAAACCAACGTTGATGCGGACGATCTGGCACAAGCGGTACTGGGCAGCCAGAAACCGACCGCGCCGGGCAGCGACACCCTCAACGGTGGCGACGGCAATGACATCCTGTTCGGCGACACGATCAGCTACGGCACCAAGGAAGGCATCACCGCCCTGAAGGCGTTCGCTGCCGACACCTTGCACGTCGATGTCTCGAAGATCGATGGCGCAACGCTGCACTCGTTCGTGACCAACCACCTCGGTGCCGTTGCCGACCTCGCCAACACCTCCAACAAGTCGTCGACATTGCTGGACGGCAACGACACCCTGCTGGGCGGCAATGGCAATGACATCCTGTTCGGTCAGGGTGGCAATGACGTGCTCGTCGGCGGCAAAGGCAACGACATCCTCTTCGGCGGTGCCGGTGCGGACACGTTTACCTGGAAAGCCGGCGACACCAACAGCGGTGGCGTTGACGTGATCAAGGACTTCAACAAGGACGCTGGCGACCGCATTGACCTGCGTGACCTGCTGCAAGGTGAAGACACCGACACCCTCAGCAAGTACCTGCAGGTCAGCAACGATGGCCATGACACCATTCTGCAGGTCAGCACCACCGGGCAGTTCGCGTCGAATGTCTCTGCGGCTGCCGCGGCGACCACGGCCGATGTGCACATCAAGGTAGAAGGCGTGACCTGGAGCAATGCCATGGTCAACTCGCTGGTGAGCGGTGCGGATCCGACCATCAAAGTCGATCACCACTGATAGCTGAGTCGCGAGAGCTGTTGTACTGTGCTGGCAGCCGTCCCTGACGGTTGTCAGCGCAGTTACTCCCTGAGGAATGAGCCATGTTTTACGTTCAGCGCGATGCCGATGGAACGCTAGTTCGCGTGGAAGCGACGGCCTTTGCCGAAGCGAGCGAGCAACTGCCGCCCGATGACCATCAGGTGCAAGCCTGGTTTGCCAACGAAGTGGTCGAGAAGAGCCTGATCCAGCTCAAGTCCAGCGACATGGACATGATCCGGGTGCTGGACGACTTGATTCAGGTCCTGACCAGTAAGGGTATCCTCAACATCACCGACCTCCCCCCCGCCGCACAGGCGAAATTGATGGATCGTACCCAGGCCCGGGAAACACTGGGCGGCCTGAGCGACTTGATCAATGATGATGAACAACGGCTGATCTGAAGGCCACCGTACCGTAAATACGTTTCTGCAACAAAGTGCATGCCCGATTTCGACTACACCCTTATCCGCGTCCGCTCTGCGGCCGATCACGGCCAAGGCATGGTAGGCTATGCGCCAAAATTTTAGGGAGGGTCCGAAAGTTTTCAGGGCCCAACGATGTATTGAGAAACATCTACACTAACAGGACGAAATGAGCATGGCAGGTGGCACGGACACAACGACGAATGAGAGCGTAAACGCCGAAATTATTGCTTCAAACTCGCAGTCCAGCGGCGCTGCAACTCAATATTCCCATGTCCAGCAACCACAAGGGTTGTCACTAGCGCCCGAGGATGCCCAATCCTCCCCCGTCAGCAAGCCTCAGAGGAAACTGGTCTCGATCATTATTCCTTTCTACAACGAGGAAGATAATGTTGCGGCGACGCTCGAAGAGATCGGTCGATGCGTCAATCACGAGCTGTACGACTGGGAAGTTATCGCGGTTAACGATGGTAGCAGCGATGCGACGCTTGATGTGCTTGAAGCCAGTCGGCCCTATAACGTCTCACTGGTGATCGTCGATCTGTCGCGCAACTTTGGTAAAGAGGCCGCCCTGTCGGCAGGGCTCGAGAGAGCTCGAGGCGCCGCGGTTATACCGCTGGATGCCGACTTGCAAGACCCGCCCGAGCTGTTGGCCGAGATGCTGGTGCTCTGGGAAAGTGGCTTTGACGTCGTCCTCGCCAAACGCATCGACCGATCCAGTGATGGCGCGCTCAAGCGCATGACCGCCAGGGCTTTCTACAAAGTAATTAATCGTCTGTCCGACGTTGAAATCCCTAACGATGTTGGCGATTTCCGTCTCATGGACCGACGTGTTGTGGACGTTCTGTGCTCTCTTCCTGAAACCCGCAGGTTCATGAAAGGCCTGTTCGCCTGGGCAGGCTTTCGCACCACTACTGTCAATTACACCCGTCCAGAACGCGCACTCGGCACCACTAAGTTTTCAGGTTGGAAGCTCTGGAATCTGGCGCTCGAAGGCATTACATCCTTCTCCATCGCTCCATTGAAGATCTGGACCTACATCGGATTCGGGGTCGCATTACTGTCTTTCATGTACGGCGGCTTCATCGTCATCACCACTCTGATGTTCGGCGCCGACGTACCGGGCTACGCATCGTTGGCCTCAATGATGCTGTTCATGTCAGGGTTACAGATGATGGGCCTGGGAGTTCTGGGCGAGTATGTCGGCAGGACTTATCTGGAGTCCAAGAACCGTCCGCCGTATGTCATTCGCTCGGTCCGAAACCGCAAGGCGCAAAAACATGACGACTAATGGCGACCTGCATAAATTCATCAAATTTGCGATGGTGGGCCTGCTCAACACCGGTATTCATATCGCAGCGGTCTATCTGCTGGTAGAACAGGCAGCGGTCGAACCGCCACTTGCCAATGCGATCGCGTTTTTATGCGCCAACGCATTTTCGTACCTGATGAACTCTATGTGGACCTTCAAGGCGCGCAAGGAATTGAAGGTTTACTTAAAGTTCCTGACGGTGAGCACGGTAGGGTTGGCCATTTCGTGGACGTGCGTGTATTACACGCGCTTCTTCGATATCAACTACATGTACGGTGTCGTCGCGTCCGTATTCGTTGTTGCCATCGCCAGCTATTGGCTAAACAGCCGTTTCGTTTTTGTCGAATCCCAAGCCAACCCATTGAACTAAGCGCTTTATATCCCGGCTACAGCAGGCCGGGATCATTCACTCCCATGGCGCCGGATTACCCACAAGTCGCCCTTGCACGCCCTCGATACCCATTTCAGCAATCACCTGACGTTCGCCCTCGGTTTCTACTCGCTCGGCAATTAGAGGTAGATCGATACTATGCGCGGCACGTTGCACCGCTTCTATGAACAGACGCTTGTGGCTTTCCTCGTCAATGGAGCGAATGTAGCTTCCGTCGATCTTCAGATAAGCCAGGCCCAGATGCGCCAGATTCCCGATCATGCTGAAGCGCCCGCCGAATCGTTGTAGTGCCAGCGAAAAGCCATGTGCGTGAAGCCGTCGGGTAAGCTGCTCCAGCACTGATTGTTCAGGTAACTGCTCTTCGCCGATTTCAAAGGTCAGGCGGGGGCCGAGCTTTGCATGCTGTCGCAACAAGTCGAAGATGTCTTCAAGCGCTCGCGCATCGGCCAGCGTAGCGGCGGAAAGGTTCAAGGCCAGGGACCGGTCATGCTGGCGTAGATCCGACAGCACGTTGCGCAACACCCACAAGTCCAGGCGACTGGACCAACCAAATCGCTCGATCCACGGTAGGAAGCGTCCAGCCGGAATTGCCTGGCCCTGCTCATCGACCAATCGGGAAAGTACTTTGTAATGCATCACCCGAGTGATATCGCTCGTCCTGACGACTGGCTGGAAAAAAAGCTTAAAGCCACCCTCAGTGAGCGCCTGATCAAGCACGCGATGCCACGTGTGCTGGTCATCACCGGCACTAACGACTGCACCGTTCTCGGCATAACTCCAGGTTTGCTCACCCTGGGTTTCAGCCAGCGACAAAGCCTGATCCGCAAGGCCTAGCAAGGTGAGCGTCGCCTCCCCCGGTATGTAAGCTGCCAAGCCCATATGTGCCACAGGAGAAATGTCAGAAACCCCTCTTGCGCCAAGGTCTTTGAGAGCTTTCTCAAGATCCTCAACCAGCTCCAGCGTTTCCGCTCGCCCCATCCCCGGCGCAAGCACTGCAAACTCGCCGCCCCGAGAACGACTGATCAGGTGGCGGATCTTGGGGTACTTCTCACAGTGGCTAACGAGTAGCTGCGCCACCGCGACAAGTAATGCATCAGTGCGCTTGCCACCAAGGCGCAGGTTGAGCCCGGCAAGATCCTGAACCCGTAACAGCAGCAGGTGCCCTGCAAGCTCCTCTTCCGGATTGCTCACGTGCATTTTGAGCTGCATGTCGAAATAACGGCGGTTTGACAGCCCGGTCAGGCTGTCCTGATACGACTCGATACGCAGCTTCTCACTGCGCTCGGTGCTTTCCTGAAACAGCGCCTTGAGCTTCTCGACCATCTGGTTCATCGCCTGCACCACCCGGCGCAGCTCCGGCGTGCGCGGCAGTTCGGGCAGAACGAGAAACTCGCGACGACCAATCGCCTGGGACTGCGCCACCATGTAATCCAGCGGCTTGAGCTGCCGGCGCAACAACATCGCGCCCAGAATCGCACTGACCACGCCGCACACCAACAACCACCCCAGGCTGCCCAGCGCGCTCTGCCACAACTTGGCCAGCGCGAACATCGGGTGGCTCACCACCTCAACCCGCGCCGTCTGCTGCCAGCCACGGCTGACAATCGCCTCGCCGCCTGCGGGCTCAAGCCCGATGGCGTTGATGAACCACTGCGGCACACCCTGATTGTCCGGCGTCGCACTGCGCTCGACGATCGCGTCGCCACTCGCCAGGTCCACCACCCGGATGCTCGCGTAGTAACCGCTGTCGAAGATCGACGCCACCATCAGCTCGACCATCGCCGGGTCGTCGATATTGGACGTCAGCGACAGCGCTAGCGAGGTCGCGGCGTCTTGGGCGTGGGAGCGCAACTGATTGACGTACTGCGCCCGCGAGCTTTCCAGGCTGACGACAAAACTCCCCGCAAAGGCAACCACCATGAACAGACAGATCGCGATCAACAGCTGTTTGAACAGAGACATCAGTACTCCTAATTCTCGGGCTCGGTGGGGAAGCCTTCTGCAGTCATTTTTTTCAGCACGTCCTGCCACCGGGACAGACGTTTGGTGTCGCTCACTTTCTTGTTGCCCTGCGCGCCAGGCAGCCACAGTCCTTCAGCGTTGAAGGCATACACCGGCAACAGGTCCGTTCGTTGGCTGGCAGGTTTGATGTCGTCGATCAGGCTGTCGAGCACCAGCGGCATGGCGTTCGGGCTCGAATAATAGGTCAGCACCATGTGTGCGCGGTTCAGGCGCAGCGCCTTGACGTAGGTGATCAGCAGCTTCTCGCTGGGCACACCCAAGCGGCGCAGGCTGAAATACTTGGCGATCGCATAATCCTCACAATCCCCCGCGCCCTTGATCAGCGACTCGACCGGGGTCGCCCAGTAATCGACCTCGTGCCACAGGTCGATGTCCTCGGCGTAGCGCATCTGCTTGTTGAAGAACAGATTCACGACCTTCAGCTTGTCGAGCTCGCTGACCTGCTTCTCGGTCGCCAGCAGGTTCTGCCAGGCATCGATGCGCTGCTTGCCGGCGCCCAAGGGCCCATACAACGCTTCGGCACGACGGCTGATCAGCGAAAAATCCCAATCCGCGTTCAGATAGCCGACACACGCCGTGCACGTCAGTGCAAGCGCCAGAAGCAACCATAATCCAGGGCGCTTTTGAGCCGAGCGTGCTGCCAATTTGTCTAGTCCATCGGGCAATGGATAACGGAAAGCGATGGTGAGGGGTTGGGGCAGGAAACGCAATGGCGCGGTGAGATCATGACGACCTCAGGACCGGTCTGTATCAAGCTAACCAGCCAGGCTGATTACCCACAACATCCTGGCCGATGACGACCGCACTCAGTGCGGTTAAAGTGTGCCGCATGTTCTATTCGCCGTTCTTATGAGAGATAAAGAAAACATGCACGCGACCCCACTCGCCATCTCCGATGTGATGGTTTTTGAGCCCAAGGTGTTTGGCGACGAACGTGGATTTTTCTTCGAGAGTTTCAATCATAAAGTTTTCGAAGAGGTACTCGGACGCCAAGTGAGTTTTGTTCAGGACAACCATTCGCGCTCGGTCAAGGGCGTGCTTCGCGGGCTGCACTATCAAGTCAAGCAGCCTCAGGGCAAGCTGGTGCGTGTGATCAGTGGAGAGGTGTTCGACGTCGCGGTCGACTTGCGCAGGCGTTCTCCTACCTTTGGCCGGTGGGTGGGCATTCACCTGAGCGCAGAGAACAAGAAGCAGCTATGGGTTCCGGAAGGGTTCGCCCATGGGTTTGTGGTGCTGTCCGAAGTGGCGGAGTTCGTTTACAAAACCACCGACTACTGGGCGCCTGAGCATGAGCGCAGCCTCGCCTGGAACGATCCGACAATAGCAATCGACTGGCCGCTGGACCATGCACCGAGTCTCTCGGGCAAAGATCAGCAAGCGGTCAGTCTCACTGGCGCAGACGTATTCGAATAAAGGTAGCGCGAACGCGCCGTCAGCTCTATCGGTACGCGTGGGCTACCCCTTGGCCGCCCACACGTAGATATTGCCGATACGTTAGCGCGGCTGACCGTCCAGCAGCCCGCGCAGGTACTGGCCGTAGCCTGTTTTCTTCAACTTCTCGGCCTGTGCCGCCAGAACTTCGGCGGAAATCCAGCCGTTGGCATAACCGATCTCTTCCAGACACGCCACCTTCCAGCCTTGGCGCTGTTCGATGGTGTGAACGAAGTGGCTGGCCTCGAGGAGCGACTCATGAGTACCGGTGTCGAGCCAGGCAAAGCCGCGCCCGAGCATCTGCACTGTCAGGCTTTTCTGCTCAAGATAAGCGCGGTTTACGTCAGTGATTTCCAGCTCGCCACGTTCGGACGGCTTGATGTTTTTGGCGATCCCGACGACCTGATTATCGTAGAAGTACAAGCCAGTCACTGCGTAGCTGGACTTCGGTTCGGCGGGTTTTTCTTCGATGCTCAGTGCGCGGCCGTCCTTGTCGAACTCAACCACACCAAAACGCTCCGGATCGTTGACGTGATAACCGAACACGGTGGCGCCTTCCGTCTGCTCGCACGCAGCGCGCAGATTGTCCGAGAAGTGTTGGCCGTAGAAGATGTTGTCGCCCAGGATCAGGCAGCATGGGTCTTTGCCGATGAACTCTTCGCCAATGATAAAGGCTTGGGCGAGGCCATCCGGGCTAGGCTGTTCGGCGTAGGTCAGTTCAATGCCGTATTGACTGCCATCGCCGAGCAACTTGCGGAAGCTGGGCAAGTCTTCTGGCGTGGAGATGATCAGTATCTCGCGCATCCCGGCCAGCATCAGAACCGACAGCGGGTAGAAAATCATCGGTTTGTCATAGATCGGCAGCATCTGCTTGGAAACGCCCAGGGTCAGCGGGTGCAGACGTGTGCCCGAACCGCCGGCCAGAATGATTCCTTTACGATTGGTCGTGTTCATTTATTGAGAGCTTCCATAAGCATGCGGGTTACGCCACTTTGCCAATCCGGCAAGTGTAGAGAAAAGGTATCGCGAAGCTTGTCCGTCGCAAGACGGGAATTCAACGGACGGCTGGCGGGTGTCGGGTAGTCGGTGGTCGGAATCGGATTGATCGTCTCCACCGCCAGCACTTCACCGTTGGCGCGCGCGAAATCGATAACGTAACTCGCGTAGGCGTGCCAAGACGTTTCACCTGTTGGCGCCAGGTGGTAGATGCCGCACAGCTCCGGATTCATCAGGGTTTTCTGCAAGGCCGCAACGGCCACGTCCGCCAACAGATCAGCGCCTGTCGGCACGCCGATCTGATCGGCAATCACCTTCAGGGAAGCGCGATCCTTGGCCAGTCGCAGCATGGTTTTGGCAAAGTTGTTGCCCCGTGCCGCATACACCCAGCTGGTGCGGAATATCAGGTGCTTGCAGCGCGAAGCGACAATCAACTGCTCGCCTTCCAGCTTGGTGGCGCCGTAGTAATTGACCGGCGCGACGGCGTCGGTCTCTTTCCACGGCTTCATGCCACTGCCGTCGAACACGTAGTCGGTCGAGTAATGCACCAGCAGCGCGTCGAGACGCTTGGCTTCTTCGGCCATCACCTGGCTCGCCAATGCGTTGATGGGGTGTGCCAGTTCGCGCTCGCTTTCGGCTTTGTCCACTGCAGTGTAAGCAGCAGCATTGACGATGACCTGCGGCGACACGCTACGGATGGCTTCGCGCAGACCGGCGAGGTCCGACAAGTCGCCCACCAGCGTGCCGTAGGGAGTGGCGGCCGGATGGCGATCAAGTGCAATCACTTCACCCAACACACTCAAGGCGCGTTGCAGCTCCCAGCCGACCTGGCCGTTTTTACCGAGCAGGAGGATTTTCATTCTTTGTCTTCGCGCTCTGCGTAGTTCTTGTCGATCCACTGCTGGTAGCTGCCGCTTTTAACGTGCGAAACCCACTCAGGGTTATCGAGGTACCACTGCACGGTCTTACGGATCCCGGATTCGAAGGTTTCTTCGGGAACCCAGCCTAGCTCACGCTGAATTTTGCTGGCGTCGATCGCATAGCGCAGATCGTGGCCCGGACGGTCTTGAACATAAGTCAGCAGCTCAACGTGAGGACGGAACGCTGAATCAGGACGCAATTCGTCGAGCAATGCACAAACGGTGCGCACGACTTCGATGTTCTGTTTCTCGTTGTGACCGCCGATATTGTAGGTCTCGCCCACTTCGCCTTCGGTAACGACTTTGTAGAGCGCACGGGCGTGATCTTCGACGAACAGCCAGTCGCGGATCTGGTCGCCTTTGCCGTAGATCGGCAGCGGCTTGCCTTCCAGCGCGTTGAGAATGACCAACGGGATCAGTTTCTCGGGGAAGTGGAACGGCCCGTAGTTGTTCGAGCAGTTCGTCACCAGCGTCGGCAGGCCATAGGTGCGCGCCCAAGCACGGACGAGGTGGTCAGAGCTCGCCTTGCTCGCTGAGTAGGGCGAGCTTGGCTGATACGGGGTGGTTTCGGTGAAGAGATCTTCCGGCCCATGGAGATCGCCGTACACTTCGTCGGTTGAAATGTGGTGAAAACGGAAAACGGATTTCCGGCTCTCGTCCAGCGCTGACCAATAACCGCGTGCGGCTTCAAGCAACACGTAAGTGCCGATGATGTTGGTCTGAATGAACTCGGACGGCCCGCTGATGGAGCGGTCAACATGGGACTCGGCCGCCAAGTGCATCACGGCATCCGGCTGATGCTCGCGGAATACGCGATCCAGGTCTTCGCGGTTGCAGATGTCGACGTGCTCGAAGGCATAACGCTCGTTTTTGTCGACCGTCTGCAGCGACTCGAGGTTACCCGCGTAAGTCAGCTTGTCGACGTTGACGACCGAATCGGTGGTGTTGGCAATGATGTGCCGTACGACTGCTGAGCCGATGAAGCCTGCGCCGCCAGTAACTAGGATCTTCACGCGAATTATCTACCTTGATCGATCCGCAACGCCCTCGTGGCGCGGCGTGAGGTTGTGGCATAGACACTCCCGCGTTAGTCGGGATGAATCCTGAATCCGAGCGATATCGCTCCTTGCCAAGCGACGGAGAATACAAGCTCTTATGCATCATTTACAGGTCGGGCCTGTCACGCGGTGCCGTTCAACCGTGGGTGCCAGACGATCTGGCATTTGAGAAATGCTTAGCGAGCGTACGCGTGGTAGTCTCGCGAACTTATTTTTTGTGACCCGCCGAGTTGGTTTGGAAACGCGTATGGATATTGGTTTGAGCTGCACCGTCTGGGCACTGTGTGAACGTGCCGGTCATCTCGATGGGATCGGCGTGTACACCCGCTCTTTGTGGCAGGCGATGGAAGCGCTCAAACAAAGCGAAGAGTCAGGCATCGCCATCAAGCCTTATGCGTTCGGCCGCAATCTGCCGGAACTGGCGTGCGGCGTACCCAAGATGCTCTCGGCTGATTTCCGCATTCAAGTGCTGGCGAGCGGCTTGCTCGGCCTGCCGCTGCCCAACTCTTCCGCCATCGCTCGCGATGTCGACATCGTCCACGCCTCCGATCACCAGATCCCGCGCATCAGCGGCGTGCCCGTGATTGCCACAGTCATGGACGCTATTCCGCTGATTCATCCGGAATGGATCAGGCAGAACCTCAAAACCCTCAAGGGTTGGCTGTTCGCGCGAAGCGTTCACAGCGCCGAACACCTGATCACCATCTCCGAACACAGCAAGCAGGATCTGGTCACGCACATGGGGATTGCCCCCGAGAAAATCAGCGTGACGCCCCTTGGCGTGGACCCGGTCTACTTCGAGCGCATTCCCCTCGAAACCCGAGACGCTGTGCTGGACAAGCATCAGATCAAACCCGGTTTCTTCCTGTTCATCGGCACGCTGCAGCCGCGCAAGAATCTGCCGAAAGTGCTGGAGGCGTTCAACGCGCTGCCGGAGACAGTGCGCAAAGAGCATCCGCTGATTGTGGTGGGACGTGACGGCTGGGCCAACGAGGATCTGATTCCGCAGCTGAAGGCGCTGGAAGCAAAGGGCGAAGGACGCTGGCTCAGCTACCTGCCGCAATCCGACGTGTTCGCACTGCTCCAGAGCGCCGGCGCATTGGTGTTCGCGTCTTTATACGAAGGGTTTGGCTTGCCGGTGATCGAAGCATTCGCGGCCCAGTGTCCGGTTATTGCGTCGAACACTACGTCCCTGCCGGAAGTCACCGGCAATGCCGCCTGGGCGGTCGACCCGCTGGATGCTGCAAGCATTTCGGCGGCCATGCTCGACGTATTGAGCAACGATGCGCTCAGAACCGAGCGAGTTGAAATAGGGCTGGAGCGCGCCCGTCAGTTTACTTGGGAAGAATGCGCGCGGCAGACCCTGGCGGTGTACCGCAAAGTGTTGGCGGCACACCCCAAGGCGTAAGTCGCTGCAGGTTACTTAGGGGTTGCTTTGGTGTTACTGGGGGCTGAATTATTCAAGTCCTTTAGCGCTTCCGAATCATCGCCGCCCAGCCAAACGTTCACGCTGGCAACGCTCTCTTGCGACAGCTTGCCGGCCCAGCGATTCAGGATGAACAGATTGGTGATGAAGTCGTACTGCGATTTCAGTAGATCGCTGCGCGCCTTGAATTCGTTCTGCACTGAGGTCAGGACGTCGACGGCGTTTACGATCCCATAGCTAAAGGCTTTTTGCGCCGCGATGCTCGATTGCTTGGCCGAAGACAACGCGTTCTGCCCCGCGCGAATCTTGTCCACGGCAGATTGAGCAGTGAGATAGGCGTTAGTGGTTTCCTTCACCACTTGCCGGCGAACCCCTTCAAGATCCTGCTCGGCCGCGTATTGCTCGTCATAAAGCCCACTCACCCGCGCTGAGGTCGAGCCGCCGCTGTAGATCGGTACTTTCAGGCCGATGGTTGCGACGTAGCTGTCACTGCGCGGGGTCAGGGTGTTGTCGTAGCCGACGTCACTTTGCGAAGCCCCGAGGTTGAAACTGAGCGAGGGATAGTGCCCACCCTTGCCCTCACGCACTGCGGCATCGGCCGCCGCTAGATTGCTTTCATAGGCTTTGAGTCGCGGGTTGCTGTCGAGCGCCTGGGCAATCCAGGCGTCGAGCGGCAGCGTCGGTGCTTCCAGCGCGATGTCGTTACGGATCCGGCTCAAGCGATCATTGATCGGGCGACCCACAATCTCCGACAGCCCTTCCCGCGACAAACGCACCTGATTGCGCGCTTCAATCTCCTGGGCCAGCAATGAGTCCACCCGGGCTTTGAGATCCAGCATGTCGGTGATCTTGGCCATCTGCTTGGCATACATGGCGTTGACGCGATCAAGGCTGCCTTGGGTGGCGCGCCGCTCAGCGGAAACCAGCTCCAGCGCATCATCGGCTGCGAGAGCGGCGAAGTATCGCTTGGCCAGATCCACCGTCGCTTCGGCCTGCGAGTCCTCGGACTGCGACGCCTTCTGCAGCGTGACGCTCTTGGCCTTCTGATACCGCTCCCACGCTTCCTTGTTGTAAATAAATTGACTGAGGTTCAGCCCATAGCTTTTGTTGTCGTAGATTTCTCGCGATTGTTCGTCCTTGCGCAGAATCCGGTTGATGTTGCTGCTCGCCGAGACCTGCGGCAGCAATCCACCGAAAGCTTCACGCTCCTGCTGCTTGGCCGACCGGGCGTGTGCGTAGGCAGAAAGGATGCGGGGGTCTTCGAGTCGCGACTCTTTGTAAAGGGTCATCAGGTCGAGCGAATAGGTCAAAGCGCTGACCTGTTGCGGAGCCTCAGGCTGCGCTGCATTAGCGTTTAGTGCGAACAAACCGAGGAACAGACCGGGAAGAAAACGGACCACTGTCATTCCTCGATCATCGACTTGGCGAACATGTTGTTGGCGGGCTTCAAGAGGTACTGCAGCATGGTTCGGCTACCAGCGTTGATCAACACCTCAGCAGGCATGCCCGGTTGCAAACGGCGATCTCCCAAACGTGTCTTTCCCTCTTCCGTAAGCTTCACCCGTACCAAGTAGTAACCCTCTCCGGACTTCTCATCCATCAGGCGGTCAGCAGAGATTCGTGTTACTTCGCCCTGAATTACCGGCGTCGTCGCGCTGTTGAAGGCGCTGAAACGGATATCTGTGAGCTTGCCGACAGTAATGCGGTCAATGTCGTTCGTACCAACATGAGCCTCGACCACCAACTCTGAAGACTCAGGCACGATGTCGAGCAATGGGGTAGCCGCACTGACAACCCCACCGATGGTGTGGACCTTCATGTCGAGTACCATTCCGTCCTCGGGCGCGCGAATAACGATGCGAGACAAACGATCTTTAAGCGCAGTTGCCTTTTCTTGCAGGTCAAAGACCTGGGCCTGCACATCACTCAGGTCCTTGGCGACATCGGAGCTGAATTTCTGGTTGGTCTGAACAATCTGCATCTCGGTTTCGTTGATCTGCAGACGCGTTTTGGTGATCGTCGATTGGTGGTCAGCGACCTCTGACTTAAGCATGTCCAGCTTACGTTCTTGCTCCAGCAGACGCTGGTTATCGACGAAACCCTGGCGCAGCAGATCCTTGAGCTCGGTGATCTCGCGGGTGTAGGACTTCTCAAGATTGACCTTGGTGCCGATCATGTCGTTGAGGCCAATGATTTGTTGCTTCAACTGGCCAATCCGCTCCTTCTGCACCGAGATCTCGCCCAACCGCGCATCGTGCCGCGAACGGAACACCTGCGCTTCGCCATTAATAGCCTCGCGCGCGCGATCGCTCTCGACACCGTCGATGACCAATGCGGGAATAGCAGGCAAATCATCACGCTCGGCGCGCAGGCGGGCTTCTTTGGCGCGCGCCGTGATGAGCTGATTGCGGGTGGATTCGTATTCGGAACTCAGCTGGCCATCATCAAGCACAATCAAAGGATCGCCCTTATGCACGGTATCCCCGTCTCGAGCGAGCAGTTCTTTAACGATGCCGCCTTCCAAATGCTGCACCGTTTTGCGGTAGCTCTGAACGGTGACAATACCGGTCCCGTAGACAGCGTTGCCCAATGGTGCAAAGGCGGCCCACGTGCCGAACAGGCCAAAGGTCACCAGAACAATTGTCATCCCTACCCGCCGGATACCCCGATCGGATGTCGGCATATCGGCAGTATTTTCTTCAAGCACGGTCACGGTGTTGCTGGTCATTCATGAATTCCTTTCAAGCGCTTGGCTGTTCTTCACCTGATGCCGTCGGTGCTGCTGCGGGCGCGGCTGGCGGTGCCGCTGCCACACGCGGGTGAGCCTGACCTTGTGCCTGGGCTTGAGCCTTGGCCTGTTGTTGAGCCAGTTCCGCAATGACTTGGTCACGGGCGCCATACATGGAAAGGGTGCCCGCGTTCAAGACCATGACGCGATCCAGTCGGGACAGGATGTTCGGCCGGTGGGAGATAATGAACACCGTTGCACCGGTTTCCTTGATTTTTTGCAGAGCCACGCCAAGTGCACGTTCGCCGACTTCATCAAGGTTGGAGTTCGGCTCGTCGAGCACAATCAGCCGAGGGCTGCCATACACCGCACGGGCAAGACCGATTCGCTGACGTTGACCACCTGACAGGTTGACCCCCTCGCTGCCAATCACGGTGTCATAACCGCTCGGCAACTGAAGAATCATTTCATGCACGCCCGCGATGCGGGCCGCCAACACCACTTGTTCCGGATCGACCTTAGCGAACCGGGCAATGTTGTCGCTGATGCTACCTTCAAAAAGCTCGATATCCTGAGGCAGATAGCCGAGGTGCGGACCGAGTTCTTGCTTGTCCCAGGAACTGATGTCCGCGCCGTCCAGACGCACCGTGCCGTGCTGCGGCGGCCAGATGCCGAGCAGCGCACGGGCCAGCGTTGATTTCCCCGCTGCGCTTGGGCCGACAATCCCAACGATGCTGCCCGCTGGTGCCACGAAGCTAACGTTGCGTATGACTGGCGCTTTGGCGCCTGGCGGGGCGACAACCAAGTTCTCAACTTGCACATGCCCTTCTGGATTCGGTAAGGACATGCGCTGAGGCTCGGAGTGAAGCTTTTCAAGCGTATCGTTCAGACGTTGATATTGCATGCGCGCAGCGACGAAGCCCTTCCAGCTGCCGATCATCTGATCAATGGGTGACAGCGCACGGCCCAGCAGCAAAGAACCGGCCATCATCAGTCCAGGATTGATCTCGTGGGTGATGACCAGGTACGCACCCGCCGCGAGCATCATAGACTGGGCCCAGTTACGGAAAGTCTTGGAGATAGAACTGATGACACCGCTCTTGTCGCTGGCATCGGATTGCAAGACGAGCACACGACGCTGTCGGACCGCCCAACGTCCCATCAGAGTGTCGAGCATCCCCATGGATTCGATCACCTCAGCGTTGCGCAAGCTCTTGGTGGTATGCAGATTCGCGGTAAGACTCTGCTTGTTGGCTTCGGCCAGTGCGTTGCTGGTATACCGGTGAGTAAGGTACGCCAGTGCTATCAATACCACCGCAGCACCGACAGTCATCCAGCCAAACCAGGGGTGGAACAGGAACATGACCGCTGTGTAGATGGGCAACCAAGGCGCATCGAACAACGCGAAGAGCCCATTTCCAGTCAGGAACTGCCTCAGCGAAGTCAAATCATTCAATGATTGGGCCGAAGCGTCCATCCCGCCACTGGCGAGCGCCCTCTTGAAGCTAGCTCTATAGACATCACGGCTCAGTAGCACGTCCAAGCGGTTGCTGATGCGGACCATGATCCTTGACCTCACCCACTCTAGAGAGCCAAGCGTCGCCATTAGTAAGGTCAGGATAAGGGTCAACATGACCAACGTGGATGTACTGCTGCTGGGCACTACGCGGCCAGAAACCTGAATCATGTAAAAGGTGGGGACCAGCATCAACGTGTTCACGAAGAAGCTGAAGAAACCGACGGAGAGGAAGCTGCCTTTACAAGCCCTGAGGGCAGCTTGCAGATTGTTTTCGTGTGAGCGACTCATGGAATCCATTACTGATGAGATGGGGCTGCGAAAGCGGCTGAGTGTACCATCGGCATCGCGCCCGGACAGCATTAAAGGGCCATCAAAAATGCGCCCGCCGGGCAGATTTCATGAAACTTTTGTTAGAAAGGGAACTACCTGCCTAGCCCGGGCGTTACAGATTCCTCCATGGATTCGCAACTTGCCGGAAGCGCCTAATTGCCCTTCTTATAATTTCGAGATATTTCCTTATACAACTTCTGAACTCCGCACGAGTGGTCAGCAACGGCTTTAATATGCGTAGTTATTGCCTCATTAATGTCGCTTGCTGCCCTCATAACACCATGCCACTCAGCCCTCATTTGGAGGATCTGGCAAATGATAAAAACATGGGAACCGAGTCAGCCGGCCAGCGATGCCGTAGCAGCGTAGGCGCGGCGGGCGCGCAGAATCGCATCAGAAACCCCCATCAGGCACGCGCTCATTCGAGATATTCTTCTAGCTCTTTTTCCATGGCGCAAGCGCTCTAGGACGGGCTATAACGGCCCACGCCGACAGTAGCATCGGCCGTTTCATCTATTTCTTTAGCACCAAACGACGATCGGTCATGATATGGAAATATCGCCTCATCGCTGCCGGCTACCGTCGTCGAAACGACTGCTCAGCCTTCCCACCTTTGAGCTGACCAACGGTCCCCACAAATCAGTGAATCCATATCACTATGCCTGCAGGGATGTTCTTACCTCATCTGAGGAAATTTCCTACCAATGAATTGACATTTTCGTTGGATCCATTAGTCTCAGCTCTCGGCAAATGCCACCAGTACGCCATTAAGTTGCACGGTATCTGGAGTGAGTTGATTGGATTGAGACTCTCAACTGCTGTCAGCTCGGGATAAGAAGGAAACTTATTGAGTGCAGTCGCAAACATTAGATGGCTTGAAAATTACCTCCCGCGTAACTCTGCTTGAGCCCGGGATGTATATCTTTCGCTACGCCTCCCAGCCCATTGCAGAGCGCAGCGTCTGCATTGCCTTGCAGCAAGCGCCGCTCGGCAAGGGCGTCATTGATTTCTTTCCTGCGGAAGGCGTGTCCAAGAACATGCTAACCAAGCTCGGCGACTGCATCATCGGGCGGGTCAAGGGCGCGGTAACAACCGTCTTAATTACCGAATACTATCTGGCCGACGTCGCCGTCGACCCTGTCGATTTGCGCATTGACCGCATCGATACTTCTCCGGCAATTATGCGCAATTTCCTGCCAGCGACTCCGACCCCAGAGGCCGTGGCTTTCTCACGCACGACGGCTGTCCGGGCCGTGCTGAAGCTGACCGGCCATGTAGGAAAAGCTGGCGACATTTCCGTAGTGGATGAATGTCTGGGTGACGCGCGCAGTAGCGAACCACTGGAAGGCTTTTCTGTTCACTGGGATAACAAACCTGCGGGCGTTGATCTGGCTTACACCAGCACTATCGCCGGCGCAGGCCCCAGTCAGAAGGTGCTGACGGGCAGCTTCACAGGGGCCCGCAATAAGAACGCATCACTGACCGCGGTTGGCTTCGGGCTGACCGGCCCTGATCGTTCCCAATATGAATTGACTGGCTACGTCGTGTTTGCGGGCGCTTCGCCCCAGCCTATCGTCGCAGAACAGATGCTTTTTGGACCCAGTGGCAGTGAGCCGCTGGTTGCTTTACAGCTTTCAATTACTCCCGTCACCGAGATCAACGCTCTCCGCCATAAGTCTCTCAGGGAAAAACCTGCGATTACGCAGACAGATAGCAACATCGGCCAATTGGCCTGACACATCAGGAATATGACTCATGGCATTGCAATATGATACTCCGGTAACAGCAGCAGACCTGTCCTCCTCGCTGGCAGCCAACCCGTCGATCTCCGACTCCACCATCGCGGCCATCAGCTCCCTGCTGAACCTCGATACCGCTAGCACCACCGTAGCAGTAGCATCTTTCGATGCAACTACTGGTGTTGTGACTGGTCAAGAAGGTGTGACTCCGGACGTCGTCACCATCTCGGCAGACGTGAACACCCTGGCACGCGCCGCTGCTCCTCAGATCACTGTTGACCTGAAAGCCGTTGCTGACGCTTCCGTATTCATCATCCAAAGCGATGTTGGCGTGACTGCGACCCTGGCTACTACTGCTGGCGCTGACAAAATCATCGTTGGTGGCAACGGCAACGACAACATCACCGTAACTGGCGATGCAAACGTGACTGTTGACGGCGGTGACGGCAACGACGTAATCACCACTGGCGGCGGCAACGACACCGTCATCGGCGGCGCTGGCGTTAACTTCATCACCACTGGTGCAGGTAACGACACCATCATCACTGGCGCTGGCGTTGCCAACACCATCGATGCTGGCACAGGTTTCGACACTGTTGTGATCGGTGGCGCACGTGCTGACTTCACTGTTACTCAGTCGGGCTCGACTCTGATCCTGAACGGTGACGAGCAGACCACCAGCGTTACCCACGCTGAATTCCTGACCTTCACCGACAACCAGACTCTGGCTATCGCTGACAACGCTGACGATGCTGCAGTTCTGCGTCTGTACGAAGGCCTGCTGGGTCGCGACGTCGATGCTGGCGGCGCTGAGTTCTTCACCACAGCCCACGACAACGGCGTTAGCGCCGATTCGCTGGCTGATGTCGTTGTCAACTCTGCCGAGTACAAAGACGTCCTCGTCGATAACTACCTGGACAGCCTGTACAACAACCTGCTGAACACCGGCACTGGCGCTGACCAAGCTGGTCAGGACTTCTGGTCGAACGCTGTTGCCAATGGTCAGAGCCTGGCTCAAGTTACCGCTAGCATCGCTGCATCGGCTGAAGATCAAGGCACTACCATCACTGATACTGCCTTCGTAAACGGTCTGTATGAGTCCGCTCTGGGTCGTACTGCAGACACCACTGGTCTGGACTTCTGGGTTGACGCCCTGGCCAATGGCACCAGCCGTACTGACATCGCTTCCGGGATCATCACTTCGAGCGAAGCCGCTGACCACGCTAACGTCGAGTTCGTGAACTCCCTCTACACCAACGCTTTGGGTCGTGACAACGACGCAAACGATGTAGGCGGCAAAGCGTTCTGGCTGACCGCTCTGGACAACGGTGTGTCGCAATCTCAAGTGGCCATCGACATCGTCGGTTCTGCTGATGCACAAGCTCACATCACCAACGTTGTAGTTGTACCTGGTTCGGTCTAACTCACCGCTCCTTAGTCACCCCGAATACCTTCGGCCGAAAGGCCGGGGGTTTTCAAAAAAAGGGGCTCCCTCGCGGGCGCCCCTCTTTATTTATCTGTGAATCAGCCAATGGCCACTTCTACCCAACTTGACCTTGAGCCAGGCACGCTCATGGAAAAATTCCAGCTCGCTCGTCAAAATGGCGAGTCGGACCGGGCCATTTTTTTTCTGGAAAAAGCGCTCCAAACCCCCGAATACCGATCCGAAGCCTTGATTTGGAAAGGCATCGGCGCCATGCAGCAACACCAGCTGCATCAGGCATTTCTCTACCTCAGCTCAGCGGCCGCCTGGCTACCGAAACGGGCAGACATCCAGGCATTAACCGGGCGTGTCGTATTAGCCCTCGGAAAACCCGTGTTGGCGACGCGATTACTGAACGCCGCCTGGAAAAAAAACCCCACCGACGCCGCATTGCGCTCGATGCTCTGGCAGGCACGCAGTCGGACTGAGTCGCCCGAGAAGCTGCGCAAGCTGATACTCGCCCTCCTCCCTGAAATCAACGACGCGCAAGAGTTGCAACTGATCGCCGGTCTGCTGGCGAAGCAAGCAGGCGCTTCCAGTTTCCTTGGAGTCGCGCAGTACGATGCCGAGCGTTGTGAAGTCTCGGGCTGGGCGATCAATCTCAAGTCGCCAGAAAGTCCTGTCCGTGTGTCCGTCCACGCTCAAGATGAACTTCATGAATGCGTTGCTGAGCATCCCCATCCGCTATTGACTCACTCAGGACTGTGCCTGGATCACGGTGCGTTCCGGCTGCAGATCAAAGACCCGGCAAAGACGCTCCATGTCCGATTCGAGGACGGCACCCCGTTGAGCGGAAGCCCTCTTTCCAACTTGCCGGTGTTTGTTTCCCCGGCGCCCGTTGGCAAAAACGCAGCTCGCCTCGAACCTGTTGACATACTGGTGCCAGTTTATGACGGCCTGGAAGAAACACTCGAGTGCCTGCACAGCGTGCTGCGCAGCCGTGAGTTCAACCGCACAGCCCACCGTGTAGTCGTTCTGAACGATGCAACTCCGAATCCGGTATTGCGTCAGGCGCTCAGGGACCTGGCGGCTACAGGTGACATCGAACACATTGAGCACGCCACCAACCTGGGTTTTATCCGTAATGTGAACCGAGGCATGGCGCTGAGCCCGGAGCGCGATGTTGTGTGGCTTAACGCCGATACCCGTGTGCACGGCAACTGGCTGGATCGTTTACGTGCTGTAGCGTACAGCGCAAAAGACATCGCCTCCGTCACGCCATTCACCAACAACGGCGAACTGATGAGCTTCCCGGTAAGCCGGGTAAGCCACACGATGCCCACTGCCCAGGAGCAGGCCGGACTTGACGAGATGGCCCGAGTCACCGACAGCCCGGCCGTGGAGATCGAAACCGGATGCGGTTTCTGCCTTTACATCAAGCGCGATGCCATCGATGAAGCGGGCTACCTCGATGAAGTCCACCTGATGCGCGGCTACGGTGAGGAAACCGACTGGTGCCTGCGGGCTCGCTCCTTGGGCTGGCGCCATATGGGCGCACCGAATGTCTTCGTCGCCCACCAGGGAGGCATTTCATTCGGTGAAGAGAAGTCGCTTCGCGTTGCGCACAACAACGCCATTCTCAAGCGCCGTTACCCGAATGCTTCCGCGCGCTATCAGGATTTCTGCGTCCGCGATCCGCTCAAATTCCCGCGCCAAGCGCTCCAGCGCGCACGACTTGGGCAACTGGCTGCGTCGATGGTGGATGCCCCTGCCAACGCGCACCCGTTGACCGGGTTACGGCAGTTGCAAATCCACAGGGACGCGTCCTTTAAGACGCCGTTGGGTCTCACTTGGCATTTTGAGGGCAGCCAAACGGTTGTGAAACTGCAGGCGGAATTGCAGCCTTTGCTGCTTAGCCTCGAGTACCGACTGCCCGCCGAGGCTGGCGACTTGATCAACGACTTGCGCAAGCTTCCGCTGGACGAGATCGTGTATCGACAGCTCACTGCCTGCCCGAAAGAACTTTTAGCGCTGGCAGCCACGCTGGAAAAACCGTACCACATCTTGTGCCAGGACGATGAGTTGCTGGATCAAGCAGCCTCTCGTGACTGGTGTGAGTTCGCCGGGCGAGCGACGAGCGTTGTCGTGCCGTGGAAAACGCTGCGAGCCCGGTATGCCGATGCTCTGCCTAACGCCAGCATCACTGTCGACAGCAAAAAACCCAGGAACGCGCGGCCCAACAAAAAAGCCCCGCGGGTGTTGCTGATTGCCGATGAACTGCGCAATGCCGAGGTCGCAGGCCAATGGATTGATCTGGCGCGCAGGCTTACCCGGCTGCGCCTCAACGTTATGTTGATCGCACTCGGCGACGGGCCCTGGCTTAAAGCATTGCTGGCCACTGGCGCAGTTCATGCTTTACCCGAGGTTCAGGGGCTCGATCAGGCTGAGTGCCTCAACCTCGTCGACTGCCAAGGCGCCCTGAGCCTCGATAAGGATCCCGGGGCCGGATGGAAAGCCCCGGAGCTGGCAACAATGCTTGGGCTGCCGCTTTACGCAGTGCCCGGATCGGTTTCCCGTGATGCCGGTGCTTTGTCGATCAATCAACTTCCCCTTTCACTGAGCCGGGCATAATGTCAGAAGAAGTCGTAACCAAGCCTGCCCCCAGCGCGCAGGTCAACCACAGCTCAATGCGTGGCGCTATCACGGGACTCTATGGAGACGTGCTGCAAGGCTGGGCACTTAACATGGCCGACCCGGATGAGCGCTTGGTCATCGAAGTAATGGTTGACGGAGCCTGCGTCGCGCTCACGCGCGCAGATCAATTCGAACCCAATGCAGACCTCGGCGACCAGTTCCATGGCTTTGGCGTACAGCTGCGAAAAAGCTGGCTAGCCGACGCACGACACATCACTGCGCGTATCGCTAACCGGGAAGTCCATCTCAGTGGTGACCTTCTGCTGCCCGCCGCGCCAAGCAAAGAACCCGCCCCCGTCGCCTCGCAAGTGTGGCACAGCGGCGGTTTGCGGTTGAGCGGATGGTCGTGGGACCCTGACGCACCACAGCGGCATGTCCAGATCACCGTTCGTGAGGACGACAGCGTGCTGGAACGAGCGTCTTGTGACACTCACCACCAGGCGCTCGTATATCGCTCTACCAGCGACCACGGATTCACTCTTGATTTGCCATGGGATTTGGCCGACGGCAAACCCCACACGCTGCACATTGAAAACGACATGGGGCATGAGCTCTCTGGAAGTCCTATAAAACTGTGCTGTTGGCCGGAGGGCCTTGAAGGTCTGCTGAAACAGCATGATTCCCATGGCCCCGATGAGCAGACACTCGCGTTGCTAAACAGCGTGGCGAAAGAGCAAACACTGCGCTCGCCGAAAAGCGCAGGTTTCAAGCACTACCCGCAGTGGTTCGAAGTCTTTCAGTACACCCCTCCGCGAAACCCTCAGCCTCAGAAAAAAAAGCCAGGCGTGCTCTTGCTCAGCGAAGGGGATATGACCCTTGAAAGCGTCAGCCTGGCGAGTCTGCGCGCGCACAAAATCACACCCTTTCAAGTCGCCAGAACGTCCGCAGACAATCTGCTGCCCGCCCTGAACGAACTGTTGAAAGCGGGCTGCGATTGCGTTGTCCCACTTAGAGCCGGCGACCGTCTTGCCAGCCAAGCACTTGATCATTTGACCGGTCTGCTCGATGACAACGTCGCCTGGGCATATGCCGACTGTGACCGCGATGGCCCCAACGGAGAGCGGAGCCTGCCATGGCTCAAACCACTGTGGGATGTCGACTTCTTCATTGGTGTGGACATCTTCACGCCCGGGGCGATTTTCAGCACGGACATCATCCAGGCTGCGCTGTCCCTGCTTGCACCCGCAAGTGAACTGCAATCGTTGAATTGGGACTTTTTGATCGCAGGCATCGTGCTCGCCACCGAAAAGCTCGAAGCGACGGTTGTGCATTTGCCGCAAGTCATCTATCACAGGGACCATCGTGCGCCTTCCAGCCCGGAGCAGGCATGGCCATCAATGGATCGTCACCAAGCGATCGCCTGGCTATGCCAATCGCTTGTACCAGGCGCAACTGTGAAAGCGTTGTCCCAGTTTCCCGCACTGCTCCGCGCCCATTGGCCTCTGCCGCTCACCCTGCCCCGGGTCAGCCTCATCGTGCCTACGCGCGACCAGGTGGGGTTGCTTCGGACGTGCATTGAGGGGCTGCTCAACAACACCGATTACCCGTATCTGGAAATCATTGTTGTCGACAACCAGTCCAGCGACCCGGCTGCGCTGGAGTACCTGCGCTACCTGCCAACCCAAGGCGTGAAGGTGCTTCCGCATCCGCATCCGTTCAATTACTCGACAATCAACAACCGCGCAGTCGAGCACGCCTCAGGGGAAATCATTGGCCTGGTCAACAACGACATCGAGATCATCGAATCGGGGTGGCTGAAGGAAATGGTCAGTCAATTGCTGCGCGACAAGGTAGGTGCGGTGGGGGCGAAACTGCTCTGGCCGAACCGCATGGTTCAGCACGGCGGTGTGGTGGTGGGCATCAATGGCCTGGCTGCACACACGGGCAACAACCTAGAGGAAAACGATGCTGGGTACCTCGCGACGAATCAACTTACTCGACGCCAAAGCGCGGTGACGGCGGCTTGCTTGCTGGTTCGCAAATCGGATTTCGAGGAGCTAGGCGGACTGGATGAAAAAGCATTCCCTGTCGCGTTTAACGATGTCGATTTTTGTCTGCGCATTCAGCAGTCAGGCCTGAACCTGATCTGGACAGCGTTTGCAAAACTTATTCATGCTGAATCGGCGAGCCGTGGGAAGGATGCGAGCGCTGAGAGAAGGTCAAGAGCGCGGCGAGAACAGCAAAACTTCATGGAGCGCTGGAGCGTGGAAGGCTATAGCGATCCCTACTATCACCCAGCACTGAGTCATGATTATTTAACTGGGGCTTACGGTGGATTGGCGATGCCTCAGAGGAACAGGGCGAGCCGTAGTGGCCACTGAGGTGCTCCGGTGAGATCGAGGTACCGATATCCACGGAACTCACGCTCATGGCCCCTTTTTGGGTGCTAACGAAAGCGGAGTTTGATGAGTATTAATTTGGAATACATGGTTAAGCGAAGATGGGTGATAAAGCAATGAGGATTACGGCCGGAGAAGAGGTAAAGCGCTCTGCCAAGCTACTGGCTCACCAAGTATTAGGGTCCCAAGAAAAGCTCAGTCTATCTGAGCTGCTGGCTGTAAATAGCCGCCAATACGTTGAGCTCAAGACTGCTCAGCTCGAACTTGCCTGCAGCCGCTTGGAGCTCCAGCGCGTACTCCATGAGCTCCATCGCGCCCAAGAAGCGGCAGAACGTGCGCATTTGGAAAGTACAGATCCGGGGTATAAGGGAGTAACCAACGCTAAAATTGCTAAGCTCCTCGCCAAACTTCCAAATCACTGGGAATTCGACAGCATCTCAGTCACGCCCATAAAGCGGGCGGGTGCAAACGCGACTGAATGGGTCCTAACGAATGTTTATCTCGGGAACATTTGTCATCCCCAGGTCAGCTTCATCATTGTAGTTGACGATAACGAGGCAAGCCTTACCATCCCAAGATCTACAAATAACTGGCTTCGATGGAATGATGAGTTCGGCGAGCTTAAAGAACTTGTTGTTCGACCGGCCCCTGGATCGGCCTACCAGTTAGGCAATATTGGCATCAGCAGGCTTGGGACTACTGATTGGCTGCGACTGAATGAACTAATCAGAAGCCTCATCAAGCTACTAAGCCACCCAGCTGAGTACATTCTCCCAACAGATTTAGATCTGAGCACTGTCAGATCGGCACTATTGAAACTTAAACAAGATCTTGAACGCTGGCCGACGCTATTACGGTATGACGACGTGAAAATGCAGGACCATGTAGATCAGGGCGTGTACAAAGCTTTAGGGATTAAGTTAATAAACCCCAGCATGGGACTAGAAGCTTGGGAATACTTTGAATATAAGATCGCAACGATTGACCTGCAAAGTCACTTTGGTCAAAACCCAAGATTAGAATTTGGAATCACTACTAGAAAAACATTGAAAAGTTGGTTTGCTGAAAGCAACGACGATCGTGGAGCGCGCTTAGAAATTCGCTTTGCGGAGCCAAGCATGATGGATGTTGGAGTATGGAATCGGCTGTTAGAAGCTGACCAAATATTCATAACAGGGATCATCACTACTCTTCAACAACAACTAACACACTTGCAAAAATCGGAAATAACGCACGTATTTTGGCCTAAATGGGAGCAAATCTCGACACAGATGCGCAGGACTTTAACGACCATCTTCCGGGCCATGCACGGTACAGAAGGGCAGAAGTTGAAACCCTAGATTATTAACCGCGATGCATGCTGGCTGGGCTGCTGAACAGACGCCTAAATGCAAAAGCCTGAGACGAGATGATTATGCAACATAATGACGACATATCCGCCTTCGCACGCGCCAATCAGGCCTTGAGGGAGAAAGATTATCAGGCCGCATTGAATATTTATTCAACATTGACACCTAATTCTGCGCAAATGTCAGCCGCGCTCCACTTCAATACTCGTTATGCCAACGACAAGATATCGAAATTAGACACTATTGTCTCAGACAGTCCAGAATCTTCATCTGTCAGGGAATATGGAAAACGCAAGGACACCAAGCAGTGCAGCGCTAATGTACCCTGGATAGACGACAAAAACGCAATATTGCTAAGAAACTTTGGAGCTGCCTTACTTGGGCCTATTTTTGCCCTTTTTTATAGCAATCTAAACAAGCAACTCCTTGCGAATTCTGGAATCAAGGCGCTGCGCTTTCTGGCACGAGAAGGCTACGTACTGAAGAACGTTTATGATCAGCTTTGCGAGCTTGGCCTTATTAAGCAAGTACAATCCACCTACTTCTTATGCTCGCGCACTCTACTTTTCAAGATTAGCCTAAAAGATAAAGCGCTTTGGGAATTGAGCCTCCAACATCACTACAAGGGAAGCTTTAGGGAATTACTCTCACAGCGTTATCATTTTACCGGTGAAGAAATTGGAATAATCTCTAAAGAAGCAGGTTACTCAGATCAGGCGCTTACGACAAGTATCAGTCTACCTGGGGACAAAAGAATTGTGCTCGAACTCTTTGCTAAAGCGGAGAAAACTCTGAAACGAATCTGCGGAGCGAAGGGAAAAGCTTATAGCAAATACCGCAAATCTTTAGAGTATGGCGCGAAGGGGACAGAACATCTTGTAGATATTGGTTACGCCGGTACGATACAAAAACTATTGCATGGCATTACCGGTATACCTGCTGAAGGCCATTATTTCTTCACCACTGAAAAAGCAAAAAATACAAAAAAAATGAAATTTAGGGCCCATATTTTAGAAGGTATAAACTTTGGTGAAGGGCACAACATTTTAGATAGATCCTTATACCTTGAGACAATTCTGACTGCTCCGCACGGTCAAGTTGTAGACATTCTGCAAAACGGGAAAGAACTATGCTTTAACTATGGCACCATTACAAAAACACAGCTAAACTATTTTATTATTGACGAGATAATTTCTGGCGCAACGAGCTATGCGATAGCGGCTATTGGGAATTCTGAGATAATGTCTAGCGATGAAATAAATAAATATTTGAGTGTTTTCCTCAACAACTCCAGCATTTTCCCAAGCATCATATCGGAAGTGCTAGAAATTGATGATCACATAAGTGGATTGGGCGTACTTCAAACTGTCGCCCACTTCAGTTTAAAAGTGTAAGGACAATGGGCATGCCAAGTAACAAGTCACTAATGGTCCAGGCAAAAAACCTCGGATTATTTAATGCTGAATGGTATCAATCTACTTACAGGATTAGGTTCAATACTGAACAAGACGCATTTGATGACTATCTCAGAAAGTCCACTTTTTCGGATGTGCAACCGTCCGAAGCATTCGACGGCGTAAGATATCTTCAACATAACCAAGATGTTTATATATCAGGTATTTCTCCATTAACGCACTACATTCAAAAAGGCGGTGGCCAACCCTCAAGCAATGTACCGCTCACAACAAAATGGCAGCCCAATCAAAGGTTAGTAGCCAGCCAGGAAAAGTTCGATAACAAACAGCGCTATGCAGTTGCGCTACATGTATTTTATGAAGATTTCATAGCTCGATTTTATGATGCGCTTGTAGGATTCCCAACTGAGCTCGACCTATTTATCACAGTTGTGGACCCTCACCTGAAGGCAAAATGCGAACATAACTTCTCACGGAACAAGTTAATTAAAAGTATTAAAGTAAGAACCGTACCGAACCGGGGGAGGAATTTCGGGCCCATGCTGGTGGAGTTCGGATCTGAGCTCATGAAATATGATTTCTTCCTTCATATGCACTCGAAGAAGTCTCTATATTCTGGAAAGGATCAACTTCAGTGGGCGGACTTCCTTATAGAATACCTTGCGAAAGACAAGCAGGTAATCTCGCAAGCACTGAAAATTATGCAACAACAGACCGACTTGGGACTGTTCTATCCGACGTCGTTTTGGAATTTACCGCCATGGGTAAACCACTGGCTCAAAAATAAAGGCCTGGGTAGACATACGTTAAATACCAAATACGAGGCAGACCAAGAAAGAGAGTTTTTTGGGTATCCAGTTGGAGGAATGTTTTGGGCACGGCCTCAAGCCCTTCGAGACTTGCTGGAACGCACATGGACTTATGACGACTTCCCTGCAGAACCAATACCGGCTGACGGCACCGAATTGCACGTACTGGAAAGACTCCTGCCATTTATTGCAAAAAAGAACAATTACCGTCAGTTTTTCTACGACCCTGCATCCGCATCGTTTAGCAACGACGAGACCTTTATCTTCAAGGCCTATCATCAGGGTAACAATGAAATCTTAAAGCAATATATCTCGGTCAAAAAAATCATATCATTCGATGTATTCGACACAATTGTAAAGCGGGATTTTTTTGAGCCTGATCTAGCCAAGTACATCCTTGCAGAAAAAGCGGGCCTCGGCATCACTGGAGAAGACTTTGTCAAGTTGCGCAATAAAACCGAATTGGAACTACGTATAGAACGCAATTTTAGTGGCGATGTTGACATATATGAGATTTATGAGCGCATTGTGCAAACGCTTGATACTGATTACTCTTACAAAACCTTAGCCGATCTAGAATTTTTTGTAGACTTTGAAATGCTAAACGGCAAACAGGTGATGGTCGAGATAGTTAATCAAGCTCACCAAGATGGCAAAATCATACAGTTCATCACGGACACCTACTACAAGCAGCATCACATAGAACTAATCTTGGAGAAGGCAGGGATAAATTGTCCGTATGAGTTGTTTGTATCATCAGAACTTGGCTTGCGCAAAGACAATGGCACGATGTGGTCGATGATTGAGCAACAGCTCAAAGAAAGGGACGAGAAATACCAATATTTACATGTCGGGGATAATGTCTGCTCAGACGCACAAAATCCAAGTGATCTTGGATTGAACACATTCCACATACTCCACCCCATGGATAAATGGGAAGCGCTGAACCTGCCTGACATAAGGGAGAAATTCAACACAGGCAATCTTACTCATGTCCGCAAATGGGGGCCAGTGGTCTCTGAGATCGGATCAAACCCATTTATCTAACTGGTGAAGCCCATGAGAACCAATATTAAACTTATTGCTATTGCTAAAAACGAGGCTCCTTATCTGCCCGAGTGGGTATTCCACCATCTCTACTTTGGCTTTGACGAGATCGAGGTGCTAGTAAACCGGACCACTGACAACAGCGTTCAGCTTTTGAATATCTTGAGTAGCAACTTGGACAACGTGACATGGCGAAGCGTCGACTGGATCGATTTAGCAGATAGTGCAGTGGCTGCTCATATCCAACATATCGCTTATGCAGAGGCTTATGCGAGAAGCAGTGATAGATCCTCACACGTTATGTTCCTAGATGTCGACGAATTCTGGGTTCCGTACAATTTTAAAGACACCATCCATGACTGTCTTAACCGGCTCGGAAATGTGGGATCAGTGTACTTCGAATGGTTGACCGAAGCTGGTCACTGCAAGGCATTTGCGCCACTGCATAATAGTCACTCATACAAACTTTCTAGACTAGGAAAATCTATTGTCGGCACCCACTCAAAGTTCAGATCTTTAGATATACATAAGCCTCGGTATGAGTCCACTGCCGATGAAACCGTACTTGCAGATGGCCGACCATACCAAGGTGCTGAGTCGGAAGGTTTGAATCACCAATTTATCGCAAGAGAGCTATCGAGCATAAAGGATTATTTCGTTATTCATAGAATGTCGCGATCAGAACTTGAATACCTGTCAATCATATTTAGGGGGAATCCTTCCGGCAAATCGTCGTTTAAGCTTAACAGAACAACTGGCTACGAGCGGGTGTCAGATGAAACCATTGTTTTAGACTTCCCGGAGAGCGGCTGGAGCGCATATGAAGAAGCACGGATCGCTTTTTTTGATAATGAAGAATTGCAATGCGCAATAAAAGAAGCGCAAGCGTTTGTCATTGCCAGAGCCGAGTTAGCATTGGACGCACTACCCGGAGCTTTGAAGCTGGACCGTTCAAGCATTCAGCCCCTTCTTGCCGGGCTGGAAGATGAAAAGGTTTTAAATATAATGAACGATTGCGATTAGCCGTCAATTAATAGGTCGATAAGTCGATAAGTCGCTAAAAAGGATTCACTGTGAAGATCACTGTTGTTGGCATTGGTTACGTAGGTCTAGCTAACGCGATTCTTATGGCTCAACATAATGAGGTTTGGGCTTTAGACATTTCTAACGAACGAATAGACGCGATCAATAGCCGGACTTCGCCGATTAAAGATGAGGATATACAAAGATATCTGACAGATGATCACATTGACATTATTGCAACCGCAGATAAAGCACCTGCGTACACTGGTGCAGACTTTATCATTATATGTACGCCTACCAACTACGACCCACTTACAAGCTATTTCGACACAACGGCCGTCGAAAGCGTTCTTCACGATGCCTTAATGCTGAATGGAACCGCGACTGTCGTCATTAAATCTACCGTACCAGTCGGCTTTACCGAACGAATGCGACGAAAACACGGGACCACAAGAATTATTTTTTCACCAGAATTTCTTCGCGAGGGTAAAGCACTTTATGACAACTTGAATCCATCAAGGATAATTGTAGGGGATGAATCACAAACCGGCGCAGCCTTCGCGAATTTGTTGCTACAGGGCTGCCAGGATAAAGCGGTAAAGGTGATCTTGACCGGTTCCTCAGAGGCCGAGGCGATTAAGCTTTTCTCTAACACCTACCTCGCTATGCGAGTTGCTTATTTTAACGAATTGGATACCTATGCTGATATCCGAAACCTTGACTCACGTCAAATAATAGAAGGAGTGGGTGCCGACCCACGAATCGGAGACCACTATCGGAACCCGTCCTTCGGTTACGGGGGCTACTGCCTCCCGAAAGATACAAAACAGCTACTGGCCAACTATTCAAACATTCCGAGCACGCTGATTCAAGCTGTCGTTGATTCAAATAGAATTAGAAAGGATTTTATTGCTGACTCGATACTGAAACTTAACCCTAACGTAGTAGGTATTTATAGACTGACTATGAAAGTCAACTCCGACAACTACCGTATGTCGTCGGTTCAAGGGGTGATGAAGCGGCTTAAAGCCAAAGGTATTGAAATCGTTATCTATGAACCCACCTATAAGGAAGCCACATTCTTCAACTCTAGAGTAGTTACGAACCTGCAGGACTTCAAAGACATGTCGGACTTAATATTGGCAAATCGCATAGCTGATGAAATTCGAGATTCACTGTTTAAGGTGTACACCAGAGATTTGTTTGGGTTGGATTAAACCATTTAGAGCTATGAGCCCGATAGTGAGTTCGTCCCAGGCGGCACTTTCGAATTCTCGCACCAGCCTTGCCTGCAACCACAGCTAGCGATTACGCCAATAGGCTAAGCTTCCTTATAGCAGCCTTTCGTTGCGATCAGCTAGCTTCACCAACATGCTAACGGCGTCTCCTCAACTGGTTGCCAGAGCACTAGGAGCGATTTACGCCAAGCGGCCGCAATCCAGGGGCTTTCGCCACTATCTAAAGAGCGTCAGTTGGATCACTGCCTCTGTCGACTCGTCTCTGTTATTCTCCTCTGTCATTGTGGTCGTCCCAGCCGACCGCCAACAGCACGTCTCAAGCGCGCGTCATCCTTAAGGGCTAGCACGTTTCGCCAGCGTTATCGTGAGAGGCAGAAGCGCTTGCATCTGCGAAACCTAATTTGTTAACAGTTTGTGCGTAAGGATAGTCATACATGGATCTAATCCCCGTAATTTTGTCAGGCGGCGTCGGCAGCCGGTTGTGGCCCGTTTCTCGCGAGGCCCATCCCAAGCCGTTCATGATGCTGCCCGACGGTCAAAACCTCATTCAGAAAACCCTCCTGCGCGCGTCTGCGCTGGAGGGCGTGTCCCAGATCTTGACGGTGACCAACCGTGATCTGCTGTTCAAGACGGAAGATGAATATCGCGCTGTAAACAAAAAAGGCCTTGCTCAAGCCTTTATCCTTGAGCCGTTCGGTCGCAACACGGCTGCAGCGGTGGCAATGGCGGCGCTGCAGATTAAGCAGCTGCATGGCGCTGACGCCCACATGCTGGTCCTGGCTGCCGATCACCTGATTCAGGATGAGAAAGCTTTCGCCGCTGCAGTGGCTAAAGCTGTACAGCTTTCACAAAAGGGTTGGCTGGTCACCTTCGGCATCAAGCCGCAATATCCGGAAACAGGATTCGGCTATATCGAAACGGGCGATTCAGCCGGGCTGGAGGGTGGCTTGAAGGTCGCACGGTTCGTCGAGAAGCCTGACTTGAACACTGCAGAGTCCTATGTGGCCGCCGGTAACTATTTCTGGAACTCGGGCATGTTCTGTTTTCAGGTCGGCGCTGTGCTGGAAGAGTTCGCGGTGCACGCGCCCGACGTGCTCGAGGCTGCCGCTGCGTCGATCGCCAGCTCCCGCCTGACCGAAGGCCCCGCCTATCACTGCCTATCCATCGACCCGGACTCCTTTGCGAAAGTGCCGGACATTTCCATCGACTACGCGTTGATGGAGCGCTCCAACAAGGTGGTCACTGTCCCTTGTGACATCGGCTGGAGTGACATCGGTTCGTGGAACGCCGTGAGTGAGTTGACGGCGCAGGACGAACACGGCAACCGGTTTGAAGGTGAAGTATTGGCCCATGGTTCGCGAAACAATTATGTGAAGAGCGAGGATCGGCTGACTGCGCTGGTGGGTGTCGAGGACTTGCTTATCATCGACACGCCGGATGCCTTGATGATCGCGCACAAGAACCACGCGCAGGACGTCAAGCATATCGTTACCCAACTCAAGAGCTCGGGGCACACCCTCCATCAGCTGCATCAAACGGTCCACCGCCCTTGGGGTACTTACACCACACTTGAGAACGGTGAGCGTTTCAAGATCAAGCGAATTGTGGTCAAGCCCAAGGCCTCGCTGTCGTTGCAGATGCACCATCATCGTAGCGAGCACTGGATTGTCGTCAGCGGGATGGCCGTTGTGGTCAACGATGATCAGGAACTGATGCTCAACACCAACGAGTCGACTTTCATTCGTGCCGGGCACACCCACCGCCTGACCAATCCGGGTGTTATAGACCTGGTGTTGATTGAGGTGCAGAGCGGCGACTATCTGGGCGAAGACGACATAGTGCGCTTCGAGGATGTTTACGGCCGCGCTGACACGTGATGGCTGTTGGCTGAATCTGATGTTGCACTTGTACATGAGGTCGTGCGCTCGTCGGTCTTCATCAACGGCCGTCGCCCGGTTACGTCGACATCATGTACATCAGCGTCTGCACCATGCATATACTGCCGCCCCTGAAACCAACCCCGGAACTGTTTCCATCCGTCATTCCCTCACAACACCCGTCGGCGTGCGCCCGGTACGACAGTTGTTTACTGTCTGGCCCGGGCCTACGAACCCGCACGCCCACTGTTTCCAAAGCGATCCGTTCGCCCCAGTGAAAAACATCAAACGCGTCAACGAGGACCTTGCATGTTCGGCATGTTGAAAGGGCTTTGGGAATACCGAAGCTTCATCGTCACTTCTATCCGCAATGAGTTCATTGCCCGATTTGCCCGCAGCCGGCTCGGCGGACTCTGGATGATCATCCATCCACTGTCTCAAGTCGCGATCTACGCGTTGATCCTTTCCAACGTGCTGGCAGCCCGGCTGCCCGGCATTGACAATAAATATGCGTACGCGCTGTATCTGATGGCCGGGGTGCTGGCGTGGAACCTGTTTTCCGAAATCGTCTCGCGATGCCTGAATCTGTTCATCGAGCAGGGCAACCTGATGAAGAAGATGCGTTTTCCGCGCATCGCGTTGCCGGTCATCGTAGTGGGGTCGTGCCTGCTCAATAATTTGCTGCTCTTCGTCGCGGTGCTGGTGGTATTTGCGGCCCTCGGCCAGATGCCCTCTCTGGATATGTTCTGGCTCATCCCCTTGACCCTGGTGGTTACCGCGCTAGCCGTTGGTCTGGGCTTGGTGCTTGGTGTAGTCAACGTGTTTGTTCGCGACATTGGCCAAGTCGTGCCGATCATATTGCAGGTTTGGTTCTGGTTCACACCAATCGTCTACTCCGCCAACGTGATCCCCGAATACCTACGTTCGTTCATGAACTTCAATCCGATGTTTTCTGTCGTGAATGCTTACCACGACGTCTTGGTTTATCAGGTGTCACCCGACTTGAACGAGATCGGCATCACCGTCGGTGCTTCCATCCTGCTGATGCTTTTGGGGCTATTCATGTTTCGTCGCGCTGCACCAGAAATGGTGGACTCACTATGACCCTGCTTACCGTTGACAACCTGGGCAAGGCCTACCGGACTTATAGCTCTGAATGGAAGCGCATCGCTAACTGGTTCTTTGCAGGTGCGAAGCCCAACCATGAGCACTGGGTGCTGCGTCATATCAGCTTTGCCATCAGACCGGGTGAAGCCATCGGGATCGTCGGACAAAACGGCGCAGGCAAGTCGACGCTGCTGAAGATGATCACCGGCACTCTGCAGCCCACTGAGGGTGCGGTTCACGTGAATGGCCGTATTGCCGCGATTCTTGAGCTGGGAATGGGGTTCAACCCAGAGCTGACGGGTCGTCAGAATGTCTATCACGCCGCAGGTTTGATGGGGTTCAACAACCACGAAATTGACGGTGCGATTAAGGATATTGAGGCATTCGCGGAGATCGGTGAGTACTTCGACGAAAGTGTTCGCACTTACTCCAGCGGCATGCAGATGCGGGTGGCTTTTGCGGTCGCTACGGCTTTCCGCCCTGATATCCTGATCGTCGACGAGGCCTTGTCTGTCGGGGATAGCTATTTCCAGCACAAGAGTTTTGCGCGGATCAAAGACTTCCAGCGCCAGGGCACGACTCTGATCATCGTCTCGCATGATCGAGGCTCGATTCAGGCGTTGTGTGATCGCGCCATTCTTCTGGAAGGCGGTACCGTCATCAAGGACGGTGCGCCGGAAGAGGTGATGGACTACTACAACGCGCTCATCGCCGACAAGGAAAACGCGAGCGTTGAGGTGGTCTCCCTCGAGGATGGTTCCAAGCAAACACGATCCGGTAGCCGTAAAGCGACAATTGAAAGCGTCTCTTTGTATGATCGCGCCGGGGCAGCGGTGGAATACGTAGGTGTCGGGGATGAAGTTACGCTGTGCATCAAAGGTGACGTCCACCACGATTTGCCAGAGCTGGTGGTGGGGTACGTCATCAAGGACCGGTTAGGCCAAAGCATTTTTGGCACTAACACGCACTACCTCGACTGCAAATCGACCAGTGTGGCTGCGGGGAAGAAGTTCACTTACAAATTCACATTCCCGGCAAATCTGGGCATTGGCTCTTACTCCGTAGCGGTCGCGCTGCATGCCTCGGAAACGCACATCGTCGAGAATTTTGAATGGCTCGACCTGGCGCTGGTTTTCAATGTGGTGAACATTGCCCAGGACACGTTCGTAGGTCTGAGCTGGATGCCGCCCAAGGTCGAAATAGAAGCGTGAATCCGGCGACAAGGAACAACCCGGACTGATTACGGGCCCCGCCAGTTGCTGCGTGGAAGCGCAGCACTGCCGGTTGCACCGCGTGACGGAGTTCATTTCATGCGCCCGGCCCGTATCAACAAGCACACAACTGCTGGATAGAACTGGAATCAGGAAGCGCCCGTGAGCGAATTTTACCGATCATTTGAAGACAAGCACCGCGGTTCTAGGCAACTCATCCTTGATCGTCTCAAAGTTTATTCGCCGTTCCTCGAACAGCTAAAAGCCTGCTGGGACCTGCCGGTCACCGATCTAGGTTGCGGCCGAGGTGAATGGCTTGAACTTCTGACGGCGATGCAGATTCGTTGCCACGGCGTCGATCTGGACGAGCAGATGCTGACGGCATGTAAGGAACGAGGGTTTTCCGTCACCCAAAATGATGCCATCGCGTACTTGAGGCAACTTGGCGATGCCAGCCAGATGGCTATCAGCGCCTTTCATCTGGTTGAGCACATCCCATTTGATCAGCTGAATGCTCTGGTCGAAGAAGCCAAACGGGTACTCGTACCGGGGGGGCTGTTAATTCTTGAAACACCGAATCCGGAGAACCTGACTGTCGGCACGTCCAGTTTTTATATGGACCCGACGCATGTCAATCCACTGCCTCCACTGTTGCTCCAATTCATTCCGGACTTCCACGGTTTTGCACGTTCCACGGTCTTACGCTTGCAGGAGCCTGAGCCTATCCAGGAAGTCCCAACGGTCACGCTGATGCATGTCCTCAGAGGCGTAAGCCCCGACTACAGCGTGGTTGCTCAGACTGCCGCCTCGAGTGGGCCTATCCCTGATCTTGATGCGCTGTTCGCCCAAGAATTTGGCGTGACACTTGATGCCGCCGCCTCTGCCTACGAGGCGAGAGTGGCCGGTATCGAGACCGTAAATGCTACTCAGCAGACCACACTCAGCAGCGTTGAGACTTATCTCGCAAGCGTCGAAGCCACTGCAGCGCGATCTGCTGAGAATCTGAACGAAATCGTGGGGGCTTTGAAAGGGGATCTAGAAGCGCTTCAGCGAAGCCACAAGATTCAGCTAAACGCTGTGCACCTGGAACTGCGGACGCTTCGCGAAGAATATTCCAAAGTCAGTCTGGAACTAGCCTCTCAAGAAAGGCTTATTCATAAGGCTGCTGTTGACACAGCAAATCTTCATAAGCATGTCGTGCACTTGGACCATCACTTGGATATCACAAGGGGTCGCTTGCATGCGCTAAGTGTCATTTTGCCGGGATCGGTCGTAAATACCGTTCGGTACGCACTTCTGCAGCGGCAGTTGCTCAAGCGCGACGGCGTCAAGATCCGCTCCAAGTTGATGGCCCGGAAAGTCATCTTCTACGCCATCCGCAAAGCCAGCCCTTACAAGCCGGTGAAGAGCGTTGGTATCGCTGTACTCAAGAAAATCGGCGCCTATGAGTTTCTGCGTAGCCGATACCACAAGAAAGAAATCCCCATATTCCGTTCGACCATTGACCCGACGATCCCCATCGATACGGAAAACTTGTCGCCTCATGCGCGGGCTGTGTTGGCAAAAATCAAATTAGCGGAAAAGACCCGGGACAGGATTGAATAATGCGTATTGTTATTGACTTGCAAGGAGCCCAGACGGAAAGCCGGTTTCGCGGCATCGGTCGTTACAGTCTTTCCTTAGCATTGGCGATTGTGCGTAATCGCGGCGATCACGATATTCATCTGGTCCTGAATGGCATGTTGTCGGACTCGATCGAGTCCATACGGGCAGCTTTCGAAGACTTGTTGCCGCCTGAAAACATTCACATTTGGTACGCCCCTGGTCCCGTCGCCGAGATGGACGCCGCCAACCACGAGCGGCGAAAAGCAGCGGAACTGATTCGAGAAGGCTTCATCGCCAGCTTGAAACCCGACATTATCCATGTGTCGTCGATGATAGAGGGATTCGTGGACGATGCTGTAACCAGCGTTGGCCGATTCGATACCAAAACGCCGGTTAGCGTATCTCACTATGATCTGATTCCACTGCTCAACCCAGCTCAGTACCTGAAATGGAACCGGGACTATAAGCAGCACTATATCGGCAAGGTCGATGAGTTGCAGCGTGCTTCGTTAATTTTGTCCATTTCCAAGTTCTCATGCGCTGAGGGCATTGAATACTTATCCGTTGATGAAGCGAATTCGATCAATATCTCTACTGCCATTGATGACAACTTCCAGAAGTTGACCATTTCGCCTGCAGAAGCGTCGGTGTTCCTCCACAACCTAGGTATCAGCAAGCCCTACGCCTTCTACACCGGCGGCTCGGACGATCGTAAAAACCTGACACGCCTCGTTCAAGCCTTCGCTGGCCTGCCTGACGAAGTGCGCGAAAATTACCAGTTGGTGTTTGCGGGCAAAATCCCACCCCAGCACTCCAATGCGTTAATTGCCGTCGGGGAAAAGCTTGGCCTCAGAACCGAGGACATGATTTTCCTGGGATACGTGGACGACGTGCAGTTGGTCAAATTGTATAACCTCTGCCGGGTTTTCGTGTTTCCGTCCTGGCACGAAGGCTTCGGGCTGCCTCCGCTTGAAGCCATGGCATGCGGCGCAGCGGCAATCGGATCGAGAGCTTCGAGTATCCCCGAGGTCATTGGCTGGGATGAGGCGCTATTCGACCCCTATGACGTCCGGGCCATTACCAACAAGCTTTATCAGGCAATGGAAGATGACGAGTTCAGAGCGACGCTGATTGCTCATGGCCTCGAGCAGCGGAAGCTGTTCTCTTGGGATCACTCGGCAATTACTGCCATTGAAGCGTTCGAGAACTATATCGCCCTTCGCAATCCCGAGAGCAATAACGGCAAATCCATCGTCAAGAAGCGCATGGCATTCGTGTCCCCCCTCCCGCCCGAGCGCACCGGTATCGCCGGCTATTCAGCAGAGCTGCTGCCCGAGCTTCACAAGCTTTATGACATCGAACTGATCGTATTCCAGAATGAAGTGACGGATGAGTGGGCTCTGCAACATTGCTCAATCCGCGATCCGCAGTGGCTGATCGATAACAGTCGATCGGTGGACCGCGTGGTTTATCAGGTAGGCAATTCGATCTTCCACCACCACATGCTCGAACTGATGGCATTGGTGCCGGGCGTGGTCGTTTTGCACGATTTTTTCCTGAGCGGCCTGAAGTCTTATTTGCAGGACGAGAAAATCGAAGTGGGCGCGTGGGATGAAGCGCTTTATTTCTCCCACGGCTATGGCGCTTTGATCGAGAAATACCACACGCTGACGCCTGACGACCTGCGCCTCAAATACCCGGTCAACCTGGAAATATTCCAGCGAGCCCACGGCGTAGTGCTTCACTCGAACTACGCCAAAGGTCTGGTCAAGCAGTGGTACGGCGAAACGCTCGAAGCCAAGTGCGACGTCATTCCTCTGCTAAGGCAACCATCGCCACCGGTAGACGCCGCCAACGCAAGAAGTGTCCTCGGGCTCGCTGCAGAAGATTTCATGGTCTGCAGCTTCGGATTTCTCGACCCGACAAAGATGAATCATTGCCTGCTTGAGGCCTGGGTCGACTCTTCGCTCTCGCAGGATCCTCACTGCAAGCTGGTGTTCGTGGGAGACATTCATCACCTCCCTTACAAAGAGCAACTTCAGCAAATCATGGCGCGGGCCGCATATCCGGAGAATATTACGATCACCGGCTGGGCTGACACTGAGACCTACAATCGTTATCTGGCGGTCTCTGATGTTGCCGTCCAACTGCGCAACAACTCCCGAGGGGAAACATCCGCGGCAGTTCTGGACTGCATGAATTATGGCGCTGCGGTTATCGTCAATGCGAACGGATCGTTCGCTGAACTTGATCCTGAAGCCACGATCATGCTTGCTGATGACTTCCAGACGCCTGCGCTAAAACGCGCTCTTGAGTCGATGTGGACCGACAGGCCAATGCGCCAAAAGCTCGGTGCGACAGGGGCGAAAACCATTCGCACGCGGCATGCACCGGACTATTGCGCCAACTTGTACTTCGAGGCCATCGAGAATCACTACCTCAACAAGCGTTACGGACTGGATGCACTGACGCGTCGGATCATCGACAACTCCACTGATGCTCATATCCAAGACAGTGCCGTGAAGCTGGCGGACTGCCTGTCGCAGAACTTCCCGCCAGAGCGCTCTTTCAGAACGGTTTATCTGGACGTGTCAGCGACTCGTGCGACTGAATTACGAACCGGAATCGAGCGTGTTGCAATCTCGATCATGCTGGCACTTTTAAAGCAGACAGATAGCCAAATTCGATTCGAACCCGTGTACCTGTGCAAAACAAATGAGGTCTGGAGTTACAAGACAGCGACTTCGTTTACATTGGCCAGCATTGGCGCCCTCCCGGATCTGCTGAGCGAAGAAATCGTCACGCCTCGGCAAAGCGATATCGTGTTGACTCTGGATTGGTCTGAGCGCCTGGTGCTCGCTTACGAGAGCGGTTACCTGTCATACCTTATGAATAATGGGGTAAAGCTATACGCAACAATCTTTGATCTGCTTCCTGTATTGCTGCCGGAATACTTTCCGCCGCAGGCAGAACTGCCGTCTCACCGCTGGTTGCAAGTAACGACCAAATTGAACGGGGCGGTGTGTATTTCCCAATCGGTGGCAGCGGAGTACTGCGCGTGGGTTGAAATGCAGGAGATCAAACAAAAGTCGTTCAACGTCAACTGGTTCCACTTGGGTGCCGATCTCATAAACGCACACCTGGATAAGGGAGAGTCGGAGACGGCCGACCTGCCGGCGGTGCCGAAGCTCGGTGACAAGCCCACTTTCCTGATGGTGGGCACTATTGAGCCGAGAAAAGGACATCTGCAAGTTCTTCGGGCATTCACCAAGCTCTGGAACTCAGGTGTAGATGTGAATCTGGTGATCGTGGGTCGTGAGGGGTGGAAAGGCGTCGACCCTGAATCGAGGCGCAACCTGCCTGAGATCATCGATGCCCTCAGCAACCACCCAGAGCAAGGAAATCGTCTGATGTGGATGTCCGATGCCAATGACGCCACATTAGAGGCGACCTATGCGTCGGCGTCTTGCCTGATTTTCGCAAGCGAAGGTGAAGGCTTCGGGCTTCCCATCATCGAAGCCGCACAGAAGAAGTTGCCAATCATTGCGCGTGATCTGCCGGTATTCCGGGAGATCGCTGGTGACAACGCTTACTACTTCAAAGGCGACGAGGAAAGCGTAATGGTTGAAAGCT
Organism: Pseudomonas sp. 1L-C-7-B-C1; assembly: GCF_057291635.1. Taxonomy (NCBI): domain Bacteria; kingdom Pseudomonadati; phylum Pseudomonadota; class Gammaproteobacteria; order Pseudomonadales; family Pseudomonadaceae; genus Pseudomonas; species Pseudomonas sp. 1L-C-7-B-C1. Next base: position 190,830 of record NZ_JBXAWH010000008.1, on the reverse strand, counting down.
TGCAACGCTGGCTTGCGCTCTACTCGGATGACGCGCATCCAAAATCCAATGCTATTCAATGGCTCACCTGGGAACAGAGTGCGAGCCAACTGCTTGAGGTTATCTTGTGACCCCTTTTTCAAACGCTGCTGTATCGCCCAGCCAAAGGCCCGCGTGGCTATCGTCCACCGGGACGCTAGGGTTATTGGTAGCAATGGCGATTGCCGCCATTTTTGTCTACCGATACTTTCCTGAAGGCTTTATTGCCGGCACGTCTTCCTATTGGATGAGCGAAACCGAAGACGTCACTCAATACATCGCCGGCTTCAATGCGTACTTCCACTCGCCATTGAGCTTCCCGCTTTTGGCGTTCGACACGTTCAATTACCCGGTGGGAACACGTGCCACCTTCGTCGACATCATCCCGATCTACTCGCTGCTGTTGAAACTGGTGCTACCGTCCGGCATGGCGCCGTTCAATCCTTTCGGCTACTGGGTGGCACTGGCGTTCATCCTGCAATCGGTAGGGGGGTGGTGGATTCTGCGGGAGTTGAATGTAAGATCCTGGAGCACACTTGTATGCTGCACAGTGCTGCTGGTTTGCTTCCCGGCATTGATGGCCCGGCTCGGCCACATTTCCCTGATGTCGCACTGGATTCTGTTGATGTCCACTGCGCTGTACTTCAGAAGCAACCGGCTGCGACAGTTTGCGACATTGGGATGGACACTGATCCTGGTCGTGAGCATCAATGTCCATGCCTACCTGTTTGTCATGGCGCTGATGATTTATCTATGTTCTGCGCTCAGCTCCCTGGACAAACTGACACGCCAGTCCGCGCTTCGCATCATCATCCCGTTTGTGGTGATGATTTTGGTTATGGCGGCGGCGCTGCTGCCTATGCCGGTCGGACAGGTGTCGCCTGAGTGGGGGTTCGGCTACTATTCCATGAACCTGCTGGCTCCAATTACCGGCGGGTCTTATCTCACGATCCCCGATGCAATGATGCCGGGGCAATATGAAGGCTTCAACTACCTTGGCCTGGGCGTCATCGCCAGCTTTGTTTACGCGCTGATTCAACTTCGGCGCGAAGGCTGGGCGACGGTCAGACGCCATCGCTACCTTGCTATCGTGTTGGCACTGTTTGCGTGCTACGCATTATCCGACTCGATCTACTTGGGCACGCGCCAGATTGCGGTACTCAACTACCCCGACTTTATGAAAGTCTTGACCTCTCAGTTCCGGGCGTCTGGCCGGTTTTTCTGGCCGGTTGGCTACATCATCGTCATCTTTTCGTTGCTGACGCTGTACCGAACCCTACCACGCAAGGTCCTGATCCCGGTTATGCTGGCGTTATTGGTGGTGCAGGTTTCTGACCTAAAAATGCAGCGCTCCAATTTCAAGGCAGGTCTCAACCGCCCCTACACGCCGCTGATGACTCAGTCGGCTTGGGACGCTCAGATCGGGAAGGATGTTCGCAACGTCTACTACTATCCGAAGTTTCGCTGCGGAAAGGCAGACACGCTGACGACGCTCATTCCGATGATGAACTACGTGTCGTTGCATAATCTGAAAATGAATACCGGTTACATTGCTCGCCATCAACCGCCGTGTGACGAGAACAGTCTCAAATCTGAGATCGCAGGCGCCGACATCGACCATTCAGTATTCGTGTTCGTGAAAAGTGAATTCGGCGATGCTGCCAATGTGAAGCGTCTATTGTCTGAGGCAGAGTCTGCTCAGTGTGCTGATGTTGACTTTGCAATGGTTTGCCACGTCAAACGCTAAGTCGAGGGGCGGCGTCGAACAACTCGATGCCGCCCTCGCTGCACCGCCACTCACAGCTTGAGGCAGTTGAAGAACTGAATGTAGGCGTCGTCGATATTTTTGGTAATGGCGCCACCTACCAGGAAATCGTCATAGCTGAAGGTCCCCGTCTTGCAGGTGATAGGCATCTCACATATCCCCCACTCCTCTGCGATAACAAAGCCCGTATCCAGCAGCAGCGACCGCAGTTGATCCGGCGTGTATTCGATCTTGTGATCGGGGTGGATGAGGTGGTTTCCTATTGTGGCCGCATGAACGCGGCTAACATGCCCGTTGGGGGTATCCAGGCAAAAACGACCACCCGATTTAAGTACTCGGTATGCCTCTTTGCACATACGCTTCCCCTGCTCAGGCGTCACGTGTTCAATGCTCTGGCCTGACCATACCAAATCGACGCTCTCAGACGGGATGCCTTTCAGATCCGTCATATCCTCATAGCGCAGAAAAACCTTCCCCCCCTCCTCATCCAGCGCCACCTGAAAGTCCTTGTGACGCTCTTCGGTAGGCAAATCGATAAGCACAATCTTCGAATATGCGTGGGGAAAGCCCATGTGATGCAAGGGCGCGTTTGCACCGCCCAGATCAAGAATCGAATCCCCCGCTGGCAGCAGATGCTTCACCATCTTTAGTCGAGCGTTATGGATGAGATACAGATGAATATCCATGACGCCCTTACTCGTCCGCTCAAGGCCGTCTTTAGACAGCAGCAGTACGCTGGCAACATCGATGTCGCTTTTTAGGAATGAATGATCGGAAACGACATGATCGATGTCCGCAATCGACGCATTTTTATTCAGAAGCTTATATATGCCGCCGACCATCTCATGCCGCGTTTGCCAAGCGTTCATCGATTCAACTCCCGGTGTCGTAAGGCATTGGTTTTAGCTCACCTTTAGGGCTTTAGCGAATTGACCGCCCAAATATTCATCTGAAAGATAGGCGCCGCAGATGACGATTCGTAACACTCCTGGCATTTCTCCAGAGTCCCATACGGGAGGAAAGCGCCGCTCCCCGCTCCAACAGGGCGTTTATTCGGGAATTCGGGCAGGATCGCGTTGCGCCCCGCCGGCACTTACATCGTGTTACTGCGTGAGAGGCTTGGTACGGTAGATAACCCCGATGTACCATACGCACCTGCCCACATCATCTACCCAACACGTGCGGTAAAGCACTAAGACGGAGTTCAAAGGATTCGCATGAAAGCAATCGTTACCGGCATCACTGGTCAAGACGGCGCCTACCTGGCTGAACTGCTGCTTGGCAAGGGCTACACCGTCTACGGCACCTATCGTCGTACCAGTTCTGTCAATTTCTGGCGGATCGAAGAACTGGGCATCCAGAACAATCCAAATCTGCACCTAGTCGAGTACGACCTGACCGACCTGTCGGCCAGCATCCGCCTGCTGCAGACCACCGAAGCCACCGAGGTGTACAACCTCGCTGCGCAGAGCTTCGTGGGCGTTTCTTTCGAACAGCCAATCACCACCGCCGAAATCACCGGCCTGGGCGCTGTAAATCTGCTGGAAGCCATCCGTATCGTTAACCCGAAAGTCCGCTTCTACCAGGCGTCGACTTCCGAGATGTTCGGTAAGGTTCAGGCCATTCCTCAGGTTGAAGACACTCCGTTCTACCCGCGCAGCCCTTACGGCGTTGCCAAGCTGTACGCTCACTGGATGACCATCAACTATCGCGAGTCGTACGGCATTTTTGCGACCAGCGGTATTCTGTTCAACCACGAGTCGCCACTGCGCGGCCGTGAGTTCGTAACACGCAAAATCACTGACACCGTTGCCAAGATCAAGCTGGGTCTGCAGGACTCGCTGGTACTGGGCAACATGGACGCCAAGCGCGACTGGGGCTTTGCCAAAGAGTACGTCGAAGGCATGTGGCGCATGCTGCAGGCTGATGAGCCGGACACTTTCGTTCTGGCCACCAACCGCACTGAAACCGTCCGTGACTTCGTCGCCATGGCATTCAAGGCTGTCGACATCACCATCAAGTGGAGTGGCGAAGCGGAAGAAGAAATCGGTACTTGCGCTGCCACTGGCAAGGTTCTGGTTTCGGTCAATCCGAAGTTCTACCGCCCGACCGAAGTTGAGCTGTTGATCGGCAACCCGGCCAAAGCCAAGGAAGTACTGGGCTGGGAGCCTAAGACCAACCTGGAAGAGCTGTGCCGCATGATGGTCGAAGCTGACCTGCGCCGTAACGAAAAAGGGTTCTCGTTCTGATGAGTATCGCCGGCAAGCGAGCGCTGATAACGGGTATTCATGGATTTACGGGGCGCTATATGGCCGCCGAGCTCACAGCCCAGGGCTGCGAGGTCGTTGGCCTGGGCAGCAATCCGTCCGATGAAGCCAATTATTATCAGGCGGATCTCACCGACCTGGTGGGTCTGAGCAAGCTGCTGGCGGACCTTCAGCCGGACATCGTTGTTCATCTCGCGGCATTGGCCTTTGTCGGGCATGGCGCGGCGGAGGCGTTTTACCAGGTCAATCTGATTGGTACGCGCAACCTGCTCGAAGCCATCGCCCACTGCGGCAAGGCGCCTGAAAGCGTTTTGATCGCCAGCAGTGCCAATGTGTATGGCAATGCGTCGGAAGGGTTGCTTGACGAAAGCACCACGCCGGCGCCGGCCAACGATTACGCCGTGAGCAAGCTGGCCATGGAATACATGGCCAGTTTGTGGTTCGGGCGGTTGCCGATCATCATCGCGCGGCCGTTCAATTACACCGGCGTTGGGCAGGCGGATAACTTCCTGCTGCCGAAGATCGTCAAACACTTCCGCGAGAAGGCCGGGAAGATCGAGCTGGGCAACCTGGATGTCTGGCGCGATTTCAGCGACGTCCGTGCGCTGGTGTCCGCTTACCGCGGGCTGCTGGAGGCCAAGCCGTTCGGCCAGTACGTGAACGTCAGCTCGGGCAAGACTCACTCGCTGCGTGAAGTGCTCGACATGTGTCGCGCCATCACCGGCCACGACCTTACCGTCGAAGTGAATCCTGCTTTCGTGCGGGCCAACGAGGTCAAGACCTTGTGCGGCGACAACAGCAAGCTGAAGTCGCTGGTCCCAGGCTGGCAGACGCCAGAGCTGAGCGAAACGCTTGGCTGGATGCTGGCAGACGCATAACTCCGCAGTACCCAACCCGAAGCGCCGTGAGGTGCTTCGGGTTTTCCTTTATTCTCCGCTCCACACATCCCCGCCTTGCCCGCAACGCACCTATCGCGAGAACAGCGGACGTTATCGTTTCGTCAGAGAATCCTGATGACCAAAGTTTTGCACTTCTTCAAAACCTACTTCCCGGAAAGCAAGGGCGGTGGCGTCGAGCAAGTTATCTTCCAACTGGCACAGGGTTGCCAGAGCCACGGGATCGAATCCCAGGTGCTGTCGCTGAGCACACAAGGCGCGGCGCGTAACGAGACGGTCGGCAATCACATCGCACACCGCTCAAAACAGGATCTGTATGTCGCGTCGACGGGGTTCTCGTTGTCGGGCATCAGGGATTTCAAAGAGCTCGCGCATGAAGCCGACATCGTGCATTACCACTTCCCGTGGCCGTACATGGACATCGCGCACTTCGCCGCGCAAATCAAAAAGCCGACGGTGGTGAGTTACCACTCGGACATCATCAAGCAGAAGACGCTGCTCAAGCTGTATGCGCCGCTGATGAATCGTTTTCTGAGGAGTGTCGACCGGATTGTCGTGTCTTCGCCGAACTATGCCGCCAGCAGCGACGTGCTGACTCGCTTCAAGGATAAGGTCGAGATCATTCCCTTTGGGCTTGATCGCGCCACCTACCCTGCCCCGTCTCAGGTAAAACTCGAGCACTGGAAGCACCAACTGGGCGAGCGCTTTTTTCTGTTCGTCGGTGCGCTGCGCTACTACAAGGGCCTGGATTTCCTGCTGGAAGCGGCGCACAAAAATGGCTTGCCGGTTGTGATCATGGGCGGCGGGCATCAGGAGCTGGAACTCAAAGCAAAGGCCAAGGCGCTCGGGCTCAGCAATGTCGTGTTTGTGGGCAGCCTGCCGGATGAAGACAAGAACGCGCTGCTGATGCTGTGTGAGGCGTTTGTGTTCCCGTCCCACCAGCGTTCGGAATCGTTCGGCATCTCGCTGCTGGAAGCAGCGATGTATGGCAAGCCGATGATCTCGTGCGAGATGGGGACTGGCACAACCTTCATCAACATTGCGGACGAAACGGGTCTGGTGGTCCCGCCACGGGATCCGGAAGCGTTGGCGGTTGCGATGAATACACTGTGGGATGACAGAGAGCGGGCACAGCAGATGGGGTTGAAGGCGGTGCAGCGATTTGAGTCGATGTTTACGTCGGAGAAGATGGTGCAGGGGTATGCGGATCTTTATCAGGATGTGCTGCGCGGGCGTTAGGCGCCCCAGTGGGACTGGCATTCGCATGCACGTGTAGGACTGGCTTTAGCCGGGAAGGCGTCAGTTGCCACATCGCAAAATTGATGGCGCTCACACCGGCCTCTTCCCGGCTGAAGCCGGTCCTACTGACACAGCGCGGTCACCTAGTGGGACCGGCTTTAGCCGGGAAGGCGTCAGTTGTTACACCGCAGAATTGATGGCGCTCACATTGGCCTCTTCCCGGCTAAAGCCGGTCCCACGAAGAGCACGCATTCATTCAGTGGGACTGGAGGTCCGGGCACTGGTGAGATCGCCCGGACTCGCGCCGCATTGTCTCTTACGGCTTACGCTTGCGCGGCCCGGTGTTGAACACCGGCACTTTGCGCACTGGCTTGATGGACGGCACTTCTGCCGCCGCTTCGCCGCTATCGACCCATTTGCCCAGATTGCGTTTGCCGCCTCCGCCACCGCTTTTCGGTTTCTTTGGCTTTTTCGGTTTCTTCAGAATCTGCCCGGTTGAGTCGGTAGCCGGCACGCGGTGTTCCGGGATGAAATCCGGTTCTTCGCGGCGTTGCAGGGTCTGGCGGGTAAGCATTTCGATGGCGCTGAGCAGGTCGACTTCGTCGGCGCACACCAGGGAGATCGCTTCACCGGTCTGGCCCGCGCGGCCGGTGCGGCCGATGCGGTGGATGTAGTCTTCGGCAACGATCGGCAGGTCGAGGTTGACCACGGTCGGCAGGTCGTCGATGTCCAGACCGCGAGCCGCCACATCGGTGGCAACCAGGATCTGCACGTCGCCGCTCTTGAAGCGATCCAGCGCGCGCTGGCGAGTGGCCTGGGGCTTGTCGCCATGGATGCCGTCTGCGTTGAGGCTCAGGCCTTGCAGGCGCTCGACCAGCTGGTCGACACCGACGCGGGTTTTCGCGAACACCAGCACCTGACCCCAGCGATGCTTCTTGAGCAGATGAATGAACAGCTCGCTCTTGCGCTTCTTGTCGACGGTGACGATCCACTGCTTCACCGACGAGGCCGCGACGTTACGCGGGCTGACTTCGATGGTCAGCGGGTTATCGAGCATCTGCCCGGCCAGCGCGCGAATCGCATCGGAGAAGGTCGCGGAGAACAGGAGCGTCTGGCGGCGCTTCGGCAGCGCGGCGTAGATGTCGCGCAGCTCTTCGGAGAAGCCAAGGTCGAGCATGCGATCGGCTTCGTCGAGGATGAGGGTCTGCAGTTGCGAGAATTTCACCGCGTTCTGGCGATACAGGTCGAGCAGCCGACCGGGAGTGGCGACCAGCACATCAACGCCTCGGCGCAGTTTCATCATTTGCGGGTTGATGCTGACGCCGCCGTAGGCCGCGTAAGTGGTCAGCGGCAGGTGCTCGGCGTATTGCGCGATGGCTTCGTGAACCTGTTCAGCCAGTTCGCGGGTCGGTACCAGCACCAGCGCACGCACGGAATTGGCAGCGACCTTCGGGCCTTCCATGGTCAGGCGTTGCAGCAATGGCAGCGCGAAACCTGCGGTCTTGCCGGTGCCGGTCTGGGCGGCGGCCATGAGGTCGCGACCTTCGAGCACGGGCGGAATCGCCTGGGCCTGAACGGGGGTGGGAGTCTGGTAGCCCAGTGTTTCGAGGGCACGCAGCAGGGGTTCGATCAGGCCGAGGGAGGCGAATGTCATTTCAGTACCGTTGGAAAAAGGTCAGCGCACAAGAGTCTGTAGAAGACGATGGCGCGCAGTTTACCCTTTCTGCACCGGTTTCTGCTTGCGCCACTGCGGCAGGCCGATGAGCACGACGGCGCTGATGATCACCGCCATCGCCGCACCTTCCGCCCAGCCGATGTGTTCGCCGGCGAACAACACGCCCAGCAACACCGCCACCGCCGGGTTGACGTAGCAATAGCTGGTCGCGGCGGCGGGCCGCACGTTCTTCAGCAGGTACATGTAGGAGCTGAACGCGACGATGGAGCCGAACACCACCAGATAGGCCATGACCAGCCAGCCGGACAGGCCGGGAGACTGGGTCATGCGCTCGCCGCTCACGAAACTGCCAAGCAACAGCACGGCGCCGGCTACCAGCATTTCGCAGGCGCTGGCCATCGGTCCGGCGGGCAATGGCAGGTAGCGGCTCCACACCGAACCGAACGCCCAGGTCGCCGCGGCGAAGATCACCAGCGCGGCGCCCATGGGGCTGGCCTGCAGGTTCGAGCCAAGGTTGAGCAAGGAAATGCCGACGAGGCCGAGCAGGATGCCGGCCCATTCCAGACCGGTATTGCGATGGCCCCAGAACAGGCCGAACAACAAAGTGAACAGCGGCACTGAGGCCACCGCCAGTGCCGCGACGCCGGAGGCAACGCCTGCATGTTCCGCCAGGGTCACGCCGCCGTTGCCGCAGGCGAGCAGCAGAAAGCCGATCATCCCTGCGGATTTCCACTGCTTCCAGGTCGGCATCGGCGCGCCACGAAAGCGCATGAAGGCAAACAGGATGGAGCCGGCGATGGTGAAACGCACCCCGGCCATCATCAGTGGAGGCCAGGTTTCGATACCGATGCGGATGGCGAGATAGGTTGAGCCCCAGATCACATAAAGCGCGAAAAAGGCCCCGATGAGCAGCAGGGGAAAACGGCGGGCGGCAGGCATGAAAGGCTCTAGTACAGTCGTTTATTGTGGGACTGATTCTAGAAATGTCCGAGCGGTTGACGTCAGTTACAAATGAGGTTTATTCGACCCGTACACTTTCTCGGGGGCTGAAGCGGGGGTTGAGTGCGGCTGGCTGAAGCCAGTCCTGATGAACGCGTACACCCGTGGGACTGGCTTTAGCCGGGAAGGCGTCGGTTGTCACGCTGCAAATTTGATGTCGAGCACGCTGGCCTCTTCCCGGCTGAAGCCGGTCCCACTAAGGGCACGCGTTCATCCAGTAAGACTGGCTTTAGCCGGGAAGACGTTGGTTGCCGCGCTGCAAATTTGATGTCGAGCACGCTGGCCTCTTCCCGGCTGAAGCCGGTCCCACTAACAGCACGCGTTCATCCAGTGGGACTGGCTTTAGCCGGGAAGACGTCGGTTGTCACGCTGCAAAAGTGATGTCGAACGCGCTGGCCTCTTCCCGGCTGAAGCCGGTCCCACTAAGGGCACGCGTTCATCCAGTGGGACTGGCTTTAGCCGGGAAGACGCTGGTTGCCGCGCTGCAAACGTGATGTTGAACACGCTGGCCTCTTCCCGGCTGAAGCCGGTCCCACTAACAGCACGTGTTCATCCAGTGGGACTGGCTTTAGCCGGGAAGACATTGGTTGCCGCGCTGCAAATTTGATGTCGAACATGCTGGCCTCTTCCCGGCTGAAGCCGGTCCCACTAACAGCACGCGTTCATCCACCCTTATTGACCTGCGGCGAGCCCCCGGTGCTTGCTGATCGCATCCGCAATTTTCTTCGCCGGGACTTTTTGCAGGCTGCACAGCAACTGGTGGGAAACGCCGGCGAGACCGTGGGTGTCGCGCAGTTGATGGCCCAGGTGCAGCGTAAGGTTGGCGGCCATTTCGGCATCGGCCATGGCCCGGTGAGCCTTGCCGGTGTGGGGCAAGCCGGCCCAACTGGTGAGGGTGCCGAGTTTGTGGTTTGGCGCGTGTGGCAGCAGACGTCGTGCCAGCAGCATCGAACAGGCGAAGCTTTGCACGCGATTGCGCTTGATGCGCGACAGCTCGAAGTCCCAGAACTTCTGGTCGAACGAGGCGTTATGCGCCACCAGGGGTGTCAGGCCGACGAACTCGGCGACTTCGTTCATGACCCGTTCAGCCGGCGGCGCGGTGCGCAGCATGCTGTTGCTGATGCCGGTCAGGGACTCGATGAAAGACGGGATGCGCACGCCGGCGTTCATCAGGCTTTGATAGCGCTCGACGATAACGCCCTGCTCCACGATCACCACAGCGATTTCCGTGGCGCGGCAGTAGCTGCTGGGGGAAATGCCAGTGGTTTCGAAGTCGATGACGGCGATACGTTCTTGCATGGAGTGGCCTTCAGAAATAGCGGGGTGGAGCGTTTTGTTTGGTGTGTTGCGGCGCTTGATAAGCGCGTATTGCATCAGGTCTTGAGCAGCAACCCGCCCTCGATCGGCACATAACGACTGGCCGCGCGGATCAACGAATTGGCGGTCAACCCGGGCACGCCGTAGGCAATCGCTTCGACGCCGTGCTTGCTGATGATGCGCTCCAGCAGCAGGTCAAAATCGCCATCGCCGGATGCCAGCACGACTTCGTCGACATTCGGCGCGACGTCCATGATGTCGATGGTGATGCCCACGTCCCAGTCGCCTTTGGCCGAGCCGTCGCTGCGCTGGATGTAGGGCTTGAGTTTGACGGTGAAACCGAGGTTGCGCAGGATCTGCTGGAATTGCTGCTGCTTGCTGTCGCCGCGGTCAATGGCATACGCATAGGCCTCGACGATCTGCCCGCGCTGGCTGATGTCAGCCCACAGGGCGGCGTAATTGAAGTGGCAACCGTGAGCCTGACGCACTGTGTAATACAGATTCTGTACGTCGGCGAAGACCGCGATTCTTCTCACCCAAATTCCTCGATGCGCTGACAAGCGACAAGGGCCCGAAGACCGGACCGGTGCTCAGTATGCCAGTTTGGGGAAGGGATTGAAGGATTGGGTGCGGAGGGCCGCTAGTTAGCAACGCTGCAGATGCGCGGGCCACGCTGGCATTAACTGTGGGAGCGAGCTCGCGAAGAGGCCGGGACACACGCTGGATATTTAGCGTTTGGTCCGCCGTCTTCGTGAGCAAGGTGGAGCGCCACCCCGATCACTCCCACCGGGAGGCGTTAGCTGCGGGTCTCAGACGAACGAATCGTCGTCATCAAACAAGCCACCACCGGTGTCGCTGCCGTAGTCGGTATCGGCGAAGCCGTTGGAATCACTGCCCCAGGCGTCGTTGCCGGTACTGTCATTACCCGTCACGCGCTGCTGGTCGTCACCCCAACTACCGCTGCCGCCCTGATCATGCTCGGCAGCAGGCTGGGCTGGCTGTTCCTGGATGATCTCGACGATTTCCTGCGGTTGGCTGTTGTGGTGGAAAAGGCTGCTGATGCCTTCCGCCAGCATCACACCACCTGCCACGCCCGCTGCGGTTTTCAGCGCGCCGCCGAGGAAACCACTGCCGACCGGTGCAGCCGGTGCCTGTTGCGGCTGGGCATAATTTTGCTGTGGTTGAGCATAGTTTTGCTGCGGTGCGCTCGCCGGACCACTTTCACGCCAGCCGCCCGAGGAAGGCTGCGGACTGGAAGGACGGGAGAACGACGAAGCCGGCTGCTGAGCCTGTGGCTCGCGGGAACCGCCGCCAAAGATGCTCGACAGAAAGCCACCGCCATTGCCCGACTGCGCGGGTGCGCCGGATTTGGCCCGTTCCAGTTCAGCCCGCAGTTGTTGAATTTGCTCGTCGCGCTGACGGCTCTGGGCCTCAAGCTGCTTGATCGCGACTTCCTGCACCAAAATCGACTGCGCCATGTAATAAGGCGCGGCAGGCTGGCGAGTCAGGTGCTCCTTGATCAGCGCTTCGGCCTGCGCATCACGGGGGGCCGATTCGGTTTCTGCTTGTTTGAGCTTGCCAAACAAGCCGTCGATCAGGGTTTGTTCTTCGCTGTTCATGGCGACCTCGTTAGATTGCCGTAGGAATTCTGTTCTGGGCCATTGCCCGGACACATCCAGTAATGGGGCTGTTCAAGGGCGTTTCAATAGGATGTACAAAAAGTTAAGAAGGACGGTCTGCCGCCGCCGGTTGGCCCGTTTTACTGCTCTACGTTACAGTGTCGGCCTGCTTATCCTTGTGATCCGTTCATGAATCCGCTGACCATTCTGCAAGACTCGTTTTATTTCTTCCGACGTAACTTCGGCAGCATTCTTACGCTGTGCCTGCCACTGGTGGTGCTGGAGGCCCTGGCTAAACAGCTCATCGGTTTCGGGCAGAGCACCGGGGCCGCGCCACTGTTGATCGGGTTGCTTTTCTACCCGCTGTACACCGGCGCGCTCATTCTTTTTATGGACGCCAAAACCCGTGGCGAAGAACCGGTCAAATCCAACCTGTGGGCCGTTGCGTTGCGCCTGTGGCCCACCTTCGCGGTGCTGACGGCGCTTAGCACGCTGCTGATCATGGCCGGCATGTCGCTGTTCATCCTGCCCGGCGTGTGGGTGATGATCAAACTGGTGCTGTCCGAATACCTGCTGGTGTTGCGCGGAATGGGGCCGCTGGAAGCGATGCGCGAAAGCTTCAGAATGACTCAGGGCCACGTCATTCGGATTTTCGCCTGCGTGCTGTGCGTTTACATCCCGCTGTCGCTGCTTGAAGCGCTGAGTTATTACGTGCTGCCGGACCAGCAAAGCCCGATGCTGTCGATTGCGGTGAACAGTGTTTCCAGCTTCCTGCAGTTGTTTATCAGCGTGGTGATGTTCCGGTTGTTCATGCTCATCGACCCACCCGCCCGGTCGGTCTGAAAAAATGGCACGCCCGACGCGGTATCTGCTTTACCTCGCGGTGGGTGCCGGGCTGTTCGCGGTATTGCTCTATGACATGACCTGGCACCCTGCCCGACACGAGAAGGCGGCGGTGTCTTGCAACGCGAAGGACGGAAAGCCACCGGTATTGGCGCCCGGTCAGACGCTGAAAGTGATGACCTGGAACATTCAACACCTGGCCGGCAAGCGCTATGTCTTCTGGTACGACCTGCCCGACGACAGCGGCCCGGACGAGCGGCCGACGCCGGAAGACCTGGCCTTCAACCTTGATGAAGTGGCGCGGGTCATTCGCGACGAGCAACCGGACATCGTGTTGCTGCAGGAAGTCGACGAGGGTGCGAAGAACACCGACTACGGCAACCAACTCGCCCTGCTCCAGGCCCGTGTCGCCGACCTCTACCCCTGCAGCAGCGAAGCGTTTTACTGGAAGTCCGACTTCGTGCCGGATCGTCACATCTTCGGCAGTGTCGGCCGCAAGCTGGCGACACTGAGCCGCTATCAACTGGACAGCGCCGAACGCCTGCAACTGCCCTCGCCTTCCGGGCTCTTCATTAGCCGTCTGTTTCAACCTCGGCCTGCAATGCTCGTCAGCTACCTGCCGTTGAGCGATGGCCGACGTCTGGCGGTGACCAATACACAGCTAATCGATGCCCAATCAGGCGGCGACGTGCAACAGCGCCAAGTCGCGGCGGTTCTTGAGTTGCAGCAAGCCTTCGAACAGAACGGCACGCTGTGGATAAGTGGCGGGGATTTCAATCTGCTACCGCAGGGGCAATATCAGCGGCTGCCCGCCGAACAGCGCGCGCCGTATTCGGCAGAGAGCGAGCTGCGTGGCTTGTGGGAAAGCTTCCCGATGATCCCGAGCAATGAAGACGTGACCGGTGAGGATCGTCGGAAGTGGTACACCCGCTTCCCCAACGACCCCCGCATCAGCGGCCCGGACCGGACGCAGGATTTTCTGTTCTACAGCCCGAAGCTGCAGCGGATCGAAGCGAGGGTGAGGCAGGCGGACACGTTATTGATTTCTGATCACATGCCGGTCATTGCGCGACTGCAAGTGACCATGCCGGGCGAGTAAATGCTTAAGAAACCCTAGTGATCGCCGATAGCTTTTTCAAGAATGCCAGGGACCGAAGGCGTTTGACTCCCACTGGCGAACTATCATGCAGCTGCTCCCCTTTCAAAGCCTGCGGGCGAAGTTCGCAGTGGTTGTCGCGCTCGCCGTGCTGGTCATCACTTGCATCTTCGGCAGTGTGATTGGCGCGTCCGCCATATCCAGACACAAAGAGCAGACCGGACATCAGCTGGCGGAATATGCGGCCTCGATGATCGATCGACTTGATCGTGACATGCACAGCCGCGCCAAGGAGCTCAGCGTGCTGAGTGATCTGGAGGCACTGCGCAACCCCGCAAACGTCGCCGAAGCGCGAAGCCTGCTTAATCACCTCAACGCTCAGTTCCCGAGTTATTCATGGATCGGCCTCACCGACACCCAGGGCACGGTGGTCGCGTCCACGGGCCGTTTGCTTGAGGGTCTCAGCATCGCGCACAGGCCCGTATTCATGGAGGGGCAGGACAAAACCTTTGTTGGTGACGTGCATGAAGCCGTCATGCTCGCCAAGCTCTTGCCCAACCCATCGGGCGAGACGATGAAGTTTGTCGATATCAGCATGCCGGTAAAGGACAAGGCTGGAAACTTCATCGGCGTGTTGGCCAGCCACCTCTCATGGCAGTGGGCGGCAGAAATTGGGCGGACCATGTTCGAGCCGCTGAAGAAGAGCCTTCCGGGGCTGGAGTTTCTGGTCGTGAGCAAAGACGGCATCGTCTTGCTCGGTCCCAAGCAGCTCATCGGCAAGCCCAGTGAGGCCGGCATCGACCATAAAAGCGAGGCCCGCTGGACGGTGCGCGAGTGGCAGGACGGCAGAACATATGTGGTGGGCGCTGCCGAAAGCGCCGGTATCGATGGTTACCCCGGGCTGGGCTGGACCGTTGTGACGCGTCAGCCGGCAGAGGTTGCATTTGCCGAGGCAAACGGGCTGCGGGCGGAAATCTTGCTGTGGGGCAGCTTGTTGTCCATCGCCTTCGCGGTGTTGGGATGGTTCGTGGCCGGCGTTATCACCCGTCCCCTCAACCAGATCACCGATGCCGCAATGCGCCTGTCCGAAGGCGATGACGTCGCCATTCCGCTCATAAAAGGCAGCCTTGAGGTTGAAAAGCTGAGCATGGTCATTCGACATCTGGTCGAGAGCCTGACTCAAAAGAAGGGTCAGTTGGCGCTTATCAAGGGCGTCGCCTACCGCGACACGGTCACAGGTCTGCCCAACCGTGCTGCGTTGGAAAACTACGTCAAGAGTGTGCAAGACGAACCCGGGCCGCCGCCTGCTTTCGGCGTGCTATGCCTGGACCTCGATGGGTTCAAACCGGTGAATGATCGTTTCGGCCATGCGGTGGGGGACGCCCTGCTCCATTCAGTCGGCCTGCGCCTTTCGAGTACCGTGCGCGATGGCGACATTGCAGTGCGCCACGGCGGTGACGAGTTTGTGCTGCTTCTGCGATTGAAGACCGGCGAATCATTGGCCAGCGTGCAAGGCGCTGCTCAGCGCATCATCAAAAAGATCGCCGAGCCGGTCATACTGGCCGGCAAGGAAATCAGGATTGGCTGCAGCATTGGCGGCGCAGTGTGGACCGAGGGTGACTTTGCGGACGCGCTGGGCATGGCTGACAAAGCCCTCTATCGCGCCAAACGCGCGGGCAAATCCCAGGCGCAGTTTTGACCTCGCCGCGAGCCTGACCTTCCTGACTGCTCCCCCTGTGCGGAAGAATCCCCCCGCCGGTCCATCGGCGGGGTAAGGCATCTTAATGCTGGTAGATCGTGGCCGAGTTGCCGCTGCCGCCCGTCTGGCTGACGTTGGCGACCATGTTGTTGCCGGTCTGAGTGACAGCGACCAGGTTAGTGGTGCCAGACAAAGCGCCGCCCAGGCCGGTCTGGCTGACCACGGCGCGGTTGTTGTTGCCCGTCTGTAGCAGGGTTTCTTCGTTAAAGGTGCCGGTCTGGGTGCTGGACGAATAGTTGTTGTTACCGCGCTGCTGGAAATCACCTTTCATACCGCTGCCGGTCTGATACAGGCTGGCGGTGTTGAAGTTACCGCTCTGCAACATACTGGCGGAGCTCAACTGATTGCTGGTCTGCTGAATGGAGCCGCTGTTGCTGTTGCCGTCCTGCTGCAGAATGGCCGACACCCGATTCGAGTTGTACTGCTGCGAAATAGTACCGGTGTTGCCGTTGCCCGACTGTGTAACAGAACCGGTCACCGTATTGTTGTTGTTTTGTTGGGTAAGATTACCAACGTTGTAGCTGCCGGACTGAGTAATGCCGCCCCCGATGATAGTACTGTTATGTGCCTGATAAAGACTCGCTGTGTTATTACTCCCTCCGCCTTGAGTAATGCTGGCGCTTGTGCGGTTATTGCCATCCTGGGCGATAGTGGCGGTACTGTAGCTGCCGGACTGGTCTAGCTCAGCGACTTGAGGCAGCGAACTACCGCCGCCCTTTTGCGTCACGGTTGCCGTGTTATTGTTTCCGGCCTGCTTGGCCGAAGTAAAGTTGGAGAAACCATCCTGCTTGATGCTCAGAGTGCTGTAGGTCGCACTCTGGCGTGCGCCTGTGCTGTTCCGGGTTCCCGTCTGATCAATGTTGACCGTTGACTGGGTCGCGCCTTGCTGCTCGGCATGCAAACTGTTACTTGTGCCGTCCTGGGTGGTATTGACGGTGCTGGAGTCCGCCACGGCGGCCCCCGAAAGTGCAGCGAGGACTGCGAGGGACAGAAGTGCTTTACGTGCGTGCATGAAAAATCACCTTTATTTCAGCTTTATGATGGTTTGCGCGTTGTGACCCGAGGCAGGGTCGCCAAAGAACGGAGAGCGTTGATCATCAAGAATGGCCCGAAACATCTGTGCTGCGGCATCAGCTTCAATATCAGGGGAGAACGTGCAGTGCGTATGCCGTTGCAGCAAACGAATGATCGGAAGGCCCTGAGGCCAGGGCCTCGGATGCTGGCTGTCATAAGCTCCCAACAGAATGGAGCTCCCGCTAGTTATATACGAGTTATCGCGCTTTGCCAGTCAATACGGTAAATATAAGTTTTCTTTTTATTGGCGCCAATGGTCAATATTAATTGGCGCGACCACCTGACAAAAAAGTTATTTGATCAGTGATCGGAAACATGACGCCATTTTCCTGCCTGACGCCATTACCCCACATTCAAAAAGTTAATAACGAGTTGTCGAAAGACTTTGCATCGACGCCAGGCATATAACAATCCTTGATTGGTCCGATTGACCCGCTAAAGAACTTGAGTCTTGTACCCCGTTCATCCTTGAGACCAAATAAGCTAAAAATGTGTGCGCCGCCTCGACCCCAGAAATCACTTCCTTGGCTTCACCCGCGCAGTCGGTTCGGCGATCAAAGGATCGTCCGGCCAATAGTGCTTCGGATACCGGCCCTTCAAATCCTTCTTCACCTCGGCATAGGTGCTGCGCCAGAAGTTGGCGAGGTCCTGGGTGACTTGCACCGGGCGGCGTGCGGGGGACAGTAGGTGCAGTTTGACGATCTGCCGGCCGTTGGCGATGCGCGGGGTGTCAGCCAGGCCGAAAAGCTCCTGCAAACGCACCGCGAGAATGGGCGGGGACTCACTGTAATCCAGGCGCACTGATGAACCCGATGGCACGGTCAGGTGGTGCGGCGCCAGTTCTTCCAGCCGCTGGGGCAATGGCCAGGGCAGCAGGTTGTGCAGGATCGATGACAGGTCAAGATTGCCGAAGTGGCTCAGTCGCGTGACCTTGCCCAGGTACGGCAGGAGCCAGTGGTCCAGCGTCTCCAGCAGCGCATCGTTGCTCACATCCGGCCACTCGCTTTCGCTCTGCGTTTGGAGATCCATCTGACGCAACAGACCGACACGCGCCTGCCACTGGCGCAGCTCCGGCGTCCACGGCAGTAACTCCAGCCCTTTGCGCCGCACCAGCGCCAGCAGCGCCTGCCCCCGCGCCGAATCGTCCAGTCCGGTGAGCGGCTCGCGGCTGATGATGAGCTCCCCGGCCTTGCGCTGACGTTCGGCGCGGAACACGCCCTCACGCTCGTCCCAGTCCAGTTGATCGAACGCGGTCACCTGTTCGGCGAGCACCGAGTCGAACAGGTCGGGATCGAACTCGGCGGCCAGATAGATCCGCTCTTCGCGCTGGCCCTGACGGCTGCCCAGATCAGCCACCACCAGCCACGGCTGCTTCATCAACGCATCTGGCTCGGCGAACAGAGCAGCGCGACCGTTGGCGAGTCGGTACTCCGCGCCGCCAGCACGGCGTTGCTGCGCGACGCGGTCGGGATAGGCCAGCGCCAGCAGCGCGCCAAGCCAGCGCGGGTGATCGGGATCGACGACCGGTTTCCGCGCCGCGCCCTTCAAATAACCACGATATTGCCGCGACAATTGCCGCGCTCGCTGCACGCCGCCCTGCGAGCCTTTCGCTGCGCGTTCTGACCCAGCCAGCAACGTGAGTCGGCTATGGAGGTCGGCACCGGCGCCGCGCAGAATGTCCCGCTCACCGAGCAACGCGGCAACGTCGCAGGCCAGCGGACCCAGACCCAGTTCATGACCGCGCAACAGCAAGTGAGCGATGCGTGGATGCGCAGGCACCTCCGCCATCGACTGGCCGTGGGGCGTGAGTTTCCAGTCTTCACCCGGCTTGCGCGTGAGAGCGCCCAGCCGCGCCAGCAGGTCCTGGGCCTGGGAATAAGCAGCAGCGGGCGGCAGGTCCAGCCAGGTCAGTTGGGTTGGCTCGACACCCCAACGCGCCAATTGCAGCGCCAGGCCGGCCAGGTCAGCCTGAAGGATTTCCGCAGCGCCGTACGCCGCCAACTGATCGTGCTGCGCCTCGGACCACAATCGATAACACACGCCCGGCTCAAGCCGCCCTGCCCGACCCGCCCGTTGAGTGGCGCTGGCCCGGGAGATGCGTTGCGTGTCGAGGCGCGTCATGCCGCTGCCGGGATCGAAACGCGGCACCCGCGCCAGCCCTGCGTCGATGACCACCCGCACACCATCGATGGTCAGGCTGGTCTCGGCGATATTGGTGGCCAGCACCACTTTGCGTTTGCCCTTGGGCGCAGGTTCGATCGCCGCGCGCTGGGCGTTCAGGTCGAGCTCGCCATGCAGCGGGCACAGCAGCACGTCGCTGCGATCGCCAATGGCATCGGCCAACTGTTGATTGACCCGACGGATCTCCGCCTGCCCCGGCAGAAAAACCAGCACGCTGCCGGACTCGTTACCCAGCGCGTCGAGCACGGTCTGCACCACCCGCGGCTCGATGAACTCCCCCGGCTGAAACGGCCGCCCCCACTGCATCGACACCGGGAACATGCGCCCTTCGCTGCTGATGACCGGCGCATCATTAAGTAAGCTCGACAGCCGCGTACCTTCAAGCGTCGCCGACATCAGCAGAATCTTCAGCGGCTGCTCGTCACGAAACAGCGCGCGGCCGTTGAGGCTAAGGGCCAGCGCGAGATCAGCGTCGAGGCTCCTTTCATGAAATTCGTCGAAAATCAGCAGCCCAACACCTTCCAGCGAAGGGTCTTCCTGCAGGCGCCGGGTGAGAATGCCTTCGGTGACCACTTCGATGCGGGTATTAGGGCCGACCTTGCTGTCCAGCCGAATCCGATAACCCACCGTTTCGCCAACGCCCTCCCCCAACTCGCTCGCCAATCTTTCAGCAGCAGCACGAGCCGCCAGGCGCCGGGGCTCAAGCATCAGGATCGTCTGCCCCGCGAGCCACGACTCCCCCAACAGCGCCAGCGGCACGCGGGTGGTCTTGCCCGCGCCCGGCGGTGCTTCGAGCACGGCCTCGTCCCGGTCGGCAAGGGCCTGGCACAAGGCGGGGAGAACGGCATCGATGGGCAGAGAATTCATGAGAGCTCCGGAAACAAGGCGACGATTATACGGCGAGCTGCTGCGGCTTTGTTCACCCTGCCAACGAACTGTCTTCCCCCACGGATACTCTTATTGATTAGGCATTTGCCTTGTATAGTTGCGACTTCTTATGAGGAGATCCCCATGCGCATTCCATCCCGTTTGATTGGCGGTGTTCTGGTTGCCACGCTGCTGACGCAACTGACCGCGTGCGGCAGTATTTTCTACCCGGATCGTCGCGGCCAGATTCAGGGCAGCGGCAGGATGGACCCGGCCATTGTGATACTCGACGCCATCGGCCTGTTGTTCTACATCATCCCCGGTGTGATCGCCTTCGGTGTCGACTTCGCCACGGGCGCGATCTACCTGCCAAGCGGCAATCAGGCGCAGATCGATCCGCAGAAACTTGAACCGGCGGTGCGCGCTGACGGCACGGTCGACAACCTCAAGCTGCAAGCCATCATTCAAACCGAGCTCGGCCGCACATTGCCGCTGGATGATCCCCGCCTGATCCAGCACAAAGGCAGCGTGCAGCAGCTCGCTGCTCTGGGCCTCGTCCCGTCCGCTTGAGATTTTGTGATTTAAAGGAAGCGCCATGAGCACCAGCCCCGAACACGCCCGCTTATTGCGCCTGGCAACCCGCGCATCGCTTGCGGTGGCGAGCACTCTGATCGTTGCCAAGGCGGTTGCGTGGTGGCTCAGTGGGTCGGTGAGTCTGTTGGCCGGGCTGACGGACTCGTTGCTCGATGGCGCCGCCTCATTTCTCAATTTGCTGGCCGTGCATTACGCGCTGCGTCCCGCGGACGATGATCATCGCTACGGCCATGGCAAGGCTGAAGCGCTGTCGGGCATGGCCCAGGCGTTGTTCATTGCCGTGAGCGCGTTCCTGATCGGTTTTCAGGCGGTCGACCGCATCCAGTACCCGCAACCCCTCGGCGATCCGGGTTTGGGTCTGTTGGTGATGGTGTTGTCGATTGGCCTGACGATCGCCTTGCTGATGTTGCAGCACCGCGTGGTGAAGGCAACCGGTTCGGCGGCGATTCGTGCGGACTCCCTGCACTACCGTTCAGACCTGCTGCTCAATTTCAGCATCATGCTGGCGCTGGGGCTCGCCTATTTCGGTTACTCGCAGCTGGACGCCTATTTTGGTCTGGCGATCGCCTTCTACATTTTGTGGAGCGCGATTTCCATTGCCCGGGAGACGGTGTCGGTGCTGATGGACGCTGAATTGCCAGTGGATGTCAGCGCCAGAATGCTCGAACTGGCCGAGGGCGTGCCCGGCGTACTGGGCGCCCACGACCTGCGCACGCGGATCTCGGGGAATCACTGGTTTGTGCAGCTGCACCTGGAGCTGCCGGGCACGCTGACGCTGTCAGTGGCGCACGACTTGTGCGAGCGGGTGGAAGCGGCAATTCAGGACGAATTCCCCAAGGCTGAAGTGCTGGTGCACGCGGATCCTCAGGAAGTGGTGGGTCGTGAGGATGGACCGGTTTTTAATTGAAGGCGTCAGATGTCGCGCCGCAAATCTGATGGCGCTCAATCCGGCGTCTTCCCGGCTAAAGCCGGTCCTACTGACACACCGCGTGCTCTTAGTGGGATCGGCTTTAGCCGGGAAAGCGCTAGGCGTCACGCCGCGAACCTGATAGTGGTCAATCCAGCGTCTTCCCGGCTGAAGCCGGTCCTACTAACCGCGTGCATCTAGTGGGACTGGCTTTAGCCGGGAAGGCGTCAGGCGTCACGCGGCAAATCTGATGGCGCTCAATCTGGCCCCTTCCCGGCTGAAGCCGGTCCTACCGACACACCGCGTGCTCTTAGTGGGACCGGCTTTAGCCGGGAAAGCGTCAGGCGTCACGCTGCGAATTTGATGGTGCTCAATCTGGCCTTTTCCCGGCTGAAGCCGGTCCTACTGACCGCGTGCATCTAGTGGGACTGGCTTTAGCCGGGAAAGCGTCAGGCGTCACGCTGCAAATCTGATGGTGTTCAATCTGGCCGCTTCCCGGCTGAAGCCGGTTCCACTAAAGCAACATGCGTCTGCCGCTACACACTCCCGCCCCTACTGCTGAACGCTATACCCGCGCCCCGCATAACAACTGGCCATTGCCTGACGGTACACGCCCAGCACTTCCGGTGCTGGTTGATACGCTGCGCCCGCGGGGTCGAAATTGCTTTGCTGGACGGCGTAGCGGTAGCAGTCGTAGCGGTCCTGTTCGACTTCCTGTTGCGGCTTGCCTTCAGGCGGATACGCGACAACGTCATAGGGATTCGCGGCCTGCTGAACCGGCTGCGGTTGTTGAGGTGAATACACCGGCTCGACGTTCTGCGGAGGCTCGGCGACTACGTACTCCTGGGTGTTCTGCTCATAGGTGTAATAAGTGCCGGCGGCGACGAAGAACAGCGCGCTGCCCAGCCAGACCTGTTGCGCGTAGTCAGGCAGGTAGCGGACACGAACACCTCGTGGGGGCTGGACGACCACATAACGTGGGCCCTGTGGGCGATACCAGTAACCGCCTGAGTAGAAGTAATCGCCGCCGCGATAAGGCACCCGCGAATAGCCGCCCGGCATGCGATCAATCTCGTAACCCGGGCGATAGCGCGGGCCCGAACCCCAGCCGTCACCATGACCACCGGGGCGGCCGGCCTGCCAGTTGCCGTTATCGGGACGACGGTCGCCGTCGCGCCAGCGGTTGTCTCTGGGCTGGTCGCGATAAAAGCCCTGACGTGGCTCTTGCGTCTGCACGACCGTGTCCGGCCGACCTTGAATGGGCAGGCCACCCTGACGATCCTGCAACTGACGCTGTTGTTGCTGCTGCTCTTGCTGACGGCGTTGCTGGTCCTGCATTTGCTGGCGCTGTTGCTGCTGTTGGCGCTGATCGTCGCGCAGGTTGCGCTCGCGCTCCTGCTGCTGGCGCTGCTGATTGGCGCGCTCTTGCTGATTCTGCTGAATCTGCCGATTTTGCTGCAGCTGTTCCTGCTGGCGCTGCTGCTGTTGTTGCTGCGCCTGCTGCTGGCGTTGTTGCTGCTGCTGACGCTGCTGATCGTCGGCAAACCCGCGCTGGTTCTCTTGCTGCTGGCGCTGCATCTCGAAGCCGCGCTGTTGCTGTTGGCGCTGCTGCTGCTGCTGCTGCTGCTGATTATTGTCGTCGGCCAACACCTGAGCACTGATGCTCAAGGCCAAGAGACTGACACCTGCCAAACGCCAGATGCGCATGTTCATGCTTTCCTCACTACGGCGCGGATACCTATGGGATAGGACTGCGGGTCGGATGCGCCGTTCGCCGCACTCTATCAGCGTGGCGGATGAAACTGTAGAAGCGTGCACTCCGGCCCATACGGAAATTCAGGCACAAAAAAAGAGGGCTCAACGGCCCTCTCTGGAATGCTTCGTCCTGGCTCGACGCTTTTGACGTCGGCTCACCTCGCATCGTCTTCTGGACAGTGCGTAGCCCGGTGGCCTGGTCAACCCTGTCGGGATGGAGGCCGCGGCTGGCCTGATTCGGCGGGCCGCGCTGGACGCTGTGTCCGGGCAGTGATTCTGGTTAAAAGAATAGGCTTTGCCAGACGGCACAGGATTGCGAATGTTGCTGACGAAAACATGACTTGCGCAATAATTCACTTCAGATGAATAATCCTGCGCAATCGATTCCATTAAGGCGCCTGACATGAGCAAGCTCGACAGATATGACTTGAGTATTTTGGCCGAATTGCAGAAGGACGCGCGCATCTCCAATCAGGAGCTGGCCGAGCGCATTGGCCTGTCGCCGTCACCCTGCTCTCGCCGCGTGAAGCAGCTGGAAGACGACGGGTATATCGTAGGTCAGGTCGCGCTGCTGGACCGCAAGAAGCTGGGCCTTAGCCTGACGGCCTACGTGCTGATCGGCATGGATCGCCACACACCCGACCGCTTCGAGAATTTCGAGCAGCACATTCGCAACTTGCCGCAGGTGCTGGAGTGCAGCCTGGTGACCGGTATCGACGCCGACTACCAGTTGAAGGTTGTCGTCCCGGACATGGATCACTATCAGAAATTTCTGCTGGGCCATCTGACTCGCATCGACGGCGTGACCAGCGTGCGCTCCAGCTTCGTGCTCAATCAGGTACTGGCGAGCACCGAATTGCCGCTGGTGCATTTGCGCGGCTGAACTGCATCCGACAGGAGTAGCCCATGGATCCCGCACTGTTTGAAGAATGGATGATGACCCTGTTGATCACCGCGCTGGTCGGGTTCATGGGTTTCATCGTCTGGGATCTGGCGAAGAAATCCAAAGCCGGGCGCTTCGGCACCATCCTGTTGTGCAGCGTTCTGGGCCTGGGGATTCTGGCGTTCGTGATCAAAAGCGTGGTGATCGCCTACCTGGAGCAGCCGCTCTAAATCAAAGCTTCGCCGGCACTTCCCGCCACTGCCCTTGATCGAGCCCGTCAAGGCTCCAGTCGCCTATCCGCACGCGCACCAATCGCAACGTCGGCAGCCCCACCGCCGCAGTCATCCGGCGCACCTGGCGGTTGCGGCCTTCCTTGATGACCAGCTCCAGCCAGCTCGTCGGCACGCTTTTACGAAACCGAACCGGCGGGTTGCGCGGCCATAGCTCCGGCTCGTCCAGTTGCCGCGCTTGTGCCGGCAAGGTCGGACCGTCGTTAAGCTCCACACCATTGCGCAACTGCGTCAACTGCTCTTCAGTGGGCTCGCCCTCTACTTGCACCCAGTAGGTTTTCGCCAGCTTGTGCCTGGGGTCGGCGATGCGCGCTTGCAGTTGGCCGTCGTTGGTCAGCAAGAGCAAACCTTCGCTGTCGCGGTCCAGACGACCGGCCGGGTAGATGCCGGGGACGTCGATGAAGTCCTTAAGCGTCGCCCGGCCTTCGCCATCACTGAACTGGGTCAGCACATCAAAAGGCTTGTTGAACAGAATCAGCCGAGGCTCGGCGGGCGGCGCTTTGGCGACACGCCGGGGCGCGCTCGTACGATCAGGCGAAGGACGGCGGGAATCGGGACGTTGATTGCGGGGCATGGGAAACCGGTGAAAAAATGACAGACACAGAAAGAGCCACTTTAGTGGCCCTTTCGTTGAACGCCTAGCGCCTTAACGGAGCCTTATCGGAACGGCGGCTCGTCGAAGCTGCGCAGTTTGCGCGAATGCAGCGAGTTGAGCTGCGTGCGCATCAGGTCCAGCGCGGCGATGCCGATCTTCAGATGCTGGGTGACGGCACGCTCATAAAACGCGTTGGCCGAGCCCGGCAGCTTGATTTCACTGTGCAGCGGTTTGTCCGACACGCAGAGCAAGGTCCCGTAAGGCACCCGCAGGCGATAACCCTGGGCGGCGATGGTGCCGCTTTCCATGTCCACCGCAACAGCGCGGGACAGGTTGATCAGCGGCCGTTCCTGGGCCCAGCGCAGTTCCCAGTTGCGGTCGTCGTAGGTCAGGACCGTGCCGGTGCGCAGACGCTTCTTCAGATCGTCTCCGCGCTCGCCGGTAACCTGAGCCGCCGACTCCTGCAGCGCCAGTTGCACCTCGGCCAGCGCCGGGATCGGAATGTTCGGCGGCAGCACGCGATCAAGAATACCGTCGCGACGCATGTAGGCGTGGGCGAGCACGTAGTCACCGATGGTCTGCGACTGACGCAGGCCGCCGCAGTGGCCGATCATCAACCAGCAATGGGGACGCAATACCGCGAGGTGGTCGGTGATGTTCTTGGCGTTGGACGGGCCGACGCCGATGTTGACCAATGTCACGCCGTGACCGTCTTCGGCGATCAGGTGATAGGCCGGCATCTGGTAGCGGTGCCAGACCACACCGGAGACGATGGCCTGGGCTTCGCCGTAATCCATGCTCTTGTCGACGACGACGTTGCCGGGCAGGACCATCTTCACAAAGCGCGGGTCATCGCGCAGTTTTTCCAGGCCATGCACGATGAACTGATCGACGTAGCGGTGGTAGTTGGTCAGCAGGATCCACGGCTGAACATGGCGCCAGTCGCTGCCGGTGTAATGCACCAGACGGCGCAGCGAGAAATCCACACGCGCGGCGTCGAACAGCGCGAGCGGCAGCGGATCAGTGTTGGCCCAGTCGTACAGGCCATCGGCGATACCATCGGTGGCGGCGGACAGATCCGTGCTCGGGAAGACGCGGGCCAGGGTCGCGGCGGTCACGCCGGTCCCGGCCAGTTCATCGCCCTGCTCGACCACGTAGGGGTACGGAATGTTTTGCTCGCTGACGCCCACTTCGACCGTCACGGTGAAGTCGTTCATCAACGGCACGAGCTGTTCGAGCAAATATTTGCGGAATGCCGCCGGGTGGGTAACGGTGACGCTGTAGGTGCCCGGCAGCTGAACCTTGGCGTACGCACGCGTGGTCAGCGGCACTTCGCCCTGGCAGTGGTAGGTCAGGCGCAGTTCGGGGTAGCGGAACGTCAGACGCTCGGCGGCATCCGGTTCGACGCGGTCTTTCAGGTAGCGCTTGAGCGCCTGGCTCAAGGCGGTGGTTGCCCGTGCGTGCAGCTCAGCGAGCCGGTCAACGGCGTGTTCGGCAGTTTCTACGACAATGAAAGCTTCGGTCACGATGCATATCCTTCTGATCTTGCAAGCGCGTATCTTGCCTGCAACAGATGACGAAGGCACGAGTTGCCTGCGGCCGACGCAGCAATGAACGCGTCAGACCTGCGGCGATGACCGCGCGACCAGCGCCTGAACATCCACCCCGCGCGGCAAGGCGCCGTAGACACGCCCCGGCCGTTCCAAACGTCCAGCGATAAACCCGTCGCTGACCACGGCATTGCCCGCTTCCAGCAGCAGTTTTGCCTGCAGCGCGACGGCGATGTCTTCTGTGAGTTGCCGGGCGCGGTACTGAATGTCGCCGGTGTCCTGAAACGCCTCTTTCAAGCCGTGAATATGCGCGGCCAGACGCTTGTCGCCATGACCGTCGCCAAGCTCGTCGAACAGCGCGTCCAGCACGCCGGGCTCCTTGGACAACGCGCGCAGGACGTCCAGGCATTGCACATTGCCGGAACCTTCCCACGTCGAATTGACCGGCGCCTCACGGTAGAGGCGCGGCAGGATGGTGTCCTCCACATACCCTGCGCCGCCCATGCATTCCGCCGCTTCGTTGATCATTGCCGGCGCACGCTTGCAGATCCAGTATTTGCCCACCGCCGTCACCAGCCGTGCGAAACGGGCTTCGTGGCCGTCATCCAGACGCTCCAGCGAGCGCCCCATGCGCAGGCTCAAGGCGAGGGCCGCTTCGCTTTCCAGCGCCAGATCGGCGAGCACGTTCTGCATGAGCGGCTGTTCGCTTAGCAAGCGACCGCTGACGCTGCGGTGGGCGCAATGGTGCGCGGCCTGGGTCAGGGCCTGACGCATCAGCGCGCTGGAACCGGTCATGCAATCGAAGCGCGTCATGGCGACCATTTCGATGATGGTCGGCACGCCGCGCCCCTCCTCGCCCACCATCCACGCCAGGGCGCCGCGGAATTCCACTTCGCTGGAGGCGTTGGACCAATTGCCCAGTTTGTTCTTCAGCCGCTGTATGTAGAACGCGTTGCGGGTGTCGTCCGGGCGATGGCGCGGCAGCAGGAAACAGGTGAGGCCCTTGTCGGTCTGCGCCAGGGTGAGGAAGGCGTCGCACATGGGCGCCGAACAAAACCATTTGTGCCCGACCAGTTCATAGGCCTGACCGGGCCCGGGCTGGCCCACCGGATAGGCCCGCGTGGTGTTGGCGCGCACGTCGGTGCCGCCCTGTTTCTCGGTCATGGCCATGCCGATGGTGGCGCCGGCCTTGTGCGCGATGCCGACGTTGCGCGGGTCGTAGTGGGTGGCGAGAATCTTCGGCAGCCAGGTGTCGGCCAGATCCGGTTGCAGGCGCAGGGCTGGCACGCTGGCGAAGGTCATGGTCAGCGGACAACCGCTGCCCGCTTCGGCCTGGGTGTGCAAATAGCTCATCGCCGCGCGGGCAACATGGGCGCCTTCGCGGGGGTCGGTCCACGGCAGCGACGGGATGCCGTGTTCGACCGCTGTCTGCATCAGCTGGTGATACGCCGGATGAAATTCCACCAGATCGATCCGATGGCCATAGCGATCATGGCTGGCAAACACCGGCTTGTTCTGGTTGGCGAGGAAGCCCGCTTCCATCAGCGGGCCGCCGGCCAATGCGCCATAGGCGTCGATTCGGTCCTGGGCCCAGCCGGCACCGAAGCGCCGCGACCACTCTTGCAGCGGCAGGTCGATGCGGTACAGGTTGGTGCCGTCCAGGGACGGCGGCTGATTGGTGACCTCGTGGGTCTCGGCGAACTGATGCAGGTTGATGCGCTGGTCCATGAGGCGACTCCGGTCCGGGCAGCACGCGGCGGTCGTGCAGTTGACCTAGTGAATCACGCACCCCGCCCCGGCGACAGCGCCATAGAAGACGAAATCACGGCGGTTTTGCCTTGTCGATGTGTGGGCTCAGAGTTGATGCACATCAAATGTGGGAGGTTCGCAGTCGTCAAACACAATGGTTTTTTGCGCCGAACATTGTCCCGTGTGGGAGTGACCGGGGTGGCGCCCCACCTTGCTCACGAAGGCGGCATCTCAGCCGCTGAAGATTTAGCGGATGTTCCGTCCTCTTCGTGAGCAAGCTCACTCCCACAGTTCGTTTGTCAGCAGAGACATCTGGGGTGTCCTCATGTTTGAATTTGATAAAGACGAGCGCCCTACACCGTTTGCGCGGCGATCTGCACGTCCAGGCTCAAGCGGAACTGGCTGCCATTTCCCGGCTCGGACTGATGGCTCAGGCGCCCGCCCTGCAATTCAATCAATTGTCGGCAAATCGCCAGGCCGATGCCCAGCCCGCCGTATTCCCGCGTCGTCGAGCCGTCCACCTGGAAGAAATTGGCGTACAGCGTTTCTTCATCAAGACGGCTGAAGCCGATGCCGGTGTCGATGACGTCGATCACCAGCCGCACGTGTTCAGCGTCTGCGCGCTGGCCATTGACGCGGACTCTAATGGACCCGGTCTTGGTGAACTTGATCGCGTTGTCCAGCAGGCACTCCAGGCACTGGCGCAACTTCACGCCGTCACCTTCAAGGCTGTCCGGCAGCGTCTCGTCCAGTTCAACACTCAGCGCCAGCGCCTTGTTGCGGGCCAGCGGTTCGAAGCCGCTGCGAAGCTGAAACAGCACATGACGCAGGCTGAACGGCTCGTTGCGCACGGTGATCCGCCCGGCTTGCAGTTCGGTCAGGGTGAGGATGCCGTTGACGATGCCCATCATGTTTTGTGCGGAGTCGGCGGCGGTCTGGCGATACAGCTCGATCTCGCTCTGCGCCGCGTCCATCTGCATCAATTCCAGCGAACCGATCACACCGTTCATGGGCGTGCGCAGTTCATGGGTCAGCGTGGCGAGAAACTCGTCTTTCAATCGGTTACTCACCGCCAGTTGCTGGTTGAGGGTCTCAAGCCCCTGCCGCGATTCCGCCATGATCTGCGCCTCGCGCTCGCGCATGGCGTTGATGCGGTCGGCCAATGCCAGCGAGAGCAACGCCACCTCGATCACCGAACCAATCTGGCTGGCGTACATGGTCCAGAAGTTGTTGGGCAGGTGCCCGAGCAGCATGGTCGCGTTGACCACCCCACCAATCAGGAACGCCGACCAGCCAATAATGAAATACCGCGCGACCCGTCGTCCCTTGAACCACGCCGCCACCCCGATCAGCAGCACGACCGGCGTGAACAGGAGCACCAGCCCGGTTACCAGGCGCAGCGCGACACCGTAATCCGTGCTCAATGCGAGCGCCATGATCACCGCAGCGCAAACCATCATCACGAGCAACGGCACGTCCAGCCAGCGACCCAGGCTGGGCGTCTGCAGGAATCTTCGGGTGAACTGGCTGGCAAACAGGATCGCGGCGGCGATCAGGAACGTCGTCGAGGTATTAGCCCACCACGGATTGTTCGGCCAGAAATACTCGATCGCCGCGCCGTTAACCGACACCTGATACAGGCCGAAGAAGCTGATGTAGAGGATGTAATGCAAATACGCGGTGTCACGCACGCTGAGGTAGATGAACAGGTTGTAGACCAGCATCACTGCCAGCACGCCGTAAATCATGCCGAGGATGTACAGGCGCGACGGCTGCTCTTCTATATAAGCGTGACTGGCCCACAGATTGAGCGGCGCCTGCACCGAGCCGTGACTGGCGACGCGCAGGTAAACGGTCTTGGTTTCGTGGGCGTTCAGGTTGAGATCGAACACGTAGTTGTTCTGCTTAATCTGCCGACTGGCAAACGGCAGCATGTCGCCGGTCTGCCACGCCAGACTGGGGCGCGCATCGCCGTCGCCGAGGTACAGATCAACGTGGTCCATGGGCGGATAGGCGAGTTCCAGTAACCAGTCGGCGGATGCCATTGGGTTGGCGGGACGATAGGTCAGCCGCACCTTGAGCCAGAAGGCGGAGCGCGAGTAACCGGCGTTGAGCGACGGACCGACAAGGGGGCGGAAACGCGCGGCGCCCTCGGGAGATGAGACTTGCTGGATGGTGGCATCGCCGGTGAGGTCTTCGAACACTTGGGTGTCGCGCCCCAATGCCAGGCTGCGGGTGTTCTCATCGAAATCGACGGCGCTGGCGAACATCGGCAACAGGCAGAGGAGGGTGATCAGCACCAGACGCATGGGACACCCCCTCGTCGCTGATGAAGGGCGTGAGCCGCCGTGGAATCGTGGGTCGGCTTCACAATTCTGCGAGCGACCGTAGTATCGGTCGAGGGGGTCAGCGGGCAACGCACTTGCATTTACTCTTTTGGCGGAACAGATCAAGCGCCACAGGATAGCGACTGATAGCTCGATGACACCATCTAAATCTCCGGTCCCACTGGATGTCTTCGATCTCACCGTAGGAGCCCGGCGGGTAGTGCTGCAAAATGAATGGCGCACACACCCGCCCCTTCCCGGCTGAAGCCGGTCCTACTAAAGCACGGCGCGCACTCAGTGGGACCGACAAAAACTTTAGTGGTAAGCTCGCGCACCATGAATATCTATAGCTCCCGCCCTGTTGTCCTCTGTCTCTCCGGCCACGACCCCAGTGGCGGCGCCGGCTTGCAGGCAGATATCGAAGCCTTGCTTGCCCAGGGTTGCCACGCCGCTCCCGCCGTTACTGCCCTGACCGTTCAGGACACCGTTAATGTCACTGACTTTCGGGTGCTGGATCGCGAGTGGGTGCTGGCGCAAGCCAATGCCGTGCTCAACGATTCCACCGTCGCGGCGGTGAAGCTGGGGATGTTGGGCTCGCTGGAGATGGTCGACACCATCGTCGAACTGCTGGCCGCTCATCCGCATCTGCCGATGGTCTGCGATCCGGTGTTGCGGGCCGGTGGCGGCGGTCGACTGGGCAAGGACGAGGTGGGTTTCGCGATGCGCGAGCGTCTGCTGCCACTCGCCACAATCGCCACGCCGAACCTGCCGGAAGCGCGCATCCTCGCCGAGCTCCCCGAAGGCACTGCCGACGAATGTGCCGAGAAGCTGCTGCCGTTCTGTGAGCACTTGTTGATCACCGGCGGTCATGGCGATGAGCACGAAGTTCACAACCGTCTGTACATCCGCGGCGGGCAGTCACGCACCTTTACCTGCCAGCGCCTGCCGGGCAGTTATCACGGCTCCGGCTGCACACTGGCCAGCGCACTGGCGGGCAGACTGGCCCAAGGTCAGGACCTGATCGGTGCTGTGCAAATGGCGCTGGACTACACTTGGCGCACGCTGCGCGATGCCGAACAGCTGGGCCGGGGACAATTCGTTCCGCGCCGCCTGCCGCTGGATTTCTGCTCGTAACGCCACGAAAAAGAGGCACCTTCATGAGATTACGTGGC
The DNA here is from genome assembly GCF_057291635.1 of Pseudomonas sp. 1L-C-7-B-C1. Lineage (NCBI taxonomy): Bacteria > Pseudomonadati > Pseudomonadota > Gammaproteobacteria > Pseudomonadales > Pseudomonadaceae > Pseudomonas > Pseudomonas sp. 1L-C-7-B-C1. The sequence goes on along the minus strand of NZ_JBXAWH010000008.1, from coordinate 159,393 downwards.
TTGTATGCCGTGACCGACAGCCAGCTGTTGGCCGGCAAATTCCTGTCTTACGTCGAAGCCGCCCTCGATGGCGGCGTGACCCTGCTGCAATACCGCGACAAATCCGGTGACGAGACCCGCCGCCTGCGTGAGGCCTCGGCGCTGCTCAAGCTGTGCGAGCGCTACAAGACCCGCCTGATCATCAACGACGACGCCGAAGTGGCCGCGCGCCTGGGCGTTGGCGTGCACCTTGGGCAATCCGACGGCTCGCTGCCGGACGCCCGTGCCCTGCTCGGTCACAAAGCCATTGTCGGGGCGACCTGCCACGCGCAACTGGAGCTGGCCGACAAGGCCAAGGCCGACGGCGCCACCTATGTCGCCTTCGGACGCTTCTTCAATTCCCAGACCAAACCCGGCGCGCCCACCTGCAGCCTCGACCTGCTCAGCCAGGCGCGCAAGCGCATCAATCTGCCCATCGCGGTGATTGGTGGCATTACCCTGGATAACGCCGCGCCGCTGGTGGCCCACGGCGCCGATCTGTTGGCCGTCGTGCACGGGCTGTTCGGCGCTGAAACCACTCAGGAAGTCACCCGCCGCGCACGGGCTTTCAACGATTTGTTCAAGCCCGCCTGATTTTTGATCAGGCCGGTTACGCACTCATTCATTCCCGATTCAAACAGAGACCTCATCATGTCCCGTTCTGAAACCCTCTTCGCCAACGCCCAGAAACACATCCCCGGCGGCGTCAACTCGCCGGTCCGCGCTTTCAAAAGCGTCGGTGGCACGCCGTTGTTCTTCAAACACGCGGCGGGCGCTTACGTCACCGACGAAGACGACAAGCGTTATGTCGATTACGTCGGCTCGTGGGGTCCGATGATTCTGGGTCACAGCCATCCGGACGTGCTGGATGCCGTGCGCAAGCAGTTGGAGCACGGCCTGTCGTACGGCGCGCCGACTGCGATGGAAACCGAGATGGCCGATCTGGTCTGCTCGATCGTGCCGTCGATGGAAATGGTGCGCATGGTCAGCTCCGGCACCGAAGCGACCATGAGCGCGATCCGCCTGGCCCGAGGGTTTACCGGCCGGGACAGCATTATCAAATTCGAAGGCTGCTACCACGGCCACTCCGACAGCCTGCTGGTGAAAGCCGGCTCGGGCGCGCTGACCCTGGGCGTGCCGAGTTCGCCCGGCGTCCCGGCGGCGTTCGCCAAGCACACGCTGACCCTGCCGTTCAACGACATCGAAGCGGTCAAGACGATGCTGGCTGACGTCGGCCAGGAAGTGGCGTGCATCATCGTCGAGCCAGTGGCCGGCAACATGAACTGCGTGCCGCCTGCGCCGGGTTTCCTGCAAGGTCTGCGCGAGGCCTGCGACGAGCACGGCGTGGTGCTGATATTTGATGAAGTGATGACCGGTTTCCGGGTCGCCCTCGGCGGGGCGCAGGCCTATTACGGCGTGACGCCGGACCTGAGCACTTTCGGCAAGATCATCGGTGGCGGCATGCCGGTCGGCTGTTTCGGCGGCAAACGCGAAATCATGTCGCACATCGCGCCCCTGGGCCCGGTGTATCAGGCCGGCACGCTGTCGGGTAATCCGCTGGCGATGGCGGCGGGCCTGACAACGCTGCGCCTGATCAGCCGTCCGGGTTTCCACGACGAACTGAGCGCCTTCACCACGCGCCTGCTGGAAGGCCTGCAACAGCGCGCTGATGCCGCCGGCATCCCGTTCGTGACCACACAGGCGGGCGGCATGTTCGGCCTGTACTTCAGCGACGCCAAAGAAATCGTCACCTTCCAGGACGTAATGACCAGCGACGCCAATCGCTTCAAGCAGTTCTTCCACTTGATGCTGGAAGGCGGCGTGTACCTGGCGCCGAGCGCGTTCGAAGCGGGCTTCACCTCAATCGCTCACGGCGACGCGGAGTTGCAGCAGACGCTGGACGCGGCCGAAAAGGCTTTCGCTCAACTGAAATGACGGGCTTAGCGGGCGGAACGGAGTCCGCCCGCCTACCTGCAGCCTGCTCAACCTCCCTGAATTCAGGGCAATCAAGCCCGCGCAGCAGAAAATCAGTAAAGACTTTGTAAGGTTGCCCCCGCTTATTTCATAATGCGCAGCCAGCACGTTTCGCTGGACGGGCATGCCCGCACCTTTTTCAGAGGTAAGTCGACTTCCATGAATCGCACCGGCCGCGCCCTTGCATTGGGCTGCCTGTTGCTTCTTCATCCCCTGCTGGCAAATGCAGGTGGCAACTCGTTGTTGATCCCGGCGGTGGGTCGTTGCACCCTCAATACCCAGCCAGACAACCTGCCAGCAGCGTTGTCCGCTTGTCAGCAGGCGGCTCAGGATGGGGATGCGCAGGCGCAATACGAGTTAGGGGAGTTCTACTACGAGGGCAAAGGTGCACCGCGCGATCTGCCCCAGGCGCTCAACTATTTCGAAAAAGCTTCGTTGCAAGGACATGCTCAGGCGCAGTACCAACTGGGTTTGATGTTCTTTCGTGGCGAAGGGGTGCAGGCCAATAACATTCAGGCGTACATCGTGCTGAAGATGGCGGCGGTCAACGGTTCGGAAGATGCGCTGGATCAGGCGGATGAAGTGTCCGCGCAGATGAAGCGCGAAGATCTGCAAGTGGCCACCCAAGTGCTCGGGCAGATCTTCCGCAAATACCTGCTGGAGCTGCAGACCGCTGAAGGACGCACACCGTTTGCGCCCTTCCCTGACGACAGCGCCAAGCCTTAACCGGGATTACTTGTCCGGCATCGGCATCGGAAACGGCATGACGTTGCCGGTCTGACGCGCTTCGGAAATCTTCGCGGTGCCCATCCGCTCCACTTCATCGATCCGCACGATCGAGTGCATCGGCACAAAGCTGCGCACAACGCCATCGAACTGCGCTTTGAGTTTCTCTTCGCTAGGGTCGACCACAACGGTGGTGCGCTCGCCGAAGACGAATTCTTCCACTTCCAGAAAACCCCACAGATCGCTCTGATAGATCTGTTTGGCGTACATCTCGAACACCTGTCCCTGGTTGAGAAAAATCACCTTGTAGATTGGAGCTTCGCGTTTGGTCATAACAGGCAGGCAGTGATCAGCGTTTTGAAAAGGGCGCGAACTATAGCATGCCGCTGGTTAGACGACGCTAGGAAGCCGGGGCCCGCATCCCTATAATGCGCGGTTCTTTGAATCACCTGATGAACCCCCGCATGGCCAAGAAGCTTTACATCGAAACCCACGGTTGCCAGATGAACGAGTACGACAGCTCGCGCATGGTCGATCTGCTGGGCGAACATCAAGCACTGGAAGTCACCGCACGGGCGGAAGACGCTGACGTCATCCTGCTCAACACCTGCTCGATTCGCGAGCGGGCGCAGGACCGGGTGTACTCCCAGCTTGGCCGCTGGCGCGAATTGAAGCTGGCAAATCCGGAAATGGTCATCGCCGTCGGTGGCTGCGTGGCAAGTCAGGAAGGCGCGGCCATCCGCGACCGCGCGCCTTACGTCGACGTAGTGTTCGGCCCGCAGACCCTGCACCGTCTGCCGGAAATGATCGACGCCGCGCGCATCACGCGCCTGCCTCAGGTCGACGTCTCGTTCCCGGAAATCGAAAAATTCGACCACTTGCCCGAGCCCCGTGTCGATGGCCCGAGCGCTTATGTGTCGGTGATGGAAGGCTGCAGCAAGTACTGCACGTTCTGCGTGGTGCCTTACACCCGTGGCGAAGAAGTCAGCCGACCGTTCGACGACGTCATCAACGAGGTGCTTCACCTGGCCGAGAACGGCGTGCGTGAAGTGACCCTGCTGGGCCAGAACGTCAACGGCTACCGTGGCACGACCCACGACGGACGCCTCGCTGATCTGGCCGAACTGATCCGCGTGGTTGCCGCCATCGACGGCATCGACCGCATTCGCTACACCACCTCGCACCCGCTGGAATTCTCCGACAGCCTGATACAGGCCCACGCGGAAGTCCCGGAGCTGGTGAAGCATCTGCACTTGCCCGTGCAATCAGGTTCCGACCGGATTCTCGCGGCGATGAAGCGCAATCACACCGTACTCGAGTACAAGTCACGCCTGCGCAAGCTGCGCGCAGCGGTGCCGGACATCTGCATCAGCTCCGACTTCATCGTGGGCTTCCCGGGCGAAACCGAGAAAGATCACCTGCAAACCATGAAGTTGGTGGAAGACGTCGGCATGGATTTCTCCTACTCCTTCGTTTACAGCGCGCGCCCCGGCACACCCGCGGCCGATCTGGCCGACGACACTTCAGAAGAGGTGAAGAAAGAGCGTCTCAAGCAGCTCCAGGACCTGATCAACCGTCAGGGCCTGGACATCAGCCGCAAGATGGCCGGCACAGTGCAGCGCATTCTGGTCACCGATTACTCGAAGAAGGACCCCGGCGAACTGCAGGGCCGTACCGAGAACAACCGGATCGTGAATTTCCGCTGCGACAACCCCCGGCTGATCGGCCAGTTCACCGACGTCTACATCGACAGCGCCCAACCTCACTCACTGCGCGGGTCGTTGTTGCAATAAGCCAAAGCGCCCCAATGTAGTCGCCACGCATGAGTGTTTGTGCGCAGGCACGGGCACCGAATCAGGTGCCGGACAGCAGCCATACGTCGGCTGCACCGGCGCGCAATTCAGTTCGCAAGGCCGGCAGGCTGTCTGTTAGAGGGCACCCTGCCGGGTGTCTGCACACCTCATTTATCCATTCGTGAGTGAACCCTTCCGGACACTGCCTGCAGGGGTTATCCTTCACGTCACTTCACATTGCCGTCGGGCGGCCCAAAACCACTTTGAACGCACCTATCGAACCACATCGCTTCAGCCTCGAACCTATCGAGGCTCACCGCTTCGCCAATCTGTGCGGGCAATTCGACGAGCACCTGCGCTTGATCGAACAGCGCCTGAACATCGAGATCCGCAATCGCGGAGCCCAGTTCGAGATGATCGGCGAGCGCAAACAAACCACCTCGGCAGAAAACCTGCTGCGCCGGCTGTATCGGGAAACGAAAGCGACCGAACTGTCCCCGGACATGGTTCATCTGTTCCTGCAGGAGTCCGGCGTTGAAGAACTGGACAACCACCCTGCTGCGGAAGTCGGCGTCGCTCTGCGTACCAAGAAAGGCATGATTCGCCCGCGTGGCTTGAATCAGCAGCGGTACGTGAAGGAAATCCTCGCCAACGACATCAACTTCGGCATTGGCCCGGCCGGTACCGGCAAGACCTATCTGGCGGTGGCGGCTGCGGTGGATGCGCTTGAGCGCGAAACCATCCGCCGCATCCTGCTGGTGCGTCCTGCCGTAGAAGCGGGCGAAAAGCTCGGCTTCCTGCCCGGCGACCTGTCCCAGAAAATCGACCCGTACCTGCGCCCGCTGTATGACGCGCTGTACGAAATGCTCGGCTTCGAATACGTCGCCAAGCTGATCGAGAAGCAGGTGATCGAAGTCGCGCCGCTGGCTTATATGCGCGGTCGCACCCTTAATAACAGCTTCATCATTCTCGACGAGAGTCAGAACACCACCGTCGAGCAGATGAAAATGTTCCTGACCCGTATCGGTTTCGGCTCCACGGCCGTGATCACCGGTGACGTCACCCAGATCGATCTGCCCAAGGGCACGAAATCCGGGCTGAACCACGTCATCGACGTGCTCAAGGACGTGCCGGGCATCAGCTTCACCCACTTCAAGCCCAAGGACGTCGTGCGCCATCCGCTGGTGCAGCGCATCGTCGAAGCGTACGAGCGCTACGAAGAACGCAACGACACTCCGGCCGCCCCCCAGGGTTCACGGGACACTCGCCGCGATGCTTGAGCTGGATCTGCAACTCGCGAGTCAGGCCAGCGCCCCGAGCGAAGCCCAATTCCGCCTCTGGTGTGAAATGGGCCTGCGCCAGCGTTCGGCCGACTCGGAACTGACCGTTCGCCTTGTCGACGAAGCCGAAGGCCGGGAGCTGAACAACACGTGGCGGCACAAGGATTACGCCACCAACGTGCTGTCGTTTCCTGCCGACGTCCCCGACGAGATGCTGGACATTCCGCTGTTGGGCGATCTGGTCATCTGCGTGCCTGTCGTCACCCGTGAAGCCGCTGAACAAGGCAAGTCACCGGACGCCCATTGGGCGCATCTGGTCATTCACGGCTGTCTGCATCTGTTGGGCTACGATCACATCGATGATGACGAAGCCGAAGAGATGGAAGCGCTGGAACGGGAGTTGCTTGCAGAGCTTGGCTATCCGGATCCTTACGCCGACGACGAAACCGTCAACACCCCGCATTCCGACACACCCCATTTAGAAACATCAGCCAAGGACCACGAGTAAGGGCTATGAGCGAAGACCGATCGAGCAACGGGCAAAAGTCATGGTTGGGCAAACTGACCCAGGCATTTGCCCATGAGCCGAAAAACCGTCAGGAGCTGCTGGAGCTGCTGCGCGAAGCCCATCAGAACAAGCTGCTGGACAGTGAAGCGCTGGCCATCGTCGAAGGTGCCATCCAGGTCGCGGACCTGCAGGTCCGCGACATCATGGTGCCGCGTTCGCAGATGATCAGCATCAAAGCCAGCCAGACCCCACGCGAGTTTCTGCCAGCCGTGATCGACTCGGCGCATTCGCGCTACCCGGTCATCGGCGAAAGCCACGATGACGTGCTGGGTGTATTGCTCGCCAAGGACCTGCTGCCGCTGATTCTCAAGGAAGACGGTGGCAGCGGCGACGTGAAAAGCCTGCTGCGCCCGGCGACCTTCGTCCCTGAGTCCAAGCGCCTGAACGTGCTGTTGCGGGAATTCCGCGCCAACCACAATCACATGGCCATCGTCATCGACGAATACGGCGGCGTGGCGGGTCTGGTGACCATCGAAGACGTGCTTGAGCAAATCGTCGGCGACATCGAAGACGAGCACGACGTTGAGGAAGACAGCTACATCAAGCCGCTGCCCAGTGGCGACTTCCTGGTCAAGGCGCTGACCCCGATCGAGAGCTTCAACGAGTTCTTCGACAGCGGGTTCTCCGATGACGAATTCGACACCGTGGGCGGTCTGGTGATGAATGCATTCGGGCATCTGCCCAAGCGTAATGAAATCACCGAAATCGGCGCGTACCGTTTCCGCATCCTGAATGCCGACAGCCGTCGTATTCACTTGCTGCGCCTGAGCCCGATCAACCGCACGTAACGCCCTACCCGCTTTAAGGAATGTAAATGCGCTGGATCACCCGCCCCGGCTGGCCCGGTAACCTGCTGGCCATGGTGGCCGGCGCGTTGATTACCCTGGCCCTGGCACCGTTCGATATCTGGCCACTGGCGATTGTTGCGCTGGTGGTTTTCTACCTCGGCCTGCGAGACCTCACACCGCGTCAGGCCCTCTGGCGCGGCTGGTCCTACGGGTTTGGCCTGTTCGGCGGCGGCACCAGCTGGATTTACGTCAGCATCCACACCTACGGCGAGGCGCCGGTCTGGCTTGCCGTGTTCCTGATGGTGCTTTTCTGTGCGTCGGTGGCGTTCTTCTTCGCCCTGCCAGCCTGGATCTGGGCCCGCTGGATCCGCCGCAACGAAGCCCCGCTCGCCGATTCACTGGCCTTCGCGGCGCTGTGGTTCGGCCAGGAAATGTTTCGCGGCTGGTTCCTCACCGGTTTCCCCTGGCTCTATTCCGGCTACAGCCAATTGGACGGGCCCCTCAAAGGCCTCGCGCCAGTGGGCGGCATGTGGCTGATCTCCTTCGTGCTCGCGTTGAGCGCCGCTTTGCTGTGCAACTTGCCCCGCTTGCGGACGCGCGCGCCGAAGCTGGCGGCTGGCATCGTGTTGCTGCTGGCACCCTGGATTGCCGGGCTGGCGCTGAAAAATCACGCCTGGACCGAGCCTTCCGGTCAGCCACTGACCGTCGCGGCCATGCAGGGCAACGTCGAGCAGAGCATGAAGTGGGACCCGGCGGCGCTGAACGCGCAACTCGCCCTGTACCGCGACATGACGTTCACCTCGAAAAAAGCTGACCTGATCATCTGGCCGGAAACAGCGGTGCCTGTTCTCAAGGAGTCGGTGGAAGGTTACCTGTCGGTGATGGGCAAGTTTGCGGCCGACCGGGATTCGGCGCTGATCACCGGCGTACCGCTGCGTGAGAAAGGCACCCATGGGGAATACCGTTACTACAACGCCATTACCGTCACCGGCGAAGGCGATGGCACATACCTGAAACAGAAGCTGGTGCCGTTTGGCGAGTACGTGCCGCTGCAGGACCTGTTACGCGGGCTGATCGGTTTTTTCAATCTGCCAATGTCCGACTTTGCCCGCGGGCCGTCCGGGCAAGCGCTGTTGCAGGCGAAGGGTTATGAAATCGCGCCGTTCATTTGTTATGAAGTGGTGTATCCGGAGTTCGCCGCAGGGCTGGCGGCGCAAAGCGATCTGCTGCTGACGGTGAGCAACGATACCTGGTTCGGCACCTCCATCGGTCCGCTGCAGCATTTGCAAATGGCGCAGATGCGCGCACTGGAAGCCGGCCGCTGGATGATCCGCGCCACCAACAACGGCGTCAGCGCGCTGATCGACCCGTTTGGCGAAATCACCACCACCGTGCCGCAATTCGAACGCGCGGTGATGTACGGCGAAGTGACCCCGATGCAAAACCTCACACCGTACCTGCACTGGCGCTCATGGCCGTTGATCGTGCTGTCGCTGGTGCTGATCGGCTGGGCATTCTTTGCCGGCAGGATGGCGAAGGCGGTGTGAGCCCCTTGCCGGCTCTCTGCGGTAGAGGTCCCGGCGTCCTAACACAGTGCCGTCGTGCAGCGAACGCAACCTTGTGGGAGTGAGCTTGCTCACGAAGACGGCACATCAGCCGCCGGAGATCTAGCGGCTGCCCCGGCCTCTTCGCGAGCAAGCTCGCTCCCACATGGACAGTGCCTACCGCACCACCTTGGGTCCTCCACGACGCCAAGGCAATTCTGTCACCGGTAAAACAACCGATACCCCACCATCCCCGCCGCTTCATTGATCAACTGCCCGTTCTGCCACACTGCCCTCGCCTCCGGCGTCCAGCCACCGAACGGGCGGGCGTTGTCCACGCTGAGGAATCCCACAGGCGCCGGGACCACGGTGAATCCGGCCTTCTCAAAACTCCAGACCGAACGCGGCATGTGCCACGCCTGGGTCACCACGACCACACGCTTGATGCCTTGGGGCAATAACATCGCGGCGGTCATGTTGGCGTTTTCCCATGTCGTGCGGCTTTCCCCTTCCAGCCAACGGACATTCACCCCAAAGTCGTCGCGCAGGGAGTCGGCCATGATCGCCGCCTCGCTTGGCGGCTCGCCGTAATGCAGCCCGCCCGTTGTGAGGATCGGCAGGCCCGACGCCTTCGACAAGCGCGCGGCGTACCTCATGCGCTCCAGCGCAACGCCCGTCGGGATGTCAGTGCCCCAGCTCGGGTCGTTGCGCTCACGGCCTGACCCTAGAATCACGATCGCATCTGCACGTTGAGCCAGCGTTGCCCACTCGCTCTGCGGCAGCGGCGGAATGCGCTCGATACCCTTCGCCGACCACTCCACCACAATGGGCAGACTCATTGCGGTCATGCCGCCAACGCCGATGACGAACAGCACCCGCGCCAACACTGGCCGGCGATTTCTCAACCACCAGGCAAGCACCAATATCAGCAGGAACAGGCCCGGAGGCAGCAGCAGGTTTTTGATGAAGTAACGAAAGGGCATCGGGCATCTCCAAAGATGCCCGAAGCCTAGAAGCAATGACGCTAAGCAGCAATGCTCGATTGGCCGGGGTCAGCCCCCGCAGAAGTTAACGCTTGAAATGTTTGGTGGAACTGTAGCGACTCAACTTTGCCGACACTTTGGCTCGGCGCTGATCCTTGAGCCAGATGACATTGGCGTGAGGATGGGGCGCTCGCATCGGCTCGGAAGGCTCCCGTGAGGTGCTGGAACGTGCCCTCGTGACGATCGGAAAATCTTCTTTGAAAACGACTTCGGTTCTGCCCAGATAAGCCTCGATCAACTGAAACTCGGCGTGACTCAAGCCACGCAACTCAAGCTCGGCGGGGGATTCGTTCCGAAGCCGCACCGCTGTTTTTGCCGTGTCCAGAGCCAGGCCCAGACGATCGATCAAACGGTCATACACATCAGGTTGCTCTACTTCATGCTGCAGCTCTGCCATCCGTTCACCTCACTGAAGATAAACACTTACCCCCGTCAGTGAGCTTAGCGCCACTGCAAAAACCGGCGCGATGCCGCGACCAACGGCGAATGCCGCAGATGCCGAGTCTTGAGCACGCAATCAGGGTTTCCCTCGGCTTGGTAGCCTCATGTATGCTACGGCGCTTCCTGTAAATCCACTTCCGCCCAACCGGGCAGGGATGCATCGCAATGCGGACGGCCTCGTCTGGCATGCGAAGGCTTCCTGATCCGGCCACGCCGAGAAGCGGTCAAGGGTCACTCATTTCAGCCAAAAGTAGCCATGCACGAACTCTACCAGCCCCGCGAAATCGAAGTCGCCGCCCAGACCTTCTGGGACGAGCAAAAGTCTTTTGAAGTCAGTGAACAGCCAGGCAAGGACACCTTTTACTGCCTGTCGATGTTCCCTTACCCCAGCGGCAAGCTACACATGGGTCACGTGCGCAACTACACCATCGGCGACGTGATCGCCCGCTATCAGCGCATGCAGGGCAAAAACGTGCTGCAGCCGATGGGCTGGGACGCATTCGGCATGCCGGCGGAAAACGCCGCGATGAAGAACAACGTCGCCCCTGCCAAGTGGACCTACGAAAACATCGCCTACATGAAGAACCAGCTCAAGAGCCTGGGTCTGGCGATCGACTGGTCCCGCGAAATCACCACCTGCAAACCCGATTACTACCGCTGGGAACAATGGCTGTTCACTCGCCTGTTCGAAAAAGGCGTGATCTACCGCAAGAACGGTACCGTGAACTGGGACCCGGTCGACCAGACCGTCCTGGCCAACGAGCAAGTCATCGACGGGCGCGGCTGGCGTTCGGGCGCGGTGATCGAAAAACGCGAAATCCCGATGTACTACTTCAAGATCACCGCCTACGCGGATGAGCTGCTGGAGAGCCTCGACGAGTTGCCGGGCTGGCCTGAACAGGTCAAGACCATGCAGCGCAACTGGATCGGCAAATCCCGTGGCATGGAAGTGCAGTTTCCGTACGACCAGGCGTCCATCGGCGAAGCCGGCACCCTGAAAGTCTTCACCACCCGTCCCGACACCCTGATGGGCGCGACGTACGTGGCCGTTGCCGCCGAGCACCCGCTGGCGACCCTGGCTGCGCAGAACAATCCCGAGCTGCAAGCGTTCATCAACGAATGCAAAAGCGGCAGCGTCGCCGAAGCCGACGTCGCCACCCAGGAAAAGAAAGGCCTGCCGACCTCGCTGTTCGTCGAACACCCGCTGACCGGCGAGAAACTGCCGGTGTGGGTCGCCAACTACGTGCTGATGCATTACGGCGACGGCGCGGTCATGGCTGTTCCTGCCCATGACGAACGTGATTTCGAATTCGCGACCAAGTACAGCCTGCCGATAAAAGCTGTTGTGCGCACCAGCGCGGGCGATGAAACCCCTGCGCCGTGGCAGGACGCATACGGCGAGCACGGTCAGTTGATCAACTCCGGTGAGTTCGACGGCCTGGATTTCGCCGGCGCATTCGACGCCATGGAAGCCGCGCTGCTCAAGAAAGAGCTCGGCAAGTCCCGCACCCAGTTCCGCCTGCGCGACTGGGGCATCAGCCGCCAGCGCTACTGGGGCTGCCCGATCCCGATCATTCACTGCGACACGTGCGGCGACGTGCCTGTCCCGGAAGATCAACTGCCGGTCAAGCTGCCTGAAGACGTAGTACCGGATGGCGCGGGCTCACCGCTGGCGCGCATGCCCGAGTTTTACGAATGCAGTTGCCCGACCTGCGGCGCACCGGCCAAGCGCGAAACCGACACCATGGACACCTTCGTCGAGTCCTCGTGGTATTTCGCCCGCTACGCTTCGCCTCATTACGAAGGCGGTATGGTCGATCCCAAGGCCGCGAATCACTGGCTGCCGGTTGATCAGTACATCGGCGGTATCGAACACGCGATCCTGCACCTGCTGTACGCGCGCTTCTTCCACAAGCTGATGCGCGACGAAGGCCTGGTCAGCTCCAACGAGCCGTTCAAGAACCTGTTGACCCAGGGCATGGTCGTGGCCGAGACGTTCTACCGTCTGGAAGCCAACGGCAGCAAAACCTGGTTCAACCCGGCAGACGTCGAGTTCGAACGCGACAGCAAAGCCAAAATCATCGGTGCCAAACTGATTGCCGACGGCCAGCCGGTTGAAATCGGCGGCATCGAAAAGATGGCCAAATCGAAGAACAACGGCGTCGACCCTCAGTCGATGATCGACCAGTACGGGGCAGACACCTGCCGCCTGTTCATGATGTTCGCCTCGCCGCCCGACATGAGCCTGGAATGGTCTGACTCTGGCGTGGAAGGCTCGCACCGCTTCCTCAAGCGCGTCTGGCGTCTGGCTCAGGCCCACGTGACGGCGGGCGCTGCAGGCGCACTCGACAAAACCGCTCTGAACGACGACCAGAAGGCCATCCGCCGCTCGATTCACCTGGCCATCAAGCAAGCCGGTCAGGACGTTGGGCAGCATCACAAATTCAACACCGCCATCGCTCAGGTGATGACGCTGATGAACGTCCTGGAAAAGGCGCCGCAGGTTTCGACTCAGGACCGCGCGCTGTTGCAGGAAGGTCTGGAGACCGTCGCGCTGTTGCTGGCGCCAATCACCCCGCACATCAGCCACGAGCTATGGGCTGCGCTGGGCCACTCCGACCCGATCATCGACGCCGGCTGGCCTGTGGTCGATGACTCGGCACTGGTGCAGGACACGTTGCAATTGGTGATTCAGGTCAATGGCAAGCTGCGTGGCCACATCGAGATGCCGGCCAGCGCCACCCGCGAAGAAGTCGAGGCTGCCGCACGGATCAACGAAAACGTCCTGCGCTTCATCGACGGCCTGACGATCCGCAAAGTGATCGTGGTGCCGGGCAAACTGGTTAACATCGTCGCCAGCTGACGCAATCGGGCGCCTGCCTGCAGGCGCCGCATCAATTTCAAGAACTCGGGATGCCGGGCTCTAACGGATTCAAGGGAGCAACAAGATGATCAAACGCAATCTGCTGGTAATGGGACTCGCGGTTCTGCTGAGCGCCTGCGGTTTCCAGCTGCGCGGCACCGGCACCAACGCCCTGTCGATCAAGGAACTGGACGTGAGCGCGCGCGATGCTTACGGCGACGTCGTCACCCAGCTGCGTCAGACCCTGACCAGCAGCGGCGTGCACGTCTACACCGGCGCGCAGTACAAGCTGTTCATTGCCCGTGAAGACGAGACCCAGCGCACAGCCAGCTACGCAGGTTCCGGCCGCTCCGCCGAATACGAGCTGACCAACGTGCTGAAGTACGAAATTCACGGCAGCAAAGACGTCCTGCTGCTTGATGACTCCGTGCAGTCGCAGAAAGTCTTCGTCCATGACGGCAACAACCTGATCGGCTCTGACCAGGAAGCCGCGCAGATCCGTAAGGAAATGCAAAGCGACCTCGTGCAAAAAGTGCTGGCCCGTCTGCAGCAACTGACACCTCAGCGCCTTGACGAGCTGCAAGCCAAAGCTGACGCCGCTGCCCGCGCCCAGGCTGATGCCGAAGCCGCTGCTCAGCGCATTCGCGACGAGACGCCACAACAGTCGCCAATCGAAATCCCGTCCAAGTGACGGCATCGGGGCCGGTTCGCCGGCCCCGATCTTTCTGACCCATGAAACTCGCCCCCGGCCAGCTTTCCAAACACCTGCAAGGCACCCTTGCGCCCGTCTACATCGTCAGCGGCGATGACCCGCTGCAATGTCAGGAGGCGTGCGACGCCATCCGTGCGGCTGCGCGTCAGCAAGGCTATGACGAGCGTCAGGTGTTCAGCGCCGATTCGAGCTTCGACTGGGGCACCCTGCTCCAGGCGGGCGCAAGCATGTCGCTGTTCGCCGAGCGCAGGCTGCTGGAGTTGCGCCTGCCGTCCGGCAAACCCGGCGACAAAGGTGCTGCCGCATTGCTGGAGTACTGCGGCCGTCCTGCCGAGGACACGCTGCTGCTGATCAGCCTGCCCAAGCTCGACGGCTCGGCGCAGAAAACCAAATGGGGCAAGGCCCTGGTTGAAGGGCCACAAACCCAGTTCGTGCAGATCTGGCCGGTGGACGCCAGCCAGTTGCCGCAATGGATTCGTCAGCGCCTGTCACAGGCCGGCCTCGCAGCAACGCCGGACGCCATCGAACTGATCGCCGCGCGGGTGGAGGGCAATCTGCTGGCGGCTGCGCAGGAGATTGAAAAGCTCAAGCTCATGGCCGACGAAGGCCAGATTACGGTCGAGACCGTGCAGGCTGCGGTGGCCGATAGCGCGCGCTTCGATGTCTTCGGGCTGACCGACGCGATCCTCAATGGCGAAGCGGCGCATGCGCTGCGAATGCTCGAAGGCCTGCGCGGCGAAGGTGTCGAACCTCCGGTGATTCTCTGGGCGCTTTCCCGCGAGCTTCGTGTGCTGGCCAATCTGGCGTTGCAGTTCAGTCAGGGCATCCCGCTGGACAAAGCCTTCAGCCAGGCGCGGCCGCCCATCTGGGACAAGCGCAAGCCGTTGATGAGCAAGGCCCTGCAACGCCACTCCGCGCGACGCTGGGGTCAGCTGTTGATGGACGCCCAACACATCGACGCGCAAATCAAAGGCCAGGCGCAAGGCTCGGTCTGGAGCAGCCTGAGTCGACTGACGCTGCTGATGGCAGGGCAACGGTTGGCATTGCCGGCGGAATAATCGGTAACGGTTCGATAGCTCAGGTTAATTGGACAGCGGCGCCGAACTCGCAGAATATCCCCGCTGCTCCATCCCACCACTTGAGCGAGAACGCCATGAGCAAAGCCAAAAAGCGGCCGAACAAGGCCAAATCCATCATCGCCCAGCCACTGTTCCGCAGCCGTCAGGAACAACCCGGCAAAGGCAAAGGCAGCTACCGCCGCGAAGCCTTCCAGTCTAAAAGCTGGGAGGCTTCTTCCGTTATGGCGGCTTGAAAACTTCAGGTTACTGACTGACGCCCCACCAACAGGGCCGGCATGTTAAGGTCTGTACCTTCCGGTTTAGCCCTGTGGACCCCAGAATGCCCCCAAGCTTTCCCCGTCGCTGGCACCTTCGCCAGTTGATCGCCGCCTCCAGCCTCTTTGCGCTGGTTGCCTGTGCCGAGCAGCCTACCGCTGCCGTTGCCACCCCGCTCCAGGCCGCACCCGCGGTGCAAGTTGTCAAAAGTCTGCCCGCGCCCTCCGGCGCTGTTGCGCAGCCTGACGACGGCAACTTTGAAATCCAGCCTGCAATGACTTTCAGTGAGTGGCAGAGCCAGTTCCGTACTCTGGCGCTGAACGCCGGTGTGCGCCCCGAGGTGTTCGATAACGCCTTTGCTGGCATCACGCCCGACATGAGCGTGGTCAAGGCCGATCGCAGTCAGCCGGAATTCAGTCGCCCGGTGTGGGAATACCTCGACGGCGCCATGTCTGCCGTGCGCGTGCGCAAGGGTCAGGCCCTGCTCAACCAATACGCCGACGCGCTGAGCGCCATCGAGCAGCGTTATGGCGTTGATCGGCAGGCACTGGTCGCCGTGTGGGGCATGGAGAGCAGCTTCGGCCAGTTCCAGGGCACCCAGTCGGTGATTCGCTCGCTGGCCACGCTGGCCTACGAGGGACGCCGACCACAGTTCGCCCAGGACCAGTTGATTGCCGCCCTGCAGATCATTCAGCACGGCGATATTGATGCGCCGAGCATGCTCGGCTCGTGGGCAGGCGCCATGGGCCAGACGCAGTTCATTCCGACGACCTACAACACCCACGCGGTGGACTTCGACGGCGACGGTCGCCGTGATATCTGGAACTCCCCCAGCGATGCGCTCGCTTCCACTGCCCATTACCTGCAAAGCTCCGGCTGGCAGAAAGGCCAGCCGTGGGGCTTCGAAGTGCAATTGGCTCAAGGTTTCGATTACGCACTGGCCGACGCTTCAACCCGTAAATCCATCAGTGAATGGCAACAGCTGGGGCTGAAGCTGCCGAACGGTTCTGCGCTGCCGGCCAACGTGCTGCAACAGCAAGCCGCCTTGCTGCTGCCCGCAGGCTACAAAGGTCCGGCCTTTCTGGTGATGGATAACTTCCGAGCCATCCTCAAGTACAACAACTCGTCGTCCTATGCGCTGGCGATCGGTTTGCTGTCCGAGCGCTTCAATGGTGGCGGTTATGTGCAGGGCAGCTGGCCGCGCGGCGATCGTCCGTTGAGCCGCTCCGAGCGCATTGAACTGCAGACGCTGCTCTCTGCCCGCCAGTACGACGCGGGCGCCCCGGACGGGATCATCGGCGCCAACACGCGTAAAGCGATTCGCAGTGCACAACAATCCTTTGGCTGGCCTGCAGACGGGTATCCGACCCAGGAATTGCTGCAGCAGTTGCGCCAGCCGTAACTGCGCAGAATCAAACGCAACACAAAAAAACGGGCCGGATATTTCTATCCGGCCCGTTTTTTTTGCATTTACGACGCTGTGATCAGCCTGCTGTGAGCAGCGACTTGACCAGCTTGGCTTGTTCGTCCGCGTGGTACGAGGAGCGGACCAGCGGGCCGGAGGCGACGTTCTTGAAGCCCATTTTGTAGCCTTCTTCGGCGAACCAGTCGAAGACGTCCGGGTGCACGAAGCGCTGCACCGGCAAATGGTTGCGCGACGGTTGCAGGTACTGGCCCAGGGTCAGCATGTCGATGTTGTGCTCGCGCATGCGCTGCATGACTTCGATGACTTCTTCGTCAGTCTCGCCCAGCCCCAGCATCAGCCCGGATTTGGTCGGCACGTGGGGGACCATTTCCTTGAAGCGCTTGAGCAAGGTCAGCGACCACTGGTAATCCGAACCCGGGCGCGCAGCCTTGTACAGGCGCGGCACGGTTTCCAGGTTGTGGTTGAAGACGTCTGGCGGCGTCGCGGCGGTGATTTCCAGCGCGATGTCCATGCGGCCACGGTAATCCGGGACCAGGGTCTCCAGCTGCACGTTCGGCGACAGCAGGCGGATCTCACGGATGCAGTCGGCGAAGTGCTGAGCACCGCCGTCGCGCAGGTCGTCACGGTCAACGGAGGTGATCACGACGTATTTGAGTTTCAGGTCAGCGATGGCGACGGCCAGGTTCGTCGGCTCATCGGTGTCCAGCGCTTTCGGACGTCCATGGCCGACGTCGCAGAATGGGCAGCGACGGGTGCAGATGTCACCCATGATCATGAAGGTCGCGGTGCCGCCAGAGAAGCACTCGCCCAGGTTCGGGCAAGATGCCTCTTCGCACACGCTGTGCAGCTTGTGCTTGCGCAGCAGCGCTTTGATACGGTCGACTTCCGGCGAGACCGGGATGCGCACGCGAATCCAGTCAGGCTTCTTCGGCAGATCGACCGTCGGGATGATCTTCACCGGGATGCGCGCGACTTTTTCCGCGCCGCGCAGCTTCACGCCCGCCTCCACTTTCTGACGGGCCACACGCTCAGGCGTGGCCACGCTCACTGTCGGGATCAGGGTCTGTACGGCATTCTCTGTATTCACGACAGTGTCAGCTGCCTCATACGCGGTAGTCATATCAATCCATTCCGCCCGTTAGGGTCGTCTGCTCAGCGTAGTCGAGGTGGTTGACGAGCTGCGCACGCAGCCGGGCACTAACCTCGGCAAATTCAATCGGACCTGCCTGTTCGCGCAGCTGGGTCATCGCCAGCCCCGCATACCCGCAGGGATTAATCCGTTTAAAAGGGTCCAGATCCATATCGACGTTCAACGCAAGGCCGTGAAACGAACAGCCATTGCGGATGCGCAGCCCCAGTGAGGCGATCTTGGCGCCATCGACGTACACACCCGGCGCGTCAGCCTTGGCAGCTGCGTCTACGCCGTAACTGGCCAGCAGGTCGATCAAGCTACGCTCAATCCGCGTGACCAGCTCGCGAACGCCAAAGCCCAGACGTCGCACGTCCAGCAGCAAGTAAGCAACCAGTTGGCCGGGGCCATGATAAGTCACTTGGCCGCCGCGATCGACCTGCACCACCGGGATATCCCCCGGCAGCAACAAATGCTCGGGCTTGCCGGACTGGCCCTGGGTGAACACTGGCGGATGCTGCACGAGCCAGACCTCATCGGCGGTTTCGCGGTCGCGACCATCGGTAAAGCGTTTCATGGCCCGCCAGGTGGGCTCGTAGTCGGTCAGCCCGAGTTCACGAAAGCCCAGAACCGCGCCCATCACAGCACCATGTGCACGAAGCCGGTGGCCCGCAATTCGCTGTTGATGTCGTAAAGCTGGTCTTGCCCGGTGGCAATGATATGCAGCTGAACGGTGGTGTACTTGCCGTTGCTGCTCTGGCGCTCGGCCAGGGTTTTCATGTCAACGGTCGCGTGTTTCTCAAGAATCTCAATGACTCTGTCTTTGAAGCCCACGCCCGTGTCGCCGATGATCTTGATCGGATAGTCGGCGCAGGGAAATTCGATTTTTGGCGCTTTTACTTCGGAATCTGTCATGGCAGTAACGGCCTCGTAAGCCGGAAAACGGACAGGCCCCCGGCGCGGTCAGCGACGGGGGCGTACGGAGCAACGGTCAGCTTTTGATCAATCGTTGATCAGTTGAACAGACCGTAGAAGAACAAGCGGATGCTATCCCACAGGCGGCGGAAGATGCCACCCTCCTCGACGGCGTCGAGGGCGATCAGGTTGGCGCTGTGCACGACCTTGTCGTCCAGCTTGACCTCAACCTTGCCGATAACGTCGCCTTTAGCGATCGGAGCAACCAGCTGTGGATTCATGGTCATGCTGGCGGCCAGCTTCTTCAGCTCGCCTTTTGGCATGGTCATGGTCAGGTCTTCTGCCAGACCGGCTTTGACTTGACGCTCGGTGCCTTTCCAGACCGGCGCTTGAGCCAGCTCGGTGCCTTTCTGATAGAAGGTCTGGGTTTCGAAGAAGCGGAAACCGTAGGTCAGCAGCTTCTGGGTCTCGGCAGCACGTGCTTGCTCGCTGTTGGTGCCGAACACCACAGCAATCAGACGCATGCCATCACGAACGGCCGAGGACACCATGCAGTAGCCGGCTTCTTCAGTGTGACCGGTTTTCAGACCATCGACGGTCTTGTCACGCCACAGCAGCAGGTTGCGGTTTGGCTGCTTGATGCCGTTCCAGAAGAACTCTTTCTGCGAGTAGATCGCGTAGTGAGCCGGGTCTTCGTGAATGATCGCACGGGCCAGCAGGGCCATGTCATGGGCGGTGGCGTAGTGATCAGGATTCGGCAGGCCGGTCGGGTTCATGAAGTGGCTGTTGACCATGCCCAGGTCGGCAGCGGTCTTGTTCATCAGGTCGGCGAAGGCGTCTTCGCTGCCGGCGATGTGCTCGGAAAGCGCAACGCTGGCGTCGTTACCCGACTGAATGATGATGCCGTGCAGCAGGTCGCTGACGGTGACCTGGCTGCCCACCTTGATGAACATCCGCGAGCCGCCGGTGCGCCAGGCGTTTTCGCTGACGGTCACAGGGTCGTTTTCGCCGATCTGGCCGCGACGGATTTCCAGCGTGGCGATGTAGGCGGTCATCAGCTTGGTCAGACTGGCCGGTGGCAGGCGCTGGTCGCCATTGTTTTCGACCAGAACGTTGCCGCTATTGGCGTCCATCAGCACATAAGCCTTGGCAGCCAGTTGCGGTGGCGATGGCGTCATCTGTTCTGCCGCAAACACGGCAGGCGCGGTGAATAGCGGGATAAGCAGGCAAAGGCGTTTTGCAAAGCTGGTGATGTTCATCCGTCTCTCGAAAATGCTAATGGGCAAACATGCCCTTGCGGGCAAAGCGGGTGCCGGGCTACCCCGGCAAACGGGCTCACATTCTACAGAACATGCCGTGAAAAGCTGCTGACAACGACAAACCCGGTCGGCACGTCGTCGGTCAGGCGGCGAAACTCGCCTCCGTTGCCGGGGCGGGCATCGCTGATAAAGGCACTACTGGTCCGACGTCACGACGCTTGGCGAGCCGAGATTGGCCGACCTTACGCTGTTTTGCAGTTGCTGGGCTTCACCCGGCGTGTCGACCGGTCCCATCCGCACGCGATAAAGCGTCTGTTGATTGCGTGCGATCGAACTCACGAACACCGGCGCTCGGACCATCCCGCTCAATTTCGATCTCAGGAGTTCCGCAGCGTCCGGGTTGGCGAAGGCTCCCACTTGGAGAAACAGCCCAGATGCTTGTCCTGAAGCGTTTTTTTTTGCGTCGATCGGTACGGGCGTGACCGGAGCGGCGTGCTGCTGCGGGGGCGGTGTCCATTGTTCGATCGTACCCGCTGACGCGGTAATCACCGGCGCCGCTGGCTGCCGAGGCGGTGGATTGCTGCTCGCCACTTGCGGCTGATCCAGCATCAGCGGCGCCGGTTTGCCGCGCTGAGCCCAGTATTGAGAAGGATCGATACCCTCGACTTTTACACGCGCCGTGCCGGTTTCGGCATAACCGAGTTTCTTCGCCGCCGCGTAGGACAAGTCGATGATGCGGTCGGAATAGAACGGGCCGCGATCGTTGACCCGCAGGATCACCGTGCGGTTGTTGTCCAGATTGGTCACGCGAACGTAGCTGGGCAGCGGCAGCGTCTTGTGCGCAGCGCTCATGCCGTACAGGTCATAGACCTCGCCGTTGGCGGTGTTCTGGCCGTGGAATTTGGTGCCATACCAGGACGCCGTTCCCGTCTGGGAATAGGTCTTGGAATCGCTGAGCGGGAAATAGGTCTTGCCCAGCACGGTGTACGGGTTGGCTTTGTACGGGCCGGTGTGCAGGGTCGGAATGGCGTCGGGGATACGCGAAACGTCAACGTCCCACCAGGGCGCGCCGTCTTTATGCGCCCTATTGATGTCCAGCCCCGGCTGCGCGCGGATCACGTTGCCCTGCTGCCGCTGCGTCGAGGTCGTCGGGCGGCTGGTGGAGCAACTGACGATCAGCAAAGTCAGCGCCGTGAAGGCCATCAGTTTCAATGGTTGTTGCATCGGCAGTGACCGCATTACTTGACGTCCCGGGCTTGAACAAGCATTTCAGACAGCTGATGCACGGCCATGGCGTACATCACGCTGCGGTTGTATCGCGTGATTGCGTAAAAATTCTTCAAACCCATCCAGTATTCAGGGCCTTTGTCCCCATCGAGGCGAAACGCCGTGACCGGCATGTCGTCGCGCAGCGCATCATGACTCGCCCAGCCCAGCGCTCGCAACTCCCCAACGTTTTTCACCGGATCAATGCCAGGGCTCAAGCCCTCGTCAACACGGTCACCACGCACGTCCGCGCGGCTCACAACCGGCTGGCCGGCCACCCAGCCGTGACGCTGGAAATAGCTGGCCACGCTGCCGATCGCATCATCCGGGTCGTTCCAGATGTTGATGTGGCCGTCGCCATCGAAATCCACGGCGTAGGCGCGAAAGCTGCTCGGCATGAACTGGGGCAGCCCCATGGCCCCGGCGTATGAGCCTTTGAGCGTCAGCGGGTCGACCTGCTGATCGCGGGACAGCAGCAAGAACTCACGCAGCTCCTTGCGGAAGAAATCAGCCCGCGGAGGATAGTCGAACGCCAGCGTCGATAACGCGTCCATCACCCGGTAATTACCGGTATTGCGGCCGAAAAACGTCTCTACCCCGATAATCGAAACGATCACCTGGGCCGGCACACCGTACTCTTGCTCGGCGCGCGCCAGGGCGGCCTCGTGCTGACGCCAGAAGTCGACGCCCCGGGCAACGCGCGCGTCGGTGAGGAACATCGGTCGATAATCCTTCCACGGTTTGACGCGCTCGGCGGGCCTTGAAATGGCATCAAGAATCGCCTGCTTGCGCTGCACATCGCGGAACACATCGATCAGTTGCTCGCCCGCAAAACCATAATCGCGGGTCATTTCGCTGACGAACTGGGCGACTTGAGGAGAGCCGTCATAGTCACCGGCAAGTGATTCCTGCACTGAGCCGAAGATGCCCATCAGACCGACCAGCGGCGCATATCGAGCAGCCCAGCCACGCACTACTTGCATTGAGTTCTTCACCTTAATCAAACCTGAGCGATCCATTTGCGATGCGTGTGGATCGACATCAAAACACCAAACGCTGACAGCAGCGTCACCAGCGAAGTTCCGCCGTAGCTAATGAAGGGCAACGGCACGCCTACGACCGGCAGCAGACCGCTGACCATACCGATATTGACGAAAACGTAAACAAAAAAGGTCATGGTCAGGCTGCCCGCGAGCAGCTTGCCGTAGAGCGTCTGCGCCTGGGCGGTGATCACCAGCCCGCGGCCGATCAGCAACAGGTAGATCAGCAGCAGCGCGCAAATCCCCACCAGCCCGAATTCTTCGCCGAGCACCGCAATGATGAAGTCGGTGTGGCTTTCAGGCAGGAAGTCCAGGTGCGACTGCGTGCCCATCAGCCAGCCTTTGCCGAACACGCCGCCCGAACCGATCGCCGCCTTGGACTGAATGATGTTCCAGCCGGTGCCAAGCGGATCGCTCTCCGGGTCGAGGAAGGTCAGGATTCGCTGCTTCTGGTAGTCGTGCATGAAGAAGAACCACATGCCGACCGCCACCGGGACCGCTGCCGCCACCACGCTGATGATCCAGCGCCAGCGCAGGCCGGCCATGAACAGTACGAAGGTGCCGGACGCCAGAATCAGCAGCGAGGTGCCGAGGTCCGGCTGACGCACGATCAGAATGAACGGCAGACCAATCAGCCCGAGGCTCACCGCCACATGCTTGAGGTGCGGCGGCAGCGTGCGCTTGGACAGGTACCAGGCGATGGTCGCCGGCATGATGATCTTCATGAATTCCGAGGGCTGAAAGCGGATGACCCCGGGAATGTTGATCCAGCGCGTGGCGCCCATGGCGTTGTGGCCCATGACGTCCACCGCCACCAGCAGCAAAACGCCGATCACGTAGGCGGCGGGCACCCAGCGGGCCATGAATCGGGGTTCAAGCTGGGCGATGACGAACATCGACACCAGGCCGATGCCGAAGGAGGTGGCTTGTTTGATCAGCAGGTCCCAGCTCTTGCCGCTGGCTGAATACAGCACGAACAGACTGCCCGCTGCCAGCGTCAGCAGCAGGATCAGCAGTGGGCCGTCGACGTGAATTTTCTGCAGGAACGTGGCGCGACGGCGCATCACATCTTCGCTGGACAGGATGCGGTCGAAATTACTCTTCACGGGCCGCGGTCTCCGGAGGCTGTGCATTGCTGGCGTATTCGGGTTTCAGATGGCCCTGGGGATCGAGCAGCCAGGCGTCCATGACCTGCCGCACCACCGGCGCGGCAACACCCGACCCGGACTCGCCGTTTTCGATCATCACCGCGACGACGATCTTCGGGCTGTCGGCCGGCGCGAAGCCGACGAACAAGGCGTGGTCGCGGTGGCGCTCCTGGACTTTCGAGCGGTCGTATTTCTCGCCCTGCCGAATGGCGACCACCTGGGCTGTACCGCTCTTGCCGGCGATGCGGTACTGCGCACCAATTGCGGCCTTGCGCGCGGTGCCGCGGGCGCCGTGCATGACTTGCTGCATGCCGTGGTTGACCTTGGCCCAGTCAGAGGGGTCGCGCAGGACAATGTCCGGCATCGGGTTTTCATCCACCGGCTTCTGGCCTTCGACGGTCTTGGCCAGGTGCGGACGGTTCCATTTGCCTTTGTTCGCCACCAGGGCGGTGGCCTGGGCCAACTGCAGCGGGGTGGCCTGCATGTAGCCCTGACCGATCCCCAGAATCAGTGTTTCGCCCGGGAACCACGCCTGCCGCCGGGTGACGCGCTTCCAGTCACGGGACGGCATCAGACCGGGGGATTCTTCGAACATGTCCAGCGAGACCTTCTGGCCGATGCCGAACTTGTTCAAGTACGCCGACAGCCGATCGATCCCGACCTTGTGGGCCAGATCGTAAAAGTAGGTGTCGTTGGAGCGCATGATGGCGGTGTCCAGATCCACCCAGCCGTCGCCGGTGCGGTTCCAGTTACGGTACTTGTGATCGTAGTTCGGCAGCATGTAATAGCCGGGGTCGAACACCCGAGTACTCGCCGTAATCACGCCAGTGTCGAGACCGGCAATCGCCACGGCGGGCTTGATGGTCGAACCCGGTGGATACAAGCCCCGCAGGATGCGGTTGAACAGCGGGCGGTCCACCGAATCGCGCAGCTCGGAGTAGGCCTTGAAGCTGATGCCGGTGACGAACAGGTTCGGATCGAAGCTCGGCTGGCTGACCATCGCCAGCACCTCGCCGGTGCTTGGGTCCAGCGCCACCACCGCACCGCGACGCCCGGCCAGCGCGGCTTCGGCGGCTTCCTGCAGCTGGATGTCGAGGCTCAGGACGATGTCCTTGCCGGGCACCGGATCGGTCCGTTTGAGCACGCGCAGTACACGGCCGCGGGCGTTGGTTTCGACTTCTTCGTAACCAACCTGACCGTGCAGCTCGGGCTCGTAGAAACGCTCGATCCCGGTTTTGCCCATGTGATGGGTGCCGCTGTAATTCACCGGATCGAGGCTTTTCAGCTCTTTCTCGTTGATCCGGCCCATGTAACCCACCGAGTGCGCGAAGTGCTCACCCTGGGGATAGTGGCGAACCAACTGCGCCACCACTTCAACGCCCGGCAGGCGGAACTGGTTAACGGCGATGCGGGCAATTTGCTCTTCGGTCAGCTCGAACAGGATGGGCACCGGCTCGAACGGCCGACGGCCCTGCTTCATGCGCTTTTCGAAGATAATCCGGTCGTCAGGCGTCAACTCGAGCACCTGGACAATGGTGTCCAGCACTTGCGTCCATTCGCCGGAACGTTCGCGGGTCATGCTCAGGCTGAAGCTTGGCCGGTTGTCAGCGATGACCACGCCGTTGCGGTCGTAAATCAATCCGCGACTCGGCGGGATCGGCTGCACGTGAACGCGATTGTTCTCGGACAGCGTCGAGTGGTACTCGTACTGGATGACCTGCAGGAAATACAGCCGCGCGATCAGCACGCAGATCAGTACAACCACCGCGACTGCACCGACCACGACTCGGCTGCGCACCAGGCGTGCGTCCTTTTCGTGGTCTTTCAGGCGAATCGGCTGAGACATTTAGGGCAGGTTCACAGTGAAGGCAGCGGCGCTACTTGTGATAAGGGTGACCGGACAGCACGGTCCAGGCACGATAAATCTGCTCACCGATGAGGATGCGCACCAACGGGTGCGGCAACGTCAGCGGCGACAACGACCAACGCTGCTCGGCCCGGGCACAGACTTCCGGCGCCAGCCCTTCCGGACCGCCGACCATCAGGTTGACCGTGCGCGAATCCAGACGCCAGCGATCAAGCTCGCCCGCCAGTTGCTCGGTGCTCCATGGCTTGCCATGCACTTCAAGCGTGACGATCCGCTCCCCCGGCTGCACTTTCGCCAGCATGGCCTCGCCTTCCTGACGGATGAGGCGTGCCACGTCGGCGTTCTTGCCACGGGTTTTGAGCGGAATTTCCACCAGCTCCAGCGCCAGTTCGGATGGCAGACGCTTGGCATATTCATGCCAACCCTCTTCCACCCACTTGGGCATGCGGGAACCAACGGCGATCAGACGCAGACGCACGACGAAGCCTTAGGCCTGGTCTTTGTTCAGCTTGTCAAAATGCTCGTGAGCGTTTTCCGGGCTGTGGTGTGCAGCGCTGGCCGAACGGCTCTGCTCGGCACCGGCCCACAGACGCTCGAGGTCGTAAAACTGGCGAGCGGAGGCGGTCATCATGTGGACGATGGCGATGTCCAGGTCGAGCAGCACCCAGTCGCTGTCGCCCTTGCCTTCTTCGCCCAGCGGCTTGAGGCCCTGTTTTTTGACTTCTTCGCGGACCTTGTCGAGCATCGCGTTGATCTGGCGATTGGAAGTACCGGTCGCGATGACCATGTAGTCGGTGATGCTTTGTTTGTCACGAACGTCCAGCACCTGAATATCCTGGGCTTTGACGTCTTCCAGGGCAGCCCTGATGACTTCGATGATTGGGTTTACAGCGCGTTTGTCAGTCATAAAAAACTCTTTCAACTCGTATGTTTGGGCGTTTCTTCGCGCACTTGGCTGCGTAGCAACACACCTTCAGTTCGACGCACGGTACAGCCCGTGCGTATCGATATAGGCCAGTACCGCGTCTGGCACCAGAAAACGTACCGACTTACCGCTGGCCAGCAGTTGACGGATCTGGGTGGCAGACACCGAAAGCGGCGTCTGCCAGACGAACGTAATCTTTCCGCCGGGCCCTTTGAGGGCCTTCGGATCACTGACGGCACGTCCCGCGAGCAGATTGCGCATCGCATCCGGGGACTCGCTGTCGGCGTCCGGGCGTTGCAGCACCACGATATGGCAGTGCTCCAGCAACTCTTCCCACCGATGCCAGGAAGGCAGCCCGCAAAAGGCGTCCCAACCCAGCAATAAAAATAGCTGGTCATCGGCGGCCAGTTCCGCGCGCATCGATTCCAGCGTGTCGATCGTATACGACGGCTTGTCGCGCAACAGCTCGCGATCATCCACCGTCAATGGCGGCACGCCGGCGACCGCGCACTGGACCATCGCCAGACGGTCCTGCGCCGAAACGCTCGGCGTGTCGCGATGAGGCGGTCGGGCGCTGGGCGTCAGACGCAACTCATCGAGTTTCAGCTGCTCGGCGACTTCCAGTGCGCCACGCAAATGGCCAATGTGCACCGGGTCGAACGTGCCGCCGAGTATGCCAATGCGCCTGGCCACCCGCGCAGTGCTCAACGGAACTGCGACTGGATCGGCCACTGCCTGCGCGCCGCTGCCTGAAGGCTGACCGATGTCGGCCAAGTCAGACCGGCCCCTGCCCGCGTAACTGTGTGCCATCGCCGACGACGATGTATTTCTCGCAGGTCAGGCCTTCAAGCCCCACGGGACCACGCGCGTGAATCTTGTCGGTGGAAATGCCGATTTCCGCACCCAGGCCGTATTCGAAACCGTCGGCAAAGCTGGTGGGCGCGTTGACCATCACCGAACTCGAGTCGACTTCAGCCATGAAGCGGCGAGTCTGGGCTTGCGAGTCGGAGATGATGGCGTCGCTGTGATGCGAGCCGTAGTGATTGATGTGTTCGATGGCCTGATCCAGACCGGTCACGATGCGGATCGAGAGGATCGGCGCAAGGTACTCGGTGTGCCAGTCTTCTTCGGTGGCCGGCAAGACGTCGATCAATTCGCGGGTGCGCTCGCAACCGCGCAGTTCGACGCCTTTCTCGCGAAACTGGGCCGCCATGGGCAGCAGGAAGTCTGCTGCGATGGTTTGATCGACCAGCAGGGTTTCCATCGCGCCACAGATGCCATACCGGTAGGTCTTGGCGTTGAAGCTGATGCGTTGGGCCGCGGCCAGGTCAGCGTGGGCGCTGACGTAGACGTGGCAGATGCCGTCCAGGTGTTTGATGACCGGGACTTTGGCGTCACGGCTGACGCGTTCGATCAGGCCTTTGCCGCCACGGGGAACGATGACGTCCACGTACTCGGGCATGGTGATCAGCGCACCCACGGCGGCGCGGTCAATGGTTTCGACGACTTGTACGACGGCGGCAGGCAAGCCGGCTTCGTCGAGGCCGCGCTGGATGCAGGCGGCGATGGCGCGGTTCGAATTGATGGCTTCGGAGCCGCCACGGAGGATGGTGGCGTTACCGGATTTGAGGCAGAGGCTGGCGGCGTCGATGGTCACGTTGGGGCGTGATTCGTAGATGATGCCGACGACGCCGAGGGGCACGCGCATTTTGCCGACCTGGATGCCGGACGGCTGGAAGTTCATGTCGCGCAGGGTGCCGATGGGGTCTGGCAGGCTGGCGACCTGTCGCAGGCCGGCGATCATGCTGTCGATGCGGGCCGGGGTCAGGGTGAGGCGTTCGAGCAAAGCGGGTTCGAGTCCATTGGCGCGGCCGGCAGCGAGGTCTTGTTCGTTGGCAACGGTCAGCTCGGCACGGGATGCGTCCAGCGCGGCAGCGGTGGCTGCGAGGGCGCGGTTCTTCTGTGCGGTGCTGGCACGGCCGATCACGCGGGAGGCTTCGCGGGCGGCGCGACCCAGGCGGGTCATGTAGTCAAGAACGGACTCAGTCATGGTCTCGGGGGTCTTGGCAAATGGGAAAGCGGCGGATTATAGCTGTCGGCCGTGCTGAACGACAGCGGCGACGGGCGGATGGTCGGAATAAGGAGGTTTTGTTGTTCTCAAGGCGGAGCGGCGGTACTGCAATCGGGGGGTATATCCATTATCTCCAGCGGCACGAATTATGGTTCCGCCCTTACGGCGGGTCACTTTTGGCAAGAGCGCCCCAAAAGTAACCAAAAACGCTTTGCTCCTGGTTTGGCCCTTCCTTCGTCAGGGTTCCTTCACTCCGGTCTCGCTCCGTGGGCCCGCGCCGAACGGACATCCATGTCCTGACGGCGCTCTCGCCGCATCCATGCGGCTCGGCCCACTCCGCGAAACCTGCGTTCAGCCTGCACCCAAGTCGCGATTGGCGGCGTCTGGAAATTTTGCGTACGAAGATCAAGATCAAAAGCGCGTTTAGGCAGATCAAGAGCTTCCCGGCTTCGCGCCCACCCTCAGCCATTCAGCTCCAATTAAGGCCGATGTTGATATGATCGCGGTCCATTCTCTGACTGCCTTTTTTATGCCTGACCAATCACCACGCGCTCTGCCGGACAGTTTTTTTAATCGCGATGCACAAACACTCGCCCGGGATTTGCTCGGCAAGGTGATCCGTCACAAGGTCGGCGATTTGTGGTTGGCGGCGCGGATTATTGAGACGGAGGCGTATTACGTGGCTGAAAAGGGCAGTCATTCGTCCCTCGGCTATACGGAAAAACGTAAGGCTTTGTTTCTGGAAGGCGGGCACATTTATATGTATTACGCCCGCGGCGGTGATTCGCTGAACTTCAGTGCGGAGGGCCCGGGCAACGCCGTGTTGATCAAATCGGCCTATCCGTGGGTCGATGCGGTGTCCGATGAGAACGCCCTCGCACGCATGCTGCTCAACAATCCCGACGCCAGCGGAAACGTGCGCACGCCCGAGCGGCTGTGCGCCGGGCAGACGTTGCTGTGCAAAGCGCTGGGCCTGAAAGTGCCGATGTGGGATGCCAAGCGTTTTGATGAAGAACAGCTTTTTGTCGAGGACGTGGGTCAGCGGCCTCCGCGGATTATTCAAACGACGCGTCTCGGCATTCCCGCCGGACGCGACGAGCACCTGATGTATCGGTTCGTTGACGCCGCCTATGCCCGTTTCTGCACACGGAACCCGGTCAGACGCGGGCAAGTCGAAGGACGCGACTATATTTTCATCGAGCAAGGAAACTGAACCCATGGGCGCGTGGCTCGATAGCATCACCTCTTGGCTAAGCGCCAATCCCTCCTGGCTCGGTGCGGCGATCTTCATCGTCGCATTCATTGAATGCCTGGCCATCGCCGGCATCGTCGTCCCCGGCACCGTTGTGCTGTTCGCGATCGCTGCCCTGGCCGGCAGCGGCATACTCCCGCTGAGTGAGGCGCTGCTGCTGGGGTTCCTCGGCGGGATACTGGGCGACCTGGTCTCGTACTTTCTGGGTCGACGGTTTCATCAGAGGATTCGTCAACTGCCGGGCCTGCGTAATCACCCGGAATGGATCGGCGGCGCCGAGACCTATTTCCAGCGCTACGGCATCGCCAGCCTGTTGGTCGGCCGATTTATCGGACCGCTGCGCCCGATGCTGCCGATGGTGGCCGGGATGTGCGACATGCCGTTCGTGCGCTTTGCCGGCGTCAGCCTGATCGCCGCCGCCGGTTGGTCCGTGGCCTACATTCTGCCGGGTTGGGCGACCGGTGCTGCCATCCGTCTGCCGCTGCCGGAAAACTTCTGGCCCCAGGCTGCCGTAGTGGGCGGCGGGCTGGCGATCCTGCTGGGCATCAGCGTGCAGAGCAGCCTGCGGCAAAAGTCTTACGCGACCAAAGTTATCGCCCTGACGTGCTTCGTGCTGCTGGCAAGTGTGTTTCTGGGTTGGCCGTATCTGGCCGATTTCGATCAGGGCATCATGACCGTGGTCCAGGCCAGCCGAAGCGCTGCAGCGGAAAACTTCGTGGTCATGGTGACGGGCCTGGGGGATTTTCGGACTCAGTTCTGCGCGGCCGCCCTGCTGACCATCCTGCTGGTGGCCACGCGGCAATGGCGCCATGCGATCTTCGTGGTCGGGACAGCCCTTGGCGCTGCATTGATCAACCAGAGCATGAAATACACCTTCGCCCGCGCAAGGCCTGAGGTGCTGGCCGAGCCGCTGGCGACCTATAGCATGCCGAGCGGACACGCATCGGCCTCGTTTGCGCTGTTCATGACCCTGGCGGTGCTCGCGGGTCGGGGTCAACCAGTACGGCTGCGGCTGACGTGGCTGCTGCTGGGCGGGATTCCGGCGCTGGCGATCGCCATGTCACGGGTCTATCTGGGCGTGCATTGGCCAACGGATGTCACGGCGGGGATGCTGTTGGCGTTTTTCACCTGTGCGGCGAGCCTTGCTTTCGTGCAGAACAAAAAGCCGCTGGAGGCCCTGCCGATCAAGGTGTGGTGGCTGGTGCTGCCGGCGATGGTGGCGCTGTTCGGCGGGTTCGGGCTGCACTCGTTCCCGCACGGTTTGATCCGCTATCAGTACTGAAACAGCTTAGGCGCGACCCGACGGGTTAACGATCCGGGCCGCGCCAACGCGAGCAAAAACGCAGTCAGGCCTGCATGTCGCCCTGCATCTCGTCGAGCAGGTCCTGAATCGCGTCGAGCCGTTGTTCAGCGTCTTCGATCTCCAGCAACTCGATCTTGTCTTCCTCAGTGAAAGGCAACAGGTAGGCCAGTTGATTGGCCAGCGAATGCTGACCGCTGGCGGTGAGCCCCATGTTCAGCGCGGCCACCATCGGGTGCTCGGCCAACGCGGCGAGTAACGCGACCAGGTCGTCGTCCTCCTCCTGCAGCGGCTGTTCCTGAGGATCGTCGAGCCACTCGACATCGCCGACCAGCAGGTTATCGCGCTGGGTGCTGAAGTCCTTCACCCGAAAACGTCGGGCACCCACCACGCGAATGCCGAGCAGGCCGTTGTCCTGCTTCTGGAAATCGGTGACCCGCGCTTCGCAGCCGATCATCGAAAAACCGTCCGGCACGTCGCCCGTCTCACTGCCTTCAGTGATGCAGACCACGCCAAAACCTTCGCCCTGCTTCATGCAGCGGCCAATCATGTCCAGGTAGCGCGCCTCGAAAATCTGCAGATCAAGCACGCAGCCCGGGAACAGCACGGCGTTCAGTGGAAACAGCGGCAACGACATAAACCCATCCTCAAGCAACCAGAGACACCGCCAACGGCAGGAACAAGGCCGTGGCGACACCCATCAAACTCATCGCCAGCGCCGCGAAGGCGCCGCATTCCTCACTTTCCTGCAGGGCCGCCGACGTACCCACCGCGTGGGCCGTCAGCCCCAGGGCCATGCCCCTGGCTTCCGGGCTATTAACCCCCGCCAGAGTCAGCAGACCGGGGCCGAATATGCCGCCGATCACCCCGGTTATCAACACAAACACTGCGGCCAGCGCCGCCACACCACCAATCTGCTCGGCCACCAGCATGGCGATCGGCGACGTCACGGACTTGGGCGCCATGGTCATCAGGATCATGTGATCGGCGCCGAGCACCCAACCCAGCCCGACGCACAGCCCGGTCGCCAGCACGCCACCCACCACCAGCGTAGTCAATACCGGCCAGAACAGCTGTCGGATACGCCGCAGATTCAGATAAAGCGGCACGGCCAGCGCGACCGTCGCCGGACCCAACAGAATGCTGAGGATCTCGGTGCTTTTGCGGTAATCCACGTAGGACAGCCCGCAGCCCACCAGCACGCCAATGACCACGAGCATCGAGATGAGCACCGGTTGCAAAAACACCCAGCGGGTTTTCTCGTAGCCGGCCAGCACCAGTTGATAGGCGCCCAATGTAATGGCGATGCCGAACAAGGGATGATGAATCACTGACAGCCAGGCGCCATGCCAGTCCAGACTCATGATGGCTCCCGGCGACTGGCCTGACGGTCGATGAGTTTCTGCATCAGCCAGCCGGCGAAGGTCAGCGAGACCATCAGGGAAATCACTAGCGAGCCGACGATCGCCCAGAAGTCCTCGGCGATCTGGTCGGCGTACACCATCACACCCACGGCGGGCGGCACCAGCAGCAGCGGCAGGTATCGCAGCAAACTACTGGCGGCCAGGCTGATGGGTTCACTGACTTCACCGCGGGTCATCAGGTAAATCATCAGCAGCACCAGCCCGATGATCGGGCCGGGCAGGATCGAGAGAAACAGGTGGTTGAGCGCGGTTCCGATCAGTTGGAACAGCACAAGCCAGGTCAGGCCTCTTAGCAACATAGAAAACTCCAGCAGATTCGCGGCGACATTATAGGCACGCCACCCGCGCTGCCTATGGGGTGGTATTCGCCAGTTGAGGGCACGTTGACCCGCGCAGTGGGGCGTGCTGATCTTCAATGCCAAGCAATAACAGCGCCGACGCCACCTCGTCGACTGCGGTTCAAACTGTAGGAGTGAGCTTGCTCGCGATCTGACGCGAAGCGGCAGCAAACCTGCGAGCGCGTTGTGTCAGGGGGCCTGCCCGTAAAGATCCAGCGCAAAAACAATCACCCACAAGGAGAGTAGCCATGCCCCACGTACCCGTTGCAGCACTCAAAAGCTATGAAGGCAAGGACCTGGGATGTTCCGACTGGCTGACCATCGATCAGGCGCGCATCAATCTGTTTGCCGAAGCGACCGGCGACTTTCAATTCATCCACGTCGATCCGGTCAAAGCAGCCCAAACCCCGTTCGGATCGACCATCGCCCATGGCTTTCTGTCGCTGTCGCTGATCCCCAAGCTGATGGAGTCCTTGATGGTCGTGCCCGAAGGCATGCAGATGGCGATCAACTATGGCCTGGACAGCGTGCGATTCATTCAGCCGGTAAAAGTGGATTCGCGCGTTCGTCTAAAAGTCACGCTGGCGCAGGTCACCGAAAAGAAGCCCGGCCAATGGCTGCTCAAAGCCACGGCAACGCTTGAAATCGAAGGCCAGGACAAGCCCGCGTTCGTGGCTGAACCGCTTTCGCTGTGCTTCGTATAACCCCCGCCGCCTCTTCATAAAGCTTCCGCAAACCGTCCCGAAACATGAAACAGTCGTAACAGACTGTTTCATGAGCGTTCCTCGCTGCGGCATACTCGCTGCGGCTGTGTGAGCGACTCGATACACGTACGCGATCAGATCACGCCGAAACATCTTTTTTTCGGGATTTACCATGCGCGCGTTTGCTCCTTTGGCCCTGACCTTCCTTCTTACCGCTTGCGGCGACGGCGAATCGCTGTTGCCCCCGGACGCTCGCCTGCCCGACGGCGGACGCTATCGCGGCGACGTGATCAACGGCGTGTTGCAGGGCAAAGGCCGGATCGATTACCCCAATGGCAGCTGGTACGCCGGGGAATTCAAGAGCGGGCAGTGGAACGGCCAGGGCGAGTGGCACGCCAGCAACGGTGACGTGTACCGCGGCGGTTTTCAGGACGGACTTTTCCACGGCCAAGGCTCGCTGACGACCAGCGCTGGCAGCTACGTCGGCGGCTACAAGCTGGGGCGACGCGACGGCGAAGGCACGCTGAAAGAGCACGGCATGAGTTATCGCGGCGAGTTCAAGGCCGACCTCTATGACGGCGCCGGTCATCTGGAACTGGACGACGGCAGCGAGTATCAGGGCCAGTTCGCCCATGGCAAACCCAACGGCGAGGGCCAGCGCAACGATTCGGCGGGCAACCAGTTCAGCGGCAAGTTTGTCGACGGCCAGCTTGAAGGCACGGGCAATTTCAACAGCGCCGATGGCGATCAGTACGTCGGCGGCTTCCATAACAACCAGCTCAATGGTCGCGGTCGCTACGAAAACGCCGATGGCGACGTCTGGTCAGGGCAGTTCAAGGACGGCGCGTTTACGGGTAAGGGCGAGTTGATCGGCACCGACGGCACGCGCTATCAGGGCGATTTCAAAAACTGGCGCTTCTCGGGCGCAGGCAGCCTTAAGCTGCCGGACGGCAGCATGTACATCGGGCAGTTCGAGAACGACAACTACCAAGGCAGCGGCGTGCTGACCACCGCGGACGGCGAAGTCCAGAGCGGCACGTGGTCCAACGGCCAGCGGGTGCGCGACGCCGCCGGCAAGCTGCTGCCCGACCCGCTGGAAATCGGCTTGCTCGCCCAGGGCGCCCTCGTCGAGAAAGCCCTCGCCGCCGTGCCCGCCTCCACGCCGGCCATCGAGCTTTACAGCCTCGTCGTCGGTGGTGATGGCAAGCAGAGCGTCTTTCTGCGCGAGGCCGATTACGTCAACAAACTGCTCGCGACGCGCTTCGGTGCGTTTGGCCAGATCACGCTGGTCAACCACCGCGACCACATGGGCGATCGCCCGCTGGCCACCCGCGAGACCATCAGCCGCGCCGTGCAGACGCTGGCCAAGCGCAGTGGCCCGGAAGATTTGATCTTCATTTACCTGACCAGCCACGGCACCCATGAACACGAGCTGGTGCTGGATCAGCCGCGTCTGGAGCTGTCCGACCTGCCCGCCAATGAAATGGCCGGCGTGCTGGCTCCGCTGAAGAATCGCGACAAGGTGGTGGTGATTTCCGCCTGCTATTCGGGCGGTTTCATTCCGGCGATCAAGGACGAGCGGACAATGGTGATAACCGCCTCACGTGAAGATCGAGTGTCGTTCGGCTGCTCTGAGGAAGCTGATTTCACTTATTTCGGCGAGGCGCTGTTCGGCAAGGCACTGGTGGAAACCGACGATCTGGTGCAAGCGTTCAATGAGGCAAAAGACATCGTCGCCCAGCGTGAGACGGACGAAAGCTTCGAAGCCTCCGAGCCGCAGATGTGGGCGCCGAAAGGCGTGGTCATCCATTGGCGGCAGTTGCGTAAAAGTCAGGCGGAGCGCGCGCTGAATACCGTTCGACGCTGAGTGCCGCAAACGACGCGGAACCTGTAAGAGCCGGCTTGCTGGCGAAAGCATTCGTTCAGACGCTGCGAGGCTGAATGCCTGATCGGGTTCGCCAGCAAGCCGGCTCCTACGGATTGAGGGAGCCCTAAACACCGAGGTGCATGAACATTTCATGTGTTTTTGTGAAACCCTCCCGCTTCGCCCGCAGTCTGTTCCGGTACAGCGCCTATGCTTGTGGCGTATCAAGGGAGAAAGATCATGTACTTGACGCCTCAGCACATTTTGCTTGCCGGAGCTACCGGATTGACTGGCGAGCACTTGCTCGACCGCCTGCTTAACGAACCCACTGTCACCCGCGTTCTCGCCCCCAGCCGTCGTCCTCTGGCTGAACATCCACGCCTGGAAAACCCCGTCGGCGATCTTCAAAGCCTGCTGCCCGCACTTGAAGGCCCCATCGACATCGCCTTCTGCTGCCTGGGCACCACCATTAAACAGGCTGGCTCGCAGGAGGCTTTCCGGGCGGTCGATCTGGACATGGTCGTGGCGTTCGGCAAACACGCCCGCGAGTTGGGGGCGCGTCACCTGCTGGTGATCAGCGCCGTGAATGCCGACCCGGAGTCGAGCATCTTTTACAGCCGCGTCAAAGGCGAGATGGAAGAAGCGCTGAAGCTTCAGGGCTGGCCGCAACTGACCATCGCCCAGCCGTCATTGTTGATTGGCGAGCGGCAGGATCAACGGTTCGTGGAGCAACTGGCCGCGCCGATTGCCAAGCTGATTCCCGGCAAATACGGCGGTATCGAAGCCTGCAACCTCGCCCGCGCGCTGTGGCGTCTGGCGTTGGAAGAGCAGGACGGCGTGCGGGTTGTGGAATCGGATGATTTGCGGCGGTTGGGGAAATGACTGAGCACTGCTCAAGCTGACAGCGAAAACTGTGTAGGAGTGAGCTTGCTCACGAAGAGGCCGAGACACCCGCTACATCTTTAGTGCCTGAAATGCCGTCCTCGCTCCCACATGGAGTGCGTCCAGCCCCCGACAACGCACCACTTTGTAGGAGTGAGCTTGCTCGCGAATGCGTTCTGACAGTCACCCCTTACAGGGCCAGTCATATCGAAATCGCGAGCAAGCTCACTCCTACAGAGATCGCCGATCGGAATTACATCCCGCCCGTAGCCTGAAACCCCACACCCAGCGCGGTCAAAATCGACAGCGGCAGTAGCAGCGTGTCTAGCAGCGCGCTGCCGGGCAGGTCGAGCATCGGGTATTTCGGCGCCTCGGTGCCGAAGCGATCCTTCTCGCAGCAGCCGCCTTCGATGGCGTACAGATCCAGTCGCGTGCCGGCGTAAACCACTGGCGCGCCGGGCTGGTTGGCGTCGAGGGTGCGCACGGTCGAGCAGCCCGTCGTCAGCAACAGGCCGAGGGCAATGACGACGAGCTTATTCATCAGCGCCAAAATGATGCTCGCCCCAACGCGGCAGCATGTCCTGCGGGATGTTGAGCAGGTTGAGGATCCGCGCCACGACGAAATCCACCAGATCGTCGATCGTCTGCGGCTGGTGATAAAAACCAGGCGACGCCGGCAGAATCACCGCGCCCATGTTCGACAGCTTGAGCATGTTCTCCAGATGGATGCTGGAAAACGGTGCCTCGCGGGGTACCAGAATCAGCTGCCGACGCTCCTTCAACGTCACGTCTGCGGCGCGCTCGATCAGGTTGTTGCAGGCGCCCGTAGCGATTGCCGACAGCGTCCCGGTCGAACACGGCACTACAACCATCGCACTCGGCGAGCCTGAACCTGACGCCACTGGCGACATCCAGTCTTCCTTGCCGTACACCCGAATCTGGCCCGCGGTCGCGCCGGTGTATTCGTTGAGAAACGCCTGCATCATCTGCGGTTTGGGCGGCAGGTTGACGTCGGTTTCGGTGGCCATGACCAGCTGCGCGGCTTTGGAAATGAGGAAATGGACTTCGCGGTCTTCGCGCACCAGGCAGTCCAGCAGGCGCAGGCCATATTGCGCGCCGGACGCGCCGGTCATCGCCAGCGTGATGCGTTCCGGGCCGCTCATTGCAGCGCCTCCGCGAGTTTACCGTGCAGGCCGCCGAAGCCGCCGTTGCTCATGATCACCACGTGGGTGCCGGGCTCAGCCTGATTTTTCACAAGCTCGATGATGCCGTCGAGGCTGTCGCACACCAAAGAGGGAATGGTGCACTCCGCAGCGGTCGCCGCCAGATCCCAACCCAGGTTGGCCGGTGCATACCAGACCACCTGATCGGCCTGCACCACGCTTTCCGGCAGACCGTCGCGGTGGGCACCGAGCTTCATGGAGTTGGAGCGGGGCTCGACGATGGCAATGATTGGCGCATCGCCGACCTTCTTGCGCAGACCGTCCAGCGTGGTGGCGATGGCGGTCGGGTGGTGGGCGAAGTCATCGTAAATGGTGATGCCGCGCACTTCGGCGACCTTTTCCATGCGCCGCTTTACGCTCTTGAACGCACTCAGCGCTTCGACGCCTTGCTGCGGCACCACGCCAACGTGGCGGGCGGCGGCGAGGGTCGCCAAGGCATTGGCAACGTTGTGCTGGCCGGTCATGCCCCAGTCAACGACGCCTTGGACCGCACCTTCAAACAGCACTTCGAACCTCGAGCCGTCTTCGCTGAGCAGGTTCGCCTGCCATTGACCGCCCTCGCCCGTGGTTTGCACCGGGGTCCAGCAGCCCATTTGAATTACGCGCTCAAGTGCGGGCTCGGTGGTCGGGTGAATGACCAGCCCTTCGCTCGGGATGGTGCGCACGAGGTGGTGGAACTGACGTTCGATGGCCGGGAGATCAGGGAAGATGTCGGCGTGATCGAATTCCAGGTTATTGAGGATGGCGGTGCGCGGACCGTAGTGGACGAACTTGGAGCGCTTGTCGAAGAAGGCGCTGTCGTATTCATCCGCCTCGACGACGAAGAACGGCGTATCGCCCAGCCGCGCCGAGACATCGAAGTTCTGCGGCACGCCACCGATCAGGAAGCCCGGGGCCATACCGGCGTGTTCCAGCACCCAGGCGAGCATGCTGCTGGTGGTGGTTTTGCCGTGAGTGCCCGCGACGGCCAGCACCCAGCGACCGCGAAGAACGTGATCGGCCAGCCATTGCGGCCCGGAAACATAGGGCAGGCCCTTGTTCAGGACATATTCGACCGCGGGATTGCCGCGCGACATGGCGTTGCCGACCACCACCAGATCCGGCGCCGGTTCGAGGTGCGAAGGGTCGTAACCCTGCATCAACTGAATGCCCTGCGCTTCGAGCTGCGTGCTCATCGGCGGGTAGACGTTGGCATCGGAGCCGGTGACTTTATGGCCCAGATCCTTGGCGAGCACCGCCAGCGAACCCATGAACGTGCCGCAGATACCCAGAATATGAATGTGCATGACCGACCTCTTAGAACATGGGCCGCAGGTTAGCGTAGAAGGCAGTGGATGCGCACGGGGGAATTACCGAGAGCGAGTGAACGCCATGGTAGGACCGGCTTTAGCCGGGAAGATGTCACACTGCAGAATTGATGGTGCCCACGCCGGCCCCTTCCCGGCTAAAGCCGGTCCTACTGACCGCGATTCCACTGACTCACCGCGATGCCCTAGTGGGACCGGCTTTAGCCGGGAAGGGGCCAGATGTCACGCCGCAGGATTGCGAGCATTCACACCGGCTTCATCCACCCAGGACCTCAGCGGTTAATCCCATGCTTACGCAGCTTTCTGTACAGCGTATTCCGGCTCACCCCCAGCTCCCGGGCGGCGTGGGTCATGTGCCAGCGTTGGGTTTCCAGAGTAGCGATGAGCGCTGCACGTTCAGCGTCTTCCAACGGCGAATGGGCCTCATCGGGCTTGATCTGCGCACTGCCCTGCCGAATTGCCACCGGCAGATCATCAAAACCAATCCGCCCCTCATCACACAGCGCCGCCAGGGTACGCAGCACGTTTCGCATCTGCCGCACGTTGCCGGGCCAGTTAAAGTCCAGCAGCGCCTGCCTGGCCTTCGCTTCAATGACAATCGAAAGCCCATCCGTCTCCTGCTCCAGCAGAAACGCCAGCAACTGAGCCTTATCACTCCGATCTCTCAACGGCGGCAAGGCGATTTCCAGGCCGTTAAGCCGGTAAAACAGATCCTCGCGAAAGCTGCCGTCCTCCACCCGCTCCAGCAGGTTCCGGTGGGTCGCGCTGATCAGTCGGACATCCACCGCTTGTGGCTCTCCGCCAATCGGCACTACCAGCCGATCTTCCAGCACGCGCAATAACCGTGTCTGCAAGGCCACTGGCATGTCGCCGATCTCATCCAGAAACAACGTGCCGCCATCGGCCTGTTGCAACTTGCCGCGCATGCCTTCCTTGCGCGCGCCGGTAAAGCTGCCGCCGCGGTAGCCGAACAGCTCGCTCTCGATCAGGCTTTCCGGAATGGCCGCGCAGTTCAGCGCCACGAACGGCTTGGCGGAGCGCTGACTCGACTGATGCACCGCCTTGGCGAACGCCTCCTTGCCAGAGCCAGTTTCGCCGTTGATCAGCAACGGCACGTCGCGCTCGAATACCTTCAGCGCGCGACGGAAATCAGTTTGCAGCGACGCGTCGCCCAGGCAGATGTCGTTCGAAGGGAGCGGTACAGCCAACTTGCTGACCACCGGAGTAACAAGCCCCTTCAGCTCGGCACGGGATTGCCCACGCAGCACGGCGAAGAATCCACGCCCGTCACGGGTGCGCAGCGGCCAACTGGCAGCGGCGTCCGGCGAAGCGCGGCTCAGCAGTTCATCCAGCGAGCAGTCAAACAACGATTCCACGCCCTGCCCCACCAGATCGCCACGGCTCAGGCCCAGCAGATTCAGCGCGCTCTGGTTCAGCGCACTGACGCGGCCCGCGCCGTCGAAGGCCAGCAGCCCTTCACTGAACAAACCGACCGCGCCGGCCTGAAGATGAAAACGCAGCAGCCAATGATCGTCGAAATGACGCAGGAAATAGCTGCTTTCGATCATCTTCGCCGACAGATTCACCAGCGCCATGGTGTGAAACTGGCTCTGCCGGGACACGTCGTGACGGGCCGATGAGACGTCCAGCACCGCAAGCAGATCGCCATGGGGATCGAACACCGGGCTCGCCGAGCAGGTCAGCCCGGTGTGGCGGCCGCGAAAATGCTCGTCGCGATGGATCGTCACCGACTGACGCTCGACCAGGCAGGTGCCGATGCCATTGGTGCCCTCCCGCGCCTCGCTCCAGTCGGCGCCCAGCCAGAGGCCCGCACGCTCGAAAATCCGCCGGTCCCCGGGCTCGGTCACGCAGTTCAGGATGATTCCGCGGGCATCGGTCAGCAGCACCGCACTGCCGCCCGCAAGCTGACGGTGCAGGCTGTTCATCTCATCGCCAGCGATGGTCAGGACCTGCTGCAACTGCTCGCGACTCTCCAGCACCCGCGCATGTTCAATCACGGTAGGCGCCATGGCCTGCGCGGGATCGAGGTGATAATCCTCCAGGCACCGCAACCACGAACGGGCAATGGAAGGGTCGGCGCCGGGGCCGTATTGAAGGGGCGTTTTGCCTTGGGTAACGGTCAGCACTTGTTCGGCGTGGCGCGTCAGATGATTGCTGTGCATTTTTATTCTTCATCCTGAGCCGGGGCTCTGGGGAGGATTTGCGACTCAGCATCCTCCTCGCCCGGATTCATTGCAATGCTGCGAAAGGCGGGGTCCGCCAAGCTGTCACGCAAAGGGTACAAAGTGTCACCTTTGCCGCCCCGCCGTCGATACACCACTCGGGCATCACCACATGATTCATCGACAAAACCCCGATAAACCGGGGACCGGACGGCAGTGGCCCGCGCTTTGCTCTACGCTCTAGCCATGCGACCTAGTCATGCGCCGCAACGCGTTATCCCCAGACAATCACAAGACCAGGAGATATTCACCATGCGTTACGCCCACCCCGGTACTGAAGGCTCAATCGTTACCTTCAAGACCCAGTACGGCAATTACATCGGTGGCGAATTCGTGCCGCCGGTCAAAGGCCAGTACTTCGAAAACACCTCGCCGATCACCGGCAAGCTGATCGCAGAATTCCCGCGTTCGACCGCCGAAGACATCGACAAAGCCCTCGATGCCGCCCATGCCGCCGCCGATGCATGGGGCAAAACCTCGGTGCAGGAACGCTCGCTGACCCTGCTGAAAATCGCCGACCGCATCGAACAGAACCTGGAATTGCTGGCCGTCACCGAGACCTGGGACAACGGCAAAGCCGTGCGCGAAACCCTCAATGCGGACATCCCCCTGGCGGTCGACCATTTCCGCTATTTCGCCGGCGTGCTGCGTGCCCAAGAAGGCTCCGCTGCGGAGATCGACGGCAACACCGTGGCGTATCACATTCACGAGCCGCTGGGCGTGGTCGGGCAAATCATCCCGTGGAACTTCCCGCTGCTGATGGCCGCCTGGAAACTCGCGCCCGCCCTCGCCGCCGGTAACTGCATCGTCCTCAAGCCGGCCGAGCAAACGCCGCTGGGTATCACTGTGCTGATGGAGCTGATCGGCGATCTGCTGCCAAAAGGCGTGCTCAACGTGGTGCAGGGTTATGGCCGCGAAGCCGGTGAAGCGCTGGCCAGCAGCAAGCGTATTGCCAAGATCGCTTTCACCGGTTCAACGCCGGTGGGTTCGCACATCATGAAACTGGCGGCTGACAGCATCATCCCGTCCACCGTGGAGCTGGGCGGCAAGTCGCCGAACATTTTCTTCGAAGACATCATGCAGGCCGAGCCTGAGTTCATCGATAAAGCCGCTGAAGGCGTGGTGCTGGCGTTCTTCAACCAAGGCGAAGTCTGCACGTGCCCGTCGCGCTGCCTGGTTCAGGAATCGATCTACCCGCAGTTCATGGAAGTGGTGATGAAGAAGGTCCTGAAGATCCAGCGCGGCGACCCGCTGGACACCGACACCATGGTCGGTGCGCAGGCGTCGCAGCAGCAGTTCGACAAGATTCTTTCGTACCTCGAAATTGCCCAGGGCGAAGGCGCCGAACTGCTGACCGGCGGCAAGGTCGAGAAGCTCGAAGGCTCGCTGGCGACCGGTTATTACATCCAGCCGACGCTGCTGAAAGGCAACAACAAGATGCGCGTCTTCCAGGAAGAAATCTTCGGCCCGGTGGTCAGCGTGACCACCTTCAAGGACGAAGCGGAAGCCCTGGCCATCGCCAACGACACCGAGTTCGGCCTGGGTGCCGGCGTCTGGACCCGCGACATCAATCGCGCGTACCGCGTGGGCCGGGCGATCAAGGCCGGTCGCGTATGGACCAACTGCTACCACCTGTACCCCGCCCATGCGGCGTTCGGCGGTTACAAGAAATCCGGCGTCGGTCGCGAAACCCACAAGGTCGCGCTCGAGCACTATCAGCAGACCAAGAACCTGCTGGTGAGCTACGACATCAATCCGCTGGGCTTCTTTTGATTTAGCGTAATCGGGCGACAAGCAACGGCCTCTTCGGAGGCCGTTTTTGTGGGTAGCGATGGGCGTTCAATGGGGCACGCCGCCGTCCGGACGCCGCAATGGTGAGCTAAAGACGCTACCCCTGTGGGAGTCAGCTTGCTCACGAAGACGGCATGTCGAGCGCCACATGGCGTTGCTTGCCTCTATAATGCCGCGCACATTTCCCCTCTTCGCCCCGCACGACCCGGATCGGGTCTCAAAACCAGGTGACTACATGGATTTCAATCCGCTTGATCTGATTCTTCACCTCGACGTTTACCTCGACCTGCTTGTGACCCAATACGGCACCTGGGTTTACGCGATTCTGTTCCTGGTGATCTTTTGCGAAACCGGCCTGGTGGTCATGCCTTTCCTGCCAGGCGATTCGCTGCTGTTCATCGCGGGTGCCGTAGCGGCTGGCGGCGGTATGGACCCGGTGTTGCTGGCGTGCCTGTTGATGGCAGCGGCGGTACTCGGCGACAGCACCAACTACATCATCGGCCGCACCGCCGGCGACAAGCTGTTCAGCAACCCGAATTCGAAAATCTTCCGTCGCGATTACCTGACCAAAACCCAGGAATTCTACGGTCGCCACGGCGGCAAGACCGTCACCCTCGCACGCTTCCTGCCAATCATCCGCACCTTCGCCCCGTTCGTGGCCGGTCTTGGCCGCATGCCTTACCTGCGCTTTCTCGGCTTCAGCGTGTTGGGCTCGGTGCTGTGGGTCGGCGGGTTGGTCACGCTGGGCTTCTTCTTCGGCAACATCCCGTTCATCAAGAAGAACCTGACGCTATTGGTGCTGGCGATCATCCTGATCTCGCTGCTGCCGATGATCATCGGCCTGATTCGCAGCCGCACAGGTCGCTCCGCCGAGGCGCGCTGAATCCATGTGGTCGTTCCGGGAATGGCGCAAACGGCGCACGCTGGCGCGCCATCCGGTCGATCCGCAGGTGTGGGAACGCGTGCGC
This sequence comes from Pseudomonas sp. 1L-C-7-B-C1, assembly GCF_057291635.1. Lineage (NCBI taxonomy): Bacteria > Pseudomonadati > Pseudomonadota > Gammaproteobacteria > Pseudomonadales > Pseudomonadaceae > Pseudomonas > Pseudomonas sp. 1L-C-7-B-C1. Next base: position 115,967 of record NZ_JBXAWH010000008.1, on the reverse strand, counting down.
CAGCGCCTGCCGATCCTCGACGGGCTGAGCGCTGATGAGGATCGTTACCTGCTCGAGAGCTGCGTGCTGTTCCTGCAGGCCAAACACCTGACCGCACTGGAAGGTGTCGAGCTGGATGATGAATCGCGTCTGTTTCTTGCCGCTCAGGCCCAACTGCCGTTGCTCGCCCTGGGCGATCTCAACTGGTATCAGGGTTTTCACGAAATCATCCTCTACGGCGATGACTTCATCAGCCCCCAACGCCACCGCGACGCCAGCGGCATCGAGCACGAATGGGACGGCGAGCACAGCGGTGAGGCGTGGTCCCAGGGCCCGGTGATTCTGGCCTGGCCGGGTGTGCTGACCAGCGGCGGATGGGAAGCCTACAACCTGGTGATCCACGAGCTGGCGCACAAGCTGGACATGCTCAACGGCGAGGCGAACGGTCTGCCGCCGCTGCACCCCGACATGCGCGTGAGCGACTGGGCCAGCGCCATGCAGAGTGCCTACGACGACCTCAACCGCCAACTCGACGCCGACCCGGACGCCGAGACCGCCATCGACCCCTACGCGGCGGAAAACCCCGCCGAGTTCTTCGCAGTCATCAGCGAATACTTCTTCAGCGCGCCGGATTTGCTCGTCGAGGCCTATCCCGCCGTCTACGGGCAACTGAAAGCGTTCTATCGGCAGGATCCGTTGGCGCGGCTGACGGCACTTCAGCGCGACAACCCGGTCTATCAGGCTCAACACGACGCCTGAAGCCCGCCGTCACGCATGGCAACGCTTCAGGAATGTGCCTATAATCCGGCCACTTTTTGGCGTTGCATGCCAGATTCTGAATGGTCAACCAAGGGGGCAAAGCCCAATGAGCTACAGCAAGATTCCGGCCGGTAAAGACCTGCCGAATGACATCTACGTCGCAATCGAGATCCCGGCCAACCACGCGCCGATCAAGTACGAAATCGACAAAGAAAGCGACTGCCTTTTCGTTGACCGTTTCATGGCCACCCCGATGTTCTACCCGGCCAACTACGGTTTCATCCCCAACACCCTGGCTGACGACGGCGACCCCCTCGACGTGCTGGTGGTGACGCCTTATCCGGTCACCCCGGGTTCCGTGATCCGCGCCCGTCCGGTCGGCGTGCTGAACATGACCGACGACGGCGGCGGCGATGCCAAAGTTATCGCAGTTCCACACGACAAGCTGTCCCAGCTGTACGTGGACGTTAAGGAATACACCGATCTGCCACCGCTGCTGATCCAGCAGATCGAGCACTTCTTCGCGAACTACAAAGACCTCGAAAAAGGCAAATGGGTGAAGATCGAAGGCTGGGCTGGCGCTGACGCCGCTCGCGAAGCGATCACCAAATCGGTCGCGGCCTACAAGGGCTGATCCGATTGTGTCCCGCCGAAGCGCTCGCCGCTTCGACGGGGCCACGTTTTACCTGCATGTCCCCGCCTTCTGCTTTCTGAATACCCCTCCCCCCGTACATCCCCCCTTTTTTTCGCCCTCTGTCATTACACACATGTTTAAAACTCACACTGCACACACAACGTGTTTAATCGCGTCGTATGATTTTCTTCTTTGAACAACACCGCCCGATTCAAACTTCCCTGGCGCCCCCTTTAGTCAGGCCTCCGTGCCGTTAATTGCTCACGTGCATGAGTGACATCGGTTTCAACCATTGTTGATGCATAAGAAAACAGTGAGCGAATCGGCCTACAAAAACAGCCGAAGGTTGTAATCCTTACATTCACGTTCAAGCATGACGGCGTGCTCATTTGAACACTTCGTTCATTTAAACGCGCTTCAACCCGCCGTAAACTTCGGCCCATGAATACATCAGGTGATCGACTGCGCGGCCTTCTGCGAGAGTGCCATCTCTCGGCAACGGACTTTGCCGCCAACCGAAAAGTTACGCCGCAACACGTGAACAACTGGTTCAAGCGCGGCATCCCCATGGCCCGTATTGAAGAAGTCGCTGAACTGCTGAGCGTCAACGCGCGTTGGCTGCGCAGCGGCGAGGGCCCGAAGCACCCTGGACAAGACCGCTTGACTGCCCAGCCGCCAGACGCTCAACCGCGGGCCGAGCGAAGCGTGCGCGAAGAACTGGAAATGCCGGTCTACACCGAATTGCAGACGCAAAGCTCAGGTCGGACGGCGGTGGGTGAAATCCATAACCACAAAGTGCGCCTGTCCCGGCGCGTGCTCGAAACCATGGACGTCGAGCTGCACAACGCGATCTGCGTGGCGATGGTCGGCAACAGCATGGCGGACAAAATCCAGGACGGTTCGCTGATCGGCATTGATCGCGGGCGCGTGCAGATCATCGATGGTGAAATGTACGCACTGGAGCACGACGGCATGCTGCGGGTGAAATACCTGTATCGCCTGCCGGGCGGCGGCTTGCGCTTGCGCAGCCACAATTGCGCCGAGTACCCGGACGAGATTTTCAGCGCCGAACAGGTGCAGGCCCAGCACATTCATATTCTGGGGTGGATCTTCTGGTGGTCGACGCTCAACAACCGCCGCCATCCGGCAACGATACGGCGAGGCGCGGAATGAGCGTGTTTCAGAACTGGGCAGACGCAAACAACATGGGTATCCTGCACGCCTTCGTTTCAGCACCCGTCGGCCACACGCGGATGGGTGATCGACCTGGCACCGTCTCCCTGACCTGCCCGGTCTACCTGACAAGCGCCTCCTCGCAGCGCGCACTTTTGCGGACGGGTGCGGTTAGCCAAAAACTAACCAAACCCGTCACCGAGAAGCCGGCCACAAGCCGGCTTTTTAACTTCCCATGAATACCTCGCACCGCTAACCCACGCGGCGCCTCCGCGCGCGCGTCAATCGGCAATCGGCAATCAGTGGACTGAGCGCCTTAACCGATGAAGCAAACAACCCTCTTCGTTTTCACTACAGGAAGTTCATCATGAGTTACCGCAACAAAACCTACATCGCGTTCGCCAGTGAAGACATCAAGCATTATTGGCTGATGAAAGCCTGGAAGCAGAACGAGAAAATCGACTTCGACTTCTTCAATGCCCATGACCTGTTCGAGGCGAGGGACAGCAGTTCGCCAGAAACTATCAAACGCCGCCTGCGCGAACGCCTCAACAACACCAAGCAAGTTATCTTTCTGGGCAGCGAAGATGGCCGTCGCAAGGGCGGCGACGGGGATTCGTTTCTTGCTTATGAAATCGAGGTGATTCTCGAACTGGATCTTCCCATCGTCATCGCGAATCTCTGCCAGAGCAGAAACATCGTCATGGATAACATTCCCCAGCCGCTCATCGATCGAAAACACTTCAACGTTTCGGTGTCTTTCCAGCCCAAAATCATTCAGTACACGCTGGACAACTACGTTGCGGGTTACGCGAAGAGCGACCTGCAAGGTCCCCATCGATATGTCGGCAGAATCTACGACGGGCTGGGCATCTGATGACCATCCTTCAGGACATGCAGACATGGCGCTTCTGGCGCCACTTTCTGGTGGCGTTGTTCGCCTGTGTGGGCGGGCTGTCGACGATCATGCAGACCTTCAACGTCATTTACCCCGGCAGCCATGCGCTGGAAGGTGTCGGCATCCTGATAGCAATCATCGTGGTGTCAGTTTCCGCCTCGCTGTTCAAGGCATGGCCGCGCCCGATTGCCGAGGAATACAACGCGCCGAAAACACGGATCACCATCGTGCCCGGTGATCTTCTCAAGGAAGACGGCCATCTGGTGATCGGCACCAACGACACCTTCGACACGGAAACGCCGAACATCATTGCCACCTCCAGCCTGCAGGGCCAGGCGTTGCAGGTCCTTTACGGCGGCGACCTGAGAGAACTTGATCGTCATCTGGACGACGCGCTGGTCAACACCCCCTGCGTCGGTACGCTCAACAAGCCGGGCAAACAAGTGCAATACGGTGTCGGCACCATCGCCACGCTCAAGCACGCGCACCGGCTGATCTTCTTCCTGGCCTACTGCGAAATGGACGCCCAGAACGTCGCGCGCTCCACGCCGGACAAGGTTTGGAAGGGCTTGCTTGCGCTCTGGGCCGAAGTGTCCCGGCGCGGCAACGGCGGCACCATCTCGATCCCGGTCATCGGCGGCGGGCAGGCGCGACTGTCCAGCGTGCTGCCCGCCCAGGACGCCATCCGCTTCACGCTGCTCTCGTTCATGTTCGCCTCCCGCAACTCGAAGGTCTGCGACGAACTGCGCATCGTCGTCCGCCCCGACGACTACCGAAAACTTGATCGGCTGGAACTGCAGTCTTTCCTTTCGTCATTGAGGTCATCATGACCCCGGAAACCAGCCTCGACCTCCCGGACAATCCCGATTGCGCGTTCTGCGCATACCTCAAGGGCGAAAGGCCCTACACCATCCTCTCCTGCACCCCGCAAACCGCGACCTTCGTGACCCGCGAACAACGGGGTCACCCGCACTTGCTGGTGCTGCCGCTGAGGCACGTGCCTTCGTTGCTGGAAATGACCGACGAGGAGGTTGCGGCGGTGGCGGTTGAAGTGCGCAATGCGGCGAGGCTGATTGAAAAGGCGTACGCGAAAACGGGGATTGCGGTTTGGCAGAACAACGGCGTGCCGGCGGGACAGGCGATCGGGCACGTGCACTTTCATGTGGCGGGGACGTTGCCGGGTGGGGGGACGGAGTTTGGGGAAGTGAAGGAGATATCGGTGATGGAGACGGATGAGATTGCGCGGCGGTTGCTGGAGGGAGGTAGATGCGATTGGAGCGCCAATCGCTCATAAGACCATTGCGTGATGCCTGCCAATCAAAATCCGAAGAGCTTTTTCCTTCGGATTTTAATTTCGCTGTCGAGCAATGCGGATACGGTGGTCAGGAATACATACAGGTCGCCTTCGAAGTAATCTTCGGCGAAGGAGGTGTCTTGACCAAAAGGCGGATCGACGTACTGCAAACCTTCGGTCGTCATATTCCTTCGGATGTAGGTCTTTATTTCTCGTTTAAAGAGGATTGCATGCAGCAGATCCAGAAACCCATAGCCGATGCATTCCTTGACTATCTGGGGAAGCGTGAGGGGTTCAAATCCTTTTTTTTCTTCTTCATCCAGAAACTCGCCAACTGCATCGCCGACATAAAACATGAATCCATGTAAATATGCGTATCGCATTTTTAACGCCCTATAAAATCGGATGAGCAGTGATAATGTAATATGGCATGTGATTATACTCAACAAACTGAATGGTCACGTTAACCTTAGACATGCGCACTATTTCACCAGGTGCTCCTCGCGCAACCCCCCAACCAACATCTCTTCCAACATCCATCTTAAAATCACGACTGGTATTATTTCTCAATAAAAACTTGGCTTTTGAGAACGTCAATATTTTTAGCCTATTATTTTGAAGCACCTTGCTGACTGCCCACTCCGCCGTATCTATATCATAAAACGTCGAGGAAACATTAACTTTTTTTGACGCAAAGCGCTTTGTTAAGTAGTCAACATCTTTACCTACATGCTTGCGTAGCGCGTGTCCCCCTCCCAAGTTACCAGGTACATTAGGCAGCTTTTCGCTTGTGACAATTGATATTCGGCCTGCCCGTACAGACGATACTCTGAACGCGTTGTACAGCGAAGCGGTTGAAAGCGGAACAGCAAACTCAGTTGCCAGACCGATCACTTGGCCAGCCTCTCTAGAAGAGCCGAGCGCTTCAGCCGCAGATGACCCTGCCTTGAAAGCAAAAGAGTCAGTCTCTTTGCCGGTTAGAAGCTGAGTCGCTCCTGCCGAAAGCTGGTCGGAAGCATGCACGCCCATCGCGACACATCCGATTTTGGTAATCATCGTTGGCTCTGGGACTGCGCACAGTACGCCTGAACCTGCCAGCTCTACGATACCGCCAACAAGGCGCAGACTCCCGAAGATACGGTTCGACATTATCTCCGCAGGTGTAAGCGACTCTTGCGTCAAGATCGCAGCCATCTGAGCAAAGCTCAGCGCCACGCGAAACTCTCCATCGTCTGCCATGTTGCGTTTCCTTACGCGAATGGTTTGTTGGCAGTTCTGTCCCAACCTCCGGACACAATCCCTGCACTACCGCCATCAGCGCGACGCTGCTGGGAATATTCGAACTTGATACGGCCATAATTTAGGCTAATGATTTCCACAGGAAAACCACCCTGATCGGCACCCTGTCCGCTGACAGTCGCGATCAACACTTCCTCAAGCACGATATCCATGTATTTGAACTTCTCACCACCAGAACGATGTATGCGAATCGTCACCGTCTTGATGTGCGAGCCTCTGCAGCACAGCTCGAAGAGCTTGGGTGTTGCCCGATCTATATATTTGCTGATCTGGAAATCGCCCAGTGCGACACCGCCCGCGGAGGCCCCTCCATTGGAACTCGCTGACTGGCTGATCGACTGGAATGCGTCGTAATGATAAGAAAGCAGCTCGATCCAACCCTTATGGTCAGCATCCAACGACTCACCTTCTACTCCATCCACCTGCATAAATGCGTCAAACGACATTTTTAGCTCCCTGCTCACTTCCAAATGAAAAACAATGCTACCCGATGAATCTCATTGATTGCACCCCGCTTCTGCACAAAAGGCGTGATACAGACAACAATTTATCAAATTTATCATCGCATCTGAAAACACCAATACAGATGTTTCCCAAGTCCCAATACAGTTCAATTTTTCGACCTCGGCTGAAGGCCAGCCTCAATGAATGAAGAGCTGACGGGGCACGCAACTACTAAGGATTTCTTAGTAGTTCGCCGTGAAGGAGCAAGGTATTCGCGTGCACCGGCTGAAGATGGGTAGTCATACCCATCGAGCTCAATCTCCTGCGCTCGAGACCGATCAAGAACTCGATACTATTAAATGAAGAAAAACATCTTTCCACTGCTGCCTGATTTTTCCATACGAGCGTTCACGCGCTAAAACTTGAACAGGAGCCTATATTTCTTAAGCTCAAACCACCGCAAACCCACAAATCAATTCCAGGGGCTTTCGCACATGTCGCCATCGGCGACACGAGAACAGAACATGTCGCCAAAACCAAAATATAGCGACACGTTATCCCCACATGTTTACACTGACGCCATGAAAAGCGCGCTCACCAGAGCGCCGTTGCCTTTAGATGGATACCCGAAGGATCAGGATCGCATCCATGACCGCATCCCCCCTCCCTTGGCAGGCCGACAAGCCCTTTAACCAGCTTCCGCCCTTGCCACCGGCAGCCGAGCTTGAAACACGTGCAGTGCTCAAGCGCTGTATCGAGGCCCGCGCGGCATTGGCCGAGTTGAAGCAGGCGGCCGAGCTAATCCCAAACCAGACGGTGCTGATCAACACCCTCCCGTTGCTGGAAGCCAAAGACAGTTCGGAAATCGAAAGTATCGTCACCACTACGGACCTGCTCTTTCAGCATGCCCAGGATGGCGATAACCACGCCGACCCGGCCACCAAGGAAGCCCTGCGCTACCGCAAGGCCTTGCATCATGGCTATCAGTCCTTGGCCGAGCGGCCACTCTCCACCGGCACGGCAGTCGAAATCTGCCGCACGCTCAAGGGCGTAGACATGGACATCCGTCGAGTGCCCGGTACCCAGCTCGCCAACGACCGCACCGGAGATGTCATCTACACCCCACCGGAGGGTGAAGACCGTTTGCGCGATCTGCTCGCCAACTGGGAGCGCTTTCTGCACAACGAAACGGACTTAGACCCGCTGGTACGCATGGCTGTGGCTCATTACCAGTTCGAGGCCATCCACCCGTTCACCGATGGCAATGGCCGCACCGGGCGCGTGCTCAACACCCTGTATCTCATCCACGAAGGTCTGCTGAATCTGCCAATTCTCTACCTCAGCCGCTACATCATCGCCCACCGAGCCGACTACTACCGCCTTCTGCTGAATGTCACCCGCGAACAGGCCTGGGAGCCCTGGCTGCTGTATATGCTCAGTGCGGTGGAAGAAACGGCTCGCTGGACCACTGCCAAAATCGCCGCCATACGCAGCCTGTCCGAACACACCACTCAGTTTGTGCGCGATCAACTGCCGAAAAACTATTCCCGTGAGCTGGTGGACGTGATTTTCGAGCAGCCCTACTGCCGCATCAGCAACGTCGTAGACAAACAGATTGCCCAGCGTCAAGCCGCCTCCCGTTATCTCAAAGAGCTGGTCGCCATCGGCGTTCTGCAAGAGGCGCAGGTTGGCAAGGAAAAGCTCTTTATTCATCCCAAGCTGATGCAGCTACTGATTCGCGACAGCAACGACTTCAAGCCCTACGCCTGACCCTTTTCGACACCAAGCTGGGCAGCGAGATTGATGCCCACGTGGCCGGCCAAATCGCAAAGCAGCGCTCATGACGCGCTAGAAGCCGCCCGCGTAAAGTCGCCGACACACTCGCGAGTTGAGGCCCGAGTATCACGGCACCTAAGTCGGTAAAAGGTGATACAAAAAAACTTTCCAGGGCTAGCCACCCGGATACCGCTCCCAAATCTCATCATCAAACTCCCCGCCATACCCAGAGAAATCCCTAGGCACGCGCTCGATATCCTCCGCCACCGCCTCAATCACTCCCCGCAGCTCAAGCGGCGCAAGCCAACGATCCGGGATCGCCTGAACCCCGTGTTTAATACCCAGCAAATGCCCGGCCATCAGCCCGGTGCTATCACTGTCCCCGCTGTGATTCACGGCATTGATCACGCCGTCTTCGAACGATGTGGCAGTCAGTGCGCACCAGATACCAATCGCCAAGGCTTCTTCCGCGATCCATCCGCCGCCCAGCTCGTCGATCCGCTCGGGGGTTGGGCGGTGGCCTTCGTAGCTAAAGAAGAGCACACGCTCCACAATCGCCCGTGTTTCCTCCATGCCGGGTTTGTCCCCGTGCTCGGCCAGGCTTTTGGCGACGGCGTCTTCGAGGCTGTCTTCGCGGTCGACGATGCGCTGGAGAATGTCGGCGAAAAGTCCGGCGGCCATGTAGCCCGTTGGGTGACCGTGGGTCAGACGGCCGGAGTCAGCGGCGTTGTCGAAAGCGCTAGGGAAGAAAGCGCACGGCGCGACGCGCATGACGGCGCCGCAGCCTTTGCTGTCGTTTTGGGCGAAAGCGCCAAATTCGGTGCTGGCCTTCAATGCGCTTAGACAGGTGAGGCCGGGCGCGCGACGGGACCACAACTCGCGCTCCTTCACCAGCCAGCCATCCAGGCTGACGCCTGTGATGGCAGGCGAGTAGTCCTGGGTTATCAGCCAGCGCAGCAACGCATGGTGAATGACGCCGGGTATGTGGCAAATACCGCGGGAGATGCCGCGCACATGAGCGCGCAGCAGGCCTTCAGCGGTGAATAGCATCATTTGCGTGTCGTCGGTGATGGCGCCCACGCGGCCGTAAGCCGGAGCGAAATCGACGATTCCACGCGCACCGAATGTCGCGTGGATGGCGTTCCATTTGAGAAATTCGACCGGCGCACCCAGTGCATCGCCCACCGCGCCGCCGAGCAGGCAGCCTTTGATCCGTTCAAGTCTGTTCATCTGTGCTTCCTTACACTGGCTGCATCATGGTCCGAAGCTGTTTCTGATGTTTGTTTGGTTGCGCGAAATGCGCAGTCTCCGCGCAGCGCCTGATTTTCGAGGCATCAATTCTCAGACTCAGATTCCCGCTCACGTCGACGCATACCACCTCTTATACGCCTCCGCCATCTCCACTTCCGTCATCACCACCCCCAACCTTGGATAGACCTGCTTCAGTTCAAGCTCAGCCGGCATGAAGTAATCCCCGCCTCTGATTGACCGGAACATCCCGTTTGCCACGCCATCGAAGGCGATGAGAGACGCCTCCTCAATTGGCAGCCCTGGGCCGACGTATTCGCGTCGAGCCGCCATGTCGAGCACTGAATTGATATGGGCTTGAACACTCCGATCGCTACGCTTGAAGAAATGCACGGGCTGGAAGCTTTCTTCCCACACATCAACATGACGCTGGAGCTCAGCCTGAGGCGGAATTTCCCCGAGAACGTTTCCGGCCAGTACGAGCACCTCGACAAGATACCGAGCGGTGAACTGCGCCAGAAAACCCTGCACGTCGTTGCGTTTCAGGCCGACGAACATCATCGCGTAGCGCGTGTCGACTTTCATGGCGAGCAGGACATGAGTCCTGCCGAATTTGGTGACGTGCAGTTGCCAGCGATCCACTCGATCGTGGGCTGCGCTGTCCGCTTCCAGCGATTGGGCAGCGGCGGAGGGCTGCACAGCGCTGATGATTTTGCCCTTCACTTTTTTCGAGAAAAAATCGCAGGCGTCTTGGGTGCAATCAAAGATCAGCATGGGTATGGGTGGTCCATTCGGCGATGGTTGAGGATACCGACGCCGACCTCGAGGCGCCAACACGCGGAAAAGACGAATCGGCTGTCGGTAGGTTTTTGGTGTCCGGACGGGCCACTTCCCGGCTGAAGCCGGTCCTACTGACAGCGTGCATTCAGTGGGACTGGCATTAGCCGGGAAAGCCGAAAGCGCATCTTCATCGAATCGTCTGCCTAACCCCAAGCATCACAATCACCGCCCCACACACCCGATCAATCGCCTTCTTCTTGCTGGCATACGCACCGGCAATTCGGGGCCGTGATAACGCGGTCGCGATCAGTGCGTACCAGGCAGAGGACACGAGGCCGACCATCGCCAGCATTGCCGCGAAGGTTTCAACCTCGACATTACTAGGCGCGGCAGCGGAAAAGATCGCGGCGTAAAACGCGACTGACTTAGGGTTGGCAATGTTGGTCGCGACGCCCTGTTTGAATGCGCTTCGGAGGCTGCGCATCTGCCGCCAACACATGCCGCAAAAACAACGCCCCCGCCACCGACAACCCGTCCCTCGACCTAACGCAGACGTTCAGTTCGCGACTGGCCCATTCCTCCTCCAGCTGAACCACTTTCGCACCGTCCATTCGGTAAATCCCTGCGCTGCCCTCCGGCATGATGCCGATGCCGACGCCTGCCTGAACCATCAGGCTCAGGGCGTCATAGCTGGCGACTTCCATGCGGATTCTCAGGGAGCGGCCGAGGTCGTTGGCGGCTTTGATCAGCTGGAAATTCAGGTGGGTGCCGCTGCGCAGGGCGACGTATTCGTGGTCGAGGGTGTCGCTGAAGCGCACTGACTCACGGCCTGCCAGCGGGTGGTCGTTGGGCACGATCAACACCAAGCGGTCGGTGCGGAACGGGAAAACCTCGATGTCGGCCCCATGAGGCAGGCGCGTGAATATGCCGATCTCGGCGCGATTTTCGGCGACGGCTTTGGTGATCGCAAGGCTTTGCTGTTCTTCGAGGATGATGTTGATCAGCGGGTAAAGCGCCATGAACGACTTGATCAAGCCGGGCATGAATTGGGTGATGGCAGATATGTTCGCCAGCACGTGCACCGAGCCGCGCGTGCCGTTGGAGTAGTCGCGCATCTGCAGAACGATGTCGTTGAGGTTGTTCAGCGCGCTGCGGGCCATGAACAGCAGCGACAGGCCGGCATCGGTCGGGGTGATGCCTTTGTTGGTGCGGTTGAGCAGCCGGGAATCGAGCAGCTCTTCCAGTTCGCTGAGCCGCTTGCTGACGGCCGCCGCCGCGATGTGTTCGCGCTTGGCGGCAGCAGCAATGGTGCCTTCTTCAACAACGCTGACGAAGAGGCGCAGCGAGACGGGGTCGAGTTTCATGTGGGGTACCGGGCGTGCTGGCCTGAGTGGCCGCCATAGTACCCCGTCAGCCATCGCCTCAGAACGCGCCCGACAACAGATGGCCGGCGTTTGGAACCTGCGCTTTGAGCCCGAGGGTTTTGAGCATCTGGTAGACAGTCGCCACGGAGGCGGACAGCACCGGCTTATCGAGACGATCCTGTACGACCTGGATGGCGGGCAACGAGGGCATCTGCACGCAGCACGACAGCACCACGCCGTCGGCTTGGCCGATGTTGAGCCGGTCGGCGTGGGCAACCAGATCCATCGAGTCGAGACGCCCGACTTGCAGGTTGTCGGAGACTTCCAGGCTGATGGCATCCACCACCTCGATGCCGGCCGCTTCGATGTAGTCGATGACCTGTTGGGTGAGTGGCTTCATGTAGGGCGTGATGATGGACACTTTCTTGTAGTCGAGCATGAGGAGGCTGTCGATCAGCGCCCCGGCCGAGCTGAGCACGGGTGCGTCGGACGCATTGCTGGCAACGGTTTTACTCAGACGATCCTGCGACACTTTGTGGTAACCGGCGCCCTGGCACATGATTGCCACCAGGCAGGCGTACGCCATGACATCGACCCGGGCATCGCTCAATTCCAGCGCGCAACGGTCGCTGTCGACGTCCATCTTTTTCAGCTCTTCGGGGCTGACTTTCATCATGCGCATGCGGGAGGAATGGAAGGTGAAGCGCTCGTCTGGGAACAGGGAGTACCGCGACGTCAGCATCGCCGGAATCTCGGTTTCCATGGTGGTGTTGGAGCTGGGGACGATCTGGCCAATCCGGAAATTTCTCACAGGGTCTTCTCCATTTCGCCGACGGCGAGGTCATGTGCGACCGATGCTAGGAGTGACCGAGAGCGGCGTATATCAGGCAATGACGAGCCTGCCATCGCGGCTGGCGATGGCAGGCAACAAAGATATGGATGACCGGGGCGCGGTATTAGTGCTGGCACCCGTTCATGTGGGAGCGAGCTTGCTCGCGAAGAGGCAGGAACATCCGCTGAATATTCGGCGGCTGGAATACCGTCTTCGCGAGCAAGCTCGACTCCCACAGGTACCGCGTTTACTGCGCGAAACCTTGGCGTCTGGACCAGAGGAATATCCCACAGGGAAAAGCGCCGTTCGCTTTACCTCGTCTACGCGTGAGAAAGCACCTCGCCTCGCGCAGGCGATTCGGCCTTGTGATTGCCCAACATCGCCCGTGGGATGGACAGAATCAGTCCGGCGCTGATGAACAAACAGGCGCCCAGCACGTAGGTGCCGTTGTTGATGTTGCCGGTGAGGTTCTCGGCCACGGCGGTGATCATCGAACCGGTGAAGCCTGACAGGTTGCCGATGGCGTTGATCATGCCGATCCCCGCTGCGGCCGCGACGCCAGACAGCACGGTGCCCGGCAGGGTCCAGTAGATCGGCATCAGGCTCAGCACGCCGGAGGCGGACACGCTGAGGAAGATGATCGACAGCACCACGTTACTGGCGAAGTAGGCGCTGAGGATCAGGCCGATGCCGCCGATGATCGCCGGAATCGCTGCGTGCCAGCGGCGCTCGCCGGTCTTGTTGGAGTGCCGCGCGTTGAGGGTCATGGCGATCACGGCGATGCCGTAGGGGATGGCCGTCAGCAGACCGATGTCCATCGGGTTGGAGACGCCGGCGCTTTTGATGATCGATGGCATCCAGAACGCGAGCCCGTAGAACCCGGTGTTGAAGGTCAGCAGGATCAGCACCAGCAGCCACACGCGTCCGTTGAAAAACACCTCGCGCAGACTCGTCGCCTTGCCTTTGCTGTCGGTCTCCAGATTGGCCTTGAGCATGGCCTTTTCCTGGGGCGACAGCCATTTGGCCGCGTCGATGTTATTGGCCATGAACGCCAGCACCACAAAGGCCATGACCACCGAAGGCAGCCCTTCGATGATCAGCAGCCACTGCCAGCCGGCCATGCCGTTGACGCCCTGCATTCGGGTCATCAACCAGCCGGAAATCACGCCGCCCAGCGTCAGACTGATGGGCATCGCCATGAGGAAACCTGCCATCACCCGGCTTTGCCGACGGGTAGGAAACCAGTAGTTGAGGTAAAGGATGACGCCGGGAAAGAAGCCTGCCTCACAGATGCCGAGCAAGAAGCGCAGCACGTAGAACATGGTTTCCGACTCGATATGGAAAAACTTCGCCAGCGGCACGGTAAACGCGACGGCCATGGAGACGATGGCCCAGGTGAGCATGATCCGGGCGATCCAGAACCGCGCGCCGAAGCGATGCAGCAGTAGGTTGCTGGGTACTTCAAAGATGAAATAGCCCCAGAAGAACATGCTCGCGCCGAGGGCATAGACGGTATTGCTGAATTGCAGATCGTTGAGCATGTCCAGCTTGGCGAAGCCGATATTCACGCGGTCGAGATAGGCCGCCATGTAACACAGGAGCAGGACGGGAAGGATGCGCAGAATAACTTTGCGGTAGGTGCGGTCTTCAAAGCTGGCGTGCCCGGGACCCGAGGACTCGGGCAGGCGCTGGGAAACGGTTTCCATGGTGGGACCTCCAGGCACTCGGACGCGCCTGTATTGTTGTTATGGAGGGTCGAAACACGGACCGATGTTACTGACAAGGGTATTGATTAGGATAATGACTTGTTTCCATTGATTGATAACGCCGGGTTATCGCTCATTGATGCGCCAGCCGTGCATTCGCCAGCAGGATTTCGGCGAATTCCGACGCCGCCCCCAGCAACGGCTCGCCGCGGCGAGTAAGAATTCCGTAGTCCTGAGGGGCCAGTTTCAGTGGCGTGTTCAGCACTTTCAGCAGGCCCGAATCCAGGTGCGGCTGCGCCATGGACGCGGGCAACATCGCGATCATCGGCCCTGCCTGCAGGACTTGCAGGAAGGTCTGCATCGAGATGGTGTCGATGGTGTTCTTCGGGGTGGGGATGCCGGCCTTGGCGAAGGCCTGCTCCATCCGTGCGCGAATCGGAGTGCCCAGTGGATACAGAATCCATGGCCAGTTTCCAAGTGCTTGCAGCGGCGTCTGCGCCAGTTCGGTCAGCGGATGGCGACTGTTGACCACCATGCAGAATGGCTCCGGCGCCAAGGCCTGAAAGTCGTAAACCTGCTGCTGGTTTTCGTTGGTGTAGCGCGCCACCGCGAGATCAAGCTTCTTGTCGTCGAGCATTTCCATCAAGTGATCGCTGGTCTGCTCCACCACTTCGATCGACAGCAGCGGCCAGCGAGCTTTCAATTGCACGATGGCTTCCGGCAGCACCACCGCAGTTGCCGCGAAAATCGCTCCTACTTTGAGAAAACCATGCCCGCCTTCCCGCAGGCTGCTGATCTGATCAACGAACTTGCTCGCATCGTTCAGGGCGATCTGCGCATAGCGCACCACGTGCTCACCGAGGGCGGTCGGCGGCATGTTGCGCGGCAGACGCTCAAACACATCGAAGCCCAAGAGGCGCTCGATCTCGCGCAGCATTTTGCTCACCGCCGGCTGGCTGAGGTTCATGTGTTGCGCCGCGGCATGCATGTTGCGAGTCCGCGCAAGGGTTTCGATAAGCACCAAATGCTTGAACTTGAGCCAGTTACAGACTGTTGAGAAGGAAATATCCGACATGAGCGCGGCCTCAAGGAGCGATAACCCAGTGTTATCGATTATTAAGCAGATGTCATTGGAGTTTATCGCCGGTGCTGATTAGGGTCGCTGATAAACCATAAAAAGCGTTGAGGACTTCACCATGCCGATTCAGCTCACTCCCGAAAACACCCTCCCCGCCGACGGCCTGAATGGCACGTTGATCGGCCGCGCCTGGGTGCCCGGTAAAGTCGGCGGCCCGTCGCCCGTGGTGTTGCGCAGTGATGGGGTGTTCGATCTTTCGTCGAGCTTTGCCACGTTGAGCAACTTGCTGGAGCTGGAATCGCCGGTAGCTGCGGTACGCGAAGCCCAGGGCACGCGCGTCGCCAGCCTCGAAGAATTGCTGGCGAATTCGACCGCGACGCCTGATCCCAACAAACCGTACCTGCTGGCGCCAGCGGACTTGCAAGTGATCAAGGCCGCAGGGGTGACCTTCGCCGCAAGCATGATCGAGCGGGTGATCGAGGAGCAGGCGGCGGGCGACCCGGCCAAGGCGGAGAGCGTACGCGCCATCGTGCAGAACGCGATCGGCGACAACCTGCGCAACATCAAACCGGGCTCCGAACAAGCCAGCACACTCAAGGCGCTGCTGATCGAGCAAGGCATGTGGTCGCAATACCTTGAGGTCGGCATCGGGCCGGACGCCGAGATTTTCACCAAAGCGCCGGTGCTGGCAGCGGTGGGCAGTGGCAGCCAGGTGGGCATTCATCCGAAATCAGAGTGGAACAACCCCGAGCCGGAAGTGGTGCTGGCAGTGAACAGCCGCGGGCAGATCCACGGCGCGACACTGGGCAACGACGTCAACCTGCGGGACTTCGAAGGGCGCAGCGCGCTGCTTTTGAGCAAGGCCAAGGACAACAACGCCTCGTGCTCGATCGGCCCGTTCATTCGACTGTTCGACGAAACCTTTTCCCTGGAAGACGTGCGCAACTGCGTGGTCGATCTGCAGGTGAAAGGCAACGACGGTTATGTCATGAAAGGCTCAAGCTCCATGTCGCAGATCAGCCGCGATCCGGCCGACATCGCTGGCCAGGCGCTCAATGCCAACCACCAATACCCGGATGGTTTCCTGCTGTTTCTCGGCACCCTCTTCGCCCCGACCGCCGACCGCGACCATGCCGGCGGAGGTTTTACCCACAAGTTGGGCGATCAGGTCAGTATCAGCAGCAGCCTGTTCGGCGGCCTGCACAATGAGGTGACCCACAGCAGCGACGCGGCGCCGTGGACGTTCGGCGTCGGCGCGCTGCTGCGCAACCTCGCCGTACGCGGTTTGTTGTAACGCTGAACACCTTACGCAGCACACCTAATTCCAAGAGAGACCCGAACCATGTCCGACACGCCGAAACGCCCCCTTCGCAGCCAGCAATGGTTCGATGATCCGGAACACGCTGACATGACGGCGCTGTACGTCGAGCGCTACATGAACTACGGCCTGACCCGCGAGGAGCTGCAATCCGGCCGACCGATTATCGGTATCGCTCAGACCGGCTCTGATCTGGCGCCCTGCAATCGCCATCACCTGGAGCTCGCCCAGCGGGTCAAGGCCGGCATTCGCGATGCGGGCGGGATTCCGATGGAATTTCCGGTGCATCCGATGGCTGAGCAGACGCGCCGCCCGACCGCTGCCCTGGACCGCAATCTGGCGTACCTCGGGCTGGTGGAAATTCTTCACGGCTACCCGCTGGACGGCGTTGTCCTGACCACCGGCTGCGACAAAACCACGCCAGCTTGCCTGATGGCGGCGGCGACCACCGACCTGCCAGCCATCGTGTTGTCCGGCGGGCCGATGCTCGACGGTCGTCACAAGGGCGAGTTGATTGGTTCCGGCACGGTGCTGTGGCACGCGCGGAATTTGATGGCGGCCGGCGAGATTAATTACGAAGGCTTCATGGAAATGACCACGGCGGCGTCACCGTCGGTGGGCCACTGCAACACCATGGGCACCGCGCTTTCGATGAACGCGCTGGCGGAGGCACTGGGCATGTCGCTGCCCGGCTGCGCGAGCATTCCGGCGGCGTACCGCGAGCGCGGGCAGATGGCCTACATGACCGGTAAGCGCATCTGCGATCTGGTCCGCCAAGACGTGCGTCCTTCGCAGATCATGACCCGCGAAGCCTTTGAAAACGCGATCGCGGTGGCCTCGGCCCTGGGTGCTTCGAGCAACTGCCCGCCGCACCTGATCGCCATCGCCCGGCACATGGGCGTCGAGTTGAGCCTCGACGACTGGCAGCGCATCGGCGAAGACGTGCCGTTGCTGGTCAACTGCATGCCCGCCGGGAAGTACCTGGGCGAAGGCTTCCACCGCGCAGGCGGCGTGCCAGCGGTGATGCACGAGTTGCAGAAGGCCGGCAAGCTGCACGAAGACTGCGGCACGGTCTCCGGCAAGACCATCGGTGACATCGTGCGTAACGCCGTCGCCCACGACGCCGACGTGATCCGTCCGTATGAAGACCCGCTCAAGCACCGCGCCGGTTTCATCGTGTTGAGCGGCAATTTTTTCGACAGCGCGATCATGAAGATGTCGGTGGTCGGCGAGGCGTTCCGCAAGACCTATCTGTCCGAGCCGGGCGCGGAGAACAGCTTCGAGGCGCGGGCCATTGTGTTTGAGGGCCCCGAGGATTATCACGCGCGGATCAACGACCCTTCGCTGGAAATCGACGAGCGCTGCATTCTGGTGATCCGTGGCGCTGGCACAGTCGGCTATCCCGGCAGTGCCGAGGTGGTGAACATGGCGCCGCCGTCTGCGCTGATCAAACAGGGCATCGACTCGTTGCCGTGCCTGGGCGATGGCCGGCAGAGCGGCACGTCGGCCAGCCCCTCGATCCTGAACATGTCGCCGGAAGCGGCGGTGGGCGGTGGCCTTGCGTTGCTGAAAACCAATGACCGGCTGCGCGTGGATCTGAACAACCGCAGCGTCAACGTGCTGGTCAGCGACGAGGAAATGGCTGCACGCCGCGCGCTGTTCGAGCCGAAGATGCCCGCCTCGCAAACCCCGTGGCAGGAGCTGTATCGGCAGTTGGTGGGGCAACTCTCCACCGGCGGATGCCTGGAACCGGCGACCTTGCATTTGCGGGTGATTGCACGGAGTGGCGAGCCGCGGCATTCCCATTGACACCGCAGATTGTGTCGCCCGGCATATGACTTGTGGGAGTGAGCTTGCTCGCGAAGAGGCCAGTACATCCGCCAAATCTTCAGCGGTTGGAATGCCGTATTCGTGAGCAAGCTCACTCCCACAATGATTGCGTTTGATCGTTCCCACGCTCTGCGTGGGAACGATCACAACTCATCCTCACAACAACGCCGGCAACCCCTTCTCCATTCCGGCGAAGCGGTTTTTCAACAGTGAATGCAACTGCTGCACCGCCGGGGAAAACTGTTTGCGGTGCGGGCAGATCAGGTTGAGTGGAGTCGGCTCGCCCGGGTAATCCGGCAGCAACACTTCCAGCCGCCCGGCGTGCACGTCCTCGCAGACATCCAGCCACGACTTGTACGCCACACCCTGCCCCGCCACCGCCCAACGCCTCACCAGATCCGCGTCATCGGTAAGCAACGGGCCTGACACCGAAAACACCCGACCACCGAGCCGCCACTTGTCGTACACCCGCCCCGCCAGGGTGAACAGCAAACACTCGTGCCGCAGCAAGTCGTCCGAGACCATGGGCCGGCCCTTGCGCGCCAGATACTCCGGCGACGCCACCAACACCCGGCGATTCCACGGCGCCAAGGCCAACGCGATGTAGTTGGCGTCTTCGATCACGCCGTAGCGAATGGCAACGTCCACCGGATCGCGAAACAGATCGGCCACTTGATCGGAGATGAACAGACGCAGATTCAGCGCCGGGTGCTGACTGCGGAAATCCGTCAGCCAGGGCAGCAGCATGTTTCGCCCCAGATCCGAAGGCGCGGCCACTTGCAACGTGCCCTGCAGCTCGGCACTTTCCCGCCGCAGCTTTTCCCGGCCATCCCGTAAGGCATCGAGCACCGTCTGGGCGGTCGGCAGGTACTGCTCGCCTTCGGCGGTGAGGCGCAGGCTGCGCGTGGAACGGGCAAACAGCCGGATATCCAGCTCCCGTTCGAGGCGCTTGATGGCTGCCGCCACTTGCCCCGGCAACAGATCCACCTCCCGCGCGGCATTGGAGAAGCTGCCCAGCGCAGCGGTGCGGACGAAGAGGGTCAGGTCGTCGATACGGATCATCTTCACTCCAGCCGTGAAAGTGTTGCCGGATTCTGCTGGTTTTTCAGCATGACGAACAAGAACAAGATGGGTCCAACGTTTAAGCCACCTTCTGTTCATTGATTAGAGAGATCGCCATGAAAGCCATCGCCTTCACCCAGCACGGTCTGCCCATCGAAGACCCCAATTCGCTGCTCGACATGGACCTGCCCAAGCCGACGCCCGGCCCTCGCGATTTGCTGGTCGAAGTCAAAGCGATTTCGGTCAACCCGGTCGACACCAAAATCCGCGCCGGCTCTGCCGCCACCGAACCCAAAGTGGTCGGCTGGGACGCCGTCGGGGTTGTGCGTGAAACGGGCAGCGACGTCACCCTGTTCAAAGCCGGGGACGAAGTGTTCTACGCCGGCTCCATCGCCCGTCCTGGCAGCTACAGCGAATTCCACCTCGTCGACGAGCGCATCGTCGGGCACAAACCCAAGAGCCTCGACAACGCCCACGCCGCCGCGCTGCCGCTGACCTCGATCACCGCGTGGGAGTTGCTGTTTGACCGTCTGGGCGTTGAAGAAGGCGGCGGCGAAGGTGACAGCCTGTTGATCATCGGTGCCGGTGGCGGCGTCGGGTCGATTCTGGTGCAACTGGCCCGCCAACTGACCAAACTGACCGTGATCGGGACAGCGTCGCGTCCGGAAACCCGCGAATGGGTCGAAAGCCTGGGCGCCCACCACGTCATCGATCACAGCCAGCCGCTGGTCGAGCAACTGAACCGGATCGGCGTCGGCCAGGTGAGTCATGTCGCCAGCCTGACCCACACCGATTCGTACTTCACGCAGCTGATCGAAGCCCTGAAGCCACAAGGCCAGCTGGCGCTGATCGATGACCCGAAATCCCTCGACGTGGTGCCGATGAAACGCAAGGCGCTGTCGCTGCACTGGGAACTGATGTTCACCCGCTCGCTCTACGAAACCCCGGACATGATTGCCCAGCATGAACTGCTCAATCGCGTCGCCGACCTGATCGACCAGGGTGTGCTGAAGACCACCCTTGGTGAGCATTTCGGCGCGATCAATGCCGAGAACCTGCGTCGCGCCCACGCCGTCATCGAAAGCGGCAAGGCCAAGGGCAAGATCGTCCTCGAAGGTTTCTGAACCTGTTTTCATTATTTGAATGGCCTGCTGCGGCAGGCCGGGAGCCGTTTGTGTCCATGAAGCAGAACGTGATGTTGTCGGCGCTGGCCCTGTCAGTCGCTTTGATCAGCCAGACCGGCATCGCCGCCACGACCGCAACCCCCGCCACCGCCCTGCCCGCCAATGCGCCGGCGGAGAAGACCATCGGTCAGCTTGAGCAGGTGTTCGCCTTCCACGACGCCATGCCCACCGGCGTGACCGTGACGGAAACCGGGCGCATCTTCGTCAACTTCCCGCACTGGGGCGACGACGTGCCGTTCACCGTGGGCGAAATCCGCGACGGCAAGGTTGTCGCCTATCCCGATGCAGCCATTAACAAAGAAGACCCCAAAGACCCGGCCATAGGGCTGATCAGCGTGCAGAGCGTGGTCGCCGACGGTCAGGGCCGCGTCTGGCTGCTGGACACCGCTGCGCCGAATTTCGCCGCACCAAAAGCCGGCGGCGCCAAGCTGGTGGCGGTTGATCTGGCCAGTAACAAAGTGGTCAAGACGCTGGTCTTCCCGACCAACGTCATCCTGCCGAGCACCTACGTCAACGACATGCGCTTTGATTTTCGCAGCGGCAAGGAAGGCACGGTCTATGTCACGGATTCGTCGGTCTCCGGGCCCGGCGCGATCATCGTCATGGACATCGCCAGCGGCAAGGCGACCCGTCGCTTGAACGGCGCGAAATCGACTTCGGTCGACCCTGATTTCAAACCAGTGGTCGAAGGCCAGGCCGCGCTGGTCAGCAAAGGCCCGGACGGCAAGCCGAAAACCATGGGTGTTGCGTCTGATGGCATCGCTCTCTCCGCTGACGGCAAGACGCTGTACTTCAGCGCACTTTCCAGCCGCCACCTGTTTGCCGTACCCACCGAGATGCTGCGCGATGCCAGCGTGAGCGAGGCGCAACTGAACGCTGCGGTTAAAGACCTCGGCGAAAAAGGTGCCTCGGACGGTCTGGAATCAGACGCCAACGGCGCGGTCTACGCCGGCGACTACGAGCACAACGGCATCCGCAAACGCCTGGCCGACGGCAGCTGGCAGACCATCGTTCACGACCCTCGCGTGCTGTGGCCGGACACCCTGTCGGTTGGGCCGGATGGCTACCTGTATTTCATCGCCAACCAGTTGCAGCGCCAGGCCGGTTTCCACGACGGCAAGGATCTGCGCGAAAAGCCCTACAGCCTGCTGCGGGTGAAGATCGACGCCGCGCCTGCGCCGACTCGTTGATCGTGCAGGCATAGTCAGTCGCGCGAACGCGCAGCAGGAGTGAGCTTGCTCGCGAGGACGGTATTACAGCCGCTGAAGATTTAGCGAATGTTCGGCCCTCTTCGCGAGCAAGCTCGACTCCCACATGTCCATCATCTGCAGCCGACATCCGCGAGGCAGATGCAACTCCTGTAGGAGTGAGCTTGCTCGCGAAGACGGTATTACAGCCGCTGAAGATTTAGCGGATGTTCGGCCCCTTTCGCGAGCAAGCTCGACTCCCACATGTCCATCATCTGCAGCCAACATCCGCGAGGCAGATGCAACTCCTGTAGGAGTGAGCTTGCTCGCGAAGACGATATTACGGCCGCTGAAGATTTAGCGAATGTTCGGCCCCCTTCGCGAGCAAGCT
Organism: Pseudomonas sp. 1L-C-7-B-C1; assembly: GCF_057291635.1. Lineage (NCBI taxonomy): Bacteria > Pseudomonadati > Pseudomonadota > Gammaproteobacteria > Pseudomonadales > Pseudomonadaceae > Pseudomonas > Pseudomonas sp. 1L-C-7-B-C1. The sequence goes on along the minus strand of NZ_JBXAWH010000008.1, from coordinate 93,731 downwards.
TGACTCCCACATGTCCATCATCTGCAGCCAACAACCGCGAGGCAGATGCAATTCCTGTGGGAGTGATGCACGGCAAGCCGTCACCTGTGCCCCCCTTCTCATTTGCCCCGATGCTTGCGCTCTGCTAGTGTCGCGCCGGTTTAACGTCTACCGGGATAGCCGCCATGGCCCGCAAGAAAGCTGCACTGGATTTCGAACAGTCCCTCACGGATTTGCAAACGCTCGTCGAGCGTCTGGAGAACGGTGAGCTGTCGCTGGAAGACTCACTGACCGCCTTCGAACAAGGCATCCGCCTGACCCGCGAGTGCCAGAGCGCGCTGGCCCAGGCCGAGCAGAAAGTGCAGGTCTTGCTGGAGCGCGACGGCGAGCTCGCCGAAGAGCCGTTCGACGCGGAACAGCCGGAATGATCGCGGCGTATCAGGCACTCAGCCAGGCTCGCGTCAACGCGGCGCTGGAGACTCTGTTCGATGCGCCCGCCCCTGAATTGACCCGCCTTTACGCCGCCATGCGCTACAGCGTCACCAATGGCGGCAAGCGCGTGCGCCCGCTGCTGGTTTACGCCGCCTGCGAAGCCTTGGGCGGCAACGCCGAGCACGCCAACGGCGCCGCCTGCGCGGTGGAGCTGATCCACGCGTATTCGCTGGTGCACGACGACCTGCCAGCCATGGACGACGACGATTTGCGTCGCGGCCTGCCCACCACCCACAAAGCCTTTGACGAAGCCTGCGCGATCCTCGCTGGCGACGGCCTGCAGACGCTGGCGTTCAGCGTGCTGAGCGACAACGCACTGACCCCGCAAAACGCCGATACCCGGCTGAAAATGGTCGCCACCCTCGCCCGTGCATCCGGCCCTGCCGGCATGGTCGGCGGGCAGGCTATTGATCTCGGCTCGGTCGGACTCAAGCTCGACCAGAAGGCGCTTGAATTCATGCACCGGCACAAGACCGGCGCACTGATCGAAGCCAGCGTCAGGCTCGGCGCCCTGGCCAGCGGCAACGCAACCCAGGTCCAGCTTGATTCGCTGCAGATCTACGCCCGCGCCATCGGCCTGGCGTTTCAGGTGCAGGACGACATTCTCGATGTCGAGAGCGATACCGCCACGCTGGGGAAACGTCAGGGCGCTGACATCGCTCGTGACAAGCCGACCTACCCCGCGCTGCTCGGCCTGGAAGAAGCCAAACATTACGCACTTGAGTTGCGCGACCAGGCCCTCGTGGCGCTGCGACCGTTCGACGCGGCCGCCGAACCCTTGCGGGCCCTGGCACGTTATATCGTCGAACGCCGCAACTAAGCGCAGGTCATAGCATTTATCGGGTGCAGGCAGCCCTTGCTGCCGCTGCCCGATTTCGCCGGTAAACGTTACCCCTGAACATCGCATTGCTGCACATCGTGCGCAGCCGGCGATGCATCAGGTAAACTGCCGCCTCTTTTACTTATAACGATTCGCCTGATGCCCACGACGTTCAAAGAGATTCCCCGCGAGCGCCCGTCCACGCCCCTGCTCGACAAGGCAGTGACGCCGGACGGCCTGCGCCGCTTAGGTGAAGCAGAGCTTGAAGCCCTGGCGGACGAACTGCGCCTGGAGTTGCTCTACACCGTTGGCCAGACCGGCGGCCACTTCGGCGCCGGCCTCGGCGTCATCGAACTGACCGTGGCCTTGCACTACGTCTTCGATACCCCCGACGACCGGCTGGTCTGGGACGTCGGTCATCAGGCGTACCCGCACAAGATCCTCACGGGTCGTCGCGAGCAGATGTCGACCTTGCGTCAGAAAGGCGGTGTTGCGGCATTTCCGCGTCGCAGCGAGAGCGAATACGACACCTTCGGCGTCGGTCACTCCAGCACTTCCATCAGCGCCGCGCTGGGCATGGCGATCGCCTCCCGGCTGCAAGGCAGTGAGCGCAAGTCCATCGCCGTAATCGGCGACGGCGCACTGACCGCCGGCATGGCATTCGAGGCACTGAACCACGCGCCCGAAGTGAACGCCGACATGCTGGTGATCCTCAACGACAACGACATGTCGATCTCGCGCAACGTTGGCGGGCTGTCGAACTACCTGGCGAAAATTCTTTCAAGCCGCACTTACACGAGCATGCGTGAAGGCAGCAAGAAAGTGCTGTCGCGTCTGCCCGGCGCGTGGGAAATCGCTCGTCGTACCGAGGAATACGCCAAAGGCATGCTGGTGCCCGGCACGCTGTTCGAAGAGCTCGGCTGGAACTACATCGGCCCGATCGATGGCCACGACCTGCCTATCCTGATCGCCACCCTGCGCAACATGCGTGACCTCAAGGGTCCGCAGTTCCTGCACGTGGTCACCAAGAAAGGCAAAGGCTTCGCCCCGGCCGAGGTTGATCCGATCGGCTATCACGCGATCACCAAACTCGATCCGCTGAACGCGCCTGTCGTGCCTAAAAAAGCCGGCGGGCCGAAGTACTCCGGCGTATTCGGCCAGTGGCTGTGCGACATGGCTGAAGCGGACGAGCGTCTGGTCGGCATCACGCCCGCCATGAAAGAAGGCTCGGATCTGGTGGCGTTCAGCGAACGTTACCCGGAGCGCTATTTCGACGTCGCCATTGCCGAGCAGCACGCTGTGACGCTGGCGGCGGGCATGGCCTGCGAAGGCGCCAAGCCAGTCGTGGCGATCTATTCGACGTTCCTGCAACGCGGTTACGATCAGCTGATTCATGACGTGGCCGTGCAGAATCTGGACGTGCTGTTCGCCATCGACCGCGCCGGTCTGGTGGGCGAAGACGGCCCGACCCATGCCGGCAGTTTCGATCTGTCGTACCTGCGCTGCGTCCCCGGCATGCTGATCATGACGCCGAGCGATGAAAACGAGTTGCGCAAGATGCTGACCACCGGTCACCTGTTCAAAGGCCCCGCCGCCGTGCGTTACCCACGCGGCAACGGCCCCAATGCCGTGATCGAGAGCAGTCTCGAACCGCTGGAAATCGGCAAGGGCGTGGTTCGTCGTCAAGGCAGCAACCTCGCGATGCTGGTGTTCGGTGTTCAGTTGACCGAAGCGCTGATCGTGGCGGAAAAGCTCGACGCGACCGTGGTCGACATGCGCTTCGTCAAACCGCTGGATGAGGCACTGGTGCGCGAAATGGCCAGCAGCCACGACTTGCTCGTGACGATCGAAGAAAACGCCATCATGGGCGGTGCCGGCGCCGCGGTCAGCGAGTTCCTGGCGCGGGAGAACATTCTCAAGTCAGTGCTGCACCTGGGCCTGCCGGATGTGTACGTCGAGCACGCAAAACCGGCGCAGATGCTGGCAGAGTGCGGGCTGGATGCCGCCGGGATCGAAGCATCAATCAACCAGCGCCTGCTGAAGATGTAACCACTTGCAGGCGTGACCGAGGTGGCAGTCCACCCCGGTCACGCCTGCAAGTTATGCGATCAATCAAATGACCCTTTCCCGCGTCGCCCTTGCCTTCTCCCTCATCCCCGCCACGCAGGTCTTTGCCGATCAGCCTGATCGCGAAAGCGCCTTAAAGCTGGGTAACGTGCTGATCAGCGCCAATCGCCAGGTTGAGCAACGTTACGCCAGTAGCGCGGCGAACACCGTGTTCACCCGCGCCGACATCGAGCGGCTGCAACCGAGTAGCGTCACCGACCTGCTGAGTCGCGTGCCTGGCGTGCAAGTCGCTCCCAGCGGCGGTCGCGGGAGTCTGCCGGGAATTTTCATTCGCGGGACCAAGGCCGCGCAGAGTCTGGTGTTGGTCGATGGCCAGCGTATTGCCAATGCGACGTCGGCGGACAGTAACCTGCAATACCTCGACGTCGAGCAGATCGAGCGCGTGGAAGTGCTGCGCGGGTCACGTTCGGTCATCTACGGCGCTGACGCCATTGGCGGCGTGATCCAGATCTTCACCCGACGGGGCGCCGAGCAAGGCCTTCAGGCACGCCTGCATAAGGGTTTCGGCAATCGAGGTACGCAGCAGCAGAGCCTCGGCCTGTCGGGCGGCGATCAGCAGACGCATTTCAACCTCAGCACCAGCCTGGATCAAACGGCAGGCATAGACCGCACCGGCCCGTCCTTCGCCAGCGATGACGACCACGACGCCTACCGCAATAAATCCCTGAGCCTGAACCTCAGCCACTGGCTCAGCGACGACGTGGAAGTCGGCTTCAACGCGCTGGATAACCGGGGCAAGACCGAGTTCGACAACCCGTTCGGTCTGTTCGACCCGGTCACGTTCGATACCGTGGGGCAGCAGCAGTACAGCAAGTTTGACCTGAGCAGCCTCGGCACCTACGTCGATGCCCGCATCAACCAGACCTGGAAAACCCGCCTGGAGCTCGGCCATAGCGAAAACCGCGAGAAGACGCTGGATAAGTTGAGCGACGATCACTACGTGTTCAACACCTACCGCAACTCGGTCAATTGGCAGAACGATCTGACCCTGGACGAGCGCAACAGCCTGATGCTGGGCGGCGACTGGTACGAAGACCGCGTCAACAGCAGCACGGCGTTCGACGAGGACAGCCGCTGGAACCGCGCGGCGTTCATTCAGCATCGTTTCAAAGGTGAGCACTTTTCGACCGAGCTGGGCCTGCGCCACGATCAGAATGAGCAGTTCGGCAGTCAGAACACCTGGAGCGGCACGCTCACCGTGCCGCTCAATGACGCCAACGATGTGCTGCTGTCCTACAGCGAGGGCTTCCGAGCGCCGACATTCAATGACCTGTATTACCCGGACTTCAGCAACCCGAATCTCAAACCAGAGCATTCGAAAACCTACGAACTGCAATGGCGCAGTCGCCTGAGCGACACGGCTCGCCTTGAGGCCTCGCTCTATCGCACGGACCTGCAGGACGCGATTGCCCTCGACAGCGACTTTCGCCCTGAAAATATCGGCTCGGCACGGATCAATGGTTTTGAAGCATCCCTTGAGCAGCAGTTGTTTGGCTGGACCGGCAAGCTAGGCGCGTCGGTCATCGACCCACGTGACCGAGACACCGGCCATATGCTCAACCGTCGCGCTCGCCGCACTTTGAATCTCGATCTTGATCGGCAGTTTGATCGCCTCGGCGTCGGCGCCAGTTGGCAGGCCGTCAGTGACAGCTACAACGACGAGGCCAACACCCAGCATATCGGCGGCTACTCGCTGTTCGGTTTGCGCAGCAGCTGGAAAGCCAGCGACGAAGTGAAGCTGGAGTTCAAGCTGGATAACGCTCTGGACAAACGCTACAGCCGCACGCTGTACAGCTTCGATGGCAGCAATTACGGCTATCGCGAAGAGGGTCGGACGTGGATGTTTGGCGTGACCTGGACGCCGGAGCTGTAGATTTGCAGCCGCCTGATCTAGCGATCTGGCGCCACCACGCGGCACAACTTTGCCACCGCGCCCACCATCTGCCCGCTGGCTCGTTCCAAGCCGTTATCGGGCACGGCAAACAGGCGACCTGCTTTCACGGCCTTCAACTGCGACCAGGTTTTCCATGCCGGCAACAACGCAGCGTCGCTGGCCAGAATAACGTCCGGGTCACGCTGCAGCACTGACTCGAGACTCACCTGCGGCGCCGGCAGGGTCAGGTCATCGAAGACGTTACGCGCGCCGCAGACGGTCAGTGCATCACTGATGATCTGCCCGCCGCCTACGGTGTAAAGCGGCTGATCCCACACCTGGTAGAACACCTTCAGCGGCACATCACGCCGATAGCGTTCACGCAATGCGGCCAATCGCTGACGGAAATCGTTCGCGGCCTGTTGTCCACGGTCAGCGCGGCCAAGGCGCTCGCCCATCTGTTCGATCTGATCAGCCAGCTCGTTAAGCGTGTGGGGCTCGGCGGTGTAGGTGGGAATGTTCAGGCGCTTGAGTTGATCGCGCTGGGCCGCGCTGACGCTGCCGGGCCACAGCAGCAGAAGATCAGGCTGCAAACTGAGCAAACCCTCGATGTCGAGCTGGCCGTATCGACGCACCGAAGGCAGGCCCACTACTTTTTGCGGGCGCGGGCCGCCGTCCAGCACGCCGACCAACAGATCGGCGGCATCCAGTTCGATAACGATTTCGGTAAGAGAGGGTGCGAGGCTGACCACCCGCTGGGCAGCGCTGGCCTGAAAGGCGATCAGCAACAGCAGGCAGCCAATCAGTGGGCGCATCAAGCGTCTCCAGGCCGCATCGGGCGATAGCAGAGACTGCCGAGTGTCACGCCGGATCGACTTCGCTCTGATGCTCGTTGCCCATCATGTGACCCAGCTTGCCGGCCTTGGTCGCCAGATAGAGCTTGTTGTGCGGATTGTGGCCGGTGTGCAGCGGCACGCGCTCGGCGACGGTGATGCCCATGTCGGTGAGCGCTTTGACCTTGCGCGGATTATTCGTCATCAAACGCAGAGACTTGATGCCCAGATGCTCCAGCATCGGCAGGCAAATGGCGTAATCACGCTGGTCCGCGGCAAAGCCAAGCCGCTCATTGGCTTCAACGGTGTCGGCACCGCCGTCCTGCAATTCATAGGCGCGAATCTTGTTCATCAGCCCGATGCCGCGGCCTTCCTGGCGCAGGTACAACAGCACGCCACGGCCTTCAGCGGCGATGGCGCGCAACGCCGCTTCAAGTTGGGAACCGCAATCACAACGCTGACTGAACAGCGCATCACCGGTCAGGCATTCGGAATGCACACGACCGAGCACCGGGGCGCCATCCGACACATCACCGAGGGTCAGTACGACGTGCTCGCGACCGTTTTCCTGCTCGAGAAAGCCGTTCATCTTGAAAGTGGCAAAGGGGGTAGGCAGCTTGGAAGCCGCGACAAATACGACGGGCACCGGGTGCTCCTGATCAGTATGAGGGCTGGAAATTCGCAACATTGTAACAGCAGGTTCCGAGAGACGCTTAGGCTGAATTGTTGGCCAATCAGATCAACACGTTTGATCAGTGACTGACGCCAGCGCGAGGCTGAGCATCCTCTGCATCGAACGGATACGGATGCTTCCAGCGCGCAAAGATTGGCCGAAGCCTGCCGCTGGGCACCAGTTTGCTCATGCGCGCATCAAATAGATCGCGCAGCGCGCGCCCTCGTGGGTTGTCCGCGAAGCTGAGATACAAAGGAATGGAGGTGAGATAGGTCAGCCGATAACGCTGAGGATCGTCGCTTTGGGCAAGCACGAAGTCCATTTCCGGTTTGGCGTCGATATACAGATCCGCACGCCCGTATTCGAGCATCGACAGAATGTGATCGCGCCTCGCGACCTCGTTGAAGTGCGTCACGTTGGGCAGGTAGTGCTGATACTCGTAGCCACGGACCCAGGCCAGACGATATCTGCCCAACGTCTGCAGCGAAGGCAGCGGCTTGGACGCCAGACCCAGCGTGTAGATTTCGTCAGTGTCGTAGTGCCACTTGGAATAGAGCGTGCCCTCGACCTCATCCTGATAGGCGGCGATCCAGGCATCGGCCTCCCCGCGCTGCACCAGCCCCACCGCGCGGGTATAGGGCTCGATGCGCTGCTCCACCTTGACGCCGGCCGGTTCGAAGATCTCACGCATCAGATCCCAACCCAGACCGGTGCCATCGGTTTCGGTGTAGCCAATCCAGTGCTCGCTCACCAGCAGGATGTCGGAGGGCTTGTCGGGCATCAGTGCGGGGGTTGCCGCATCGGCGGTCGCCCAGACGCTTGTCATCAGCAACCAAACAGCGAGCAGCCATCCCACACCTGAACGCCTCATGAGCGCAGCCCCTACATCACGGCCCACAGCCAGACCAGTCCCTGCATCGCCAGCCACGCGAAGACACCGGCCAGGACATCATCAAGCATGATGCCGACGCCGCCGTGTACGTGCTTGTCGATCCAGTGAATAGGCCAGGGCTTGAGAATGTCGAAAAAGCGGAACACCAGAAAACCGACCAGCAGCCAAGGCCAACCTTCGGGCACCAGCCACAAGGTAATCCACATCCCGACCATTTCGTCCCAGACGATGCCTTCATGGTCGTGGACGCGCAGGTCGTCCGCCACTTTGCCGCACAGCCAGAAGCCGAACAGGATGGTCAGGCCGAGTACCAGCCAGTAGCCCCAGTCGGGCAGCATTTGCCACAACGGGATAAAGGGCACAGCAACCATTGAGCCCCAGGTGCCGGGCGCTTTGGGCAGTGTGCCGGAGCCGAAACCGAAGGCTAGGAAATGCCACGGATTGGTCCATACCGACGGAGGAACGTTTTCCGCCGGGACCTGATTAGGATGATCTGTCACCGTGTCTCCTGAAAGTGTTGATAGCCCCGAGTCGACGGGGTGACGTCCTGCCCAAGTGCGTCAATCAGCGCCACACCGTGACCTTCGACGACTCGGCCCAGAACGAAAACAGGCAAGCCGGCGGCCTGCAACTCAGCCAGCCATGATGGCGGCAGCGTGAAGGCCAGTCTGTAGTCATCGCCCCCACTGAGCGCGGCATTCAACGCCGCATCAGGCCCGAAAAATCTCAGCAGCGCGTCAGACATCGGCACTTGGTCGCGCTCAACAAGCAAGCGTACGCCCGATGCCGTGGCGATGTGTCCGCAATCGGCGAGCAGGCCGTCGGAGATGTCCAGCGCCGCGCTGGCCTTGCCGCGCAACGCGATACCCAACTCGAACTGCGGCTGTGGCGACCAGTAGCGCGTCAGCAAGGCCTGAGTGGTAGACGCCTCGGTGCTGCGCTGGTTCAACACCAACGGCAGCGCCCCGGCCGCGTCGCCCAGGGGACCACCTACGCACAGCAAATCGCCAGGCCGTGCGCCGCTGCGGGTCAAGGCCTTTCCGGTCGGGACGGTACCGAAGACAGTAAGGGTCAGGCTCAGAGGCCCGCGTGTCGTGTCGCCGCCAACCAAGCGCAGGCCACAGCCCTGGGCCATGGTGTTCAAACCGCGGGCGAAAGCTTCCAGCCACTCGGCGGAAACCTGCGGCAGGGTCAGGGCAAGGGTAAATGCGAAGGGGCTGGCGCCCATGGCGGCCAAGTCGCTGGCCGACACGCCGAGAGCGCGCTGGCCGAGCAAGAAAGGATCGCAGACGTCGGGGAAATGCACCCCGGCGACCAGCGTGTCAGTGGAGACGGCGAGTTGTTCGCCAGCGGCCACCGACAACAAGGCGCAGTCGTCGCCGATCCCCAAGGCAACGCCTTCGCCGGGCTGCGCGCAGGGCGCAGCGGCAAAGTAATTGCGGATCAGCTCGAACTCGCCCATGGCGGAGACGCTCAGGTTCTGGAGAAACCCAGAAGCCTCAGCGCTTGTACGCCTTCACTTCGACTTCGCGCAGACGCGGAGCCAGCTTGTCGAGCACGCCGTTGACGAACTTGTGGCCATCGGTCGAACCGTAGACTTTCGCCAGCTCGATGCCTTCGTTGATGACCACGCGGTACGGCACGTCGATGCGCTCCAGCAGTTCCCAGGTCGACAGGCGCAATACCGCCAGCTCAACCGGGTCCAGCTCTTCAATGGTCAGGTCCAGACAAGGGGCCAGCGCTGCGTCGATCTTGTCCTGATTGGCCGGGACACCGTGGAGGATGTCGTGGAAATAGCTCGCATCAACGGAAGTGAAATCGTTGTCGACGCGAAACTGTGCTTCGATCTCGTTCAGCGACTGGCCAGCCATATGGCGCTGGTACAGGGCCTGCATGGCCATCTGGCGAGCCGCACGGCGCTTCTCGCTTTTCGATGGTTTGCCAGCATCGGCCGCACGTGGATCACGCGGGTTGAACTGATCGCTTTCGTCGTTAATCACTTGGCCTCCAACTGCGCCAACAGGCTGACCATCTCGATGGCGGACAGGGCAGCTTCAGCGCCTTTGTTGCCGGCCTTGGTGCCGGAGCGCTCGATCGCCTGCTCGATGGAATCGACTGTCAGGACGCCAAATGCGACGGGCACGCCGAACTCCATGGACACCTGGGATAGGCCCTTGGTGCATTCGCCAGCGACGTATTCGAAGTGCGGGGTGCCGCCACGGATGACGGCGCCGAGCGCGATGATGGCGGCGAATTCGCTGCGTTGAGCGACCTTCTGCACAACCAGCGGGATTTCGAACGCGCCCGGTGCGCGGATGATGGTGATGTCGCTTTCGCTCACGCCATGGCGAACCAGGGCATCAACGGCGCCGCTGACGAGGCTTTCGACGACGAAGCTGTTGAAGCGGCCAACCACCAGGGCATAGCGACCTAGGGGGGCGATGAAGGTACCTTCGATGGTCTTCAGGGTCATTCGGCTGAGTCTCGTGTTCTCGTATTAAAGAGCATGAAAGCGCGCATCGGGCGCGCGCTTTCAGGGATTTTAGGCCACGAATCGGGCGACTGCAGGGACAAAACCACCAACGGCTGAGCGCTGTCGGGACCTGTCACCTGCCGGTCTTTATTCGGAGGGCACGTATTCTACAACTTCCAGATCGAAACCGGATATCGCATTGAACTTCATTGGCGAACTCATCAGGCGCATTTTGCGCACGCCGAGGTCACGAAGGATCTGCGAACCGGCACCGACGGTGCTGTAAGTGGTTGGGGTCTTGATCGGTGTGCCGCCGGCGGTTTCACGCACATGGGCCAGAACCGTGTCGCCATCGAGCGGGTGACCGAGCAGCAACACAACGCCGCTGCCAGCCGCTGCCACCGTGGCCATGGCCGCGCGCAGGCTCCAGCGGCCGGGCTGTTTGACCATCAACAGATCGCGCAGCGGGTCCATGTTGTGCACGCGAACCAGCGTGGCTTCTTCCGCGCAGATCTTGCCCAGCGTCAGCGCCAGGTGCACGTCGCCCTCGACGGAATCGCGATAGGTCACCAGATTGAAATGGCCCAGTTCGCTGTCGAGGGGCTGCTCGGCAATCCGCTGAACGGTACGTTCGTGGATCATCCGGTAATGGATCAGGTCGGCGATGGTGCCGATCTTGATGTTGTGCTCGGCCGCGAAAGCTTCCAGCTCAGTGCGGCGGGACATGGTGCCGTCGTCGTTCATGACTTCGCAGATCACGCCGGTCGGTTCGAAACCGGCCATGCGCGCCAGATCGCACGCCGCTTCCGTATGGCCTGCGCGGGACAGTGTGCCACCGGCCTGGGCCATCAACGGGAAGATGTGGCCCGGGCTGACGATGTCTTCGGCTTTCGCGTCCTTGGCTGCAGCCGCCTGAACGGTACGCGCGCGGTCGGCGGCGGAAATCCCGGTGGTCACGCCTTCGGCGGCTTCGATGGAAACGGTGAACTTGGTGCCGAAGCCCGAGCCATTGCGCGGCGCCATCAACGGCAGTTTCAGGGTTTCGCAGCGCTCGCGGGTCATCGGCATGCAGATCAGGCCGCGGGCGTAACGCGCCATGAAGTTGATGTGCTCGGCCTTGACGCACTCGGAGGCCATGATCAGATCGCCTTCGTTCTCGCGGTCTTCGTCATCCATGAGGATGACCATCTTGCCTTGGCGAATGTCTTCAACCAGTTCTTCGATGCTGTTGAGCGCCACGCGGCACCCCCTTCGATTCAGGATTTGAGGTAGCCGTTGGCGGCCAGAAAGCTTTCAGTGATGGTGCCGCCCTGGGCCGGCGTCGGATCGGCCGCTTTGTCACCGAGCAGTAAACGCTCGAGGTAACGCGCCAGCAGGTCGACTTCCAGGTTGATCTTACGGCCCGGGCGGTAGTCGCCCATGATGGTTTCGGCCAGCGTGTGCGGCACGATGGTCAGCTCGAACTCGGCGCCGTTGACCGCATTCACGGTCAGGCTGGTGCCGTCGACGGTGATCGAGCCCTTGTGAGAGATGTACTTGGCCAGCTCGCGGGGGGCGCGCAGGCGGAACTGGATCGCTCGGGCGTTTTCTTCGCGGGACAAGACTTCGCCGACGCCGTCGACGTGGCCGCTGACCAGATGGCCGCCCAGGCGGGTGGTCGGGGTCAGGGCTTTTTCCAGGTTGACCCGGCTGCCGGTTTTCAGATCGACGAACGCAGTGACGTTCAGGGTTTCGCGGCTGACGTCAGCCCAGAAGCCGTCGCCTGGCAGTTCAACGGCGGTCAGGCAGACGCCGTTGACCGCGATGCTGTCGCCCAGTTTGACGTCGGAAAGGTCGAGCTTGCCGGTCTCTACGTAAACGCGGACGTCGCCGCCTTTCGGAGTGATGGCGCGGATGCTGCCGATGGATTCGATGATGCCGGTAAACATGGGTGCTCCTGGAAAACAGGGCCAGCGCTGAACGCGAAAGCCGGAATTATACGCCGGGGTGCGACGCCGGTATCGCAATGACTCGCCAGTCATTGCCGACCGCGCGCATTTCAACGATCTTGAGTTCGAGCGCTTCGCTCATCTGCGCCAGCGGCAGGTCCAGCAACGGCCGCGCCGACGAACCCATGAATTTGCCCGCCACGAAGATCTGGAATTCATCCACCAGGCCCAACCGGGTAAACGCGCCGGCCAGTTTGGGACCGGCTTCGACCAGCACGTCATTGACGCCCCGGGCCGCCAGTTCAACCAGCAACTTGCGCAGGTCGACATGCCCGCCACTACTTGGCAGCGCCAGCATGTCGTGGCCTTCGTCGTGGTAACGCTCGCGGGCCGAGGCTGCCGCACAGGTCACCACCAGCGCATTGCCCGCTTTAAAGAACGGCGCATCAAGGGGCACCCGCAAACGCCCGTCGACCAACACGCGCAACGGCGGTCGGGTCGCGGCCAGGGCGGTGAGTTCGGCGTTCAGGCCCAATTCGTCAGGCCGCACGGTGAGCCGCGCGTTGTCGGCCAACACGGTATCGGCGCCGGTCAGCACCACGCTCGACTGCGCACGCAGGCGCTGCACAGCGGAACGCGCTTCGGGGCCGGTGATCCACTGGCTTTCACCGCTGGCCATGGCCGTGCGTCCGTCGAGGCTCATCGCCAGCTTGACCCGCACGTACGGCAGGCCGTGTTCCATACGCTTGAGAAACCCTTTGTTCAGCGCCCGCGCTTCGCTTTCGAGCACGCTGCTCTGCACCGCGATCCCAGCGTTCATCAGGCGCAACAGGCCACGGCCGGCGACGTCGGGATTGGGGTCTTGCATCGCGGCGACCACACGCGCGACACCGGCGTTGACCAGCGCGTCGGCGCACGGCGGCGTGCGGCCATGATGACTGCAGGGCTCGAGGGTGACGTAAGCGGTCGCGTCCTTGGCCTTGTCGCCCGCCTGGCGCAGGGCATGCACCTCGGCGTGGGGTTCACCGGCGCGCACGTGCCAGCCTTCGCCGACGATGGCGCCATCACGCACGATCACGCAGCCGACACGCGGGTTGGGGTGCGTCGAGTAGACGCCCTTGCGCGCCAGTTCCAGCGCCCGCGCCATATAGGCTGCGTCGAGCACGCTTTGCTCTGTGGAGGTCATGCTCACTCTTTAACCGGCTCGCGGGCCAGCCGGTCGATTTCTTCGCGGAATTCGTTGAGGTCCTGAAACCGCCGATAAACAGAAGCAAAGCGGATGTAAGCCACTTCGTCGAGTTTTTGCAGTTCGCCCATCACCAGCTCACCGACGATCAGCGATTTGACTTCGCGCTCGCCCGTCGCGCGCAGCTTGCTTTTGATATGGGCCAGGGCCGCTTCCAGCCGCTCGACGCTGACCGGGCGCTTTTCCAGCGCACGCTGCATGCCGGCACGCAGCTTCTCTTCGTCGAAGGGCTGACGACTGCCGTCCTGCTTGATCAGCCGGGGCAGAACCAGTTCAGCGGTTTCGAATGTCGTGAAGCGTTCTTCGCAGGCGACACATTCGCGGCGGCGGCGAACCTGATCGCCTTCAGCAACAAGGCGCGAGTCAATGACTTTGGTGTCGTTGGCACCGCAAAAGGGACAGTGCATGGTGGCAGGCAACAAAAAAAGGGAGGGCCATGGTAGCGCATCTCGCTGGCAAGACAAGTCCGGGGCTTTAAGGTATATAGACGCGCATCTAGTGCGGTGAAACCCGCTGCACTCAGCGATACTGCGCCATCCCGCGCCTATCTCGCCCGCCTTCTGCTTTTTCTGGAGCTGTTCATGACGCTACGTACGCTTGCTGTAATCAGCCTTGTGGGCTTGCTCGCTGCCTGCAGCACGGCCGAGGCGCCGAAACCTGCCGCGCCCGCCAAGCCTGCCCCTAACGCCATCACGCTGCCGGAAGGGCCAGGTCCGTTGCAGCCGTTTCAGCGCGAATTGAGCGGCCAGCTACTGGGTGTGCCGGCCGGCGCAGAAGTCGAGCTGGCGCTGCTGGTGATCGACGATCGCAACCGCCCGCAGAAGCTGCTGACCAGCACCAAACTGATGGGCAACAACCAGTCGCTGCCGTTCCAGTTGCGCTTCAATCCGGAAGCTTTCCCGGTCGGAGCGCGTGTCGAATTGCGCGGTCGCGCCAGCAAGTCGGGTCAGTTGATTCTGCATCTGCCGTCCGTGCTGATCACCCAACCCACCACTCAGGCGCTGGGTCAGCTGCAATTCGCTACCGCGCCGTGACCGCCCCGCTCCACCTCCAAGCCGCATTGAGCGAGCTGCTGGGCGATGCTCAACTGGTCGCCGAAGCGCTGCCGGGGACGGACCTGAAGTTGTGGCTGATCGACGCGAACAACATGGATCGCGCGTTCAGCCCCGAGGAAACCCGGCGCATTCTTGAAGACCCGCCTTACTGGAGTTTCTGCTGGGCCAGTGGCCTGGCGCTGGCGCGCTTTCTCGCCGAGCAGCCGCACTGGGTCGCGGGCAAGCGGGTGCTGGATTTTGGTGCAGGCTCGGGTGTCGCAGGCATCGCGGCGATGAAAGCCGGCGCTTTTGAAGTAGTTGCCTGCGATCTCGATCCGCTGGCGATCGAGGCCTGCCGGGCCAACGCCGAGTTGAATGGCGTGACACTTGAATATTCGGGCGACTTCTTTGCCGAGGAAGATCGTTTCGACCTCATCCTGGTGGCGGACGTGCTGTACGACCGCGCCAACCTGCCGCTGCTGGATCAGTTTCTCAGTCGTGGAAAACAAGTGTTGGTGGCTGATTCCCGAGTGCGGGACTTTCAGCACCCCTTGTATGAGCGGCTGGGAATTCTGGAGGCGCTGACGCTGCCGGATCTGGCCGAGCCGTGGGAGTTTCGCAGGGTGATTCTTTATCATGCGACCCGGTCATGACTTGCTTCGCGCCTGCAATTTAGCGACAGGCATCAACCCCGCTTCCGACAATCCCCCCAGCCCTTTATAGTTCGCGCCATCAAGCCTTTTTTCGAGACCCGCGATGAGCCAGGACAAGCCGTATATCTTCGATGCGACCACCGCCACTTTCGATCAGATGGTCATCGAGAATTCCTTTCACAAACCCGTGCTGGTGGATTTCTGGGCCGAGTGGTGTGCGCCGTGCAAGGTGCTGATGCCGCTGCTGCAGCAGATTGCCGAGAGTTATCAGGGCGAATTGCTGCTGGCGAAGGTCGACTGCGACGCTGAACAGGACATCGTGGCGCGCTTCGGCATTCGCAGCCTGCCCACCGTGGTGCTGTTCAAGGACGGCCAGCCGGTCGATGGGTTCTCCGGCGCTCAGCCTGAATCGCAAATCCGCGCGCTGCTTGAACCCCATGTGCAGATGCCGCCGCCAGCCGCCGCCGACCCGCTGAAAACCGCGCAGGCGATGTTCGCCGAGAGCCATTTTGCCGAAGCCGAAGCGGTCCTGCAGACCATCCTCGCCGAGGACAACACCAACGCCGCCGCGCTGATTCTGTATGCGCGCTGCCTGGCTGAACGCGGCGAGCTGACAGAAGCGCGCACGGTGCTGGATGCGGTTGAAGGGGATGAGCACAAGGCCGCGCTGGCCGGGGCAAAGGCGCAATTGACGTTTTTGGCTGAAGCCGCCGCCTTGCCTGACGTCGCTGACTTGAAGTCGCGCCTGGCGCAGAACCCGCAGGACGATGAAGCTGCGCACCAGTTGGCGATCCAGCAATTGTCCCGCCAGCAATACGAAGCCGCGCTGGAAGGACTGCTCAAGTTGTTCATCCGCAACCGCGGCTACAACGAAGGCCAGCCGCACAAGACGCTGTTGCAGGTGTTTGACCTGCTGGGGAATGATCATCCGCTGGTGACGACGTATCGCCGTCGGTTGTTTGCAGCGCTTTACTAGCCTTCCCGGCTGAAGCCGGTCCTTTGATAGACCGAGCCCGTCCCAAGGAATGTACGCGGTCCCACACGGGTCCAAAACGCCCGTGTGTATCACTCAACCCAGTGATACACCGGCGTGTCGCCCTGGCTTTCCACTTTCACATTAGCGCTGTGGCGCATCCGCACCATCAGGCGTTTGCCCGCAGCGGTGCTGCCCGACAGACCTTCCAGCTGACCGAGCAGATCCGGCCCGGTCAGGTGACCTGCCTTGCGCAGCAGTGCTTGAGCGATATCCCAGACAGCATCGTTGCGACTGGCCGCCGGCTTGACGGGGGTATCAGCGGGCGCAGACGTTTCCTGCACCTGCGCGCCCAGCTGAATGCCCAGCCGAGCCCAGTCGGCGTCGTCCATTTCCACAGTCAGATCCACCGGGAGATCGCCGACAGTTCCACGGATTCGCAGCATGGGGTGTGTCCTTTGATAAGGCGGACCGGCATGGTCCCACAGGAATTGGCGACCTGCACGCGATCCCTGACAGGCCACGCTCCTACAAAGCTGATTGAAAAAGTTAAGAAACGGCGCAACACATTGTTATAAGATCACATAACAACTTTCAGACTTGCCCTCGGAGCTTCCCCCATGCGTCGTTTGCTGCTCGCCCTGCCCTTCGCCTTGATGCCCCTCGCCGCTGCTCAAGCGGCCGATGAACATGACCACGATCATGAGCACGGCAGTCTCGGCGCGCATGTGCACGGTGTCGCGCGGCTGGATATGGCGCTGGACGGTCGCACGCTGGAACTGGAACTCGACACCCCGGCCATGAACATCGTCGGCTTCGAGCACCCGGCAACCACTGCCGCTGACAAGATGACCCTGGCCCTGGCGAAGGA
This sequence comes from Pseudomonas sp. 1L-C-7-B-C1, assembly GCF_057291635.1. Taxonomy (NCBI): domain Bacteria; kingdom Pseudomonadati; phylum Pseudomonadota; class Gammaproteobacteria; order Pseudomonadales; family Pseudomonadaceae; genus Pseudomonas; species Pseudomonas sp. 1L-C-7-B-C1. Next base: position 76,864 of record NZ_JBXAWH010000008.1, on the reverse strand, counting down.
AACGCTGCTCAAGCCCCACGCGCTGTTCAGTCTCCCGGAAGGGGCCGGGTGCACCGCCACCAAACAGCGTGTGGAAAGCACGCTGTTCGGCGACAAGGATGACGACGATCACGACCACGCCGATGGCGACGCCGCTGAACACGAGCACAGCGAAATTCACGGCCACTATCAATTCACCTGCAGCGCGCCGAATGTGCTCAACAAGCTTGATCTGACCCAACTGTTCAAAAGCTTCCCGGCCACCCAGACCATTCAGGTGCAACTGGTGACACCGAAACGCCAAATGGGCGCTGAAGTGCGTCCGAGCAATCCGGTGGTCAAGTTTTAACCAGCCCCGTTTCTACAACGGCCGGGCTTCCCGGTCGATCACTTTTCAGACGCACGTGTGGTCATGACTCAAGCGCTCATTGAACTGTCCGAACTCGGCTTCAGCTGGCCGGGGCACCCGCAGCTGCTGGACATTCCGGCGTTTCGCCTCGATGCCGGCGAAACCCTGTTTCTCAAAGGCCCCAGCGGCAGCGGTAAAACCACGCTGCTGGGCCTGCTGGGCGGTGTGCAGCGCCCGAGTCGGGGCAGCGTTCGCCTGCTCGGTCAGGAGCTGACGCAGCTCTCGGCCGGGGCGCGGGACCGCTTTCGTGTCGATCACACGGGCTACATCTTTCAGCAGTTCAACCTGCTGCCGTTTTTGTCGGTGCGCGAGAACGTCGAGCTGCCGTGCCGCTTTTCCACACTACGCACGCAGCGGGCAACGCAACGCCACGGCAGCGTCAACAAAGCGGCTGAAAGCCTGCTCGCTCACCTGGGCTTGAAAGACCCCGAAATGCTCAGCCGCCGCGCTGATTCGCTGTCCATCGGTCAGCAGCAACGGGTTGCTGCCGCTCGCGCCCTGATCGGCCAGCCGGAACTGGTGATCGCTGACGAACCGACGTCGGCGCTGGATGCCGACGCCCGGGAAGCCTTCATCCAGTTGCTATTCGCTGAATGCCGGGAGGCCGGCGCCAGCCTGTTGTTCGTCAGCCACGATCAGAGCCTGGCGCCGCTGTTCGATCGCAACCTGTCGCTGGCCGAACTCAATCGCGCCGCCGTCGCTGCAGAGGTTTGAGATGTATCTTCTTCGTCTGGCGCTGGCCAGCCTCGCCAACCGCCGCTTCACTGCCTTCCTCACCGCGTTCGCCATCGCACTCTCCGTGTGCCTGCTGCTGGCGGTCGAACGGGTGCGCACCGAAGCGCGCGCGAGTTTCGCCAGCACCATCAGCGGGACGGACCTGATCGTCGGCGCGCGCTCGGGGTCGGTCAACCTGCTGCTCTACTCGGTGTTCCGGATCGGCAACGCCACCAACAACATTCGCTGGGACAGCTTCGAACACTTCGCCAACAGCAAACAGGTGAAGTGGGCGATCCCGATTTCCCTCGGCGACAGCCACCGCGGCTATCGCGTGATGGGCACCAACGAATCGTATTTCGAGCATTACCAGTACGGTCGTCAGCAACACCTGGAGCTGGCCGACGGCCGACCGTTCGCCACCGACCCGTTCGAAGTGGTGCTCGGCGCGGAAGTGGCCGACGCGCTGCATTACAAGCTCGGTGACAAGCTGGTGCTGGCCCATGGCGTGGCGACGGTGAGTCTGGTCAAGCATGACGACAAGCCGTTCACCGTCGTTGGCATTCTCAAACGCACCGGCACGCCGGTGGACCGCACGTTGCACATTAGCCTCGGCGGTATGGAAGCGATTCACATCGACTGGCACAACGGCGTGCCCGCCCAAGGCGCCGGGCGTATCAGCGCCGACCAGGCACGCAACATGGACCTCACGCCCACCGCCATCACCGCCTTCATGCTGGGGCTGAACAGCAAGATCGCGACCTTCGCCGTGCAGCGCGACATCAACGAGTTCCGGGGCGAGCCGATGCTGGCGATCCTCCCCGGGGTGGCGCTGCAGGAGCTGTGGAGCCTCATGGGCACGGCTGAAAAAGCGCTGTTCGTGATTTCGCTGTTTGTCGTACTGACCGGGCTGATCGGCATGTTGACGGCTATTCTCACCAGCCTCAACGAGCGGCGTCGGGAGATGGCGATCCTGCGCTCGGTGGGCGCACGGCCTTGGCACATCGCCAGTCTGCTGGTGCTGGAAGCCTTCGCCCTGGCGCTAGGAGGTTCGGTTTGCGGGCTGGCGCTGCTTTACATCGGCATCGCCTCCGCGCAGGGTTACGTGCAGGCCAATTACGGTTTGTACCTGCCGCTCTCCCTGCCAAGCACGTACGAATGGACCCTACTGGCAGGTATTCTCGGCGCTGCCGTATTGATGGGCACCGTGCCCGCATGGCGAGCCTATCGTCAGTCGCTGGCAGACGGGTTGTCGATTCGTTTATGAGGTCGTTGTGATGCGGATGGGTTGGATGCTGTTGATGATGCTCGTCGCGACGCCGTTGTGGGCGCAGGACCTACGCGTGCTGACGTGGCAGGAGATGATCCCGCCCGACGCGCCGCCGGTGAAGCTGATCACCACGCCGATGCACAATCTGTCGAGCATGGCGGATACGCTGTCAGTCGAGTCCGCGCCCGCCGCTCATCAATTGGCGCCCCACGCGCCGGTGGTCAAGTCGCTGGACGGCCAGCAAGTGCGGCTGCCGGGTTACATCGTGCCGTTGGAAGTCAGCGAGGAAGGCCGGGTGACCGAGTTTCTGCTGGTGCCCTACTTCGGCGCCTGCATCCACGTGCCACCGCCGCCGCCGAATCAAATCGTCCACGTGACCAGCGAATTGGGCGTCAAGGTGGATGAGCTGTACCAACCCTACTGGATCGAAGGCCCGATGCAGGTTAAACCGTCGACCAGCGAGTTGGCCGATGCCGGTTACCAGATGGAAGCAGACAAGATTCTGGTGTACGAAATGCCGGATGAGCAGTAAGGGTCGTTAGCAGAAGGCGCATTGCGGACACGCGCAGTCCTCGTGGGAGCGAGCTTGCTCGCGAAGGGGGCAAGACAACCGCTGCACTTCTAGCGCCTGGACCGCCGTCTTCGTGAGCAAGCTCACTCCCACAAAGGCTGTGTTTACGCCGACTCGGGCGTCGACCCTACTATCATGAGCCGCCTTAATTAACGTTTTCATTGAGCCAGGTCAAAAACCGCGAACTAGACGCTTCGTAAGATAGGGCATAACTTTTTACGCCCTTACGGAGCCCCCATGCACAAGTCCCTGCTCAGCGTGCCCCTGCTCGCGCTTGCACTCGGTGTCCCCCTCGCTGCTCACGCCCACCAGGCCGGTGATTTTATTATTCGCGCCGGTGCCGCCACCACGGCGCCCAACGAAGAAAGCGGAAACCTGAAGCTGGACGGCACCAAAGTCCCGGGCACCAAAGCGACGCTGGACAGCGACACTCAACTGGGCCTGACCTTCGCCTACATGCTCACCGATCACGTGGGCCTTGAACTGCTGGCGGCAACGCCCTTCCAGCACACAGTCGCCGTCAAAGGCCTGGGGCCGGGTCTGGATGGCAAGCTGGCGGACGTGAAACAGCTGCCGCCTACCCTGTCGCTGCAGTACTACCCGATGGACGCGACGTCGAAATTCCAGCCCTATGCCGGTGTCGGCGTGAACTACACCTGGTTCTACGACGAAAACCTGAGCAGCGAACGCAAGGGCCAGGGCATGAACAACCTGCACATCAAGAACTCCTGGGGCTGGGCCGGACAGATCGGCGCGGACTACATGCTGACGGACAAGATTATGGTCAACGCTGCCGTCTGGTACGTGGACATCGACACCCAAGCCACGCTGGACGGCCCGTCTGCACTGGGTGTCGGCCGGACCAAAGTGAACGTGGACGTCGATCCGTGGGTGTATATGGTCGGCGTGGGCTACAAGTTCTAAGCGCTTGAAGTTCGAAGCGCTTGCGCCCGAACGAGCAAGCACAAAAAAGGCACCTCCTCGGTGCCTTTTTGCTGCGCGGGATTCAGCGCCCCAGCAGTCGCGCCAGCCCGACCTTCAGCGGCGTCGGCTCAGGCACTTCAAAGCGCTCAAGCAAACGCTGATTGCTCGCCCGGGAATGCTTGATGTCCCCTGATCGCGCCGGCAGGTAACTCACCGGCGGCAGATCGCCGACCACCTCGGCAAGGGCTCCCAGCAATTCATTCAGCGAGGTAGTGGCGTTCAGGCCGACATTGACCGCGCCCTCTGCCACCGTCGGCATCTCGATCCCCTGCACGACCAGGTCAACCAGGTCCTCGACGTAGAAGAAGTCGCGGGTCTGCTCGCCGTCACCGAAGACGGCAATCGGCAGGCCGTTTACCGCACGCTCCGCGAAGATGCTGATCACGCCGGAGTACGGCGATGAAGGATCCTGGCGCGGGCCGAAGATGTTGAAGAAGCGGAATACGACAGGCTCGAAGCCGTGCTGACGGCGATAGAAATCGAAGTAATGCTCACCGGCCAGTTTGTCTGACGCGTAGGGGGTCAGCGGTGCTTTGGGGGTGTCTTCGGTGATGGCCTCACCTTCGCCGTTGTTGCCGTACACCGCAGCGCTTGAAGCAAACACCACGCGTTTGATGCCGGCCTGGCGCATTGCTTCGCAGACATTCAGCGTGCCGATGAAATTGCTCTGGTGCGTTTTCACCGGATCATCCACCGAGGCCTGCACCGACGCGACGGCAGCCAGATGCGCAACGGCCTGACAACCCACCGCCGCCCGGGCCACCAGCGCGGCATCGGCGACATCACCTTCGATCAACTCCACGCGCGGATTGTCCAGCGGCAGATTACTGCGCTTGCCAGTGGACAGGTCGTCGAGGATGCGCACGGCGTAGCCTTTGGCGAGCAGCGCGTCGGTCAGGTGCGAACCGATGAAACCGGCGCCGCCGGTGATGAGGACAGGAGCATCAGACATGGCGGTAATAGCGGTCCAGTAGGTTGGGCAAGCCAGCACGCCAGGCGCGTGGCTTGATACCGAAAGTGTGGAGGATTTTCTTGCAGGCGAGCACGGCGTTCTGCGGCTCTTCGGCGGCATCCGGACGCGCGGCGTGGGCTTGCGCAGTCGGCGTTTCGATCGCCAGCGGGCGCAGCAGACGGGCTTCGGTCAACACGGCCTGACCAAACGCCAGTGGCGTGGTCGCTTCGTGGCCGGCGTAGTGGTAAGTGCCCCACAGCGGCGCGGCGCAATCGAGCTGCTTGAGCACCGAAATGATCACTCTCGCGGCATCGTCGACCGGGGTCGGATTGCCCCGACGGTCGTCCGCCAGCAGCAATTCACCGGGTGATTCGGCGCGGCTGAGAAAGCGCCCGAGTACGCCTTCGGCGCTGTCGTCGAGCAACCAGCCGAAACGCAGCAGCACATGCTGCGGGCAGGTGGCGCGCACGCTTTGCTCGATGCGCCATAAAGCCTGGCCACGGGAACCCAGCGGAACGGGCTCGTCTTTCTCGCTGTAAGCCGTCGCCCGCGAACCGTCGAACACGCGGTAGCTGGACGGCTGAACGAGGACGATGTTGTGGTGCTGGCACAGTTCGGCGAGACGCTCGACGGAGCGTTCCTGATTATCCAGCCTGTCAGCGCTTACCCGCTCCGCCTGAAACCAGTCGAAGTAATAAGCGAGATTGATCAAGGCATCCGGGCGGGTGTCATCGAGCAGTTGCGTCAGGCTTGCCGCATCCCATCCGTCTTGCGGTGGACGCGGCGCGAGGAATCCAATGTTCTCCTCGGCACCCAGACGAATCAACGCCTGCCCGAGGGCATTCCCGCCGCCCAGTAGCATAAGGCGCATTCGCATAGAGTCAGCAGGCTCAGTCTTCAGGTCGATTAAAAATAGGTGAAAAACGTCCGCAAACATAACACGTCGACGGGCAAGTCCCAACAGCCTCGGGCGCGCCGGACTGCGTGAAGCTGCTGAAGCGCCGCCGATCACTCGGCCCGGTATCTACCTCTTGCATCTGCCTGCCTGCGCCCGCATTAATTAGCGATGAACCTTCTCCAGACACCCGACCCGGTGCTCGACGCCTTTCATCCGGCGGTCAGCGCGTGGTTTCGCTCCACGTTCCCGGCCATTACTGCGGCCCAGGCCCAGGCGTGGCCGCTGATCAAACGCCGCGAGTCCACGTTGATCGCCGCGCCCACCGGCTCCGGTAAAACCCTGACCGCCTTTCTGGCGGTCATCGATGATCTGGTGCATCAAGGGCTGGAGAGAGGCGGCGAGCTGCCCAACGAGACGTTTGTCGTTTACGTTTCGCCCCTGAAAGCGCTATCCAACGACATCCAGATCAATCTGCAAAACCCGCTGGCGGGCATCACCGATCAATTGATTCAGCAAGGTCTGCCCGGGCTGCGAATCACCACCGCTGTGCGCACCGGCGACACGCCGCAGAAAGAACGCACGGCGATGCGTAAAACTGCGCCGAACATTTTGGTGACGACGCCGGAATCGCTGTACGTGCTGCTGGGCTCGGATTCCGGGCGGCGCATGTTGTCGAGCACGCAGACGGTCATCGTCGACGAAATTCACGCCATTGCCGCCGGCAAGCGTGGCAGTCATCTCGCCCTGACGCTGGAGCGTTTACAGGCGCTGTGCGCAAAACCGCTGCTGCGCATCGGGCTGTCGGCGACGCAGAAACCCATCGAGCGAGTCTCGCGTTTTCTGGTCGGCAGCGATCCGGTCAGCCGACCGTGCGCCATCGTCGACATCGGCCATGCGCGACCTCGGGATCTGGCCATCGAAGTGCCGCCGGTGGCCCTGAGCGCCGTGATGTCCAGTGACGTCTGGCAACTGGTCTACGACCGGCTCGCCGTGCTGGCGCGAGAGCATCGCACCACACTGATTTTCGTCAACACCCGGCGGCTGGCCGAGCGCATGGCGCGGCATCTGAGCGAGCGGCTGGGCAAAGAGGCGGTCGCCGCGCATCACGGGAGCATGGCCAAGGAACAGCGGCTCGACGCCGAGCAGCGCCTGAAACGCGGTGAGCTCCAAGTCCTGATCGCCACCGCTTCGCTGGAGTTGGGGATTGATATCGGCGACGTCGATCTGGTCTGCCAGATCAGCTCGCCCCGCTCCATCGCGTCCTTTTTGCAGCGCGTCGGCCGTTCCGGTCACCACGTAGGCGGCACGCCCAAGGGACGGCTGTTTGCTGTGTCTCGGGATGATCTGATCGAGTGCGCGGCGCTGCTGGATTGCGTGCGGCGCGGCGAGCTCGACACGCTGGTCATTCCCAAGGCGCCGCTGGATGTGCTGGCGCAGCAGATCATCGCCGAGGTCAGTTGTCAGGAGTGGCAGGAGCAGGACCTGCTCGCGCTGTTCCGCAAGGCTTCGCCCTACGCCGAAGTCGACGAAACTCATTATCAGGCGCTGCTGAGCATGCTCGCCGAGGGTTACAGCGGGCGTCAGGGCGTGCGCGCGGCGTACCTGCATCGCGACGCGGTGACTCGCACGTTGCGTGGTCGGCGCGGCAGCAAACTCACGGCAGTCACCAGCGGCGGCACGATTCCGGACAATGCCGATTACAGCGTGGTCCTCGAACCTCAGGCGCTGAGCATCGGCACCGTCAACGAAGACTTCGCCGTGGAAAGCGTGGCAGGGGACATCTTCCAGCTGGGCAATACCTCTTACCGGATTCTGCGGGTCGAGTCCGGGCGCGTGCGGGTCGAGGACGCCCACGGCATGCCGCCGAACATTCCGTTCTGGATGGGCGAGGCCCCGGGGCGCAGCGACGAGTTGTCTTTTGCCGTCGCACGCCTGCAGGCCGACATCGACCAGCAGCTCAGCGCCCACCCCGGCAATCTTCAGGCCTGCACGGACTGGCTGATGAAAAGCCTGGGGCTGGATCTGGCCAGCGCCGAACAGATCATTGAATACCTCGCCCGCGCGCACTCGGCCCTGGGCGCGCTGCCGTCACAGGACACGCTGGTCATCGAGCGCTTTTTCGATCAGTCCGGCGGCACGCAACTGGTGATTCATTCCCCGTTCGGCAGCCGGGTCAATCGCGCGTGGGGATTGGCGCTGCGCAAGCGCTTCTGCCGCACCTTCAATTTCGAATTACAGGCCGCCGCCAGCGAGGACGCCATCGTGCTGTCGCTGTCCACGACGCATAGTTTTGCGCTTGATGAAGTCTGGCGTTATCTCAACGCCGCCACTGCCGAACATTTACTGATTCAAGCAGTGCTGGATGCGCCGTTGTTCGGCGTGCGCTGGCGCTGGAACGCCGGTGTCGCATTGGCCCTGCCGCGTTACACCGGCGGGCGAAAAGTGGCGCCTCAGTTGCAACGGATCAAGAGCGACGACTTGATTGCCACGGTGTTTCCGGACCAGATCGCCTGCCTGGAAAATCTGGTGGGCGAGCGGGAAGTGCCGGAGCATCCGCTGATCGAGCAGACCCTGGACGATTGCCTGCACGAAGCCATGGACGCCGAGAGCTGGCTGAAACTGCTGCGGCGCATGGAGAACGGCGAAGTGCGTCTGGTCAGTCGCGATCTGCCCGCGCCCTCGCCGCTGGCGGCGGAAATCCTCAACGCCAAGCCGTATGCGTTTCTCGACAACGCGCCGCTGGAAGAACGTCGCACCCAGGCGGTGCTCAATCGGCGCTGGAGCGACCCGGAATCCACCGACGATCTCGGCGCGCTGGATGTCGAGGCGATCAAAGCGGTCGCTGATGAAGCCTGGCCGCAGCCGCAAAACGTGGATGAGATGCACGAGGCGCTCATGAGCCTGGGCTGCATCACCGGCGTGGAGGCCCGCGAGCACGGCGACTGGATGAAATGGCTGGAAAGCCTGGCCCGCTCGGGTCGTGGCACGCGCTTGCAGGTCACCCCGGAACAGGCGTTGTGGATTCCGCTGGAGCGGCTGACCTGTTTGCAGGCGCTCTACCCCGCTGCGGAAATGCACCCGCCGTTGGCGGCACTGGCCGGGTTCGACGAAGCGTGGAACGAGGACGAAGCGCGGGTTGAAATCGTGCGTGCGCGGCTGAGCGGTTTCGGCCCGCTCACCGTCCCGGCCATTGCCGAGCCGTTGGCGCTGACACAGAACGAGGTCGCTCAGGCGCTGGCGCAGCTGGAGAACGAAGGTTACGTGTTGCGCGGCCAGTTCAACCCTGACGCCCGCGAGGAACAATGGTGCGAGCGGCATCTGCTGTCGCGCATCCACCGTTACACGGTCAAGCGCCTGCGCCGGGAAATCGAGCCTGTGTCGCTGCAAGACTTCACTCGATTCCTGTTCGACTGGCAGCATCTGTCTGCCACGACCCAAAGCCAGGGCAAAGCCGCGCTGCCGGAAGTCGTCGCGCAACTGGAGGGTTTTTCGTCAGCCGCAGGCGCGTGGGACAGTGATCTGCTTCCGGCGCGCTTGAAAGACTATTCATCGATCTGGCTGGATGACCTGTGTCGGTCCGGCAAGGTGGTGTGGATGCGCCTGACCAGCCGCAACAAGGTTGGCAGCGCTGCGTTGCGCAGTACGCCGATTGTGCTGCTGCCCCGACCTCAGGTTCGCCTGTGGACCGGGCTGACCGAGCAGCCGGCGCCGACCGAATTATCCCTGCGCGCGCAGAAGGTTCATGAGGTGTTGTCGAGCCAGGGTGCAATGTTTTTCGACGAGTTGACCGGCGAGGCGCACTTGCTGCGGGCCGAGCTGGAAACGGCGCTGCAGGAGCTGGTGGGCGCCGGGCTGGTCAATGCCGACAGTTTCGCCGGGCTGCGGGCGCTGATTACGCCGGCGAGCAAGCGCACCAGCCACACCAGCCGACGCAATCGCGGTGCGTTCATTGGCGGCATGGACGACGCCGGACGCTGGGCATTGTTGCGTCGCGCGCCGGCGAAGGAAGAAGGCGCGTCGCAAAGGATCGACAGCGACACGCTGGAGCATGTCGCCATGACCCTGCTGCGTCGATACGGCGTGGTGTTCTGGCGCCTGCTGGAGCGCGAGGCGGATTGGCTGCCAACCTGGCGCGAGTTGCTGCGCACCTTCCATCGGCTTGAGGCGCGCGGAGAGATCCGCGGCGGGCGCTTCGTGGCAGGCCTGGCGGGTGAACAGTTCGCGTTACCCGAAGCCATCCCGTTGCTGCGCGAAGTCCGCAAACGTCCGCTGGACGGCAGCTTGATTGCCGTCAGCGGGGTCGACCCGCTCAATCTCGCCGGGACGCTGCTGCCCGGCACGAAAGTCCCGGCGATTGTGGGCAATAAGCTGGTTTACCGCGACGGCATCCCCATCGCCGCCATTATCGCCGGCAAGCCGCAGTACTGGGGCGAGATGGATGAGGCGCTGATGCTGCAGGTGCGCGATCGGTTGTTCAGATAGGCGCAGCCGAGTGGGGCGTGTTACGACGCTCGACTCGGCTGTGGCCCGATCTCAGGCAGGGCGTTCTGACCCGTCCTTGTTCACCACCGAGGTCTTGCCGGGCAGCGCTTGTTGCTCAGCGCCCTCTTCCCCTTCAGGTGCCTGACGATTGTGCGGGCTCATCACCAGTTGTGGATAAGTTTGGGCGAATCGCACCTCCGCCGACTTATCCACAAGTCGCTTGAGTCGATCGTTGAACGCCCGACTGACCGCATACTGCCCGCCCGATGAAGTCCGGAACTGCGCCGTGATCACGATGCCGTTCATGTCCATGCGGTCCAGCCCGAACACTTCCAGCGGCCCCTGCAGTTTGCTCGCCAGCAGTAGATCATCGCTGATCGACTGGCCCGCTTCACGAATCAGCGAGGTCGCCGCGTCTACGTCTGTGTCGTAGGTGAACTGGAACGAGAAGAACGCGTAGGCGAATTGCCGGGACTGGTTGGTGACGGCCTTGATCTGCCCGAACGGCACCGAATGCACGAAGCCCTTACCGTCGCGCAGACGCAGGGTGCGGATGGTCAGGCTCTCGACCGTACCGGCGTGGCCTGAATCCAGCACCACCCAGTCGCCGATGGAGATGGTGTCCTCGATGATGATGAACAGCCCGGTAATGACGTCCTGCACCAACTGCTGCGAACCGAAACCGATCGCCAGACCGACCACCCCGGCACCGGCCAGCAGCGGCGCGACGTTGATGCCCAGATTGGCCATGGTCGTGATGGTGCAGATCACCACCAGGATGATCTTCATCGCGTTGCGCAGCAGCGGCAGAATGGTCTTTACCCGCGTGCTCGGCTGACGCCCGGAACGTCCGTTGGCCGGAGGCTTCAGGGCTTCCTGAATGGCCGTGTCCATCACCACCCAAAGCAGCCAGGTCACCAGCAGAATCAGACCGATGCTGCTCAGCGAATCGCTGATCACTTTGCCCAGCGCATTGCGTTGGGCGAATTCGAGCAGCGAAAACCCCCAGATCCGCCCCAGCAGTTCGATGAAGCCGATCGCCAGCGCAATACGCATGACTGCGTGCAACAGGCTCAGCAAACGCTCCTTGTAAACACTATTGGTCCGCACCTCGGTGGGCTTGAACATGTGCTGAAACAAGGTGCTGAGAAACACCGCACCAATCAACAACACCGTCGTCAGCAACGCGCAACGCAAGGCTTCCTGGCTGCCTTCGCCGGCGCCGATGAGATTCACGGCCGAGACCAGAATCATCAGCAGGATCGGCAAATGCCACAGGCTGGAGAAGATCTTCAGCGTCTGTTGCACCGCGGGCCGCGCCAGCCGGGCGCCCAGAGAACGGTTGCGGATCAGATGCGCGATCGGCCGGCGCATGCGGATGACAACCATGCCGAAGATGACTGACGCCATCAGCCCGGTGAACGCGGCGATGCTGGTGGTCACGTTGCCGCCGAACAGCCGGGCAATCTGCGGACTGGTCAGCGCGTCGCTCAACGCCGCGAGAAAGCCGATGATGAACAACGGGTGCGGCGCGTAGTGACGAATGATGCGCACCGCTGGCCGTTTGTGGCCCGAATTGAACAGCACGATCAGCGACAACAGCACGGATGTGGAGAAAATCCCGCTGCTGGTCGAATACGCCAGACACAGCGCCAGCGCGCGCCCCACCGAGGTCGGCAGGAAGTGACTGACGTACAGCGTCAGCGGCAGACAGATGAGCGCGGGCACCATGTATGGCAGCACGTAGCCAAGCACCCCGACCACGCGTTCGCGCCGGACCAAAAGCCGATGCCGTGATAACCGGGTGACGAGGAGCACTCCTATGCGGTTGAGCAGCAGGAACGCACCCGCCCATACCAGGGACAGCATCACGAAATCGCCGGCGATCCGCCACGCTGAGCGCGATTGCGGTTTATTGACCAACGCGTCGATCTCGTCGGCGGCGCGGTCGGCGCGCAGACGCCATGAATCGAGCAGGTGGCCATCCACGTCGAGTTTGTCCTGCACGCTGTCGATGCTGGTACTGATGGCGCCCAGTAAGCCGCCTTTGACCAGAATCTCCGCTTTGGCGGGATCCTCCGGCGCCGGGTCGGCGGGTTCGGAAGCGGTAGCAGTCGTCGCGGCGGGGGCGTCGACGGCTTGAACATTGGCGCTGCAGACGCTCAACAACAGGCAAAGCAACAGAAAGGGTTTGAAATTCGGCAAAACGCGAGTCACTCCTTCGGTCAGGGAACCGTGGAAAAATCGGCCCTCAGGAACTGATCGGATTTCACCCGGCAAGTTCGCTCCGACACGCAATCGTCATGTTGGCCGTTGGCGGTCCACCCGCCGGCAAATGTAACGAACCTTTGCCGAGCTGCTTCGTCGTAGCCTTAACGAGGGCGACTGTCTCCAGTGCCCCGCTCCGCCGAGGACCCCCTTCATGACGCTCATTCACCCAAAAGCCCACTTCCGCCCATACACCTCGGCCGCCGGCGGTTGGGGCTCGGCTAAGTCGGTGATGGAGATCCTCTGGCGCGAGCAGGCGCCGATTCGTGCTGGCCTGCCGCTGATCAAGCAAAACAAGCCGGGCGGGTTTGCCTGTGTCAGCTGCGCATGGGCCAAGCCCGGCAAACCCCACAGCCTCGAGTTCTGTGAAAACGGCGCGAAGGCCACGGCCTGGGAGCTGACGTCGCGGAAAACCGACCCGGCCTTTTTCGCCCTTCACACGCTCACCGAACTGCGCCAGTGGCCTGATTACGACCTTGAGCAACAGGGCCGACTCACGCACCCCATGCGGTACGACGCCGCGAGCGATCGTTATCAGGAAACTACGTGGGAAGAAGCCTACCGTGACATTGGCGCGCAGCTGAAAAGCATGACGCCGGAGAGCGTGGTCTTTTATGCGTCGGGCCGGGCCTCCCTGGAAACGTCGTTCATGTACCAGCTCATCGCCCGTGCCTACGGCAACAACAATTTGCCCGACAGCTCTAACATGTGCCACGAGAGTACGTCGGTGGGTTTGCAGGAAAGCATCGGCGTACCGGTAGGCACCGTGACGCTGGATGACTTCGAGCACACCGATTGCATCCTGTTTTTCGGCCAGAACGTGGGCAGCAACAGCCCGAGGATGCTGCACCAACTGCGTGAAGCTCGGCAGCGTGACGTGCCGATCATCACGTTCAACCCGATTCGCGAGCGCGGCCTCGAGCGGTTCGTCAATCCGCAGTCCCCTGTGGAAATGCTCGGACCGAAGTCGACGGTCATCAGTACGCAATATCACCAGTTGGCGATCGGTGGCGACACGGCGGTTGTACTGGGGATCGCCAAATCGCTGTTCGAGATGGACGAGGCGGCGCTGGCTCAGGGGCAGCCCGGGATCATCGATCAGGCGTTCATCGCGCAGCACACTGAAGGGTTCGCCGAGTTCTGCAACTGCGTGCTCGAAACACCGTGGGAAACGATTGAGCGTCAGGCAGGCCTCAGCCGCAGCGCGCTGGAGGCAGTAGCGACGGTGTACGCCAGACATGAGCGAGTGATGTTGGTTTACGGCATGGGCATCACCCAACACCGGCGCGGCGTGACCAACGTGCAGATGCTGGTGAACCTGCTCCTGCTACGCGGCAACATCGGCAAGCGCGGTGCCGGGATCTGCCCGGTGCGCGGTCACTCCAACGTGCAGGGGCAGCGCACGGTCGGCATTACCGAAGACCCGAAAAAAATTCCTGTGGATAAGGTTGAGGCACTGTATGGCTTCTCGGTCCCGTCGAAAAAAGGCCTGAACACCGTCGAGACCTGCGAAGGACTTCTGGACGGGAGCGTGCGCGGATTCATCGGGCTCGGCGGAAATTTTCTGCGCGCAGTCCCCGACACGTCGCGCATGGAGCCGGCCTGGAATACATTGGACCTGAACGTTCAGATCGCCACGAAGCTGAACCGCACGCATCTGGTTCCGGGGAAAAACGCGTGGATACTGCCCTGCCTCGGGCGCATCGAAAAGGATGTGCAAGACGGCGTCGAGCAGGTTTATACCACCGAAGACAGCACCGGCTGCGTGCGAGCCTGGCAGGGTAATAGCGAACCGGCCAGCGCCCACGCCCGTGCCGAGGTCGCCATTCTCGCTGGCATCGCCGAGGCGACATTACCCGGCGCTACCCGAATCGATTGGAGCGCCTGGCGCCGCGATTACGCGCTGATTCGCCAAGGCATCGCTCAGGTCTATTCGGAAATTTTTCACGACATGGAAACCCGCATGTGGGAACCCGGCGGCTTCCACCGCCCCCTTGCGGCGGCGAAGCGCGAATGGAAAACCGAGAGCGGCCGCGCGATGTTCATCACGCCCGAGCTGCTGGAAGAAAACGATGATGTGTACCCGAACCACACTCGTCGCGACGTGCTGCAGTTGATGACGCTGCGCAGCAATGACCAATTCAACACCACGATCTATGGCTACGAAGATCGCTTCCGGGGCGTCAGCGGCACCCGTGCGGTCATTTTCATGAACCGCAACGATGTCCTCCGACTGGGCTTCACACCGGGAGACTGGGTAAACGTGACTACAGCCATCGAGCCACAGGTCTCGCGTTCGGTAGGACCTCTGCAGATCATCGCCTACGACATCCCCGAAAACTGCTGCGCGGCGTATTACCCTGAATGCAATCCACTGGTTCCGCTGTGGCACCACGCTGAACGCAGCAAGGTGCCTGCAGCCAAATCGATTCCGGTTACGCTGGCCAAGGCTTCACCCAGCGCAGAGGATTTGAAACGCGCGCTGCCGGAGTCCGACCAAGTGCGTTGAGCCTGTTTTTGAATGAGCGGCTTGACGTGGGAGAACGTACGTTCTACCTTCTGCGTCATGAATACATCAGCGACCAACACCCGCGAGAAAATCCTCGCGACTGCCGAACAGCTTATTTACCAGAACGGCATCCAGGCCACCGGCATGGACCTTTTGGTGAAGACATCGGGCGTCGCGAGGAAAAGCATCTATCGCTATTTCGCTACCAAAGACGAGGTCGCGGCCGCTGCGCTCAACGCCCGTGACGTGCGCTGGATGGACTGGTTTCAGAGTGAATCAAACAAGGCCGACACCCCTGAAGCGCGCATCCTGAATATGTTTGACGTGCTCAAAGGCTGGTTCGAGTCCGAAGGCTTTCGCGGCTGCGCATTTATCAACACGGCAGGCGAAGTCGGCGACTCAGAGGACCCTATCCGTCTGATCGCCAAGCTGCACAAACAGAAGCTGCTGGACTACACGCTGGGGCTCTGCGAGCAGCTTGGGATTGCAGATCCGCAGGCCTTGGCCAACCAGTTACTCATCCTCATGGAAGGCGCAATCACCGTTGCCCGCGTCATGGGCGACTACAGCGCTGCAGAAAGCGCCAAGGCGGTTGCGCAGTTGATACTTGAAGAGCGCTTGCGTTCCAGTTCCTAGCCACACACGTCCCACTCACCGCCGAATCATCACCGCCTGGAGGTCCATCATGTCGTCCAATGCCCAGACTCGCCCGCCACTTCCCCCTTTTACCCGCGAATCCGCCATCGAGAAGGTTCGCCTGGCTGAGGATGGCTGGAACAGCCGGGACGCTGAAAAGGTGTCGCTGGCCTACACACTCGACACCCAATGGCGCAATCGCGCTGATTTCGCCGGGAACCGTGAAGAGGCTAAGCAGTTTCTGATCCGCAAGTGGAATAAAGAGCTCGACTACCGCTTGATCAAGGAGCTCTGGGCATTCACCGACAACCGCATTGCGGTCCGTTACGCCTACGAATGGCACGATGACTCAGGGAACTGGTTCCGCTCGTATGGCAATGAAAACTGGGAATTCAATGAAGACGGCCTAATGGCGAGACGCTTCGCTTGCATCAATGACATGCCCATCAAAGAAGCGGATCGCAAGTTTCACTGGCCGCTGGGCCGCCGACCTGATGACCATCCCGGGTTGTCGGATCTGGGTCTGTAGTCCCCGAACGATACTCAAAACAAAGCCCCCGACAGCTGAGCTGTACGGGGGCTTTTGTTTGCAGCGTTATCGCGATTGGGTCATGCGCAGCTTAGAAGGGTAGTTCACATAAGATTGGGAGTGCAGGAACAATAGCCTCTGAATACACCATATTATACTAGTTATTGCGCACTGAGTACAACCAAACGAGCTGAAAAACGTAAAGAACCGGTGCATTGGGTACATCTTTTTTCAGTAAAATCACCGTGATTCAAAACGACGTAAAGGCTACCTTTACAAACTGATCTTGTCCCACTGCTGCATTCGTGGCGTTAGCTCGAAGGCGTGGAGCTCAGCTTGGACCTTCAGCCACATTGTAGTGGTCAGATGATCCAGAAAACTGCGCTAAGTTTTTCCTAGGCGAACGCCGGCGCTAAGCCCTCATTTTTTAGCGATCAGCGAATCCCGAAATACAAAAAAGAGAGAGGCTCACGCGACAGGGAGAGCCGAGCTATTTAGATCCCAGGGCTGACGAGCCAACCTCCGCCCGTATGCGTGCCAACAAAGAGTCGAGGCCGCCGTCATCGCCCTTGATCTGATAAGCAGCCGCTAGGACGCTTAAAGGATGGACCTCCATGACCGATGCCAGCCCTTCGAGCTTTTCCAAAGTGGGGCATTTGAGACCGCGCTCAAGGGTGCTCAGATATGTCCGACTGCTGATGCTTGAAAAGTCCTCCTGGGTCAGCCTCTTGGAAGTTCTCAGCAGCTTAAGTGCCTGACCAAACGCTTGCTTTAGCTCCATTTCGCGCACCACGCAAAATGGATGATCAGGCCCCATAGACCACTATAGGACTACAATCTATAGTGGTCTTTTTTGAGGTCAACGCTATGTATATGACACGACAGGAAGCGTACGTCGATCTTTCTGCATTAGGTGCGGAAGGCCTGCACTGGCGCTACGTGGAGCACTCGATGCATGCGCCATGGTTTTACATCACTCTAACCCGTCATAGCTATGGATACACATCTCGGACGATGCTACAAACAATGGATCCAGCTGTTCTGGCCACGGTGATCTGTAGCGCCTCAAACGAACTTTCTGTAACCGATGTGATGATAGTCACCCCGCCCTACGTGAATGGAACTCCGTCATGGCAGATGGAAAAACTTTGGGAGTTTTCGCAATGCCACAGTGAAGAACATGGAAGCCTAGACTCGTACCTAGTTACAGGGAAACGCTATTACACACCCGAGTTAGCGTCAGACATTGAGTACCTTAAGCTGGAAAAATGCATATACTACAACGCGCTCGGCATTTGAAAGTTGTATAAGCAAAACAACCGCCCATCGCTAATTTATATGATTTCGCACGGAGGGGCCTACATGCTTACCAAAATATCGCTGAATGTCCCGCTGGGCGTTCTAACCATGCGAGAAACACTATCAAGACTGGTCAAACTCGAATCATCGAGCCTGACCGAAGAAAGCCGTCGCGCGGGCTCATTTCTTACAGTGAGCGAAGTACAATCCTTGCGTGAAGAAATGACAAGGGATGGCGCCCTCATGAAAGAATGGTTAGCCGCCCGTGATCGGTAAACGGGTTAAAAACACTATTGGCTGAGCTATAGCAGTTGCCCGCAACGAGATTGGCCTGACCGATGCATGGCGTCACCTATACCCTTCACGTACACGCAAAGATCAAAATATGGACCATCCCTGGTTCATGCTTGAGCGCTATCGAGCAAGGATGACCTACCGATGGCAGATCCTTAGGCTGCAGTCGACGCTGCTGACCAAACCACTATATTTCTTTAGACGCAGAGATAGGCCTTTGAGCGGCCAAGCCCAAGACGCAGTGGGCAGGTCATTTCTACGAAGAAATGTCCGCCATCCTCTGCATTCCATGCTGGACGAGCCCGCGGCGTGTCCTTGACCGGCATAAGCCGTCCATAAGCGGATGCTCGGACCAATATCAACCGCGTTGGTAGCACCAGTGTCACGCAGGTATTGCAGCCGACGCGAAATTTGTCCAGTTGCAAACGCGACAATGACCCAGTAGCAATCGGCAAAATCCAGCACTGGGACTGATTCACAAAGCAGCAGGCTAGGCTAGTGTCGGCTACTGGCTCAGTACTGCGCCAGCAACAACACGCAAGGTGACCACTGCTTAGCGATCCCACCCGCCAGCCGCGTCGCTCAGCACAAAGTCCTTGAGCCCAAACCGCTGCCCTGGCGCGCGCCCCAAAAGTGGCTACAGTTTATCCTTTGCAAAAATGAGTGAAAGGACATGGAAGAAAAGTACATACTCCAGCGTTTCCAAGCCGAGGTAATGAACTTGGGGACAGAGGCAACACTGCCTTGTAATTTAACTGACTACTGGCTCTCCGAAATCCAAAAGCACCTGGAGAAGCTTTTTGAAAGCATGGCAGCAGCGGCGGAATCAAAAACTGAACAAACCATGGCTCTACCGCTAGCAGCTGTAATACATATTCTATTTGCTAAAGGAAGCACCGAAAAACTTGAAGTTTCGCTGGACGAAATGTTCAATTATTTTGAATACTACCGCGCAGAGTTAACCCTTGAAGAAATTCGGCGAAAATCTGACTTTAAACCCGAACCAGCTTCAATTCAAACAATCTTCACCAATCGAGACGTATCCATTACCGAGATTCCTTGAAACCGCAACTTACGCAACTGCCACATGACAACGTGTTATCGCTGATCCGGAATTGGACCTAATACCGACGTACCTCTGCCCACTCAACAATCAGCTAAAAGTCAGCGCTGATAACGCATTCCGGAGGAGAGGCTTGGGTCAGCGAAATGCGGTAGCCGGGTCAATTCGACATCAGCGTCAACAAACCTGTACCTTGTGTGGAAAAGGCAACGATGCGTACCCTCAAAGCCGTTCATGCACGAGACTTTATTCTGCAACTTTTTTCAGTTAACTAAATCTCACTCTCAAATCAGCTCCATGTAAAAACCCAGGGAATGACATGAATACTCATAACGAAATGGCGGCGAAATTTCATAACAAGCTTCAAAGCATTTTAGCTCGCAAGGCTAGGCATCAGTGTATGTTTCCCGGCTGCGAACTTCAAGCCATCCATGCGCATGCGATGTCTAAAGAAAATGTGCTTCGTGATATAGCCGAAGACGGCTCGCTAATCTCCCCAGAGCCGCTTCGCGACGATGACGAAATTTATCGCGAGATAAAATTTACCAAAGTTGGAATAACAAAAGCGACCACATTTAAGGGGTTCTGCTTAAAGCATGACGGGCAGTTTTCTTCGCTGGACAAGTATGGGTTACGCACCAACGGCGATGTATTTCTTCAACTGTACCGGTCGTTTGCTGGCATTGTGTTTGAAGACCAAGCCAATAGGGCAAGCGCGCAGCATGCTGGAGATAACGAAAACTTTAACTACGAGCACGAACTGTCTAAAACCATTAGTGCGACTCGGGCCCTCGCCTTGGCTTATGATTTAATTGAGGGCTACACCAGTGTCGATGAAGCACTACCAGTAGACGAGCACCTAACACTGACTCCATTCTCTGCAGAGGCCGGTATGGACGCCAGAGTGGTGATCAGGCGGATAGCGTTCCCTTGTCCAGTCGCGTTGCGCACCCGATTCCAGCTATCTGCGAGCACGCATGATTTCGATACGTTTGTATTCGTAGTGCCCTCAAAGCAAAACCCAATGGTTATCATCGTGTGCGACCCTAGGGATGTTAACCGGTGGCACAGGAAGGTATGGACACCTATCGATACATTGAACCTCATCGAGTCAAGCATGATGTTTGATGGGCAGTGGTGGCTGGCGCCATCCGTCGTGAATAAATGGTCTCCCGAAAAATTCAAACTAATAGAAAGTGATTACTGGCATTTCTTGGATCGCAATTATTTGGACAACTACGATGTATCTCTGCTGGATGATGTCCGCGAGAAAATTTGCTCCGGATTGCCCAGTGCCCAGCGGGACGCAGAACTTTCCAAAATTACCAATTTACCCACTAGAGAACCGGCCGAATTCCGAAGACTGAGATTCACCCTCAAGGCCGAACGTGATAAACAATTAGTCAGTCAGAAATTCCCATGGGACGAAATCGGAAAAGAAAAATAAACACCATCTGCGTTTACACCACATCGCGCCTTCAAGTTAGGCGCTAAACACAGCACAGTAGCCGCCCTCAGTCCAGGGCACCTAACCCGCTGGAATGCCGGGTTAAAGCATCCAGGGGAAGGTCTAGATGTTGTGCTGGGCCGATTACTGCCTCAGTGTAGGGCTTGGTCTGGGCGGTGCTAGTTTTCCCCTTAGCTGCGGCAGCCAACTTACTTCCCTTGGAACTGACCAAATGCCAGAAAGCGCTCACGGGCTTCTGGCGATGACTCCTGTATGTGCCATAGCGAAGTCTGCGAAGCGAGATATGCCGGAGTTTCCTCTTCCCATAGCACAGCGAGGGCGGTGGTCGAGATGATGAATCCGTCGCACTTGCCGTCCCTGACAGCGTCTTGGAATACGTCCCGGTGACGTTCGACGAAGTCCAAATTGAACTTGGTCAGAACTCCGCGCACATAGGATTTGTTGGGAACGCTTATAACCTTCTCCACTGGGACCAAATCATCAAGATTGATGGCTATGATCCCGCCATTATTGAATGGTGCAAGCTGTTTGGCAGCATGGCTAACGCGCTTCTCAACGCCGTTCTCTGACCAAATCTTCTTGCATGCAATCGGATAGTTACCCATTCCGAAGTCAACCAGGATATCTGGTTCTGCGGCCGTGACAGAAAGGCCGTTGTTCTTCAGGTCAGACAGCAGTACTAGCTCCCAAAGAGCGTCCTTCCCTTGGGATGTGTTGCGATCATCAGGCTGCATGACACTCCCGGCCATACGCTTGAGCGCTTCTTGAATACCTGGCTCATCTGGCAGATTGATGACTGCATCTACTAGCCGGTTCACGAATGCCGTGTCCCATACCACTCGATCATCAGGCTTAACTTGCCCAGCCCATGCCAAACTCAGCTTGTCGGCTTGGCTCAGCAACTGTGACAGTGCGCTTCCTGCCCGCAGCTTGACCTTACGCTGCTCCAGTACGGCCCGAGCCAACTTGGTCTTCGCTGCAATCTCTTCGTACGTATTTGTCCATGCCTTGCTCACGACGTTGATAGACTTCACTTCTCAGCTCCTGCTTGATGGCCGGTTGTTTAATTATCCTGACGGCATGGCCATCGCAGACAATCGGTATTCCCCGCAGCTCTTCGATGCAGCCCGTGGGGCTGCTGCTTTTCCTATGCTCCGGCGCGATTACACCAACAGCGGCAGGCCCAGCTCTTTCAGAAATGCATTGTGTTTGTCCCGCGTCTTTTGAATAGTCTCTTCGAGTGCGATCAGCTCGTGATTGACAGCCTCCAAATCAATCTCTTCCTCTGCGATCGCGGTGCTGATGTAGCGGGAGATATTCAGGTTATAGCCGTTCCTCTCGATCTCTTCCATCTCCACCCTACGCGCATAACGAGGTTCTGGCTCACGGGTCTGGTAGGTTTTAATGATTTTGGTAATGTGCTCATCCGTTAGCTGGTTTTGGCGCTTACCTTTGAAGAAATGTTCTGCTGCGTTGATAAACAACACGTCGTCCGGTTGCTTGCACTTTTTCAGCACGAGAATGCACACCGGGATCCCCGTGGAATAAAACAAGTTGGAGGGTAGCCCGATCACGGTATCTATATGGCCGTCTTTTAGCAGCTTGCTGCGAATACGCTCCTCAGCGCCGCCACGGAACAGCACGCCATGGGGGAGGATGATCGCCATCACACCCTCATCTTTCAGAAAATGAAAGCCGTGCAACAGAAAAGCAAAGTCGGCAGCCGATTTAGGAGCCAGACCGTGGTTTTTGAAGCGCACGTCATCGGCCACAGCTTCTGTTGGGTCCCAGCGATAGCTGAAAGGCGGATTGGCAACAATAGCGTCGAATGCGGGTTTTTTAGCAGGGTTAAGCTCGCGCAGGATATCCCAATCGTTGTTTAAGGTGTCGCCGTGGTAAATCTCGAACTCGGTGTCCTTTACCCCGTGCAGGAGCATGTTCATACGGGCAAGGTTATAGGTGGTGATGTTCTTCTCCTGACCGTAAATCTTGCCAATACCATGAGGCCCCATGCGCTTACGCACGTTCAGTAGCAAGGAGCCGGAGCCGCAGGCGAAGTCCAGCACGCTTTCCAGCCGCTTCTTCGTGCCTGTTTTCGGGTCCTGGCTATCAAGTGTGACGATGGCTGAAAGGATGTCGGAAATCTGTTGCGGGGTGTAAAACTCGCCCGCCTTCTTGCCGGAACCGGCGGCAAATTGGCCGATTAGGTATTCATAGGCATCTCCGAGCGCGTCGATGTCCGTGGAAAAGTCGTTCAGACCCTCAGCGATCTTCTGGATGATGGTGCAGAGCTTGGCGTTGCGGTCGACATAGGTTCTGCCCAGCTTGTCTGAGCCGAGGTTGATCTCAGAGAAGAGGCCCTGAAAGGTGCTCTCAAACGATTCGGTTTCGATGTATTTGAAGCCTGACTGCAAGGTGCTGAGCAGTTCATCGCTCTGAGTACGGGCCATGTTAGCGATGCTGTTCCAGAGGTGTGCAGGCTCGATGACGTAATGCACCTTGCGGCGCATCTGCTTCTCGAAAGCCGGGATGTCCGCTGTGTTCTCCTCATACCAGACCTGCAGAGGAGTCGCTGCTCCCGTTTTTAGCAATACGTCGCTAGGCAACTCGGGGTAGTCGCTTCCAAGTTCCTTTTTAGCTGCTATCTCATAGTTGTCGGAGAGGTAGCGCAGGAAGAGGAAGGAAAGCATGTAGTCGCGAAAGTCGTCCGCGTTCATGGCCCCGCGAAGTTGATCGGCAATGGCCCAAAGGGTTTGGCCAAGTTGTTTTCGATTGGTGTCATTCATGTGGTAGCTTCGGTTGTAGGCGCTGGAATTGGTGCGGCAGCTGTTGCGGCTGACGTCGCGGCCAATAGGTCAGGCAAGGCGAATTTAAAAGTGCTGATGAAGTCTCTGAGAATGCGGCGAAACAAATCCTTGTTGTCATCGCCCATTTCGGTCGGCTCATGGATGGCATATATGCCGTGGCTCAGTAGGTTGAGTGCGCGGTTGTAGAGCGCTGTGTCTTCCTCATTCGCGAGAGCTTTCAGGCAGAAGGAAATGTCCGCGTGCCCAAAGAATGCAGCTGTTTTTTCCATAATGCTGCGGAGCGCATTGAAGTGAAATGTGTAGAGCTTGCCGGAATCTGCATTGGCTGCCGCCTGTAGTTCGGCGAGGGCCGCGACGTGATGGAAAAATGGCGTGTCCTCGGTGGACCGGAGGGTAAAGACACCTTCAGCACTTGGACGATGCAGAAAGTAACGTCTGTGAGACACTTTCTGCTGCCCCTCCTTAGTCCTACCGATCTCATTGCACATTACGTTGAAAAAGAGGGCGTGGTGGGAAGAGAAAACCACCTTTATGGGCATGGGAACTCCATTCTGACCTGTCCGAGTGGCGGCACGGCGCAGGAGTTTGGCGAGGTCGCAGGCAACGGCGATGGCGTTATTGTCGTCGAGAGAAGAAATGGGGTCGTCGATGTAGAGGTATTTGTTCGACTCATAGGAGACGTGTCCATCGAGCATCCGTTCGCAGATAGCCATGAAAAGGCACCAAATGAAGATGTTCTGCTCGCCTCGGGAAATTTTGATGTTTTCCGCTTCGCCTTTGCGAAAAGTTACCTTCCATGTTCCATATTCGATGTCGAAGCTAAAGTCTGCATAGCGACTGAGGTACCCCTCAATGGTCTCGTCGAGCGCCAGATCTTTGAGGCCGTTGAAGAAAGTGGAGTTAGAATTGAGTAGAAGGTAGCGGGCTGTATCACCAGCAAGATCATTCTCCCAAGTGAACAGATCCTCTGTGTAGGCGTTGAAGTAGAGAGTGTCTGCTGTACCGTTGTTCTTGCGCTTGCCCGCGTCCTTGAACTCCATCGATAGCCGCGTCTTACCGGTGCGGTTGTATGCATAGAGAAGGACGAGTCCTATTGACTTCGTCGGGTTGTTTAAGTCGTCTCGCAGCCGAGTGACCAAGGTGCGCAAACTTTGGTAAGTCCGAATACCGTTCATGCCTCCATCTCCGCTGGTACCGGGAAAAGCTGCTGCATCAACCCTTTTTTGTGGGTTTTGAGGGCTTCAAGCTTTTGGGTTTGCGCAGCAATGAGATCGTCGAGTTTTGTAAGGCAATCGGCGATAAATTTTTGTTCGTGTATATCCTTCGGATAGCAAAAACTGAGATTTACAAATACTTTCGACTTTATACCCTTAGCCGTTGACCCGGTGCTATGAAAATCAATATCTTCTTGCATGCTTGGACTAAGCAAGGAATGGAAGAGAAACTCAGGAAGACATTTTTCAGGATTAGACCGAAGAGTGAGAAGTCGCTGCCCCAAGGCAAACTTTCCGGCACATGGAAACAACGCTACATTACCCAGCGGCGCTTCGGTAGTAAAAAGAACATCTCCCGCCAATGGAATGCCTCGCGTCATCCATTCTTCATATTTTTTCTCTTCTATGTATTCGTCATTTGTCATGTCGAGCCACCCAAACCTCACGTTTTTCGCGGTAATTAGCGGGACACCTGACTTAGATTTTGGCGGGGCTTTACCCCTGTAATCGATAACTTTTATAAGGCAGCTAGATAACTTTTCGCGCTTCCACTCTCTGGCATTTTGGAACTCGGGGAAGCGGAGTCGGGGTTGGCTTTCGCCTTCACGGGGGAAAAGTAGTTGCATCAAGCCTTTTTTATGGGCCTTGAGTGCTTCTAATTTTCTAGCCTGCCCGGCGGTGAGCTGTTCTAGCGAAGACAGACACTCGGCAATCTTCTTTTGTTCGGGAGGCGACGGAATCAATGTTTCCCATTCGCAAAGGCGACTGAAATACAATCTGGTTCTAGTTCCACCTGCTTTTTGGGAAAAAGCGAATTGCTTAAAATCAAACCCCTCATTTAGTTTGGCTAGCAAAAAGTATGAATTCAGATTTTTCGCTCTGAATACAGGATACTCTTTGCTTACTGCGATTTCGCCACCTGTCTCATTTATATTAAATTTAAAGAGGCCGTCATCGCTCATATGTCGATAAACAAAACCATTAGGTGGAACTACACCATATTCGTTATTATTGTGCAGAGTCCGACCGTCGAAGTATTTGTCTTGTCGCTTTAGGCCGTCTCTTGTAGAGCTATAAATAGGCAATTTGGTATCGGATGGCACTCTTCCAGAGCAGTCCGTCAAATAGGTCGCCAAGGTTTTTCTTTCCCATTCTCCCGCCTCCCGAAACTCCGGAAACCGCAGCTTAGGTATAAGCGCGGGTTTGCCCACTGCCTTCGTGGCAGTGGTTTTCGTCTTACTGCTCATACGCGCTTAGTCCTGAAATTTCGCGGCCCTGGGCGCGTTTTGTAAGAAGGGGGTGCAAGTCATCCATAAGGGCGAGTTCGGCTTGGGTGCGGGCTTTCCAACCGAGGTCGAGCGGGGCCATGAGGTCGCTGAGCTGTTCGCCATCGAAAATCATGCGCTGGAGGATGCCATCTACGAAGCTTTCTAAGGCTGCTGGGGCCAGACGGTGCTTGCTTGCGATATCGGCGAGTTCTGCGGCGTCTTTATGCTGTTTGAAGAGGATGTAGCTATTGCGGATAGCAGTTTCGCTCAAGCCTTCTCCGACTTTGAGGGTGGCGATATAGGCGGCAATATCGTCGCGCTCATTCATAAACTTGGCGTCGGCTTGGATCAAACCAATGAGCTGATCGCGACTCATCCGCTGTTTGCTGGGCTCTTGCTGCGAGAAACGCGACATCAAACCCACAATATAGTCGTAGTCAATAACGGCTGAGGCAAAGAGTACGAACTCGAAATCGAGCTGATCCACTGAGTCGGTTTTACCGTCTGGTTCTTTAACGTTCTTATCTTGTTGAGCCTTGAGGCGTTGGGCCGTTTCCAGATAAGCGCCGCGAAAGCCAAGCAGGCTTTCCTTGGGCAGGATGTGCTCAATGACAGCAGCGTTGTCTTCCGTGAGGTCGGTGTATTGGTCGAGCTGTGTTTTAAGACGCTGCACTTCCTTGAAGTGACCGATAAAGGCGGCGCGGGCATCGTCGCCTTTCAGATTATGCACCGCCTCTGGGGCGCACGCCACGCCTTGAGATTGCATAAAGTCATCTAGCTTTTGCACGGCAGCCTGTAGTTTTTCAATAACTGCGGGGGCTTTGTCCACCAGCCAGATTTCGCGGGGTTGTTTGCCGGACCGCTCGCCGGAGAACCGGGTAATAGCGATATCCACCGCTTCTTGCTGCTGACGAAAATCAAGAATGTTACCGTAGGGCTTAGTGCTGTTAAGTACGCGGTTAGTGCGCGAAAACGCCTGGATCAACCCGTGGTATTTGAGGTTTTTATCCACGTACAGGGTGTTGAGGTATTTGGAGTCGAAGCCTGTAAGTAGCATGTCGACCACAATTGTGATGTCAATTTTTTGCGTATGCGGATAATCGGCATTGGGCCACTGCTGGTCTTTGATGCGCTTTTGCACGTCTTGGTAGTAGAGGTCGAACTCGCTGATGCTGTAGTTGCCGCCGTAGCGAGTGTTGTAGTCCATAAGGATAGCTTTAAGCGCTGCTTTTTTACCTTCTGGATCTTCTTCGTTGTCCTGCTTTTCTTGCTGAAGATCTTCCTGAATTTGTTTTACGTCCGCATTGCCTTCTGCAGGCGGTGAGAATACGCAGGCAATATTCAGCGGCTGGTAGTCAGGGTCCGCCAGTTGCTTGGCATGTTGCAACTTGGCAAACAGGCTGTGGTACTCGATAGCATCGTTAATGCTGCCCGTCGCCAAAATGGCATTGAAACGACGCTGCGCAGTGGCAATGTCATGCTTGGCGAGGATGGCTTCGATCACCGCTCGCTTGGCTAGACCTTCCCCAGGCTTGGGTATTTTTTTGCCTTCTGGTTTGAAATAATCGATGTGGAAACGCAGCACGTTGGCATCTTCAATCGCGTGGGTAATGGTGTAAGCGTGCAACTGTTTCTGAAATAGCTCATCTGTTGTTTGATAAGAAGCTTGCTGGTTTTCCACTTTTACGCGTGAGGCGTTTTCTTCAAAGATGGGCGTGCCGGTAAAGCCAAAGAGCTGGGCTTTGGGGAAGAATTCTTTGATGGCTTTGTGATTCTCGCCAAACTGGGAGCGGTGGCATTCATCAAAGATGAACACAATGCGTTTGTCGCGCAGTGAGGCCAACTGCTCTTTATAGGTGAGCTGGTCGTTCCGTTTGCGCTGCTTGTTACGCTTGCTGTTTTCATCCAAGGCGAGGCCGAGCTTCTGGATGGTGGTGACAATCACTTTGTCGGCGTAGTCCTCGGACAGCAGCCTATGTACCAATGCAGCAGTATTAGTGTTTTCTTCAACACAGCCTTCCTGGAACTTGTTGAATTCCTCACGGGTCTGGCGGTCGAGGTCTTTACGGTCAACCACAAAGAGGCATTTTTCTATGTCAGTGTTGTCCTTGAGCAAGGTGGAGGCCTTGAAGGACGTGAGTGTTTTGCCGCTGCCAGTGGTGTGCCAGATATAGCCGTTGCCGCAGTTTTGCTCAATGCAGTCGACAATGGCTTTCACCGCATAGACCTGATAAGGGCGCATCATCATGAGCTTTTGCTCACTGGCTATTAGCACCATGTAGCGGCTGAGTGTTTGGCCAAGCGTGCATTTGACGAGGAAGGTCTCGGCGAAGCCGTCGAGGCAGGTAATCTTCTTGTTCGCCTCATCAGCAAACTGATAGATCGGCAGGAAGCGCTCATCGGCGTTGAACGAGAAATGACGGGCGTTATTGTTGGCGAAGTAGTAAGTGTTATCGCGGTTGCTGACTATGAATAACTGCAGGAAAACCAGAAGCGTCTTGGCGTAGCCGTTGCCGGGGTCATTTTTGTATTCAACGATCTGCTCCATGGCGCGGCGCGGATTTACGCCCAGCGTTTTCAGTTCTACTTGAACACACGGCACACCGTTGATGAGGATGAGCACATCGAAACGGTGGTGGCTGTTATCGGTATTGATACGCAGTTGATTGACCACCTCGAAGGTGTTTTTGCACCAATCTTTAATATTGACCAGAGTGTAGTTCAACGGGGTGCCGTCTTCACGGGTGAAGGCGTTACGCTCGCGCAGGGTGCGGGCTGCCGCAAACACATCAGGGGTGACGATCTCGTCGAGCAGGCGGGCGAATTCGCCATCAGTGAGGCGAACACGGTTGAGATCCTCGAATTTCTCGCGAAAATTGCGCTCCAGTGAGGCACGATCTGTGATATCTGGACGATAGCTGTATTTGAGCTCAATTAGCTTGTCGATGAAGCCTTGTTCGATTCTTTGCTCACTCATTGATGGTGCTCTGCGATCTTCTGTATGGCCCGTAGTAAAACATGACTATTGTGAATCGCCACGTGTTAGCTGGAAAGGGCCTGCGTTCGTAGTTCGTAGGATTGGTTCAGCCGCGCCCCCGGGTTTCTTTTGCGCTTGTCGTGATCGCTGCAGATCGGTATCGGTGCGCTCAAGACACTCTCCGGCGAACGTTTAGCCCAAGCCCCGCTCCATCCAAACTCGCGCTACGCTGCGATGGAGAATCCCGTAGCGCTCGGCCAAAGCTGTGTGGCTTGGTCGTAACCGCCGATCAGTCCTACTAAGGGGATATCGCCGCCAAGGCAATGATTAGGCAGGTCTCGGTCGCGGACGGCGACCGTCCACATCTGGGCGGTGGATGCCGCCTTGCAGTTAGTGGTCTCCAAATTGCCCTGACGATGAGAAGCGTGGAGCGTATCTATCATGCCCTCTGTGAGCTTCTTGGCTGCCATGCAATCGGCGTGACGGGCGTAGTAGTCTGCCGATTCATGGATAAGTTTTGCGGGGGCGGGTGACGCTTGTAGCAAATGCGATCTGGTCGCCGCGCAACGCTACCTCAACTATTGCGCAGAGTGCAGTCGGCCGCTGGCCCACTAGGAGAGGGAAAACGCGGTTTGCAACGTCGCAAGGCGTTTTTTCTTCGTCATTTGCATCGCCCGATAGGCCGAATGGACTGGCCTGTAGCAATGCACGTGGGTCGACAAGCGGGATGCAATTACGCATTTGCTCGCAACGAAAGTGGCCTGATCGATGCCCGGCGTCACCTATACCTTCCCGTAGACGCAAGGTCAGAATATGGTCCATTGTAGTGGTCAACTGATCCCGGACACTGCGTTAAGTTTTTCCTCGGCAACGGCAGGCGCCAGGCCTTCGTTGAACTGATGCGGTCGCCGCCAGTTGTACCGTTCCATCAGGAAACGACCGATATCTTGTTTAGCCAACGCGGCGCTCATGTAGCCCACCGTCGGTATCCATTCAGTTTTCAGGCTGCGAAATAGCCGCTCCATCGGGGCATTATCATGGCAGTTGCCGCGCCGACTCATGCTTTGTATGAAACGGTATCGCCATAGTCTCTGGCGGAAACTCCGGCTGCCGTATTGACTGCCTTGATCGCTGTGAAACAGCACATTTTGAGGCCGGCCACGCTGCTCATAGGCCATATCCAATGCCTTGATCACCAGGTCAGCGTCGGGTTTGGCTGAGAACGCCCAGCCTACAACCCGGCGCGCGTAGAGATCGATTACGGCCGCTAGATAGTGCCACCGACCTTCGGCCCAAACGTACGTGATGTCACCGCACCAAACCTTGTCGGGGGACGCCACGCTGAACCCTCGATCAAGCACGTTCGGGATATCAGGCCGCTCCACGGTCGCCTTTTTATAGGCATGGGAGCCCGGCTGTTTGCTGATCAAGTTCATCTCGCGCATCAACTTGCGTACCTTGAATCGCCCGATCTGCATGCCGTCCTCTTTCATCATTAGCATGATGCTTCGGCTGCCCGCAGCGCTTCGACTTTGCGTAAACAGCTCGTTCACGCGGCTGCGCAAAACCACCCTTTCGGCATCCGGATACCGACGTTTCCGGCAGTACGCGTAGTAGCAAGACCGGGTTACTTCAAATACCGAGCACAATAGATCAACAGGCTCTTGAGCCCGCAGTTGATCGATTAACGCGAACGCTCGTGTTCCTCGGCCATCAAGAGCGCGGTGGCCTTTTTTAAGATGGATTTTTCCCGTTCCAGCCGATTGATACGAGCTTCGAGTTCCTGGATTTTTTGCTGCTCAGGCGTCAGGGCTTTGCTGGTCGGAGTAACACCGCCACGTTCTTGCTGGAGCTGGTTCACCCAACGACGCAGGGCCGACTCAACAAGCCCAAGCGAACGGGCTGCTTCGGTATGGGTGTAGCCTTGGTCGAGCACCAGGCACGCCGCCTCGCGCTTGAACTCAGGGGTAAAGGTACGACGTTGCTTGGTCATCAGACACCTCTCTGTGGCGAGCATTCTCGCCTAAATGGGTGTCCGGAATCATTAGACCACTACACATCCCTGGTTCATTGTTGAGCGCTATCGAGCAAGGGTGACCTACCCATGACCGATCCATAGGCAGGAGTAAAGTAAGCGTCCAGTTAGGTCACCTTGACGTCCGAGCTGGGAGTTATCGGTGCGGAAGCAAGCTTGAGCTTCGGCCATGTCCCTAACCCGGCCCTTCATCAGGATGGCCGGGTTTAGACCATCCTCCCCTGCGGTCTGAATCCAGACCGTCCCTTCTCCCCTTCAATCGACTCAGTTGCCAAGGTTAAACAGGCTTCTTAGCCAAGCCTGCAGCACAGCATTACAGGCTGTAGTCTTACCTTATCGCTGAGGTAGACTCCGGGGGATTAAGTACCCACTACCGCGAGATCACAGTCATGGCTACAGACGTAATTTCCACGGGAGGCAGCGAGAGCGCAAGAGCTCCGTTAGAGGTCTATGGACGCGCGGCCAACGGGCAGTTTCTCCCACGGCTAGCATTGGCAAATAACCTACTCAAAAGCTTGAACGTCGAAATCACGAGCATCCAGGTCAATGTCGCAAGACCGCCTGATCTGACTCCAGTGTTTGATGCCTTAAGGGCGTTGCCACAGCTGCTGCAGGACAAGGCTCTTCAGAAGACCTACAAGGCTGTGCTTAACCACTACGAGAATTACCTCCAGCACGGAGACGAGCTCTATCTCAAGGATGTGCTCTTGCGTTGCACCACTGAGGTGCCAGAATTCGAATCGGCATTGGAAGAGATGCTGAAAGCGCTGGTGCCAGACCCGTATGATTATCTCTATGCTCAAAAAAAACTGGAGCCGGTCAAAAGCCTCTGCAACTCGTATCTAGGCATGCTCGCGTACAACTTCCATGCTGTGACGATCCACCACCCAGACACGGCAACTGGCGAGACAGTAATTCAGGGATTCATCGAACGTGCGATTGATAAGCTCAGAGAGAAGCTGGGCGAGATCCTCCGGCCTAACAACTCCTATGAGGGCTCACTGTATCTTGAGGCATTCCACGAGGTAGCTAGCGACCGATTCGAGCGATACAGGGCTTACGATGGTAGGGGCGTGGCTAGCCATGACATTCGAAAATTCGTAGCTGTTGCCAATACCAATAACGAGTATTCCCGGACGGTTTCATTGGAAAAGCCGCAAGTAGATGCGAGTTTCCGCAAGACTGCCGATGCGCTCATCGAGCTCATCGATAGATTCTATACGCTGCTCCGCGCGAAGAAAAACTATCGCCCGCAAACAAACGGCGAGCCAGGTCTACCTATCGAAACCTGACGCTACTCATAGAGCCGGAGTCGGACTAGGTGACTTCGCCGGACGCTTACGGATTAAATGCGTAAGCGTCCAGTCAAGTCATCTACCGATCCAGCTATCCGCACGAGGATTACTGCTTGCCGCCCATGCCGTAAGGTTCTCTACCAAAAACACCACAGCCTTCCAGTGGTGGCAATACAGCAAGGAGAGCGAACAATGAACACCTTCAAATCATCAATCCAAAACGTAGCTGCGGCCATCGGCCTCATCGCAGCAGTGACAGTTGGGGGATGCGTGATGATCCCTTACGACACGCCGGAATCAAAAGCCCAAATCCAGCGCGATCTGAAAATTGCACCATCGGATATTCAAGCAGTGTCGGAAACGAACTGGTGCTTGTTCCCATATGGAAGCGAAGGCAGCTGCAGAGCCACTCAAGGCCTGGGAGTGTTGACCAGCAAAGGCCTGATCCTCAGCCTCTACAACAACCACACCTACACTGAAACCGCACGCATCCTCCCAGAACAAGTGCAGTGCGTGAAGACAGTTGGTGGTCGCACTGGAGTCGAACCGTTCGTTGTATTCACCAAAGACCGAGCGATCATGCTCGCCGTCATTACACCAGGTGGACAAATGAATGTGCCTGTGAAAGTCAGTTTCTTTGATTATCTCACGAAGCCAGGGCAGCACGTCTTCACTGGAACGGATGGCGGATATGTGCGCAAGTCGGGTCGACAGCAAACCGTAGGCGGAATGGTGTCAGGCACTGCCATCCCGTGGCATACAACACTCGACGTAACCGAGGTTTTTAACCCTTGCCCGCAGGTTACAGATTAACGAGGAGTGGTGCGTTCCCTGTAAGCGGGTGGCGATTGCGGAAGATAACTGGCGCAAGCAAAACATCCAGTAATGGGCAGGCTGC
Source organism: Pseudomonas sp. 1L-C-7-B-C1 (assembly GCF_057291635.1). Lineage (NCBI taxonomy): Bacteria > Pseudomonadati > Pseudomonadota > Gammaproteobacteria > Pseudomonadales > Pseudomonadaceae > Pseudomonas > Pseudomonas sp. 1L-C-7-B-C1. The sequence goes on along the minus strand of NZ_JBXAWH010000008.1, from coordinate 44,045 downwards.
AAGATTGATTGGCATAAGGTGCAGCGCTACCGCCGCACCGTAGGCAGGCAAGCTGACAGCCAACATAGCTTTCTGCCCTCTGAGCCGCCCTGTAGACCGCTACAAGAAAGCTTGAATTCATATTTTAGAATCCATAGTTCCCAGAGGCGGGATTGGTGTATCTAGCGGCTTCAGGATGCTGTCGACAGCCCGAAGATTAGGTAGCCTGTCCTTGGGATTATTTGGGCTGTCGATTAAACTCATCTGAGCGCCGAACCTTGCCCTAACGTTGTAGGCAATCTGTTGCCATCTCAGCAACCATTTAGCCTCGCGGTCTTTGTAGGCTCGCAACTCTCTTTCAAGTTGCTCTACTCTAATCGCAAGCTCCTCGGCATTTCTCGCGGCATTTTTCTGCTTTGCAGCTAAACCGCCAGCCAGTGACGCTTTTGCGGCGTCAAATGCCACCTTGATTTCAAGGCGAGCATTAAGAGCTTGGCGCGTGAATCCAAACTGGTCTTCTAGAGTTTTCCAGCGCAGGCCTGAGCCCAGTTCACCCAACGCCCAACGATCCAGCTCCTTGACGATAGCCTTCACGTCGCCTGGATCCATTCTCTTGCCAAATTTACTCATGGCTACGCTCCCAGTACTTTCGCCTTGATCGCATCAGCATCCATCTCGAAATCACTTAGCATGGAGGTGAGGGTCTCGATCTTCTTCTGAGAATGAGCCATCCACTGGTGGCTCTCACCTTGCCTGTTGGACTGAGATTTTGTCATAGCATTCTCGTACTGAACGACTTCGATCTCAAAGGCACGGACGATGCCAGCCTTCTTATCATCATTGTCCTTCTCCCAAGAAAAATCCGAGCATTTGGCATGGCATTCTAGGTGATTTGGGCAAGGCGATTGAGAGAGGTTGCGTGTGCACATCCCGGTCCCAAGCTCGTGAACACCTGTGATTTTTGCTTTCAGATATGCTTCTTTATGCTCAACCGGAAGCTTCATGTAGTTGTCTGCTACAACCCCACCAATCTTTCCTTCACGGATTTTTTCTTGATAAATCAACGCTCGTTTTTCACGAGAGGTATGCTGATAAGCCTTTGTATCATTTGCATACTTTCGACCAAACCATTTGGTTTGAACAAAATCACTCATCCCGCCATCATTTAACAGCGTATTAATGGTGTGCCTAAAGTCATGACTTGAAAAATTAGGCTTCATGCTGTCATCACAATATTTAGCAGCAAGCGGTTCAAGATGATCGCGAAGAAACGTCGCGAACATTGAGTGCGTAACGGTGGTGACAACACATACGGAGACCGCTCCAGAGGACATACCTTGGTAACGGATAAAAAATAGATTCTCTTGATAGTAGGTCTTATTCGTCGTAGCTATGCGCACAGGATCATTTAATCGAGGATCAAAGGTGCTGCGGCAGTAGGCAATCAGACCCTGCTTGGTGGTGAACCGAGATGGGTTAGCCGGTCGCCGTCCTTGAGACGTCAACTTATCCGGATCTGGAAAGGTATGACCGTTCGTTGTGAGCCAGCCGGTCGGGCGCAACACGTTGAAGCTGAACCCCAGCTCCTCAAGATCGGCAATGTAAAATCTGTGATCCTCAGCATAGGGCTCAATCCAGCGCAAATCAGGACCACCCTTAGCTCGCATCACCTCCGCAGTGGAGCGCGCGGCCTGGGTGATATCTGTCAGCTCAGAGACTACGTCCTCAACGATGCTAACAGCATCTGTTGGCAGCCATACCTTATCAATAGGATGAGCGTTATCGCCTTTACTCGTCTTCATCAGGAAATAACCCAGGTATCTTCTACCCTCAGCATCGACTCCTACCACCTGCACCGGCAATGTCGCTATCTCACTGAAACGCCTCCCAATGCACGCAAGCATTACGAGCATCAGAACATACATCCGATATTTATGGCCCGTTGGCACATTCTGGTAAAGCATTCCAATGAGCTCAAAAACCTCCAGATCGATGATCCGGTCACCACTGGTCTGCTCCAAGTTCTGAGGTGCATCCAGTCGCGTCTGAGACACCCCACCGGCATTCGCTGGGCGCTTTAGCCCTGAGTATTTGTACTCGAACCTGATATTACAAAGCTGGTTCGCATCACAGTGCGCGGCGAACTCGTTAATTGCTTTGTGCAGATTATAAGCCGTCGACTCTTGGTAATGCTCTGATATGAGCCGACACGCTTCATCCAAATCTTCAGGCATCATCCTAGAAAGGAGACGATTGTTCCCCCCCACACAATGGCTTATATAACTTATAGCGGTTACAAATGACTGATGATTGCTGATCTTCTGATTTGAACGATGCGCCCTAAGGCAGAACAACGACTTGGCAGCGGACTCCCAGTCCCCTTCCAACGGATGCGCCCCTATCTTAGGAGCATGCCGAAAATAGATGCTAGGCGATCCAGATCGTTTAGCCGAGAGCAACGTCATTGGCCCAGCTGTAAAAATCCAACTAGGCTCTCCCCAGACAATATCTTCAAATCCCTGCATACCAAGCATTTGGGCTTTATTAACCAACAGCGCAAGATTCGTAGCACGATCTTGCTCAAGTCTACTTAAAAATGCAGCGACCTTAGCCATCAACGCGCCCCTTTCTTAACTTCTTTACACTTCTCAACAACTTGCGCTACGGCATGAATAATTTCGTCCATCTGACCTGCTATCCGTTTATCTGCAAACTTAAATTTTTCCTCGCGCTGATTCATAAGATATTCCAGTACGGAAGCATGATCCGCGTCAAGATAAGCCTGGAATTTTGGACACTTATAACAGGAGTATGGGGGGTGCAACGCACAGAGCGAGTGTTTTCCGCAGACACCTAAATCGATGTTTGGTGCATCCTCAATATAGACAAATGGAATATGTTTTCCTGTGTCGTCATCGTTCACTGCTTTCTGGCCAGGCATAATGAATTCGCCTTTGAAGAAGCGAAGCATCTGTGCGTACGGGCCGATAAGCGTTTTGTCTAGTAGTTCTACGATATCACCAGCGAGGTCGAAGTAAACTTGAACGTGTTGAAGGTCAGTATGATCGAGAATCTGCGCGAGCTGGCGTTGGGTAGCTCCATCCTTTACCAGATTTGTTGCTAAAGTGTAGCGAAGGCGCCTAGGACTAAGGTGCAACAGTGCATTAGTAAGAGGGGATACAATCTTCTGCCTCAATACAAAGTCTTGAAGCAGGAGTGCAAAATAGCCTGAGTCATAGTTGAAATATGCTTCACGATACCCAGAGGCCATAGCCGCTGTATTACCGGACTTATTGAAAAATAGCGGTATATCGAATTCCCCAGCCTCACCCCCTACCCGACTCAATGCGTGAACACGGCGATTGGCGGCAATAAGATACTGAATGTAAGGAACAAACTCATTAGGGAGGTGTACTTCTACAAAGTCATCCCTAGGATTGAGCAACCGTTTTTTGATCCTTGGATATCTTATTACCCAGCATGGTTCGTCCAGTCCAGGGGCTACATTTATAAGATCGCTCTCACGCAACCACGATAGATTTGCAGGATTTCTGCCATGAGCAATGAACAGAGCCAGCGCAGCACGTTGCTCCTGCTCGGCAAGACTACTACACGTGGCCGTATGGAGCGCATTATAGAGTGGTTGCAGCTCATAGGTGCGATGCAGAGGGCCAGCATCCACGTCCTCATTTTTAACCGCTTCGCCTTTTGGACCGCCTGGTATTTTGAGGACTTCCAAGACGCTTCCGTATTCGGCACTGAACCCCACCTCCGTGAGGTATTGACAGCACCACAGATAAAATGATTTAGTTCGAGGAACTTGATAAAGCTTATGCTCCTGCCTCGTAGCAGAAATCATTTTTTCGTAACAATTTATCAGCTCCTGCTCAAAATCTGGGATATCTGCCCGGTTAAACTCTGGGTACCGCAACAGGAGAAATCGATGGCAGTCCACCCAAACACTATAGGCATAACTCGCCGAAATAGTTTTAATTACGTGGGCGCAGTAACGCATCAGTGCATAGCGGAATTTCAGATTATGTATGCGCTTGAAATTCAGGATCGCAGATCTGCCACTTGTATTCGGCATATGCCATCGCAAACCACTCGTATCGACTACATGCCCCTCTCTGCTAATAACGGATTTAGGTATTGGTTCCAGCTGGCTTACCAAATCTATCCGTGCAGCCTGAGCAACTCCTTCTACTTCCTGACTTCTAAATACTTCATTCATGATTTGTGTACTCTAAAAAGCTTTGCATCAGCACATCATGATATTTAGACTGAACAGCAACAGCCTGCCGAATAATCTCACCTGAAATATAAACTTCCTGAGAACGCGTACTACTATCCCCTCGAAGATAGGCCAAAATTTGTTTACGCTCATCTTCAGGGACACCACGCTGAGCCATATCACGCTCAGTTCGGCTTGAATATGTATGCCGAAGCGATTTCGGTGTCAGATTTGACGGCAGCCGGTCTCTGAATTTTTGACGAATGATCTGGAAGTAATTAGATATACTGTTACCATGCAAAGGATCACCCTCATCAGAAATGATCAGGTAGTCATGATTCTTCCCGTAGCGCTCCATTACGCTTTCGCGATGAATTTCAATATACTCTTCAATCAAATTGATGAAGGTCGGCACCTGCATCTCTATATCGCGGCCATTCCGCTTAACCCTCGGCTGCGGGCTTCTCGTGTCGTTCGGATCTGCTGCTCGCCTGAATACCCTCAGCGCCGTGACGCTGCCGAACTCTACGTCACCGACTCTCAGGGTAAGAACCTCTGCTGGCCGTAGACCGAAAGTTAGCATAGTCATTACGATGATAAAGTTTCTAAACCTTACGTGTTCATTCAGGCCATACGCATCCGGATTCCTAAAGTCCACACACCAAACTAGCGCGACTACTTCGTGATCACGAAGCCCTTTGGTAACAGACTTATTTTGGGGCGGATTACTAATCTCTTGATCGCTTAGAATTTTATCAACGTGCTCTTTATGCGCTTGAATTCGAAGAAACACAGGATCGCCCGATGCCAATTTTGCCATTTTGAATCGGAAGCACCAACTGATGAACTGACGCACAGTGATGAGGCGCAACTTGAACGTCAGAGGCGACACCGCAACCTTGATCCCCTGAACGATAGCCGCTACACCCGCTTGGCCCAGATCAACCTTTGCCGTTAAACGCAATCTCTCACATAAGCTACCGGCCAGCTCTGCCTCGGTAAATATGCTGTCACCATCAATACGAGCAAGGAAATCAATGTTGAGTGATTCGAGCCACGCATAAAAAATCGCCAGCTCTCTAAGGTTTCTTGTGAGGGTGTTGGGACTGAGATCACGCCTCTGGAGGATCCACTCATTTGCGAGTGGAATCGGCAAGCCATCATCGTCAACGAGAATGGGTAGGTTCTGCCCGGAGGGGTGTCGTACCATTTTTACGTCCATACACCACCCATTCCTTTACGAGATCTTATGTAGACTTTTAACTTTACACCTAGTCTTTGTGTAGTCAATTTTCAGGACCTTTACGACGGGCAAAAAAAAGCCCTCATAGCTTTACGGCTCAGAGGGCTATTTTTCCTGAAAAGGTTTTGACAAGCGGGGCTTTTAGACAGCCTTGACTCAATTTACCTTTACACTTTCATCTTATGTAGGTTAGAACGGAATATCGTCATCGAAGCTGTCGAAATCAGGCGCTGGCTGCGGCGCTTGTTGAGGCGCAGGACGTGATTCACGCTGTGGCTGAGGAGCGGACTGCTGCGGGCGGGCCTGCTGCTGCGGACGCGGCGCGGAGTTCTGGTTGTTCTGATAACCGCCACCACCCTGGCCCTGAGGAGCGCCATCGCCTTGAGGACGGCCACCGAGCAACTGCATGGTGCCTTGCATGTCGACGACGATTTCAGTCGTGTAACGCTTGATGCCGTCTTTCTCCCACTCGCGGGTCTGCAGCTTGCCTTCGATATAGACCTGCGAACCCTTGCGCAGGTACTCGCCGGCGATCTCGGCGACCTTGCCGAACATCGAAACACGGTGCCATTCGGTCTTCTCGACCTTCTGACCGGTTTGCTTGTCGGTCCACTGTTCGCTCGTTGCCAGACTCAGGTTGGTCACGGCATTACCGTTAGGCATGTAGCGGACTTCGGGATCCTGGCCGCATGTGCCGACCAATATGACTTTGTTAACCCCACGGGCCATAACGTTCTCCTAGGCTTCACACGTTTCCGACGCTGGATTGACCACTTCGTCGAAAGACGCCCGATCCAACAGTTCTTTGTCAAATTTGATATAGATGGCAGCCTCGTCGGCAACCACTACTGCATCTGTTACTCCACGTACGGCCAACACGCGATCGGCAAGGCCTGTGTCGCGTTGAGCCTCGGGCGACAACGGCAAGCGAAGGCTGGTTACGTAGGGAGGTTCGCGCATGGTAACAGCAAACGCGAGCCAGATGGCGGCCAGCCCGGCGCCTCCCAGGAACACCACATTCAGTCCGCCGTGCTGGAAAAGCCATCCTCCCAAGATGCCCCCGGCAGCAGAACCCAGGAACTGACTGGTGGAATAAATCCCCATCGCCGTGCCCTTCCCACCCGCCGGTGACACTTTGCTGATCAGCGACGGCAACGACGCTTCGAGCAAATTGAATGCGGTAAAGAAGACCACCGTGCCGATGACCAGCGCTCGCAGCGTGTCGCCGAACTCCCAGAAGAATAGCTCAGTGAGCATCAGCACCAGCACGGCGCCGAGCAAAACACGCTTCATCTGACGTTTCTTTTCGCCGTAGATGATGAAAGGGATCATCGCGAAGAAAGAAATCAGCAGCGCAGTCAGATAGACCCACCAGTGCTGCTCTTTGGGCAGGCCGGCTTTTTCGACCAGCGCCAATGGCAACGCCACGAAACTGGACATCAGCATGGCGTGCAACGCGAAGATACCCAGATCCAGACGCAACAGGTCAGGATGACGAAGCGTCGCCCCCAGCGCCTGTCGCGCCAGACCGGATTCGCGGTGCTGCAGGGTTACCGTGGACTTGGGCACGACGAAGGCAACGATCGCCACGCCGACAAGCGCCATCGCGCCCGTCGCCAGAAACAGACCTGACAATCCGAATGCACTGGTCAGAATGGGGCCGACCACCATCGCAACGGCGAAGGACACGCCAATCGTCATGCCAATCATGGCCATGGCTTTGGTGCGGTGCTGCTCGCGGGTCAGATCGGAAAGCAACGCCATGACCGCAGCGGAAATAGCACCCGCGCCTTGCAAAACCCGACCGGCGATTACGCCCCAGATGGAGGTGGACTCGGCCGCCAGCACGCTGCCGAGCGCAAACACGATCAGGCCCAGATAAATGACGGGGCGACGGCCAATGCGATCCGAGATGATGCCAAACGGAATCTGCAACACCGCTTGTGTCAGGCCGTACGCGCCGATGGCCAGACCGATGAGTGCCGGGCTTGCGCCGGCCAGGTCCATTCCGTAAGTGGCAAGTACGGGCAGCACCATGAACATGCCAAGCATACGGAAGGCGAACACCAGCGCCAGACCGCCCGCGGCGCGGGTTTCGCTGCCGCTCATGCGCTCGCTGTGAGAATCGTGCATGAAGGAACCTCGTATGAACCGGCGGCGATTCTACCAGTCCCATCGTTGAGAGCACATACGACGGTTTGCCGCGCATCGCAGGAAGTTTCTTTTTTCCGGGTGAGGCAGCGCCAACTTCAATAGTGTGTATCCATCCAGTATTTGCCCGTATACTTCCACGTTTTACACGCCCGCCGTGCGAGGCCAGCTTTGGACAAGATCTTGATTCGTGGGGCTCGAACCCACAACCTGAAGAACATCGACCTGACCCTTCCACGCGACAAGCTGATCGTCATCACCGGATTGTCCGGCTCAGGAAAATCGTCCCTCGCGTTCGATACGCTCTATGCCGAGGGCCAGCGTCGCTACGTCGAATCGCTGTCCGCCTACGCGCGCCAGTTCCTGTCGATGATGGAGAAGCCGGACGTCGATACGATCGAAGGTCTGTCGCCCGCCATTTCCATCGAGCAAAAGTCCACGTCCCACAACCCACGCTCGACCGTCGGCACCATCACCGAGATCTACGACTACCTGCGTTTGCTATATGCGCGGGTGGGTCAGCCGCGTTGCCCGGATCACGACATTCCTCTGGAGGCGCAAACCGTCAGTCAGATGGTCGACCTGGTCCTGGCCCAGCCGGAAGGCGCCAAACTGATGCTGCTTGCCCCCGTGGTACGGGAGCGCAAAGGCGAGCACCTGGCAGTCTTCGAAGAGCTTCGCGCCCAAGGTTTCGTGCGCGCTCGGGTGAATGGCCGGCTGTGCGAGCTGGACGAACTGCCAAAACTTGATAAACAGAAGAAGCACTCGATCGATGTCGTGGTTGACCGCTTCAAGGTGCGCTCGGACCTGCAACAGCGTTTGGCCGAATCCTTTGAGACAGCGCTGAAGCTGGCTGACGGCATCGCGCTGGTGGCGCCGATGGACGACGAGCCCGGCGAAGAGATCATTTTTTCCGCACGCTTCGCCTGCCCGATCTGTGGCCATGCGATCAGCGAGCTGGAACCAAAGCTGTTCTCGTTCAACAACCCTGCAGGCGCATGTCCGACCTGCGACGGGCTGGGCGTGAAGCAATTCTTCGACACCAAACGCCTGGTCAATGGCGAACTCACGCTGGCAGAAGGCGCGATTCGTGGCTGGGACAGGCGAAACGTCTATTACTTCCAGATGCTCGGCTCGCTGGCAAAACATTACCGCTTCAGCCTTGAGGTGCCGTTCAAGGAACTGCCTGCGGATTTGCAGAAGGTGCTGCTCGGCGGCAGCGGTAAGGACAGCGTTGATTTCCGTTACCTTAACGACCGCGGCGACATCGTTAAACGTGCGCACCCGTTTGAAGGCATCGTTCCCAACCTCGAGCGGCGCTATCGCGAAACCGAATCGACCACGGTTCGCGAGGAGTTGGCGAAGTTTCTCAGCACGCAGCCTTGCCCCGAGTGCCGTGGCACGCGGTTGCGCCGAGAGGCACGTCACGTATGGGTTGGTGAGAAGACACTTCCAGCCGTTACCAACATGCCAATTGGCGACGCTACCCACTACTTTGGTGAGTTGAAGCTGACGGGCCGCCGCGGTGAGATTGCCGACAAGATTCTCAAGGAAATTCGCGAGCGCCTGCAGTTCCTCGTCAACGTCGGGTTGGACTATCTGACACTGGACCGCAGCGCCGACACGCTCTCCGGTGGCGAGGCGCAGCGAATTCGTCTGGCCAGCCAAATCGGCGCAGGCCTCGTCGGCGTGATGTATATCCTCGATGAGCCTTCAATCGGCCTGCATCAGCGCGATAACGATCGGCTGCTGGACACCTTGCGGCACCTGCGAGACATCGGTAACACGGTGATCGTGGTTGAGCACGACGAAGACGCAATTCGACTGGCTGACTATGTGGTCGACATCGGTCCGGGTGCAGGCGTGCATGGCGGCAATATTGTCGCGGAAGGCACGCCACAGGAAGTGATGGATCATCCGGACTCTCTGACGGGTAAATACCTGTCGGGCCGGGTGAAGATCGCCGTGCCTCCCAAGCGAACGCCTCGTAATAAAAAGCTGTCGCTCAAACTCAAAGGCGCGCGGGGCAACAACCTGCGCAATGTCGATCTCGAAATACCGATTGGCTTGCTGACCTGCGTGACAGGCGTGTCGGGCTCGGGCAAGTCGACGCTGATCAACAACACCCTGTTCCCGCTCAGTGCCACTGCACTCAATGGAGCAACAACGCTCGAGGCGTCGGCGCACGACAGCATTGACGGCCTGCAGCACCTGGACAAAGTCGTTGATATTGACCAGAGCCCTATTGGACGTACGCCGCGATCCAACCCTGCGACGTACACCGGGCTGTTTACGCCAATCCGTGAGCTGTTCGCGGGCGTGCCTGAATCAAGATCCCGGGGTTACGGACCCGGCCGATTCTCCTTCAACGTCAAGGGTGGTCGCTGCGAAGCGTGCCAAGGTGACGGCCTGATCAAGGTCGAGATGCATTTTCTGCCTGACATTTACGTCCCTTGCGATGTGTGCAAGAGCAAGCGATACAACCGTGAAACCCTTGAGGTGAAGTACAAGGGCAAGAACGTTCACGAGGTCCTGGAGATGACGATCGAGGAAGCGAGGGCGTTTTTCGACGCCGTGCCTGCCCTCGCTCGGAAATTGCAAACGCTGATGGATGTGGGTCTGTCCTATATCAAGCTGGGCCAGTCAGCGACTACGCTTTCGGGTGGTGAAGCGCAGCGGGTGAAGCTGTCGCGCGAGCTGTCAAAGCGTGACACCGGCAAAACCTTGTACATCCTCGACGAGCCCACCACCGGCCTGCACTTCGCGGATATTCAGCAACTGCTGGACGTCTTGCATCGACTTCGCGACCACGGCAACACGGTTGTTGTTATCGAGCACAACCTGGATGTGATCAAGACAGCCGATTGGCTGGTCGACCTGGGCCCCGAAGGCGGTTCGAAAGGCGGACAGATCATCGCAACCGGTACGCCAGAGCAGGTGGCGGGCATGAAACAGTCCTACACCGGCCACTACCTGAAGCCACTTCTGGAGCGCGATCGCGCTTGATTGCATCGTCCTAATAAAAAGCCCCGGTCGCGATATGCGGCAGGGGCTTTTTTGTATCAGCGGTTTCAGTTCTCAGAACTGCGACTGGAGATAATTCTCGAGGCCGATGAATTTGATCAGGCCCAGCTGTTTTTCAAGCCAATAGGTGTGATCTTCTTCCGTGTCGGCGAGTTGAATGCGGAGGATGTCACGGCTTACGTAATCCCTGTGCTGCTCACAGAGCGCGATGCCTTTGCACAGCGCGGCTCGCACCTTGTATTCCAGACGAAGGTCGCTGGCGAGCATCTCGGGGACCGTGGTGCCCACATCCAAGTCGTCAGGACGCATGCGTGGGGTGCCTTCGAGCATCAGAATCCGGCGCATCAACGCGTCAGCGTGTTGAGCCTCTTCTTCCATCTCGTGGTTGATACGTTCGTACAGCTTGCTGAAACCCCAATCTTCGTACATCCGCGAGTGGACAAAATACTGGTCGCGCGCAGCGAGTTCGCCGGTCAGCAGCGTGTTGAGGTAATCAATTACATCCGGGTGGCCTTGCATCGCCGTCCATCTCTTGGTGAAAGGCGTTAGTTTGAACCAACCAGCCTGGTTGGTCACCCTACGGCATAGCAAATAAACATAGAAATCCGGCGAAATTCGGACATTTGGTACCGAAAAGACGGGTAAATGAGGAGGGTTCCGTTTATCACTTAGAATCACCGCTGATTGAGCGAATTCCGGCCATCCAAGATGGCTTTGTTGCAGACAACAAAAAACCGGGCACTGGGCCCGGTTTTTTGTAGTGACTGATGTCTTATTCAGCGGCTTCTACAGAGCCACCGACAGGACGATCAACCAGTTCGACGTACGCCATTGGCGCGTTGTCGCCAGCGCGGAAGCCACACTTGAGGATGCGCAGGTAGCCACCCTCACGAGTTGCGTAACGCTTGCCCAGATCGTTGAACAGTTTGCCGACCATTTCTTTCGAACGGGTACGGTCAAATGCCAGACGACGGTTAGCAACGCTGTCAATCTTGGCCAAGGTGATCAGCGGCTCAGCAACGCGACGCAGTTCTTTGGCTTTCGGCAGGGTAGTTTTGATCAGCTCGTGCTCGAACAGCGACACCGCCATGTTTTGGAACATAGCCTTACGGTGAGAGCTGGTACGGCTCAGGTGACGTCCACTTTTACGATGACGCATGGTTCATTCCTTACCAAACACTACGTTCGGTGATTACGACGATCAGGCAGTCGCCTTGTCGTCCTTCTTAAGACTTGCAGGCGGCCAGTTGTCGAGGCGCATGCCGAGGGAGAGACCACGAGAAGCCAGAACGTCCTTGATCTCGGTCAAGGATTTCTTGCCCAGGTTCGGAGTCTTCAACAGTTCTACTTCGGTGCGCTGAATCAGGTCGCCGATGTAGTAAATGTTCTCCGCCTTAAGGCAGTTGGCCGAACGTACGGTCAGTTCCAAATCGTCAACCGGACGAAGCAGGATCGGATCGATCTCGTCTTCCTGTTCGACTACAACGGGTTCGCTGTCACCTTTAAGGTCGACGAACGCAGCCAACTGCTGTTGCAGGATGGTTGCTGCACGACGGATAGCCTCTTCAGGATCCAGAGTACCGTTGGTTTCCAGATCGATAACCAGCTTGTCCAGGTTGGTACGTTGCTCGACACGGGCGTTTTCCACCACGTATGCAATGCGACGAACCGGGCTGAACGAAGAATCGAGCTGCAAGCGACCAATGCTGCGGCTTTCGTCTTCATCGCTCTGACGCGAGTCTGCTGGTTCATAACCGCGACCACGAGCTACAACGAGCTTCATGTTCAGGGCGCCGTTAGACGCCAGGTTAGCGATTACGTGATCGGGGTTAACGATCTCGACATCATGATCCAGCTGAATATCGGCAGCGGTAACCACCCCCGAACCCTTCTTCGACAAGGTCAGCGTAACTTCGTCTCGACCGTGCAGCTTGATAGCCAGACCTTTAAGGTTCAACAGGATTTCAATGACATCTTCCTGTACGCCTTCGATGGCGCTGTACTCATGGAGTACACCGTCAATCTCGGCCTCGACTACTGCACAGCCGGGCATGGAGGACAACAGGATGCGGCGCAGCGCGTTGCCCAGGGTATGGCCGAAACCACGCTCGAGAGGCTCGAGAGTGATTTTGGCGCGGGTCGGACTGACAACCTGCACATCAATGTGGCGGGGTGTCAGGAACTCATTTACCGAAATCTGCATGGATGCACCTATTTTCTAGCCCTTACTTGGAGTAGAGCTCGACAATCAGGCTTTCGTTGATGTCGGCGGACAGATCACTGCGGGCTGGGACGCTTTTGAAGACGCCAGATTTTTTCTCAGTGTCTACTTCTACCCATTCTACGCGGCCACGTTGGGCACACAGATCGAGAGCCTGGACAATACGCAGTTGGTTCTTCGCTTTTTCGCGAATTGCCACTACGTCACCAGCACGGACCTGGTAGGACGGAACGTTCACGGTTTTGCCGTTTACGCTTACCGACTTGTGCGATACCAGCTGACGCGATTCGGCACGAGTCGAACCGAAGCCCATGCGGTATACAACGTTGTCCAGACGGCATTCGAGCAGTTGCAGCAGGTTCTCACCAGTTGCGCCTTTCTTGCCGGCAGCTTCTTTGTAGTAACCGCTGAACTGACGCTCGAGAACGCCATAAATACGACGGACTTTCTGCTTTTCACGCAGTTGGGTGCCGTAGTCGGACTGGCGACCGCGGCGCTGGCCGTGGATACCAGGTGCTGCTTCGATGTTGCACTTCGATTCGATCGCGCGCACGCCGCTCTTCAGAAAGAGATCGGTGCCTTCACGACGAGCGAGTTTGCATTTTGGACCAATGTAACGAGCCATTCTTTACAATCTCCTGGATTACACGCGGCGCTTCTTCGGCGGACGGCACCCGTTATGCGGGATTGGCGTCACGTCGGTGATGCTGGCGATCTTGTAGCCGCAGCCGTTCAAAGCACGGACAGCAGATTCACGACCTGGACCTGGACCTTTGACGTTGACGTCGAGGTTTTTCAGGCCGTATTCCAGCGCAGCTTGACCAGCACGTTCAGCAGCTACTTGAGCAGCAAACGGCGTGGACTTGCGAGAACCGCGGAAACCCGAACCACCGGAGGTTGCCCAGGAAAGAGCGTTACCTTGACGGTCGGTGATGGTCACGATTGTGTTGTTAAAAGATGCATGGATGTGGGCGATGCCATCAACCACTGTCTTTTTAACTTTTTTACGAGGACGAGCAGCAGGTTTTGCCATGATTTAATTCCTGTCGATTCGCTGGGGCGATTACTTGCGGATCGGCTTACGCGGACCTTTACGGGTACGCGCGTTAGTCTTGGTACGCTGACCGCGCACTGGAAGACCACGACGATGACGCAGACCGCGATAGCAACCGAGGTCCATCAAGCGCTTGATTTTCATGTTGATTTCGCGACGCAGATCACCTTCAGTGGTGAACTTCGCGACTTCGCCACGCAGCTGTTCAATCTGCTCGTCGCTCAGATCTTTGATCTTTACCGCCGGGTTGACCCCGGTAGTAGCACAGATTTTGTGTGCAGTTGTGCGACCAACACCATAGATGTAGGTCAGCGAGATAACAGTATGCTTGTTATCTGGAATGTTAACGCCTGCAATACGGGCCATTCAGTGGGACTCCAATTGACAGCTACCTACGCCCCGGAAGCCAAGAAATAGGGCGCGAGATAATATCGCTGTAATAACAAATAATCAACCCAGCAGCGCACTAGCTGCTGGGCTTTTAGCACAGATCACATTTAGCCTTGGCGCTGCTTGTGACGTGGTTCCGCGCTGCAAATTACTCGAACAACACCTTCGCGGCGAATAATCTTGCAGTTGCGGCACAGCTTTTTCACCGATGCACGAACTTTCATCACCAACTCCTCGAACCTTATGGGTGCTTCAGCGCAGCATGCCGCTGCCGTAGCCCTTCAGGTTGGCTTTCTTCATCAGGGATTCATACTGGTGCGAAACGAGGTGCGATTGCACTTGGGACATGAAGTCCATCACAACCACGACCACGATCAGCAACGAGGTCCCGCCAAGGTAAAACGGCACGTTTGCAGCGACCACGAGAAACTGTGGAAGCAGGCATACGGCCATCATGTAGAGAGCACCGAACATGGTCAGACGAGTCAGAACGCCATCAATATAGCGTGCAGACTGCTCACCAGGACGAATGCCCGGAATAAAGGCACCGGACTTCTTCAGGTTTTCCGCTACGTCTTTCGGATTGAACATCAACGCCGTATAGAAGAAGCAGAAGAAAATAATCCCTGCACTAAACAGCAGAATATTCAACGGCTGACCAGGTGCGATCGACTGCGAGATGTCCTGCAACCAGCCCATACCCTCAGACTGACCGAACCAGGCACCCAGCGAAGCCGGAAACAGCAAGATGCTGCTCGCGAAGATGGCAGGAATTACGCCCGCCATGTTCACTTTCAAGGGCAAGTGGCTCGTCTGCGCTGCGAAGACCTTGCGGCCCTGCTGACGCTTGGCGTAGTGAACAGCAATACGACGCTGACCACGCTCGATGAATACCACGAAACCGATGATCGCTACTGCCAGCAAACCGATGGCGACCAAAGCGAAGATATTGATATCACCTTGACGCGCAGACTCGAAAGACTGCCCGATCGCCCTCGGAAGACCGGCGACGATACCCGAAAAAATCAACATCGAGATACCGTTGCCAACACCGCGCTCAGTTATCTGCTCGCCCAGCCACATCATGAACAGTGCACCAGCAACAAACGTGGTAACTGCAACGAAGTGGAAGCCGATATCTGCTGAGAACGCAACGCCCTGACCGGCCAAACCAATGGACATGCCAATGGCTTGAACCAAGGCCAGGACGACGGTGCCATAGCGGGTGTACTGGCTGATCTTACGACGACCAGCCTCACCTTCCTTCTTCAACTGCTCCAGCTGTGGGCTGACTGCGGTCATGAGCTGCATGATGATCGATGCCGAGATATACGGCATGATCCCCAGTGCAAAGATGCTCATGCGCTCCAGCGCACCGCCGGAAAACATGTTGAACAAGCTAAGAATGGTCCCCTCATTCTGTCGAAACAGGTCCGCCAGTCGGTCAGGGTTGATACCCGGAACTGGGATATGCGCACCGATCCGATAGACGATAATCGCCAGGAACAGGAAACGCAGACGAGCCCAGAGTTCGGACAACCCGCCGCTTTTGCCTAGCGCTGAGAGAGCACCTTGCTTAGCCATTTATTCCTCGAACTTGCCGCCAGCTGCTTCGATAGCCGCACGCGCACCTTTGGTGGCTGCGATACCTTTGAGGGTGACTGCGCGAGTAACCTCACCGGACAGCATGATTTTCACACGCTGCACGTTTTGGTTGATCACGTTGGCATCCTTCAGGGACTGCACAGTGACGACGCCTTCTACTTTAGCCAGCTCGGAGGTGCGAACTTCAGCACGATCCATAGCTTTCAAAGAGACGAAGCCGAACTTAGGCAGACGACGATGCAACGGCTGTTGGCCGCCTTCGAAGCCCGGAGCAATGGTGCCACCGGAGCGGGAGGTCTGACCTTTGTGGCCACGGCCACCGGTCTTACCCAAACCGCTACCGATACCACGGCCCGGACGATGCTTTTCGCGACGGGAACCCGGCGCTGGACTCAGATCATTGAGTTTCATCGATTAACCCTCGACGCGCAGCATGTAGTAAGCCTTGTTGATCATCCCACGGTTTTCCGGGGTATCAACGACTTCTACAGTGTGACCGATGCGACGCAGACCCAAACCCTTAACGCACAATTTGTGGTTAGGGATGCGGCCGGTCATGCTTTTGATCAGCGTTACTTTAACGGTAGCCATGATCAGAAGATCTCCTGGACGTTCAGGCCGCGTTTAGCAGCGATGGACTCAGGGGACTGCATGGTTTTCAAACCCTTGAACGTTGCGTGAACAACGTTGACCGGGTTAGTCGAACCGTAGCACTTGGCCAGAACGTTGTGGACGCCAGCAACTTCGAGGACGGCGCGCATTGCACCGCCAGCGATGATGCCAGTACCTTCCGACGCAGGCTGCATGTAAACCTTCGAAGCCCCATGAGCGGACTTGATGGCGTACTGCAGCGTAGTGCCGTTCAGATCAACCTGGATCATGTTGCGGCGAGCAGCTTCCATTGCCTTCTGGATCGCGGCAGGCACTTCACGTGACTTGCCACGGCCGAAGCCAACGCGCCCTTTACCATCACCAACCACGGTCAACGCGGTGAAGGTGAAGATACGGCCGCCTTTAACGGTTTTTGCTACGCGATTAACTTGAACCAGCTTCTCGATGTAGCCTTCGTCGCGTTTTTGGTCGTTATTTGACATAACTTAGAACTCCAGCCCGCCTTCACGAGCAGCATCAGCCAGCGCCTTAACGCGACCGTGGTACTTGAAGCCAGAACGATCAAAAGCCACTTGCGATACACCGGCGGCTTTCGCACGCTCAGCGATCAGCTGGCCAACTTTAGTGGCCGCGTCGATGTTGCCAGTGGCGCCATCACGCAGTTCTTTGTCCAAAGTCGAGGCGTTTGCCAAGACTTTGCTGCCGTCGGCCGAGATGACCTGGGCATAAATGTGCTGCGAAGAGCGGTACACGCAGAGACGCACGACTTCGAGTTCGTGCATTTTCAGGCGTGCTTTGCGAGCGCGACGCAGTCGGGTAACTTTTTTGACGGTCATTTGCTATGCCCTACTTCTTCTTGGCTTCTTTACGACGGACGACTTCGTCCGCGTAACGCACGCCTTTGCCTTTATACGGCTCTGGACGGCGGAAGTCGCGGATCTCAGCGGCCACTTGACCAACCAACTGCTTGTCGATACCGCGGATCACGATATCGGTTTGGTTGGGAGTCTCAGCGGTGATGCCTTCCGGCAATTCGTAGTCCACTGGGTGCGAGAAGCCAAGGGCCAGGTTCAGCACCGTGCCTTTTGCTTGCGCTTTGTAACCAACACCGACCAGCTGGAGCTTGCGCTCGAAGCCTTGGCTTACGCCTTGGACCATGTTGTTTACCAACGCACGAGTGGTACCAGCCATTGCGCGAGTTTGTTGATCGCCATTGCGAGCAGCGAAACGCAGCTCACCAGCCTCTTCAACAATTTCAACGGCCGAATGAATGTTCAGGTCTAGAGTGCCCTTGGCACCCTTCACCGAAAGCTGCTGGCCGACGAGTTTAACTTCGACGCCTGCTGGCAACTTAACGGGGTTCTTAGCTACGCGTGACATGCTTATCCCCCCTTAGAACACAGTGCAAAGCACTTCGCCGCCGACACCGGCAGCGCGCGCAGCACGATCCGTCATCACACCTTTGTTGGTGGAGACGATAGACACACCGAGGCCGCCACGAACTTTTGGCAACTCATCGACGGACTTGTACTGACGCAGGCCTGGACGGCTAACGCGCTTCACTTCTTCGATGACCGGACGGCCTTCGAAGTACTTCAGCTCGATGGATAGCAACGGCTTGGTTTCGCTGCTGATCTGATAACCCGCAATGTAACCTTCGTCCTTCAGGACTTTGGCTACAGCCACCTTCAACGTGGAGGATGGCATGCTTACGACGGGCTTTTCAGCCATCTGGGCATTACGGATACGAGTTAGCATGTCCGCTAACGGGTCCTGCATACTCATGGGCTAGACGCTCCTGATACAAAAAAAATGAGCCTTACGGCTGCAACCTATCGCCTCAAAATTTCGGGCACGTGCAAGCACGGGCTCTGGCGAGCCGGCAATTCTAGGCGCACCCCAGAAATGAATCAAGCCCCAAAAGGGGCTTGATTCAAATTCAGGCTCTGCGCCCATGGATTCAAGGTGAACCCAACGGACGCAGTGCGTGAATAACAGCTTACCAGCTGGCTTTAACCAGACCTGGTACGTCGCCACGCATTGCTGCTTGACGCAGCATGTTACGGCCGAGGCCGAACTTGCGGTACACGCCGTGCGGACGACCTGTCAGGCGGCAACGGTTACGCATGCGCGAGGCACTTGCGTCACGTGGTTGCTTCTGCAGGGCGACCGTAGCTTCCCAGCGTGCTTCTGGACTTGCGTTCAGATCCACGATGATCGCTTTCAGCGCAGCACGCTTGGTAGCGTACTTGGCAACGGTGAGCTGACGCTTCAGCTCACGGTTTTTCATGCTCTTCTTGGCCATGGTCCTACTCCAATCAGTTGCGGAACGGGAACTTGAAAGCACGCAGCAATGCGCGACCTTCTTCGTCCGTACGAGCAGTGGTGGTCAGGGTAATGTCCAGACCGCGCAGGGCATCGATCTTGTCGTAATCGATTTCCGGGAAAATGATCTGCTCTTTAACGCCCATGCTGTAGTTACCACGACCATCGAAGGACTTGGCATTCAGGCCGCGGAAGTCGCGAACCCGAGGCAGGGAGATCGACAGCAGACGATCCAGGAATTCATACATACGCTCACGGCGAAGAGTCACTTTGACACCGATCGGCCAACCTTCACGGACTTTAAAGCCTGCGATAGATTTGCGAGCGTACGTCACAACGACTTTTTGGCCGGTGATTTTTTCCAGGTCTGCAACAGCGTGCTCGATGACTTTCTTGTCACCGATCGCCTCGCCCAGACCCATGTTCAGGGTGATCTTGGTAACGCGTGGAACTTCCATCACGTTCGCAAGCTTAAGTTCTTCCTTAAGCTTCGGTGCGATTTCTTTCCAGTAAATCTCTTTTAGTCGTGCCATGGTCTTCTACCTAGCAGTGTTCAAGCATCAACCGCTTTTTGGGTCGACTTGAAGACACGAATTTTCTTGCCGTCTTCAACTTTGAAACCAACGCGATCAGCTTTGTTGGTTGCGCCGTTGAAAATGGCGACGTTAGAAGCGTGCAGTGGCGCTTCTTTCTCGACGATACCGCCCTGTACGCCCGACATCGGGTTTGGCTTGGTATGACGCTTCACCAGGTTGATCCCACCAACGACCAGACGGTCGTCAGCGAGAACCTTGAGCACCTTACCGCGCTTACCTTTGTCTTTGCCGGCGATCACGATGATCTCGTCGTCACGACGAATCTTTTGCATGTCGGATCTCCTTACAGCACTTCTGGGGCGAGCGAGACGATCTTCATGAACTTCTCAGTACGAAGTTCACGGGTCACTGGCCCAAAGATACGGGTGCCGATCGGCTCTTGCTTGTTGTTCAACAGAACAGCAGCGTTGCCGTCAAAGCGGATGATGGAGCCGTCAGCGCGACGAACACCGTGGCGAGTGCGGACTACTACTGCAGTCATCACTTGGCCTTTTTTCACCTTACCGCGCGGAATTGCTTCCTTGACGGTCACTTTGATGATGTCACCGATACCAGCGTAACGACGATGAGAGCCACCAAGCACCTTGATGCACATAACGCGGCGTGCGCCGCTGTTATCGGCCACATCGAGCATGGATTGAGTCTGAATCATATAATTTCTCCGACCCCTAGCCCTTAGACTTCCACAGCGCGTTCGAGAACATCAACCAGCGCCCAAGATTTGGTCTTGGCCATCGGACGAGTTTCACGAATAGTGACTTTGTCGCCGATGTGGCACTGATTGGTTTCGTCGTGCGCGTGCAGCTTAGTCGAACGCTTAACGTATTTACCGTAGATTGGGTGCTTGACGCGACGCTCGATCAGTACGGTGATGGTCTTGTCCATCTTGTCGCTGACGACACGGCCAGTCAGCGTACGGACGGTTTTTTCGGCTTCAGCCATGATTACTTACCTGCCTGCTGGTTGAGCACAGTCTTCACGCGAGCGATGTCACGCTTAACTTGCGAGAGCAGGTGAGACTGCCCCAACTGGCCAGTTGCTTTCTGCATGCGCAGATTGAACTGGTCGCGCAGCAAGCCGAGCAGTTGCTCGTTCAGTTGCTGTGCTGATTTTTCACGAAGTTCATTCGCTTTCATCACATCACCGTCCGCTTAACAAAGGAGGTGGCGAGCGGCAGCTTTGCAGCAGCCAGGGCGAAAGCCTCACGCGCCAACTCTTCGGAAACACCCTCGATTTCATACAGGACTTTGCCTGGCTGAATCTGGGCAACCCAGTACTCCACGTTACCCTTACCTTTACCCATCCGAACTTCGAGAGGCTTTTTGGTGACAGGCTTGTCCGGGAATACACGGATCCAGATCTTGCCGCCACGTTTAACGTGACGGGTCAGTGCACGACGCGCTGACTCGATCTGACGAGCGGTGAGACGACCACGAGCAACAGACTTCAGCGCGAACTCGCCGAAGCTGACTTTGCTACCGCGCAATGCCAGACCACGGTTGTGGCCGGTCATCTGCTTGCGGAACTTCGTACGCTTAGGTTGCAACATTTGGCGTACCCCTTACTTAGCAGCTTTTTTACGAGGCGCTGGTGCTTGCGGTTTCAGCTCTTCTTGGCGACCACCAATTACTTCGCCTTTGAAGATCCAAACCTTTACACCGATCACACCGTAAGTGGTGTGAGCTTCGTAGTTGGCATAGTCGATGTCGGCACGCAGGGTGTGCAAAGGCACACGACCTTCGCGATACCATTCAGTACGTGCAATTTCAGCACCGCCGAGACGACCGCTCACTTGGATTTTGATGCCTTTGGCACCAATGCGCATGGCGTTCTGCACTGCGCGCTTCATAGCGCGACGGAACATTACGCGACGCTCCAGCTGCTGAGCTACGCTCTGCGCAACCAGCATACCGTCGAGCTCCGGCTTACGGATCTCTTCGATATTGATGTGCACAGGCACACCCATTTGCTTGGTCAGGTCCTGACGCAGCTTCTCAACATCTTCACCTTTCTTCCCGATAACGATACCTGGACGAGCGGTGTGGATGGTGATGCGTGCAGTCTGCGCCGGACGATGGATATCGATACGGCTTACGGACGCGCTTTTTAGTTTGTCTTGGAGATACTCTCGCACCTTCAGATCAGCGAACAAATAGTCCGCATAAGTCCGACCGTCTGCGTACCAGACGGAGGTGTGCTCCTTGACGATTCCCAGGCGAATGCCAATGGGATGTACTTTCTGACCCATCTCTTCGACTCCGTTACTTGTCAGCAACCTTGACAGTGATATGGCAAGACCGCTTGACGATGCGATCAGCACGGCCTTTGGCACGTGGCATGATGCGCTTCAGCGAACGCCCTTCGTTGACGAAAACGGTGGAGACCTTGAGGTCATCAACGTCTGCGCCTTCGTTATGCTCGGCGTTGGCTACGGCCGACTCCAGCACTTTCTTGATGATCTCGGCGGCTTTCTTACTGCTGAAAGCCAACAGGTTGAGCGCTTCGCCCACCTTCTTCCCGCGGATCTGGTCGGCGACCAAGCGGGCTTTCTGGGCGGAGATTCGAGCGCCCGACAACTTAGCGGCTACTTCCATCGTTCCTTACCCCTTAACGCTTGGCTTTCTTGTCTGCCACGTGCCCACGATAAGTGCGGGTACCGGCAAACTCGCCTAGTTTGTGGCCGACCATGTCTTCGTTCACGAGAACAGGAACATGCTGACGACCGTTATGCACAGCAATGGTCAAACCGACCATTTGTGGCAGGATCATAGAACGGCGCGACCAGGTCTTAACTGGTTTGCGATCGTTCTTTTCCGCCGCCACTTCGATCTTCTTCAGTAGGTGAAGATCAATAAAAGGACCTTTTTTCAGAGAACGTGGCACTGTCGTATCCCTCTATTTACTTGCGACGACGGACGATCATTTTGTCGGTACGCTTATTACCACGAGTCTTCGCGCCCTTAGTCGGGAAGCCCCACGGCGATACCGGATGACGACCACCAGAGGTACGACCTTCACCACCACCATGTGGGTGGTCAACCGGGTTCATGGCAACACCACGAACGGTTGGGCGAACGCCACGCCAGCGTTTGGCACCAGCTTTACCCAGCGAACGCAGGCTGTGCTCGGAGTTCGAGACCTCACCCAGAGTCGCACGGCATTCAGCCAGAACTTTACGCATCTCACCGGAGCGAAGACGCAGAGTCACGTAGACACCTTCACGAGCGATCAGCTGTGCAGACGCACCAGCAGAACGAGCGATCTGAGCACCTTTACCCGGCTTCAGTTCGATGCCGTGAACGGTGGAACCCACTGGGATGTTACGCAGCTGCAGAGCGTTACCTGGCTTGATTGGAGCCAAAGCGCCCGCGATCAGCTGGTCGCCAGCACTCACGCCTTTAGGCGCGATGATGTAACGACGCTCGCCGTCTGCGTACAGCAGCAGTGCGATGTGAGCAGTACGGTTTGGATCGTATTCAATGCGCTCGACGGTGGCAGAGATGCCATCCTTGTCGTTACGACGGAAATCGACCAGACGATAATGCTGCTTATGACCACCACCGATGTGACGAGTAGTGATGCGGCCATTGTTGTTACGACCACCAGTCTTCGATTTTTTCTCGAGCAGCGGTGCGTGAGGAGCGCCTTTATGCAGCTCCTGGTTGACCACCTTGACCACAAAACGGCGGCCAGGGGAAGTCGGTTTGCATTTAACGATTGCCATGATGCACCCCTTCCTTACTCAGCACTGCTGCTGAAATCGAGATCTTGGCCTGGCTGAAGGGAGATAACCGCCTTCTTCCAGTCATTACGCTTGCCCAGACCGCGAGCAGTGCGCTTGGTCTTCCCCATGACATTCAGGGTAGTGACACGCTCTACTTTCACGCTGAACAGGCTTTCGACGGCCTTCTTGATTTCCAGCTTGGTTGCATCAGTAGCAACCTTGAAAACGAACTGACCTTTTTTGTCTGCCAGAACCGTAGCCTTCTCGGAAACGTGCGGGCCAAGCAGAACTTTAAATACGCGTTCCTGGTTCATCCCAGCAGCTCCTCGAATTTCTTCACGGCCGACACAGTGATCAACACCTTGTCGTATGCGATCAGACTAACTGGATCGGAACCTTGAACATCACGCACGTCAACGTGCGGCAGGTTACGAGCAGCCAGGTACAGGTTCTGATCAACAGCGTCCGACACGATCAAAACGTCGGTCAGGCTCATGTCGTTCAGTTTGCCCAGCAGATCTTTGGTTTTCGGCGATTCAACAGCGAAATCCTGAACCACGACCAGACGATCAGTACGAACCAGTTCAGCAAGGATGGAGCGCAGTGCAGCGCGGTACATCTTCTTGTTGAGCTTCTGAGAGTGATCCTGAGGGCGTGCTGCGAAAGTGGTACCGCCGCCGCGCCAGATCGGGCTACGGATAGTACCGGCACGAGCACGACCAGTACCCTTTTGACGCCAAGGGCGTTTACCGCCACCGGATACGTCAGAACGGGTCTTTTGCTGCTTGCTGCCCTGACGACCGCCAGCCATGTAGGCCACGACTGCCTGGTGAACCAGCGTCTCGTTGAATTCGCCGCCAAATGTCAGTTCGGAAACTTCGATCGCTTGAGCGTCATTTACATTTAATTGCATGTCAGCTTCCCCTTAACCGCGAGCCTTGGCTGCTGGACGTACAACCACATTGCCGCCAGTAGCGCCAGGAACAGCACCCTTGACCAACAACAGATTGCGTTCAGCGTCCACGCGCACTACTTCCAGGGACTGCACGGTCACGCGCTCAGCGCCCATATGACCGGACATTTTTTTGCCCTTGAATACACGACCAGGAGTCTGGCACTGGCCGATAGAGCCCGGGACGCGGTGGGACACGGAGTTACCGTGAGTATTATCTTGACCACGGAAATTGTGGCGCTTGATAGTACCTTGGAAGCCTTTACCCTTGGACTGACCGGTTACATCTACCATCTGGCCAGCAGCAAAGATTTCTGCATTGATCAGGTCGCCAGCCTTGTATTCGCCTTCTTCAAGACGGAATTCCAAGACGGTACGACCAGCGGCAACGTTCGCTTTAGCGAAGTGACCTGCCTGAGCAGCAGTCACACGGGAAGCACGACGCACGCCGACAGTGACTTGCACTGCACGATAGCCATCGACTTCTTCGGTTTTGAACTGGGTGACGCGATTCGGCTCGATCTCAATGACCGTGACCGGAATGGAGACACCTTCTTCGGTGAAAATACGGGTCATACCGCATTTACGACCGACTACACCAATAGTCATGTTGTAAACCTCATGAGTGTACGGGGCTTTCACCCGCTATGGCCGCCCATTTCAGAGCGTTACACGACTAAGACCCGAGTCTTAGCCGAGGCTGATCTGTACTTCCACACCTGCCGCAAGATCAAGCTTCATCAGCGCGTCAACGGTTTTATCCGTTGGCTGGACGATGTCCAGAACACGCTTATGAGTACGGATCTCATACTGGTCGCGCGCGTCTTTGTTGACGTGCGGAGAAACCAGAACAGTGAACCGCTCTTTACGGGTAGGGAGTGGAATCGGACCACGCACTTGAGCACCAGTACGTTTCGCGGTTTCCACGATTTCCTGGGTGGATTGGTCGATCAGGCGATGGTCAAAAGCCTTCAACCTGATACGGATTTGCTGATTTTGCATTGGATTTCAGACTCCAGGCTACTTCCCACCGAGCGCAATACGCCCGTTTAAAGGAGGCGCAATTCTATAGACGAGCTAACAGAGTGTCAACCCAATAAAAAAGCCCCCGCAAGCGGGGGCTCTTTTGAAGATCATCGCTTACGCGATGATTTTGGCTACGACGCCAGCGCCGACGGTACGACCGCCTTCACGGATAGCGAAACGCAGACCGTCTTCCATTGCGATTGGCTTGATCAGGGTAACGGAAACTTTAACGTTATCACCTGGCATAACCATCTCAACGCCTTCCGGCAGTTCGCAGCTACCAGTTACGTCGGTAGTACGGAAATAGAACTGCGGACGGTAGCCTTTGAAGAACGGAGTGTGACGACCGCCTTCTTCTTTGCTCAGAACGTAGATTTCAGCTTCGAACTGAGTGTGCGGCTTGACGGTACCTGGCTTGACCAGAACCTGGCCACGCTCAACGTCGTCGCGCTTGGTGCCGCGCAACAGAACGCCACAGTTCTCGCCAGCGCGACCTTCGTCGAGCAGCTTACGGAACATTTCAACACCGGTGCAGGTGGTGACGGTGGTGTCACGCAGACCAACGATTTCCAGTGGATCTTGAACCTTGACGATACCGCGCTCAACACGACCAGTCACAACAGTACCGCGACCGGAGATCGAGAATACGTCTTCGATTGGCATCAGGAACGGCTTGTCGACAGCACGCTCTGGCTGAGGAATGTAGCTGTCCAGAGTTTCAACCAACTTCTTGACGGCAGTGGTGCCCATCTCGTTGTCGTCTTTGCCTTCCAACGCCATACGGGCAGAGCCGATGATGATTGGAGTGTCGTCGCCCGGGAAGTCGTAAGTGCTCAGCAGATCGCGCACTTCCATCTCAACCAGTTCCAGCAGCTCAGCGTCGTCTACCAGGTCAGCCTTGTTCAGGAAGACCACGATGTACGGAACGCCTACCTGACGGGACAGCAGGATGTGCTCACGAGTTTGTGGCATCGGACCATCAGCAGCCGAACAAACCAGGATAGCGCCGTCCATCTGCGCAGCACCAGTGATCATGTTCTTCACGTAGTCGGCGTGACCTGGGCAGTCAACGTGTGCGTAGTGACGCACAGACGAGTTGTACTCAACGTGAGCAGTGTTGATGGTGATACCGCGAGCCTTCTCTTCTGGTGCGCTGTCGATCTTGTCGAAGTCAACACGAGCCGAACCGAAAACTTCGGAGCAAACGCGAGTCAGAGCAGCGGTCAGCGTGGTTTTACCGTGGTCAACGTGACCGATGGTGCCAACGTTGACGTGCGGAAGGGAACGATCAAATTTTTCTTTAGCCACGACAAATAACTCCTAGCCTAAAGGCGCTGAATCAGCCTTGTTTTTTGGTTACAGTTTCGACGATGTGCGACGGAGCTGTATTGTATTTTTTGAATTCCATAGAGTAGCTTGCGCGACCCTGAGACATGGAGCGAACGTCGGTCGCATAACCGAACATCTCACCCAACGGAACCTCGGCACGAATTACTTTACCGGAGACCGTATCTTCCATACCCAGAATCATGCCGCGACGACGGTTAAGGTCGCCCATGACATCACCCATATAGTCTTCAGGCGTAACAACCTCTACAGCCATGATCGGCTCAAGCAACTCACCGCCGCCCTTTTGGGCCAGTTGCTTGGTCGCCATGGATGCAGCCACCTTAAACGCCATCTCGTTCGAGTCGACGTCGTGGTAAGAACCATCAAACACGGTAGCCTTCAGGCCGATCAGCGGATAGCCGGCAACAACGCCGTTCTTCATCTGCTCTTCAATGCCCTTCTGGATAGCCGGGATGTATTCCTTAGGAACCACACCACCCACTACTTCGTTCACGAATTGCAGACCTTCCTGACCTTCGTCAGCAGGTGCAAAACGGATCCAGCAGTGGCCGAACTGACCACGACCGCCGGACTGGCGAACGAACTTGCCTTCGATTTCACAGTTCTTCGTGATGCGCTCACGATACGAAACCTGAGGCTTACCGATGTTGGCTTCGACGTTGAACTCACGGCGCATCCGGTCAACTAGGATGTCCAGGTGCAGCTCGCCCATGCCAGAGATGATCGTTTGACCAGTCTCTTCATCAGTTTTGACGCGGAAAGACGGGTCTTCCTGAGCAAGCTTGCCCAGTGCGATACCCATTTTTTCCTGGTCATCCTTGGTTTTAGGCTCAACGGCAACCGAGATAACCGGCTCCGGGAAGTCCATACGAACCAGGATGATTGGCTTGTCAGCGTTGCACAAGGTTTCACCGGTGGTGACGTCCTTCATGCCGATCAGGGCCGCGATGTCGCCAGCGCGCACTTCCTTGATCTCTTCGCGAGCGTTTGCGTGCATTTGCACCATACGACCCACGCGCTCTTTCTTGCCCTTGACCGAGTTGATCACGCCGTCGCCGGATGCCAACACGCCCGAGTAAACACGGACGAACGTCAAGGTACCCACGAATGGGTCAGTAGCGATCTTGAACGCCAGAGCCGAGAACGGCTCGTTGTCGTCCGCATGACGCTCCATTTCTTCTTCCTCGTTATCAGGATTGGAACCCTTGATAGCAGGAATGTCGACTGGAGCCGGCAGGTAGTCGATCACAGCGTCGAGAACCAGGGGAACACCCTTGTTCTTGAAGGAAGAACCGCATACAGCAAGGACGATCTCACCAGCAATAGTGCGCTGACGCAGAGCAGCCTTGATTTCCTCGTTGGTGAGCTCTTCACCCTCAAGGTACTTGTTCATCAGTTCTTCGTTGGCTTCGGCAGCAGCCTCGACCATGTTGCTGCGCCATTCGTTAGCCAGTTCCTGCAATTCAGCAGGGATAGGCTTGCGAACTGGGACCATGCCCTTGTCAGCATCGTTCCAGTAGACCGCTTCCATGGACATCAGATCGATCTGACCCTGGAAGTTGTCTTCAGCACCGATAGCCAACTGAATCGGCACCGGGGTGTGACCCAGACGCTGCTTGATCTGAGCAATTACGCGCAGAAAGTTTGCGCCGGCACGGTCCATTTTGTTCACGTAAACGATACGTGGAACACCGTACTTGTTGGCCTGACGCCATACGGTTTCGGACTGAGGTTCCACGCCCGAGGTACCACAGAAAACCACGACCGCACCGTCGAGTACACGCAGGGAACGTTCAACTTCAATGGTGAAGTCTACGTGGCCCGGAGTGTCAATCACGTTGAAGCGATACTGGTCTTTGTGCTGCTTCTCGGAACCCTGCCAAAAGGCAGTAATAGCAGCAGAAGTAATGGTAATACCACGCTCCTGCTCCTGAACCATCCAGTCGGTGGTCGCGGCGCCATCATGCACCTCGCCCATCTTGTGGCTTTTACCGGTGTAAAAAAGGACGCGCTCGGTGGTGGTGGTTTTACCAGCATCCACGTGAGCAACGATACCAATGTTACGGTAACGGTTGATCGGTGTAGTACGAGCCATAAAGCCCTCGCAAAATTAGTGACGCTGAAATTAGAAGCGGTAGTGCGAGAAAGCTTTGTTGGCTTCAGCCATACGGTGCACGTCTTCACGCTTCTTGACCGCAGCACCTTTACCTTCGGCGGCGTCCAACAGTTCGCCAGCCAAACGCAGAGCCATAGACTTCTCACCGCGCTTGCGCGCGAAGTCTACCAGCCAACGCATTGCCAGAGCATTACGACGGGACGGGCGAACTTCGACCGGAACCTGGTAAGTAGCACCGCCTACACGGCGCGACTTCACTTCGACCAGCGGAGCGATGGCGTCGAGAGCTTTCTCGAAGATTTCCAGGGGATCGGAGTTCTTGCGTTCTTTAACCTTTTCCAGCGCGCCATAAACGATACGCTCGGCAACGGCTTTCTTGCCGCTTTCCATAACGTGGTTCATGAACTTGGCCAGAATCTGGCTGCCGTATTTTGGATCGTCAAGCACTTCGCGCTTGGCTGCTACGCGTCTTCTTGGCATGGATAAGCCCTCAAACGGTCTTCAGGTTCGCTCGGAATCAGCACCTACTGGCGCCTCCGACCTTACTCTTATCGACTCAGAAAATAAGATGATTCAGTTTTTACAAAAAGCCGCTACTACTTAGGCTTCTTGGTACCGTACTTCGAACGACCCTGGTTACGACCTTTGACACCGGAGGTATCCAGCGAACCGCGAACGGTGTGGTAACGAACACCTGGCAAGTCTTTTACACGGCCGCCGCGAATCAGTACGACGCTGTGCTCTTGCAGGTTGTGGCCTTCACCGCCGATGTATGAGGAAACCTCGAAACCGTTGGTCAGACGCACACGGCAGACTTTACGCAATGCCGAGTTAGGTTTTTTCGGCGTAGTTGTGTACACGCGAGTGCACACACCACGACGCTGCGGGCAGTTCTGCAGCGCAGGCACGTCGGATTTCTCGACGATACGCTTACGCGGCTGACGTACCAGCTGGTTGATAGTTGCCATCTACTAGCTCCACTGTTGTCTTGCGACGCTATTGTCTTACAAGAAAAGCAAAATGGCAGGACATACGTCCCGCCAGATTTAGGGGTACAAGAGTCTAAAGAGGATCCTGCCCCCAGTCAAGGCAAAGCCCCGATGTCCACAGCCACCGCCAACCCATCGAAACCGGGTGTGACCAATGACCATGAAAACCGGGGCCCTACTCTCAATTACTGCTTGAGTTCAACGCTTCGGTCAGCGCGGCTTCAACTTCGCTCGCACTTACACGCATCGGCTTGTCAGCCTCACGACGACGCTTGCGCTCGCTGTGATATGCCAGACCGGTACCTGCTGGGATCAGACGACCCACGACCACGTTTTCTTTCAGGCCGCGCAGATAATCGCGCTTGCCGGTAACCGCCGCCTCGGTCAGTACGCGAGTGGTCTCCTGGAAGGAGGCCGCCGAGATGAACGATTCGGTGGACAGCGAGGCCTTGGTGATACCAAGCAACACACGAGTAAATTTCGAAACAAATTTCTCGTCGGCCGCTAGGCGCTCGTTTTCAACCAGTACGTGCGTCAACTCCATCTGGTCACCCTTGATGAAGCTCGAGTCGCCCGACTCAGCAATCTCGACTTTACGCAGCATCTGACGAAGGATTGTCTCGATGTGCTTGTCGTTGATCTTCACGCCTTGCAGACGGTAAACGTCTTGAATCTCGTTAACGATGTATTTCGCCAGAGCGCTGACACCCAGCAGACGCAGGATATCGTGCGGATCGCTAGGACCGTCGGAGATAACCTCACCACGGCTGACCTGCTCACCTTCGA
The DNA here is from genome assembly GCF_057291635.1 of Pseudomonas sp. 1L-C-7-B-C1. NCBI lineage: Bacteria > Pseudomonadati > Pseudomonadota > Gammaproteobacteria > Pseudomonadales > Pseudomonadaceae > Pseudomonas > Pseudomonas sp. 1L-C-7-B-C1. The sequence goes on along the minus strand of NZ_JBXAWH010000008.1, from coordinate 13,668 downwards.
AGACGTTGAGGTGACGCCATTTTGGAATCAGCTCTTCGTACGGATCGGTACCATCGTTTGGCGTGATAACCAGACGGCGCTTGCCTTTGGTCTCTTTACCGAACGCGATCGTACCGCTGACCTCAGCCAGGATCGATGCTTCCTTAGGGCGACGCGCTTCGAACAAGTCGGCAACACGCGGCAGACCACCGGTGATGTCACGGGTCTTGGACGTCTCTTGCGGGATACGGGCGATAACGTCACCGACACCCACTTGCACACCATCCGCAACACCGACGAGGGCGTTAGCGGGCAGGAAGTATTGAGCAGGTACGTCAGTACCTGGCAGCAACAGATCCTTGCCATCCACACCAACCATCTTGACCGCAGGACGAATATCCTTGCCTGCTGCAGGACGATCCTTGGCATCCAGTACTTCGATGTTGGTCAGACCGGTCAATTCATCGGTCTGGCGCTTGATCGTAATACCTTCCTCCATGCCCACGTAGGTCACGGTACCTTTCATCTCGGTGACGATTGGGTGAGTGTGCGGATCCCACTTGGCCACGATGGACCCTGCGTCGACCTTGTCACCTTCCTTCACCAGAATCACGGCACCATACGGCAGTTTGTAACGCTCGCGCTCACGCCCGAATTCGTCGGCAATTGCCAGCTCACCGGAACGCGAAACCGCGACCAGGTGGCCATCAAGACGCTCAACGTGCTTCAGGTTGTGCAGACGAACGATACCGCCGTTCTTCACCTGAACACTGTCCGCAGCAGAAGTACGGCTTGCCGCACCACCGATGTGGAATGTACGCATGGTCAGCTGGGTACCCGGCTCACCGATCGACTGTGCAGCGATAACACCGACAGCTTCACCGATGTTCACCTGGTGACCGCGTGCCAGATCTCGGCCATAACACTTGGCGCAGATACCGAAACGAGTTTCGCAGCTGATTGGGGAGCGCACGATGACTTCGTCGATGCTGTTCAGCTCGATGAATTCAACCCACTTCTCGTCAACCAGCGTGCCGCCTGGAACGATAACGTCTTCAGTGCCAGGCTTGAATACGTCACGGGCGATCACTCGACCCAATACGCGCTCGCCCAACGGCTCGACAACATCACCGCCTTCAATGTGCGGTGTCATGACCAGACCGTGCTCGGTACCGCAGTCAACCTCGGTAACGACCAGATCTTGTGCAACGTCTACCAGACGACGAGTCAGGTAACCGGAGTTCGCGGTTTTCAACGCGGTATCCGCAAGCCCCTTACGAGCACCGTGAGTCGAGATGAAGTACTGAAGTACGCTCAGACCTTCACGGAAGTTCGCAGTGATCGGCGTCTCGATGATCGAGCCATCCGGCTTGGCCATCAGACCACGCATACCTGCCAGCTGACGAATCTGTGCAGCGGAACCCCGCGCACCCGAGTCGGCCATCATGTACATCGAGTTGAAGGATTCCTGGTCAACAGTCTCACCATGACGGTCGACAACCTTCTCTTTCGAGAGGTTCGACATCATCGCTTTCGAGACTTCGTCGTTGGCCTTGGACCAGAGGTCGATCACCTTGTTGTACTTCTCGCCCTGGGTAACCAGGCCTGAGGCGTACTGACTTTCGATCTCTTTCACTTCATCGGTCGCTGCGTCGATGATGCGAGCTTTTTCATCAGGGATAACGAAGTCGTTAACGCCGATGGAAACACCCGAGATCGTCGAGTAAGCAAAACCGGTGTACATCAACTGGTCAGCGAAGATAACGGTCTCTTTCAGGCCAACCACGCGATAGCACTGGTTGATCAGCTTGGAGATCGCCTTCTTCTTCATCGGCTGGTTGACGACGTCGTATGACAGGCCGGCCGGAACCACCTGAAACAGCAACGCACGACCAACGGTTGTGTCGACGATACGAGTGTTCTTGACACTGCCACCGTCACGATCATTGACCGTTTCGTTGATGCGCACTTTTACTTTCGCATGCAGTGCGGCTTCGCCAGCACGGAACACACGGTCAACTTCCTGCAGATCCGCAAATACACGACCTTCGCCTTTGGCGTTGATCGCTTCACGGGTCATGTAGTACAGACCCAATACAACGTCCTGCGAAGGAACGATGATTGGTTCACCGTTAGCCGGGGACAGAATGTTGTTTGTCGACATCATCAGCGCACGGGCTTCGAGCTGAGCTTCCAGCGTCAGCGGCACGTGAACGGCCATCTGGTCACCGTCGAAGTCGGCGTTGTATGCCGCACAGACCAGCGGGTGCAGCTGGATCGCTTTACCTTCGATGAGAACCGGCTCAAACGCCTGAATGCCCAGACGGTGAAGCGTCGGCGCACGGTTCAGAAGCACTGGGTGTTCACGAATCACTTCGGCGAGAACGTCCCAGACTTCTGGCAGCTCGCGCTCAACCATTTTCTTGGCAGCTTTGATGGTGGTTGCGAGACCACGCATTTCGAGCTTGCCGAAAATGAACGGCTTGAACAGCTCCAGTGCCATCTTCTTCGGCAGACCGCACTGGTGCAGACGCAGGGTCGGACCTACGGTAATTACCGAACGGCCAGAGTAGTCAACACGCTTACCGAGCAAGTTCTGACGGAAACGGCCCTGCTTACCCTTGATCATGTCAGCCAGGGACTTCAGAGGACGCTTGTTCGAACCCGTGATGGCACGACCGCGACGACCGTTATCGAGCAGCGCATCGACAGCTTCCTGCAGCATGCGCTTTTCGTTACGCACGATGATGTCAGGAGCAGACAGATCAAGGAGGCGCTTCAAACGGTTGTTACGGTTGATCACCCGACGATAGAGATCGTTGAGGTCAGAGGTCGCAAAACGACCACCGTCCAGTGGAACCAGTGGACGCAGGTCTGGCGGCAGAACCGGCAGAACGGTCAACACCATCCACTCTGGAAGGTTGCCGGAACCCTGGAAGGCTTCCATCAGCTTCAGGCGCTTGGACAGCTTCTTGATTTTGGTTTCGGAGTTGGTTTGCGGAATCTCTTCGCGCAGACGGCCAATCTCGTGTTCCAGATCAATAGCGTGCAGCAGCTCACGGACAGCCTCGGCACCCATACGGGCGTCGAAGTCATCACCGAACTCTTCGAGGGCTTCGAAGTACTGCTCGTCGTTCAGCAGTTGCCCTTTTTCGAGCGTGGTCATGCCCGGATCGATAACGACATAGCTCTCGAAGTAGAGAACGCGTTCGATATCACGCAGGGTCATGTCCATCAGCAAGCCGATACGGGACGGCAGCGACTTCAGGAACCAGATGTGAGCGACCGGCGATGCCAGTTCGATGTGAGCCATGCGCTCACGACGGACTTTGGCCAGTGCGACTTCAACGCCACACTTCTCGCAGATGACGCCACGATGCTTCAAGCGCTTGTACTTACCGCACAGGCACTCGTAATCCTTGACCGGGCCAAAGATTTTGGCGCAGAACAGGCCGTCACGCTCGGGTTTGAACGTACGGTAGTTGATGGTTTCCGGTTTTTTAACTTCACCGAACGACCACGAACGGATCATCTCAGGCGATGCCAATCCGATACGGATGGCGTCGAACTCTTCGACTTGACCCTGGTTTTTCAGCAAATTCAGTAGGTCTTTCAAGGCCTTTCCTCCTGGCGGAGCAGAGGGCAGTCATACCGACCCACCCTCGATTCGCGTCACGTGTTATTCGGTTTCCAGATCGATATCGATACCGAGCGAACGGATTTCTTTGATCAACACGTTGAAGGACTCGGGCATGCCCGGCTCCATACGGTGATCGCCGTCCACGATGTTCTTGTACATCTTGGTACGGCCGTTCACGTCGTCCGACTTCACTGTGAGCATTTCTTGCAGAGTGTACGCCGCGCCATATGCTTCCAGCGCCCAGACTTCCATCTCCCCGAAACGCTGACCACCGAACTGAGCCTTACCACCCAGCGGCTGCTGGGTAACCAGGCTGTACGAACCAGTGGAACGCGCGTGCATCTTGTCGTCCACCAAGTGGTTCAGCTTCAGCATGTACATGTAGCCAACGGTGACCGGACGCTCAAACTTGTTACCGGTACGGCCGTCGAACAGCTGCATCTGGCCACTGTCCGGCATGTCCGCCAGGCGGAGCATTGCCTTGATTTCGGATTCCTTGGCCCCGTCGAATACCGGGGTAGCCATCGGAACGCCGCCACGCAGGTTCTTCGCCAGATCCAGAATTTCCTGATCAGACAGGTCATCAAGATTTTCCTGACGGCCGCCGATCTCGTTGTAGATCTCGTTCAGGAACTTGCGCAGCTCAACAACCTTACGCTGCTCTTCGAGCATGCGGTTGATCTTCTCGCCCAATCCTTTAGCCGCAAGGCCCAGGTGAGTCTCGAGGATCTGACCGACGTTCATACGCGAAGGTACACCCAACGGGTTGAGGACGATATCCACCGGCGTGCCATTAGCATCGTGCGGCATGTCTTCAACCGGCATGATCACGGAGACCACACCTTTGTTACCGTGACGACCGGCCATCTTGTCGCCCGGCTGAATGCGACGGCGGATCGCAAGGTAGACCTTGACGATCTTCAGCACGCCTGGAGCAAGGTCATCGCCCTGCTGCAGCTTGCGCTTCTTGTCTTCGAACTTGTCGTCCAGCAGACGGCGGCGATCAACGATGTACGCCTGAGCTTTCTCGAGCTGCTCGTTCAGCGCATCTTCGACCATGCGCAGCTTGAACCACTGACCGTGTTCCAGACCGTCCAGAACTTCGTTGGTGATTTCCTGCCCTTTTTTCAGGCCGGCACCACCTTCAGCGGTACGACCTACCAGCGCAGAACGCAGACGCTCGAAGGTTGCGCCTTCAACAATGCGGAACTCTTCGTTCAGATCCTTGCGGATCTCGTCGAGCTGGCTCTTCTCGATGGACAGCGCACGAGCATCACGCTCAACGCCGTCACGAGTGAAGACCTGAACATCAATGACGGTGCCTTTGGTACCAGTAGGTACGCGCAAGGAGGTGTCTTTAACGTCGCTGGCTTTCTCACCGAAGATTGCGCGCAGCAGCTTCTCTTCCGGAGTCAGCTGGGTCTCGCCCTTAGGAGTGACCTTACCTACCAGAATGTCGCCAGCGCCTACTTCCGCGCCAACATAAACGATACCGGCTTCGTCCAGCTTGTTCAGTGCCGCTTCACCCACGTTAGGGATGTCAGCAGTGATCTCTTCAGGCCCGAGCTTGGTATCACGCGCCACACAGGTCAGTTCCTGAATGTGGATCGTGGTGAAGCGGTCTTCCTGAACAACACGCTCGGACAGGCAGATGGAGTCTTCGAAGTTGAAGCCGTTCCACGCCATGAACGCGATGCGCATGTTCTGGCCCAGCGCCAGCTCACCCATATCGGTGGACGGGCCGTCAGCCATGATGTCACTGCGCTGAACGCGATCACCCTTACTCACCAGCGGACGCTGGTTGATGCAGGTGTTCTGGTTCGAACGTGTGTACTTGGTGAGGTTGTAGATGTCGACACCGGCTTCGCCTGTCTCGACTTCGTCATCTGCAACACGAACCACGATACGGCTGGCATCTACTGAGTCGATCACACCGCCACGACGGGCTACGACGCAAACGCCGGAGTCACGCGCAACGTTGCGCTCCATGCCGGTACCTACCAGCGGCTTGTCAGCGCGCAGCGTTGGTACAGCCTGACGCTGCATGTTCGAACCCATCAACGCACGGTTGGCGTCGTCGTGCTCAAGGAACGGGATCAGCGATGCTGCAACCGATACAACCTGCTTCGGCGAAACATCCATCAGGGTGACGTCTTCCGGCGCCTTGACAGTGAACTCGTTCAGGTGACGAACAGCAACCAGCTCGTCGATCAGGATCTTCTTGTCGTTCATTGCCGCAGATGCCTGGGCAATGACGTGATCCGCTTCCTCAATGGCTGAGAGGAAAACGATTTCGTCAGTTACCAGAGCGTCCTTAACCACACGGTACGGGCTCTCGAGGAAGCCGTACTGGTTGGTGCGCGCGTATGCCGCCAAGGAGTTGATCAGACCAATGTTCGGACCTTCCGGCGTTTCAATCGGGCATACACGACCGTAGTGAGTCGGGTGTACGTCACGAACTTCAAAGCCGGCACGCTCACGCGTCAGCCCACCAGGGCCGAGTGCAGAGACACGACGCTTGTGAGTGATCTCGGACAGCGGGTTGTTCTGGTCCATAAACTGGGAAAGCTGGCTGGAACCGAAGAACTCTTTCACCGCCGCCGCAACAGGCTTGGCGTTGATCAGGTCCTGAGGCATCAGGCCTTCGCTTTCTGCCATCGACAGACGCTCTTTAACCGCACGCTCAACACGCACCAGACCTACACGGAACTGGTTCTCGGCCATCTCGCCTACGCAACGAACGCGACGGTTACCGAGGTGATCGATGTCATCGACGATGCCTTTACCATTACGGATGTCGACCAGGGTCTTCAGCACTGCAACGATGTCGTCTTTGTGCAGGACGCCCGAACCTTCGATCTCGGTACGACCGATACGACGGTTGAACTTCATTCGACCTACAGCCGACAGATCGTAGCGCTCTGGGCTGAAGAACAGGTTGTTGAACAAGGTCTCGGCGGCATCCTTGGTAGGTGGCTCGCCAGGACGCATCATCCGATAGATTTCGACCAGGGCTTCAAGCTGGTTGCCGGTCGAGTCGATCTTCAGGGTGTCGGAGATGAAAGGACCGCAGTCGATGTCGTTCGTGTACAGCGTCTCGATGCGAACAACCTGAGCCTTGGCAATTTTTGCCAGGATCTCGGTATTCAGCTCGGTATTGCACTCGGCAATGATCTCACCCGTCGCTGGGTGCACGATCGCCTTGGCGCTGGTGCGGCCAATAACGTAGTCGAGCGGAACCTCAAGGGTCTTGATGTTGGCTTTTTCGAGCTGGTTGATATGACGGGCCGTAATACGACGGCCTTGCTCAACAATCACCTTGCCCTTGTCGTCCAGAATATCCAGAACGGCAATTTCGCCACGCAGGCGCTGAGGCACCAACTCCAGATTCAGGTTCTCGCCCTGAACGTGGAATACGTTGGTGGTGTAGAAGGCATCCAGCACTTCTTCCGTGGTGTAACCCAGCGCACGGAGCAGAACCGATGCAGGGAGTTTGCGGCGACGGTCGATACGTACGAAGACACAATCCTTCGGATCGAATTCGAAATCCAGCCACGAACCACGGTAAGGAATGATGCGAGCCGAGTACAACAGCTTGCCAGAACTGTGCGTCTTGCCGCGGTCGTGGTCAAAGAACACGCCCGGCGAACGGTGCAGCTGGGAAACGATCACTCGTTCGGTACCGTTGATAACGAAGGTACCGTTCTCAGTCATCAGGGGGATTTCACCCATGTAGACTTCTTGCTCTTTGATGTCCTTGATCGCTTTATTCGACGATTCTTTGTCGAAAATGATCAGGCGTACTTTTACTCGTAAAGGTACGGCGTACGTCACACCGCGGAGCACGCATTCCTTGACATCAAAAGCCGGTTCGCCCAGACGATAACCCACATACTCCAAAGCAGCATTGCCGGAGTAGCTGATGATCGGGAAAACAGATTTGAAGGCCGCATGCAGGCCCACGTCGCGGAACTGATCTTTAGTCGCTCCCGCTTGCAAGAATTCACGATACGAATCCAGCTGGATGGCCAGGAGGTAAGGCACATCCATGACGTCCGGCAACTTGCTAAAGTCCTTGCGGATACGTTTTTTCTCAGTATATGAGTAAGCCATCAGCGTTCCCCAGCTTGGTCACCTGCTTGTTTGGCTCCTCCCGACGGGAGCAGCCAGAAAAATCTTGCGAACCCCATGGTTCGCGCCACCGTTCAAGGTGGGTAGATCACGTAATCAGCGCTAACCGAATCAGCTGCCAACAACGGAAAAAGGCCGGTGGCAGAAGCCACCAGCCATCAGCCTTTCGCTTAACGCTTGGGCTGGAAACGCAAAGTCGATGCTTACTTCAGCTCGACTTTAGCGCCTGCTTCTTCCAGGGTAGCCTTGGCTTTGTCAGCAGCGTCTTTAGCTATTGCTTCCAGGACCATTGCCGGAGCGCCGTCAACGACTGCCTTGGCTTCTTTCAGGCCCAGACCGGTCAGTTCACGAACTGCTTTAATGACGTTAACTTTCTTCTCGCCAGCTTCCAGCAGCATGACGTTGAATTCGGTTTGCTCTTCAACAACGGCAGCAGCAGCAGCTGGGCCAGCGGAAGCAGCGGCAGCGCTAACACCGAATTTTTCTTCGAATGCTTTGATCAGCTCTACAACCTGCAGAACGGACATTTCAGCTACGGCGTTGAGGATATCGTCTTGAGAGATAGACATGACTCTAATTCCTGAATTGGGGGACGGCCTACGCGACCATCGAAATAAACAAAAATACGCGAGAGGAAGTGCCTGCCCTTAGGCTGCAGCGGCTTCTTTCTGTTCGCGGATGGCCGCCAGAGTACGAGCGAGCTTGCTGGTAGCGCCTTGAATCACGCTCATCAGCTGCGAAATCGCTTCGTTGCGGGTCGGCAATGTTGCCAGTACGTCGATCTGATTAGGTGCGAGGAACTTGCCCTCGAACGCAGCTGCCTTGATCTCGAACTTATCCTGACCTTTAGCGAACTCTTTGAACAAACGGGCAGCAGCGCCTGGGTGTTCATTGGAGAACGCGATCAAGGTCGGGCCAGTGAACACGTCGTTGAGGACACTGTACTCAGTGTCAGCAACGGCGCGCTTGAGCAGGGTGTTACGTACGACACGCACGTATACGCCAGCTTCACGAGCCTCTTTACGGAGTCCGGTCATCGCGCCTACTGTCACACCGCGGGCATCAGCCACAACAGCAGACAGAGCGTTTTTGGCAGCCTCGTTGACTTCAGCGACGATGGCCTTCTTGTCTTCGAGTTTAATTGCCACGGGTTTAACTCCTGCTTGTTACCGTTTCATCTGACCTGAGTCGGATGTAGTTTTGGTGTCTGATTCGGTAAAGAACCGGGAGCACCATCTGCGTAGGCTTGAGGTTTAAGGCTTTCGCCGCCTACGGTCTTGGATAGCCCCCGCCAGGCAGGGACCCCAATTTTCGCAATGGTACGGTTACCCGCGCCATGCCAGTCTTACGCGTCCAACGAACCCTGGTCGATGACCAAGCCTGGGCCCATAGTGGTGCTCAGTGTTACGCGCTTAACGTAGATACCTTTCGAGGAAGCAGGCTTGATACGCTTCAGATCGGCGATCAGCGCTTCAACGTTCTCACGTAGCTTGTCTGCATCAAAGCCGACCTTGCCAACGGAGGTGTGGATAATGCCGTTTTTGTCGGTGCGATAACGAACCTGACCAGCCTTGGCGTTTTTCACGGCAGTGGCTACGTCTGGAGTAACGGTACCGACTTTAGGGTTAGGCATCAGGCCGCGCGGGCCGAGAATCTGACCCAACTGACCAACAACACGCATTGCATCCGGGGATGCAATAACGACGTCATAGTTCAGATCGCCGCCCTTCATTTCAGCAGCCAAGTCGTCCATACCAACGCGATCGGCGCCGGCAGCCAGAGCAGCTTCAGCAGCTGGACCCTGAGTAAATACTGCGACACGAACGGTCTTGCCAGTGCCGTGTGGCAGCACGGTAGCGCTACGTACGACTTGGTCGGATTTACGAGGATCAACACCGAGGTTCACAGCGACGTCTACGGACTCGCTGAACTTCACAGTCGACAACTCAGCCAGCAGAGCAGCAGCTTCGTTGAAGTTATAAGATTTGCCAGCTTCGACTTTCGAAGCGATGGCTTTTTGGCGCTTAGTCAGCTTAGCCATTACACACCCTCCACGTTAAGGCCCATGCTACGAGCAGAACCGGCGATGGTGCGCACGGCGGCGTCCATATCAGCAGCGGTCAAGTCGGCATTTTTTGCCTTGGCGATTTCTTCCAGCTGGGCACGGGTTACAGTGCCAACTTTTACGGTGTTCGGACGAGCCGAGCCGCTGGTCAAGCCAGCTGCTTTTTTCAGCAGTACCGAAGCCGGGGTGCTTTTGGTTTCAAAGGTGAAGCTGCGGTCACTGTAAACAGTGATGATCACAGGAGTCGGCAGACCTGGCTCAATACCCTGAGTACGGGCGTTGAACGCTTTGCAGAATTCCATGATATTCACGCCGTGCTGACCCAGTGCAGGACCAACAGGCGGGCTTGGGTTAGCCTGAGCGGCTTTCACTTGAAGCTTGATGTAAGCGGTAATCTTCTTGGCCATGAGGCACTCCAATTACGGGTTCTAGCGCCTCGGAAGGCTCCCCGGTTACTTGCGCGTTTATCCCGGTGACGAAAAAACCCCACAGCCCAAGGCTGCGGGGTATGGGATTCTGAGCTCAGTTACGCCTTTTCGACCTGACTGAACTCCAGCTCCACCGGAGTGGAGCGTCCGAAAATGAGCACCGCCACTTGGATCCGGCTCTTCTCGTAATTGACTTCTTCGACAGTACCGTTGAAATCAGCAAACGGACCATCTGTAACACGGACGACTTCGCCCGGCTCGAACAGAGTCTTTGGCTTCGGCTTGTCGCTGCCATCGGCAACGCGACGCAGAATTGCCTCAGCTTCTTTATCGGTAATAGGGGCCGGCTTATCTGCCGTACCACCGATAAAACCCATTACACGAGGAGTGTCCTTGACCAAGTGCCAGGTACCCTCGTTCATGTCCATCTGGACAAGCACATAGCCAGGGAAGAATTTGCGTTCGCTTTTGCGTTTCTGGCCGTTACGCATTTCCACTACTTCTTCAGTAGGGACCAGAATTTCGCCGAAGCCATCTTCCATGCCTGCAAGCTTTACACGCTCAACCAGTGAGCGCATGACATGCTTCTCGTAACCCGAGTAGGCATGCACTACGTACCAACGCTTAGCCACGGGACACCCTTAGCCGACAATCAAGGAAACAAGCCAGCCGAGCAGGGAATCTAAACCCCACAACAGCAGCGCCATGACGAGAACCACTGCAACCACGATCAAAGTGGTCTGGGTAGTCTCTTGACGCGTAGGCCACACGACTTTACGAATCTCAGCGCGAGCTTCTTTGGCCAAAACAAAGAAAGCCTTGCCCCTCCCCGTCTGTAGAGCCACATAGGCTGCCACGGCGGCGATCACAAGCAGGGCAAGAACGCGATACAGGATTGGTTGCGCGGAGTAGTATTGATTTCCAACGACACCCACGACCACCAGAAGCACTACGACAAGCCACTTCACGAGATCAAAACGGGAGTCTTGGGCTTCAGCCTTTGGATTCATCTACTAAAATCCTGTGAAAAGAAAGCCAGATACTTTGGAGAATCTGGCAGGTCAGGAGGGAATCGAACCCCCAACCTACGGTTTTGGAGACCGTCGCTCTGCCAATTGAGCTACTGACCTAAAAGCAAAATCAGGCCGACCATTATGCGGACCTGACAGGAAGATTTCAACAGCAACTCGACAACTGCTATCGTGCAGGCCGACTCACTGCAGCCCTACCTCACCAAGAGCTTGAAAACCATGGCATTCGTAGCGCCTAAAACAAAGGCAGATACTCACATATCTGCCTTAGTAATGGAGCTCTTGAGCGGATTTGAACCGCTGACCTCACCCTTACCAAGGGTGTGCTCTACCAACTGAGCTACAAGAGCAAAACACATTGCACAACCAGAAAACCTGGAGCGGGTAGCGGGAATCGAACCCGCATCATCAGCTTGGAAGGCTGAGGTTCTACCACTAAACTATACCCGCTGAGCTTTGCTGCTTACGCTCAAAATATGGTGGAGGGGGAAGGATTCGAACCTTCGAAGTCGTAGACGTCAGATTTACAGTCTGATCCCTTTGGCCGCTCGGGAACCCCTCCTAAGCGAGGCAGCATTCTATATCATGCCACCCTTCTGTCAATCTTTTTCTCAATAAAAACTTGAGGTTACGAGTATTGACCGTCGCCACATCAGTACCGATCAGTTGATCTGCACTGCGAAGCGGGCGCCATTCTATTCAAACTAATCTACGGTTGCAATGCCTCACATGACATTATTTCATTTTTTAGCGTGGGGAAATCCCGGCGGAGTTCGGCGAATAGCACATCGCTGACCAGCCGCCTACTCGCAGGCGCAATTTTCAGCCAATACCCGCCGCCTTGATGATCCAGGCGCCTAACGAGGCGAGTGTCAATATCCAATGCAACCAGGCGCTGCTCGAGAAGCGTAATTTCAGCCTGCCTGGCGGTACCGCCCAGGTAGAGGCATTGCTCTTGGTCTGCAGCGATGCGCGCGTTAGCACCATCCAATCCCGACTCGCTAAGCAGCCGAATATCCTGGCCATATGCTCTATGAGTCAGCAGCGGCTCGACCTCTTTGGGGCGCAGCGGCGCATCCTGCTGATGCCAGACAAAATAAAGACCGTTCAACATGAGCAACAACAAAAATGCCCAAGGCATACCCACCTCATAATCGATATGCATTCGGATGCATGCCTACCTATTAACTCCGATTTCCACTCTAATTCCCCTGAAGCCTCAGACTCACCTCCCCCCCGCTGAAGTGCTCCTCACGACCACCTACCTTCAGCCTTAGCGTCCCGTCATCACCAACCCCCAGGACAACACCCTGAGTGATCGTCGCGCCCGCAGTCAGAGCGACCACAAGCCCTTGCCACAAGTGCTTCTCCTCCCAATCTCTCCGGTAGGCCGCGAAGCCCTTTTCCTGATGACCAGCGAGATATGCGCTGAGATTCCGACTTAGCGCGCAAGCAACCTTGTTCCGGTCCTGGACGAGCCCCAGCTCCAGAGCCAATGAAGTCCAAGGCTGATCTACGTTAATGGATTCACGCATATTGACGTTGATGCCAACACCAATTACCACATGACACACATTGGCAGGATCGCCGGTTAGCTCAAGTAGCACTCCAGCAAGTTTCTTACCGCCGACCAGAATGTCATTGGGCCATTTCAGCCCCGCAGTATCGATACCGAGCTCTCTCAGCGTATCTACCACAGCAAGTCCTACTAGAAGACTCAGACCATCCAGGCGACGCGTCCCGCCATCCATACGCAAGGCGAGGCTGTAATAGAGATTTTCAGCGAAAGGACTTACCCAATGACGGCCACGCCTGCCACGGCCAGCTGTCTGCTGCTCTGCGAGAACTAAGCAAGGAAGTTCAGCGCCTGAATTGGCCACTCGCATGGCTTCAGCATTAGTTGAGTCGATCGTTTCGTGAATCCTGCACGCCCAACCCAACCCCATATGCTCACGACGCAGAGCCTCATCATCCAAAAATGACAGCGGCGAGGCCAACCGGTAGCCACGACCGCGCACCTTATAAATTTCTATCCCGAGGTCAGCCTGGACCTGCTGCAACTTCTTCCAGACAGCACTCCGGCTGACGCCCAGCGCAAGCCCCAGATCCTCACCGGAGTGAAATGCCCCGTCTTCAAGTAGCTTTAGCAATGTATGCATGAGTGGGAGCGCCTGGCAGTAAGACGCGCATGATAGCCATACAGGCGACTCACGCAAGCGTAAGTTTCAAGTCCAGGCCGCCGGCAACGCAGCTAGAGGACTGATTAATTGTGAGAGGTGATTGATAGTTTTCCGCGCACAAAACAAAACCCCATCTGCTTTCGCAGATGGGGTTTCGGAATTTAATCTTGACGATGACCTACTCTCACATGGGGAAACCCCACACTACCATCGG